>PBOR01000035.1 GCA_002724395.1 Rhodospirillaceae bacterium | reverse complement strand
CGGATTACCTGCCCCTGAAAGTGACTACAGCTAAAACAACAAAGTGACTACAAAATACTAAGGTGTTGTTTTTATTAAGTGATATTTGAAAAGTGGCGACCCCGGTAGGACTCGAACCTACAACCCCCGGCTTAGAAGGCCGGTGCTCTATCCGGTTGAGCTACGGGGTCTTGCGATTAACCACAATAGCTAGTGAGTCCAAGGTACCTTTCTATGGAATGCGAAATTATCAGCATAAGCCTTTGGCTTGATCTTTCGTTCCTTTACTTGTGCTACCGTATAGGTATAACCCTGAGCTTTAGCATATTCGATAGCACTTTCCTGACTTTCGAATTCAAGCCTTACCTGACGCTTCGTATCAGTCGAC
The DNA here is from genome assembly GCA_002724395.1 of Rhodospirillaceae bacterium. Classification (GTDB taxonomy): domain Bacteria; phylum Pseudomonadota; class Alphaproteobacteria; order UBA8366; family UBA8366. The sequence goes on along the minus strand of PBOR01000035.1, from coordinate 95,902 downwards.
CCATTCCATCCCATAATAGGATCCGGCTTGGAACGATCAGAGGGCTCGAATACCAGCACCCAATCCTTAATTTTTGCCCGCCCTGACTGCATCGCGGTTTTTGCGGGCTTGTAAATACGTACGTGCATAGAAAACCTCTTAAGAGCGTACTAATTTCTTTCTGCTTACACAGCTATCGCAACGATCTCAAGTACCTTAGGCATCCTTTCCCTTAACTTCCACGCCAGCCCATTTTTCAATTAAGCGAATAAGTCCTATCGAAGAATCTTCTCCATGGCCTTGGGTCAAAGCAAACTGGAGAAACTGACGTACCTGAGATCCTAACCACATGGGGACACCCATATCGGCCGCCTGTTCAACGCATAAGTTAACATCTTTATGAATTAGGAGAGTGCGCATGGACTTAAATTTTCGGGGCAAGACAAAAGTTGGGTACTTATCCTCAGTCGCTCGATTCATTCCACTGGACCGATTAAATATTTCGAGCAAAGTCTCAGCTTCAATACCCGCCTTGACACCCATTACCATTGCTTCTGCCGTCGCTATATTACCCACAGCCGATAGATAGTTATTAGCCACTTTTGCGGTTTGCGCCATGCCGGGCTCTGCACCCACATAAAAAGGTGCATTACCGATATAGGCCAGGATGTCTTTCACCTTTTCATAAAGATCTTCCGGCCCCGAAAGCATTAACGAGAGTGTTCCACCGGATGCACCGCGTTCGCCGCCGCTTACCGGACAATCCAAGCACTGTACACCTTTTTCACCGAGCACAGCACCGACTTCCTGAGCAATAATAGCACCGCTGGTTGATAGATCGATATAGCGCTTGATTTTGCTACCTTCGCACAAGCCATGCGTCCCCGTCGCAACCGTTTTTACTACGTCGGGTGTTGGCAAGCTGACCAGAACCGTTTCAACCTGCTCAGCAACTTCTTTTGGCGTCGCTGCTCGTTCAGCGCCGATTGCCAAGAGCCGTTCCGCCGCTTCGTCGACCGGATCACACACAATAATAGGATAGCCTGCCTTCACCAGATTGCTCGCCATCGGCCCACCCATCATGCCGAGCCCTATGAAACCAAGTTTTTCTTTCGCCATTTTGTTTTTCCTTAAGGTTTTCCCTCTGTTTCGTCAAAGAATTCCTTGGCAGCCCGCGCCGCGTTCAGGCCTGCGGGCATACCGGCATAAACACTGACATGCAGCAGCACCTCGCGAATTTCCTCCTTAGTACACCCATTAGTAATCGCACCATCTATATGATGCTGCAACTCGACCGGCTTATCGAGTGCAGCCAACAGGCAAACGCTCAACATACTTTTGACCTTACGATCAAGACCAGGACGATCCCAGACCATGCCCCACCCCCATTCGGTTGCCGCCTGCTGGAAAGGCGCCAAGAAGGGGTCATTATCAGCTTCCTCAACGGCTTTATTAACCCGGCCTGAGTCAAGCACTTCAGTTCGAATTTTTAGCCCGCGCTTAAATTGATTGTTTTTATCTAGTTCGCCCATAATGTTACTCCGCTGCTTGCAGGTCCGAAATGGTATTTGCCGCACTCAAATTTTCAAGGCTCGAATCTACGTCGACAACAACCGGCCCCCTATGGGCTAACGCTTGTTCTAGAACCGGCCCCGCTTCCTCAGGCGCTCGAATACGTAATCCTTTAGCGCCAAAGGCCTCTCCATAACTCGCGAAATCCGGATTAACCAGATCATTAATTCCAGTCGCCCGCGTTGGTTTGGATTGTTCTTGATGCTCTCGAATTCTTCCGTAATGGCCGTTGTTAGAAACAAAAATAGTTAGGTTAGCGTTTTCCCGAACCGCTGTGGCGATTTCAGAACCAGTCATCAATGCACCACCGTCTCCCGCTAGACCAACCACCTGACGGTCAGGATGACGAATCGCCGCCGCAATAGCACCGGGGATTCCCATGCCCATTGCTCCTGAATCCGCTCCAATCAATATCTGGCTTTGTTTGAACGGATAATAACGAAAAAGCCAACTAGAGAAGCAACCAACATCAACCGAAATCAAAGCATCATCATTCAGCTGATCGGTCATTGCGTTAATTACATGACCAAACTCAACGCCATCAGGCGCTTCGCGTGGCACAAAAACCGAAGTATCGGTGTAATTCTTGCGTGATTGCGCAACCCATGCCTTACGCACCTCCGAGGGCGGCGGCGCATTGCGCTCAATCATTGCTGACCAAAACGGCTCGCCAGAGGAAACTACGCCCAATTCAGTATGATAGATCCGCCCAATCATATCCGCATCCGGGTATATGTGAATCAATTTCTGATCTTTCGAGGGGACGGTAAACCCTACCGATCCTTTATTGGTCATGCGCGAACCAACCGCAAGCACGACATCCGCATTCCAAACTGTTTCCTTAACCGACTGCGGTGTCGCTCCACCGATGGCACCAGCAAAATTAGGATGATCGTGGGATATTACATGCTGATGTACCTGGTTCGGAAGTACCGGTAAGCCATATTGTTCAGCAAAAGTAGTAAGTGCCTGACGCGCTGCAGGGCTTTTAGATTCAGCTCCTGTGATCATAACCGGCCGTTCAGCAGTTTCGAGTAAAGCTGTCACCGCTTCTAGTTCCCGTGACGAAGGTTCGGCTTTCCATGCCGTCTGTGGACCACGGGGCTCAGTTTCGATCTCCTCGTTTAAAATATCGGTTGGTAACGCAACGATAACTGGCCCCGGCGTACCAGTCTGGGCTAGTTGGAATGCGCGCGCAGTAATTTCCGGCAGTCGCTCTGCAACGTCTACCTGCTCAACCGACCGACAATAATGGCCAAAAGACTGAACATAGTCATAATATTGGCTTGGAAACTTATTGATTTGCTTGCGGCTAACCTGACCGAAAAAGCAGACCATCGGAATGGCGCCAATATCGGCGGCGTGAATTGCAACTGATGCATTCGTTGCTCCTGGGCCCCGGCTTGCGAAAAGGACACCCGGCTTGCCGGTTATATTACTATCGGCAAGCGCCATGAAAGCAGCCCCGCCCTCATGACGACAGGTTATTCCTTTAATTTTCGGATCGTCATAAAGGGCGTCAAGAAAGCCAAGATAGCTCTCTCCTGGAACACAAAAAAACTGATCGACGCCATGAAGCGCCAATGTATCCAATAATACGTCTGCTGATCGTCTGCCCATCGCCACCCTCCCTGCCCCAGATGCGGAGCTTTTCTTATTTAACTAGATTATGTGATACAGACTCTGCCCTGACAGCTTACTGAGCGCAAGATGCCGGCATGACTATTTTCATGATATAGTCGTTGTTTACGTTCATATAATCGCTTTAGAACAATGGTCGGGGAGAGAGGATTCGAACCTCCGACCCCCTGGTCCCAAACCAGGTGCGCTACCAGACTGCGCCACTCCCCGACATCCAAAGGATCGATAATGCACCGTATGCTTAAGAGCTTTTCGGTTCAACCGTCATTGACAAAAAAATTATCGCGAGCTGCCAAATATTTCATGAGCGACTTGATCGCCCAACTTTATACCCAACCTAGAAACTGTGCCTCCATTTAATTCTAATACAGCTCTTACCAAGCCATTAGAGCCGATATATTCCTCCGACATCGGTATGGTGCGCTCCACGATGTGGGAAATCCGTCCTTTTCCATCGATAAACACCATATCCAGCGGTATGTAGGTATTCTTCATCCACATTGAAATCTCCAGTGGAGAACCATAGTCAAATAACATTCCCTTATCCGAATCCAGGTGTTTGCGAAACATAAGGCCCCGCATTTTTTGTTCCGGGGTAACCGCAAGCTCGATTGTGAAACGGTGTCGTTTTTCGCCGCTATCGATTTCCAGTGATGAGATTGGAAAAGATGCTATCGATTGTGCGAATGTAATGGGACACGCCAATATCCCAAAAACACATACAAGTATTCTCAGCATGATTAGTCTCGTTTGTTATCGACAGACCTTAGGGGAATCCATACCTTGAGCACCAATACTTTTTTACTCACGCTACTTTGGGGAGATCGATTATGGTCTTTATGGCAGACATGCCTTCGGCAACCTATGACCGCATTGTCAATCAGGAATTGCCAGAATTCGGAGAAACCAAATGCGTTGCCGGTCCACCTATTTCTGATCGGCGAGTAGCCATCGTCACGACGGCGGGCCTACACCGCCGTCAGGACAAGGCTTTCGCCCTGGGAGTAGGCGAATATCGCATCATCCCAAATGATACCGATATGAATGACCTGATTATGAGCCACATCTCCAATAACTTCGACCGGACCGGATTTCAGCAAGACCTCAATGTCGTTTTTCCGATTGACCGTCTACGGGAATTAGCAGCCGATGGCACCATCGGCTCGGTCGCCCGTTACCACTATGCCTTTATGGGTGCTACACCGCCCACTGATCAGGCGCCTGTGGCCAAAGATCTTGCCCAACGGCTCAAGGAAGATGACGTCAGCGGTGTGATTCTCGCGGGGNTTTGACCTCAATGTACGCGCGCCGTGGGCGGGCTGGCACATTACATCGAAGGCGAGGGAATTCCAACGGCTCAAATCAGTCTGATCCGCGAGCATACGGAGCGTCTCCGGCCTCCGCGCGCCTTGTTCGTACCTTTTCCGCTTGGACGCCCATTTGGTGCCGCGAATGCCCCGGATTTCCAACGCCAAGTTTTGCAAACCGTAATCGGCCTCTTAGGTTCAACTGATGGGCCAATCCTAGAGGATTTCCCCGACAAGGCTCCGAGCCCGCAGGAACTTTCGGAGAAGGAATTAGAAGGCTGGACCTGCCCAGTGAATTTCGCAAGTCCCGTAAAGGATCTCAGCAATGCCGACAAGTTCAGAAAAGCGATCAAGCAGGAGATCGCGCTGCTCAGGCCGTGGTATGTGGAATCAGTAGCTCAACAAAACGGGCGGCGGCTGGACGGGCTGACAAAGTATCGGCCGGAAGAAATCGCTGACCTGCTTATTGGCTATTGCGAAGATCCCTCAATGGCTTCGTTCCTCGACGGCGAGCCTTTGCCNCGAGCGATTAAGCTGACTGCCGACGACCTTAAGCATTTTTATTATCAGGCGGCCTTGGCGCGGCCCGGCAGCGTCACCTATGAAGATATCGACAATTGGTTCTTCGGCGAGAGCTCGGCCGGCATGTTGATTCTGAAAGTTCGTAAAATCTTGATCCGCTCGAAAGATGCGGCGTTGAAGCGGGTCGGTCTGATCAACTTGCTGCCACACGCAATGTCGCATCACGCTCCCAAGCGGCCAAAGGAATAACAACAATGCTACGATCGAGATAAAGCTTAGGGAGGTGCTGCACTTATGACCAAATGTTTACCCACAATTAAGCCACCCTTCCAGAACGACTTATTCGCGCCACCACCAAAAAGGAATCGGCAAATCCGACAGAAACTGGCAATATTTATTACCTTTTGTCAGGAAGCTTAATGGTACATCTCGAAAATCCCGCTAAGGTGCGTCTCGAAAAAAACGAATTAGCAATCGGAATNTTACTTCGACAAGCTAGGACCGTCGATATAGCGAAGATAATGAGAACCTGCGGTTATGACTACTTATTCATTGATATGGAACATAACGCCATGACATTGGCCGATGCGGTGCAGATTTCAATCACCGCTCTCGATACAGGCATAGCGCCTATCGTCCGTGTGCCCACAATGGACTTAAACTTGGCCACTAAACTTTTGGATAACGGCGCACTTGGAATTATTTTTCCCCACGTGGAAACCGCTTATGAAGCACGTGAGATAGTCGATAAATTAAAATATCCCCCCGCTGGCCATCGCTCTATAGACCTACACATGCCACAATTTGACTTCGTACGTCATGATGCCGGTGAAGCTGCAAAAGTTCTGAATGCTGAAACGCTGATCGTTGCTACTGTTGAATCACAGAAAGGTGTCGAGAATGCTTCCGCAATAGCCGAGGTAAACGGCATTGATGTGGTCTTTGTTGGCGGCAACGATCTTATGATCGATTTTGGTCTACCCGATCAACCTGGTCATGAAAAAATTATCGCTGCTTACGAAAGAGTCTTTAAAGCGTGCCAACAAACAGGAACATGGGCCGGCATGGGCGGCGTCTATGACCGAGAATTGATGGATCGCTATATTAATGCAGGCGCACGAATGCTTTTAGCGGGAAACGATCTTAGAATGATGATGAGCGCTGCAACAGATCAGGCAACATTCCTGCGCGGATGTTTGAAAGCCTGATAATCATCCACCCTATGATATTNTTGCCGGAGTGCACNAGTATCTATTACAAAAACTATTTTACGCTCGCCCTTCATTTATGAAGGACGAGAAACCTGAGGCCCTCAAATTAATACTAAAAGGCGAGCATCATGCGCTATAGTCCAACTCAGCGCACACGCTCTGAACTCAATTTTAGAGATAGCTCAAAAGCAAAACTAGCGCTAATACAAGCAAAACCCAGACCGCCATGGTTCCGGCATTAGTAGCACGCGCCATTATTCCACCAGGTCCATGATGACGTGAGACCAGCTCTACTGTTCGATGAACCTGCCCTAACAAGGTTCCGCGAATTGCAGCGCCGACAACACTGCACCCATGGACAATAGCCACCACTAACCGCGCGCCGGCCTTACGATAGAACCAATCAGTATCCAAAACCGTCGAACGTAACTCAGGTGGATAAAGCCCTGTTCGCTGTAAGACCGCAAAGGCCAATGCCGAGAACATCAGTAATTGAAGCATAGTCACGACATGGGTCGTGGTGTAGGGCAAATAGTCTACAGGGTAGGGCAAAATCGCATAAAGTGCCTGTGGGTATATACCAATTCCTAAACAGAATGTCGCGGCAATCGCCATTGCCAGGAGCATATTTACAGGAGCTTCTTTTGGCCGTTTACCGGAGTCATGGGCAAAGAAGGCGAAAAACGGGATTTTGATACCAGAATGATGAAACACACCGGCGGAGGCGAAGAGCAGTAAAAGAAACGGTATCAAATAGTCTTGTTCTGCCGCAGCAGTCAAAATCATCGATTTAGTTACGAAACCGGAAAAAAGTGGAAAACCGGAAATCGCCGCTGAACCAACGATACAAAAACCCGTCGTCCATGGCATCGATTTATAAAGCCCACCGAGTTCAGAACCTTTTGCTGTCCCAACACGATAAAGAACTGCACCCATGGCCATGAACAGTAACGCCTTATATAGGATGTGCGCGAACGCATGGCTGACCGCTCCGTTGATTGCAAGTTGAGTACCTATCCCAACACCGGCCACCATAAAACCCAGCTGGTTGTTAAGCGAATAAGCCAGTACCCTGCGCAAATCATTTTCTATTACCGCAAAGAAAATCGGGAATGCAGTCATCGCNGCCCCGATCCAAACCAACAGCTCTGTACCAGGATAGCCGCGCGCCAAGGCATAAATGGCAAGCTTGGTGGTAAACGCAGATAGAAAAACGGTTCCCGTGGGCGAGGCTTCAGGGTAAGAATCCTGCAACCAGTTGTGCATTAATGGAAATGCGCATTTTATCCCGAACGCTAAGAAAATTAGAGGACCTCCGGGGCCCTCCAATCCTATAAAATTGAACGCAAGTGACCCGGTCTCCTTAGCTTGAAGTACGGCGCCTCCAGCCAAAAGTACGCCCGACATTATTTGAATAATTAAATAGCGCATACCGGCGCCATGCGCCCGTTTTCCCCCACCAGCCCAAATGATGAAGACCGAAGTCAGCGCGGTCAGTTCCCAGTAGACGAATAGGGTTATCAAGTCACCTGCAAAAGCAGCCCCAATAGCCGCACCCGCATAAGCAAGTGCAGCTGTTTGTTCAAGCACATCATCACTATGCAGAGCAAAGAGAACAGCTACGAAAGTAGCGATATGGAAAATAACCCCAAAGACGAACGACAGCGCGTCGACCCGGACGTGANTTAGAGTATACCCCAACAGCTGGAACTCACCGAAACTGCCGTGCTCCAGCATCAATAGACTAGCTAATCCAGCTATCGGCAACAACAACAAATAGGCCTTGCGCAAAGGTCCAGCCGGCAATAGCGGCACCAAAATGGCACCGAGAATAAGTATTAATCCCGGTGGGGTATCAGCGATCATAGTAGTCCTCATCGCGCATCAGTATCTTTCGGAGTTCCCTCGATACTAACACCAGCAAAAAAGATAGGCCGAAACCGAATAGCCCGAAAAATCCAAAAATTCCCTCGAAGGAATAATGCACATGTTTGTGATAAAAAGCGTCGGCCATAACGAGCGCTATGCAGACAACAATCAGCGCCCAGTAAATTTTCCGTACGTTATTCTTATCATCCAACCAGTAATGCTTCTCATCTGATTGATTCTGATCTTCTTTTGGCTGTGGCTGCGTGGTCATTTCTCTTTCCTACCGCTCCTCACCTTATTTAATGGCCAAAGGTGCCAACATCTGTGAAAGGTCGTCAGCCAGAAAGAATGCAACGACCGTTAATGCCGCTGCTGTACCGAGACCAATCAGACAAAATACCGGTGCTTCCTTAATTCCCTCGCTATCTTCATTAGGATCATCCGAGCTATGATCTTCCCCTTTAGTAGGGGAAACAAAAAATGCCCGATATACGATTGGTAACAAATAAGCTGCCGACAAGAGCGAGCTTGTCATCCAAACGAACATAAAAATAATTTGATCCGCTTCAGCCGCTCCCATCATCAGATACCATTTCGATAACGCACCCCCTGCCGGTGGCAACCCAATGATCCCGAGCGAACCTACTAGAAAACATATTATCGTAATCGGCATACGTCGGCCAATACCATTGAGTTGACTGATTTGAGTTTTATGTGAAGCCACCAAAATAGCGCCGGCACAAAAGAACAAAGTAATCTTTGCCGTCGCATGCATCACTATATGCATACCAGCAGCAATTACACCCGCACCAGTAGCCATTGCCGCGCCGAGTACGATATAAGAAAGTTGACTAATAGTGGAATATGCCAGACGCGCTTTAAGATTGTCCTTACGCATAGCGATCAACGCTGAGAGTAGTAACGTTATCGCGGCAACAACGGCCAATGCAGTCGCCCCAATAGTTCCATTCAAGGTGTCTATGCCGAAGAGGTAGACGATAACTTTTGTGACTGTGAACACTCCGGCCTTTACGACGGCAACCGCATGCAATAGCGCGCTAACAGGTGTCGGCGCAACCATCGCCGCTGGCAGCCAACGGTGAAACGGCATTAAGGCCGCCTTACCTATGCCAAACATATACAGCATGAGTAGAACCGCAATGACTGGCTTCTCAGCCTTGCCCGCAAGAATACCACCTTCGGTAAAATCAAGTGTACCCGTCAGTGCGTAGGTCCAAACGATGGCGAAAAGAAGAAACCCAACCGACGTTCCGATCAATATCCCAAGATAGACCCGCCCTGCCTTCTTAGATTCTTCAGTACCATGATGGGTCACTAGCGGGAAGGTGCTAAGCGTTAGCACCTCATAAAAAATAAACAACGTCATCATATTACCAGCAAATGCGATACCCATGGCGGACGAGATAGCAATCGCAAAATAGAAATAGAACCGAGTTTGGTTTACCTCATGATGACCTCGCATATAACCGATCGCGTAGATCGTCGTCACGATCCATAGAAAGCTCGCTACGCAAGCAAACACCATCCCAAGCGGCTCAATTTTAAAGGCAATAGTCAGCCCCGGCAGCATTTGCAACAAAGTAATGCTCGGTCGTTCACCCACCGCAACTAAAGGCACAATCGAAGCGACGAAGTAAAAAAGTACACACGCCGTCAAAAGCGTCATTGTTTCGCGTAAATTAGGCTTGGAGCCTGTCGCGACTATAAGCCCTCCCCCAACGAGTGGAGCCACTAAGCACGCTAAAATCAGGGATTCAGCACTCACGGCATCATTCCTCGCATCAGGAAGTTTGCGGCATCGGAAGCTATGTCAAGTGTCCGTGTCGCATCAATTCCAAAATAAACACTAGCGCCCGTGAGAATCAACAGCGGGACTAGCATTGAGAATGGTGCTTCAGCAATCTCCCTTGCTCGCGGCGGGACGGGCTTGAAATAAGCCACCTCCACGACGCGCCAAACATAAATAACGGCTAGCAGTGAACTGGCTAAAATCAATACAGCAATATACCACATATCACTATGAAACGCGGCAAGCACCAAATACCACTTACTAATAAAACCTGCCGTGAGCGGGACTCCGATTAAGCCAAGTCCCGCAATCAGAAAACATGCCATTGTCAATGGCATGCGCTTACCAAGCCCAGCCATATCTTCGAGGCGAACAGATTCTAGACGCAGGAACATGCAGCCCACCGCCATAAAAAGCGCACCTTTCACCAAGGCATGATTAAAGAGATGAATAATACCGCCTGTCAGCCCTATCGCAGAAATGAAACTAATGCCGAGCACCATATACCCAATCTGAGCGATGCTTGAATAAGCAAGCATACGTTTGATATTACTTTGATAAATTGCCACAAGCGAACCGACGAACATCGCAACAACCGCNAAAATCATTAGAGCCTGTNCCACCACAAATAGGGGTGCACCGCCAAACACTGTAAACACCATCCGCAGCAACGCATAAACTGCAACCTTGGTCGCTGTGGCAGCGAGAAAGATCGTCACAACNGAAGGCGCAAACGTGTAGGCATTTGGCAACCACATATGAAGCGGGAAAATGGCTAGCTTCAATCCGAGCCCAACGATTATAAACGCTATTGCCACTTGTATCGTGCGCGTATCAGCAACCAAAGGGATACGATTGGCTAAATCAGCCATATTTAAGGTACCGGTCATCATATACATCATGCCGACACCGATGATGTAGAAGGTCGCGCCAACCGTTCCCATGATCAAATACCGATAGGCCGCAGTAAGAGATCTACGGTACCTCCCCATACTAATCAAAACATAAGAAGACAACGATGAGACTTCGAGGAAAACGAAAAGATTAAAGGCATCCCCGGTAATAGCAATGCCCAGTAATCCGCATAAACACAGCAAATACATTGTATAAAAAAGGTAGATACGTGGCTCAGGTATTTCTGCCTCTACGCTGCGGCGTGCATAGGGAATAACTACCGATCCGATAGCAGAAACAATCACCAGCAAAAATGCACTCAGTAGGTCTACCTTATACTCAATTCCCCACGGCGCCGCCCAATCACCCATCGGATAGGATATATTTCCGACTGTTTGAACATGTATTAGCAACAGGATAGAAATCGCTAAGCAACACCACGTAACTGCAAGAGAAAAGGCCCAAGCCACGCCCGCTCGCCGACAAATCAAACAAATGGGTGCAGCTATTAACGGCAACACAACTTGCAATGCGGGTAGATTAGCTAGCATCAGAAATCTTTCTCCTGAGCACGTTCCGCAGCTTCAATATCATCTTCCTCGATAGATCCATACGCATCACGAATTCTAACCACGAGTGCCAATGCTAGGGCAGTAGTTGCGACACCTACAACAATAGCCGTCAGAATAAGAACGTGCGGCAGTGGATTTGAGTAGACTGCAACTCCATCCGCAATAATAGGTGCACTACCATCCTCCACCTTGCTCATGGAGATATAAAAAACAAAAACAGACACCTGAAATATATTAAGGCCAACAACTTTCTTGATCAGATTGTGTTGCGCCATGACAATGTAAAATCCAATCATCATCAAAATGATAAAGATCCAATAATTGTATAAACCAGTTAGGTCGTCCATTCACTCGACCCCATCCTGATTAGCAAAAACATAAAATATCGTAATCATGGCAGCCGCCACCGTGATGCCAACACCTAATTCGATAAGCAGAATACCGATGTGCTGGCCAACAACAGGATCATCAGCCAGGACGGAGTAGTTCAAATACCGACCTCCGAGCAACATACCCGCTACACCCACGCCGGCGTAGAGTAAAAGACCCGCAGACAAAAGGAAACGACGGACGCTTGGTTTCAAAACCTCCATCCCCACATCAATGCCGAATATTAATGCATATAGTATGAACGCACTGGCAAAAATTACCCCGGCTTGAAAACCACCACCAGGTCCAAAATCTCCATGGAACTGAACATACAAAGCAAATACCATGATCATGGGGATCAATAGTTTAGCACAAATACGCAGCACTTCTTTGTGCTTCATCTCCTTCAATTTACGTTCTTTCTTTTTTTGAGGAACTTTGCTCATGAGTTATCTCCCGGGCGGCTCGGCAGATCATCTGTGTCTTTGCGCTTGCGCCGCCGACGGCCAATCAGCGCCAACACCCCCGCCGCCGCTGTGAATACTACAGTCACCTCCCCAAGCGTGTCATAACCACGGTAGCTTGCCAAAACGGCCGTAACTACATTGGGAATACCGGTTTCCTTAGGTCCCTTTTCCAGATATTCAGGCGCAACGTGTTTATGAATTGGAGCATTTGGATCTCCATAGCGCGGCATGTCCAAAGTGCCATAAATAAGCGCGCATCCCGTCAAAATAACTATGATTAGATGCGGCCAGGAAATATGTGGCTCGTCCTTTTCCTTGTCAGTTGTCAACGCCAGTGTGCCTAGCATCAATACAGTGGCAATACCCGCGCCAACAGCCGCTTCAGTGAAAGCCACATCGACCGCATCCATAACCACATAAAGCACAGCTGCTGTCAGGCTAAAGCTGCCAGAGAGCATTACAACGGCAAAAAGGTTGCGAAACCAAACCAATGCTAGCGCACTGACAACCATGAAAGTTAGAAGAGCATAAAAAATTATGTTTTCGATGACTTGCTCTCCCCTTTCTTTTGTTGACCTGTCGCAGGATCAACTCCTCCCCATAATGCAGCTTGCGCCAGCGCATGGGTGGTCGTCGGGTTTGTATAAAGTAAAAATATCGCGATCATTGCTAATTTACCCGCGACTAAAAGAGCCATTTTAGTTTCCGGCAAAATGACAAATGCTTGAATGCCCATTCCCAGAAACAAAAATAAGACGCCCAGAGTTTCCGCTACCCCACCCGCATGCATTCGAGAGAAAACATCTGGGAATCTCCAAAGTCCCAGACACCCAATAAGTGTGAAAGCAGCACCCAACACAATACAAACCCAACTTAAAATGTCGACAAAAACACTCATATGTCTTCGGCCTCATCAACATCGGCTGCACGACCCAGCCGAGAAAATTTGATATATTTTGTGACCGCAATAGTCGCAATGAAATTGATTAATGCGTAAACCATGGCAATATCGAGAAACTCGGGGCGGCCATCCAAGAAACCATAAAGCGCAATCAATATTACGCTGAGCGTTCCAAACGTATTAACCGCAAGAATTCTGTCGTATACGGTAGGACCCTTTAGTGCACCGGCCATTATAATGGCCATGCTAATCAATGTTATCGCCGCGGCAAACTCAAACACTAGACTTGCCCCCCATCACCATTTTCCAGGTGAGCTACTTTTTTATCCATTTCACCTGACTTTACACCATCTGCAGCATCTTTCGTTAAAGCATGAATACGCAATACACCATCATCTACGTCAACAGTGACGGTGCCTGGTGTAAGTGTGATAGAATTCGCATAAATTACGTGCCCTAATTCTGAAGATTGGCTTGCATCCACTTCAAAAAGATGAGGTTGGATATCCATTTTGGGGCTGATAATGATTTTGGCTACATCAATGTTGGCCTTAACAATTTCCCAAATGAGCCATGGCCAATAGGTAATAGCTCGCCATCCCAAATGGACCGGATGTCCCTCATGATCAATCACATCCATTCGATGAGCGATATAAAGAACAAACACAACTGACACCAAACCAAGGCTTAATATCAATAGGTTATCGTAGAGCCCGGATAGTAGTAGCCACAAGCAAGAAAGAACGACACCTAATCCAACTGTATGGAGCAAATTGCCCTCCCCCGGCAGCTTCGCTAAAAGATTTGACCCGTCTTCTTCGTATCCTAACCCAACCAGAAAATAGTTAAAACCAACTCAAATTCCAGCAGAATCTTTTTATCGGTTTAAATTTAAGAATTCGCTGGGCGCCATTTCGTCTTTTGAGGCATCCATTTTTGTACTGTCCTCCCATCTGCCGTTCTAATTGTTTCCTTTGGCTTAGAATCCTTTTCTTGAAATCCCGCAACAATCTTACCGAAATCCAATTCTTCAAATTCACCTTTCTCCAAAGCATCCTGATAAGGGCCTTTCTGGGTAACCATCTGTGTAAGCCTTTCAATGGGATGAGAATTGAATCGCCGCCAAATATCTTCCAAATAGTTTTCCACTGCCGCTGGCAATCTTACTTCTTCAAGGTTTGGTCGTCCGACTTCAAACAACCTAAATATATTAGGTTCTGTGGGCCCAAGCTCGTGGGCAACGAACGTTGCAGGCATTAACTTACGCCCATGATATTTGGCGCCATAAATGCCATAGGCGATATACAAAAGTCGCTGTAGCTTCTGAGCCTGCAAATATTTATCGTCCAATCGGGCTCGATCAAGAAACCAAACCGCGACATCAATCGTCGATTCAACCGCACATGAACTCATACTTATACCTCATGAACCGCACAATTATAGAAACCCATACTTCGTTGCATTATCCCACCAGATGTTTCCTCATCAAAAATAACTGCAACTGTTGTTTGCGCGTCACGCCGCGGTGCACTATTTTCTCGCCCGACGAAGAAAGAAGGAACCTCCCATGGACATGACCGGCGAATTTCATATTCCCGCACCTCGCGAAATAGTTTGGGCAGCACTAAACGATCCTAACATTTTAAAGCAATGCATCCCAGGCTGTAATGAGATAGAAAAACATTCAGAAACCGAATTAAGTGCAAAGGTGACCGCAAAAGTTGGGCCAGTGAAAGCAAAGTTCGGGGGTAAAGTAACACTCTCTGATGTCAACCCTCCAAATGGATATACAATAACCGGCGAAGGAGCCGGGGGCGCCGCCGGTTTTGCAAAAGGTGGAGCGAAAGTTTCGCTGGAGGAAGACGGCGAAGGAACTTTGCTGAAATATACGGCCAAAGCAACAGTCGGCGGCAAATTAGCGCAGATCGGTAGCAGACTAATTGATTCTACATCGAAAAAACTGGCCAATGAGTTTTTCAAAAAGTTCGCGGAAATAGTTGGCGACGATAGTACCAGTTAATGGGTTGCGCGGAACAAAACCAAAAAGGCGATGTACCTAAAGATACGGGTAAAGGCCTCCACCCAGCAATATGGGTCGGGCTTGTGATATCCATTACCCTCATCATAACCCTGGCATTTTCGATTAAATAACAATCTACGGAGGTAAGGCTTGACCCGAGGGCTTCTCAACGCCAAACTCTTACAAAGTAATGGCCTCTATTAGGGGGAGAATATGCCAACAGTTTCAATGAAGGTAAACGGCGAGTCAGTCAGTGCCGAAGTGGAAAATCGCACTTTACTCGTTGAGTATTTACGAGACCATCTTGGCCTCACCGGCACACACGTAGGATGTGATACAAGCCAGTGTGGGTGTTGTGTTGTCCACGTAAACGGTACATCGGTAAAAAGTTGTACTATGCTGGCTGTACAAGCAGAAGGTACCGACGTCACCTCTATTGAAGGTCTGGCTAATGGCGACAAGCTCCATCCCATGCAGGCCGCCTTTCGTGAACATCACGGTCTTCAATGCGGGTTTTGCACGCCAGGCATGGTGATGAGCGCTGTCGATTTAGTTAATGAAAACGCTAACCCTTCGGAAACAGAAATTCGGGAATGGCTGGAAGGCAATATTTGTCGCTGCACCGGTTATCACAATATTGTTAAAGCGATTGCTGCAGGTGCAAAATCAATGAGTGGCTGACCAGCCACCAGATGGTTTAAGACTCACGGGAAACCTTCGAATAAGATCGATTTAAGGAATTTTGGTCAAATGTATGATTTCAATTATCACCGCCCAAAAAAACTGGACGAGGCCGCAACAACATTGAGCTCTGCCGAGGATGGAAAACTCGTCGCTGGAGGCATGACCCTTATTCCAACACTGAAACAACGCCTAGCGCAGCCGTCTGATTTGGTTGATCTTGCTGAATTAAGCGAACTTGCAGGAATCTCGGTAGATGGTGATACGATAATCATTGGATCAATGACGCGCCATTGTGATGTTTCCGCATCCGCCGACGTTGCCGAATCTATCCCTGCCCTAGCCTCTCTGGCGAGCCATATTGGCGACTCACAAGTTCGCCATCGAGGGACTATCGGGGGATCGATAGCTAATAATGATCCGGCTGCTGACTATCCAGCTGGTGCGCTCGGCCTTGGGGCAACAATCGTTACGTCAAAACGAAAGAGTACGGCGGATGAGTTTTTCACGGGACTTTTTGAAACAGTACTCGAGGAAGACGAAATAATCACATCGATAGAATTTCCTAAACCTAAACGCGCTGCTTACATGAAATTTCCAAATCCCGCCTCCCGATACGCAATGGTTGGCGTCATGGTTGCTGAGACAGCCGATGGCGTTCGTGTTGCAGTTACCGGCGCAGGCGATGACGGTGTTTTTCGTGTGACTGCAATGGAAGAGGCGCTAGATGCAAATTTTGCATCTGATGCTATTGCCGATATTACTGTATCTGATGCTGAGCTTATGTCGGATATCCATGCGAGTGCGGAATATCGTGCCCACTTGATCAGCATTATGGCTAAGCGTGCGGTGGAAGCCGCAAGCTAACTACTTTTTGGTGTCGTGTGAGCATATTAGATGCTCGCCTGGAGCGGCCATTTTACCTAAAATAACTTATGGATAGTGAGTTAGACGAAACACCACCCACCCCAAAACGTCTTGGGCGCAGGCTTCTCATTATTATCACAACCGTAACGACCATTTTCGCTGTCGTAGGCTTCCTCCTATGGGATAATCGCGCTTCCGTTGCAGAAGTCGCCATAATTAACTTCTTCGAAAGCAGAGGTATCGAGGTTAAAGATCTAACCGTTTCAAAATCAGATACGGATGGTTTAACGATCCAGAACCTTCACCTCTATCACAATGGCGATATCAACATTGATCGTGTCGCTGCCCGCTACTCTATTCAGGGTTTGCAGAGAGGTAGGATAGATTCCTTCGAAATCAATAACACTACCTACACGCCACCCAGTGGCAAAGCGCTACTCGTTATCGGTCGCACTATTGGTGATGCCAATGCAAACCGGGAAAATCCGCTAGACGGATCCACGTTAAAGATGACCATGACAAAAGTTAAGGTGAAAGACCAGCCTATTCAATCAGCCCGGTTTAAAACAGAGACAGTTGGCGGGATCGCAAAAAGCCAACTCATTATTCAAGTTGATCTGACGCAGCTTCAAATCAATTCAGAAACAAATCTAAAGCATAAAAGCTGGGCGACTAGCATCTCTGTCGATAGCCTCATCTATATAAAAGAGTTAACCAAAATAATCGGGCTAGATCATCAAGCATCAGGATGGTTAAGTATTCAGGCTAAAGGAAAATTCGAGGGAATTGGTGCCCTCGTAGGTAATGATGATAAAAATAAAGCATTAGAAGGCGCGATTTCGATCAAATTACGGGCCCGGCAACTCGCTAATATCTTGGGGTTTCCCGAGGGAACGGCTGGGTCTGACAAACTATCATTAGACCTAACAAATGTCCGAGCTACACCTGAGTCCGCACGCGCACGCTTTAGGCTATATTCCTACGCTACCGGACGGACTGCTAATATTTTCACCTATCAGAGTATAAAACTAAATTTAGAGGGTGTTGTTAGAACTGACAAAAATAAGGCAACGATTCGGATGGAAAAAGGTAATCTCGCAATCGACTTGCCAGTATACTTCGGTGATGTTTTTTTGAGAGATCAAATTGAGGTAGGTCTCCATAGCCTGAAGAACTATATTAGTTATAAATATAAAGATGGCACTATAGATTACCTTCTTAAGTTACAGCCATTGCCGCTATTTTTATCCATCCCCACACACCGCGCTACTGTTCGAACAAATTGGGATTTGGACAAAATTATAGCCAAAAGCGATGGTGAGGGGCGCCACGCTATAAAAATATCCGTCTATGACATTCGCGTTCCCACTTACGCTCTAAAAGCAAGCAATATTGAGCTAAACGCAGCCATTCAAAATGGCAAAACTACCTTTGATTTATCGGTTGGCAAACTAAAACAAACAGACCTAACGCCGGTTTTAGTCCCCCTATCAGTAAACGGAAAAGCCTCCAGTAAAGACGGCTTATTAAAAGGAACTATTCAGGCAACAGCGCCTAATACAGGCCTTAATTTTAATGCAAAATTTTATAACGATTTTCGGTCCTTCCAAGGAAACTTTGAATACACGTTTGGACAACTTAATTTTGGACATCAGGGGGATAATATTAAAAAAGTATCCCCATTGCTCGCTACAAAATTAAAATCGGTGCAGGGGAAGATAGCCGTAAGTGGCGGAGCCCATTGGAGTGCCGGCGCTGCTTCTCAAGGCCATTTGCAGGTGCGATTTAATGAAGTTAGTACAAAAGCGGAAGCCGCAAAAATCTCAAAGATAACCGGGACGCTCGCGCTTACCTCCATTTCTCCTCCAGCAACAAATAAGATCCAAAAATTAACTGCCCTCCTAAGCGTCGGAGACCTTAAGGCATTTCCCCTGGAAATTAATTGGCGCCTGAACCCAGATGGCTCCTTAGCCTTGACGCCGTTAATTGCTCAATTTGCCGGTGGGACATTATCAACCAACACCGTTCTATTTCATCCAAATGCGGAAATAGAATCATTTTTACTCGCCGTTAATAAGGTCGATGTTACCGAGATCTTTCGCCTAATTGGTATTAAAGGATTAAGTGGTAAAGGCCGTTTAAGTGGCATTATCCCCATTCAAGTGAAGGGGAAAAAGGTTATTGTGAAAGTCGGCAAGCTTACAGCAGAGGGGCCTGGAGTAATTCGCTTTGATGGTGACCCACTCACCAAATCTCTCAAAAAAAAGGGCGATTCGATCGCTACGACTTTGAAGATACTTTCTGACTTCCATTATAAAACGATGAGAATAGGTTTAGAAAAAACCAGAGAGGGAAATGGGGCTGTTAAACTAAGCATTAATGGCTCCAACCCCAAAGTTTACACGGATCATCCATTGATTTTTACAGTCAATTTGGAAAGCAATTTCAATGACCTTGCAAAATTTACGATACAAGGCCTTGAAACCGCCAAAAGTCTGCTCTCATGGCTTGAAGAAATTTACAGACTTAACCCGCGTAATCGACAAACGGATACAAGGCTTCGCTAGCGCTCCCAATCCGCAGATAGAATGCTTTGAATTGCGCACCTCGCGATTGGTCCCACTTGGGGCTAAAAGGCTTTTGTAGTGCCTATTAATAATTGTATTTCACGTTGCGTTGTCTTGATTGCGAGTAGTTCTGGAGGCTGCCAACCAACTGTGAAGGTTGCAGCACCGAAAGAGCCCATCATTATTAATCTTAACATCAAGCTGGAGGCCGACAGGCGATTGCGCGCGGAGGAAAAAGCAAGGCAAGATGTCAAGAAAAAGCAATTTTTTTAATTATCCGTTTACGGATTGCTCGATGTCACGACTATTGTTTTAGTAAGTCTTTTTTAATCGATCTCGCCAAGTACGGCTCAGTCGCGTCTTCTTGTCGATGCGCATGCAGCCATAAAAGCCGGTTAAAGATATGATGGCATTGCCATCGCGCGTGCCGGCGCTTCAGGCGCGACGCAAAAAACTATAGAGCGGTTATTGCCCAACGAATAGCCATCTATAAAAAAACGCGCTACCTATGAGGGAATTGATCCAACATCGATCGGCCATATTTACGCTAAACAAATTTATAAGAATGCACCATCGGGTACTTGGTTTTTTTCTCAAATCTGATCAGTTGGTGCGAAAATAGGTCGATTGCCTTATAAATCCCGAAATACTTATTTCTACCCATTGAAAGCGCGCGCAAAGGCGCGACCGGTGCAAAGTGATGGCAAAAATACCAAATGATATCGACAGCACACTCACGCTATTAGCAGAGAATGATTATGTAGCGGATCGTAGTCTTGCTACCGCACTTTATTTAGCCCTTTCGCTCCAAAAACCACTATTTCTTGAAGGCGAGGCTGGTGTTGGTAAAACCGAAATTGCACGCGTTCTTTCCGAAAGCCTGAAGCGACCATTAATTCGGTTGCAATGTTATGAGGGGCTCGATGCCGCCACGGCAGTTTATGAATGGAATTACGCTCGCCAAATGTTAGAAATACGGTTGCAAGAAGCTTCAGGCAGCAGCGACCGGGAAAAATTGGCCGATGATATATTCGATGAAAGATTTTTGATAGAGCGTCCGCTTCTGCAAGCTATAAGAACTGGAGATAATAGCACCGCGCCGGTCCTTCTTATCGACGAACTAGATAGAACCGACGAACCTTTTGAGGCCTATTTACTCGAAATACTTTCGGATTTTCAAATTACTATTCCCGAGCTTGGAACAATCAAAGCAGCGAGCCCCCCTATTGTTATTATCACATCGAATAGAACACGGGAGATTCATGATGCGCTCAAACGGCGCTGTTTCTATCATTGGGTCGACTATCCCGATGCAATTAGGGAGCTAGAAATTTTAGCAGTGAAAGCGCCTAACATACCAGAAACACTATCTGCGCAAATCGTATCCTTCGTGCAAAAATTGCGCGAACATGATCTCTTCAAAGTACCTGGCGTCGCCGAAACTATAGATTGGGCTCACGCACTCACGCAACTTGATTGCATGGGGTTAGATTCCAACATCATAAGCGATACAGTCGGTGCATTACTCAAATACCAAGATGATATAGAACGGATAAAAGGTTCTGAAGCCAGCAGGATCCTTGATGAAGTTCGGGCGGAAATAGCAATTGCCGGAGTAGAGGAGTGATAAACCCTGACCACAGAACAGATGGCTACCTTACCGAAAACATTATAAATTTTGGTCGGTTACTTCGCTCTGTTGGTCTCCCGGTGGGGCCGGGAAAGGCAATTGATGCCGCCAATGCGGTGACGCAAATTAGTATTGGCAACCGAACCGATTTTTATTGGGCACTGCACGCTGTCTTCGTCAATCGATATGACCAGCGGGAAATGTTTGATCAGGCATTTCACATATTTTGGCGTAATCCCAAATTATTGGAACGAATGATGTCGTTGGCATTACCGTCCCAAATCGCTAATGGCGGTGAAGAAGGTGAGGCCTTGAGCCCTCGGCTAGCAGAAGCTATCTCAAAGACCACCCAGCAATCTGTCGATAACCACTCAGAGGAACCTGAACAACAATTCGACGCAGCGATGACCTGGAGCCAGGATGAAGTGCTCTCGGAACTGGATTTCGAGAAAATGACCAACGAAGAAATGGCGGCAGCCCGTTCTATGATGAGGCGCCTGACCTTACCGATCATCGAGTATCCCACGAGACGATTTCGCGAAAATGCACGAGGAATACGAACCGATATCCGGGCCATGTTACGTCACTCCCTGAGATATGGCGGGGACTACATCCCAATGAAGCGGAAATCCCGCTTGCAGCGCCCGCCTCCGTTAGTTGTTCTATGTGATATTTCGGGGTCTATGGAACGTTATTCACGCATGCTTTTGCATTTTCTCCACGCGCTAACTAATGACCGAGACCGCGTGCATACATTCTTATTCGGAACCCGATTAACCAACGTTACGCGATGCCTTCGCCATAGGGACGTGGATGTGGCGCTCGACGCAGTAGCCAGTTCCATTGATGATTGGTCCGGAGGGACCCGCATTGGATACTGCCTCACGCGTTTTAACCATGATTGGTCCCGCCGCGTGCTTGGCCAAAACGCAGTCGTACTGCTTATTTCTGACGGTCTAGATCGTGATGCAGGTACCGGACTCAAGATAGAAATGGAAAGGCTCCATAAATCCAGCAGAAAACTCATTTGGCTAAATCCACTCTTGAGGTACGACGCGTTTGAACCTAAATCGCAGGGTATAAAGGCAATATTACCTTGTGTGGACGATTTCCGGACTGTGCATAATCTCAACAGCCTACGCCAATTGGCAGACGTTTTAAGCCAAGACGGGCCTAGAATTTCAGCTAACATGGCCAAATGGAGGGAGCGAGCAGTGTGACCGAAATTTTCAAAGAAGATGATATTCTTGCCCAAGCCATCGACTGGCTCGATGACGGTCAACAAGTTGCTCTAGCGACCGTCGTTAATACCTGGGGGTCATCCCCTAGGCCTGCGGGCAGTCAATTGGCAGTTAATGAAAACCAGTCTTTTGTTGGCTCTGTTTCAGGCGGTTGTATAGAAGGCGCAGTCATAGAAACTGCTATGCAGGTTTTGGTGGACGGTAAACCCAAATTGTTGGAATTCAGCGTCACCAATGAACTGGCATGGGAAGTGGGCCTAGCCTGCGGTGGCCAGGTCGAGGTGTTTGTGGAACGATTATCATGAAAATTAAGCTCCTCAAAACCTTGAACAAAGCACGCTTAGAAAAAAGTCAAATAGCACTAATAACTAATATAAATGATGGACTTCAAACTCTTATCATTGATGGTGAAATTGCCGATGGTGAAAAATCAAACTCAGAACTCCTAAAAAAAGCTACCGCTGCGGTGGAATCCGATCGCAGTAAAATTGCGATTATCGGAGACAAAAAGTACTTCATTCATGTATTCAATCCTCCAAAGCGTATGATTATCGTCGGCGCAGTTCACATTGCCCAATCCTTAGTGCCTATGGCTACTATTGCAGGCTTCGACATAACAATCATCGATCCGCGTGGTGCATTCGCAACTGTCGAGCGCTTTCCTGGCGTTATGCTTTGTGACGAATGGCCCGATGAAGCCATGCCCAAACTCAATCCCGATCACCGTACCGCAATTGTCACATTGACACATGATCCCAAAATAGACGATCCAGCCCTAATAGCTGCGTTACGCACCAATGCCTTCTATATTGGCTCCCTTGGCAGCCGAAAAACCCATGCATTACGACTTCAAAGACTACGCCAAGAATCCCTCAAAGACACGGACCTTGAGCGTATTCATGGCCCTATTGGCTTAAATATCGGTGCTATTTCTCAGGCGGAAATAGCTATCTCCATATTAGGTCAAATAACTGAAGTACTCCATCGATCGCGTAAGGATAATTCCGCATGAAATTTGGCAAAATAGCCGTCAATGATGCGGAGGGCTCCTTACTCGCCCACAGCTTACAAAACGGACGGCTCTCTTTCAGGAAGGGACGTAGCTTATCCAGAGCCGACATTGAAGTGCTAAAGGCTGCAGGGATCGAAACGGTCGTTGCGGCACGATTGGAGGCGGGCGATATTAGCGAAGATGAGGCGGCAAACAGAATAGGTCGTTTACTGGCCGGCACAAACGTTACTGCCAATGCAGCGTTTACCGGCCGCGTTAATCTAACTGCAGCGGTGACTGGACTTATTATCTACGACAGGTTCGCTATCGAGCAAGTTAATCTCACAGACGAAGCAGTTACAATCGCAACGGCACCACCATTTGACTTCGTCGTACCAAACCAAATCATCGCAACAATCAAAATAATCCCTTACGGGCTATCGGAAACAATGCTGGCCGATTGTCTCCTAATAGCAGAACAAGCCAAAGCTAAAATTTCCATAGCTTCGTTTACTGAAAAGAAAGTGGGGCTAGCGCAAACCACTCTGCCAGGAGGAAAAGAGAGCATACTGAAAAAAACAAGTGACGTTATGATATCGCGCGTCAATGGGCTCTCATCCTGTGTATTATTCGACGAAAGAATACCTCATACCCAGCATGATGTAGCAAAAATGGTGCGAGCCGCGAGTACACGATGCGTTGATATTCTTCTTATTGCAGGTGCATCCGCCATCACTGATCGCCGCGATGTTATACCAGCAGGAATAGTGGATGCCGGTGGTACGGTTATCCACTGTGGCATGCCCGTTGACCCTGGTAATCTATTATTACTGGGCAAGTTCGATGATATGGATATCATTGGCCTGCCGGGTTGTGCACGGTCACCAAAGTTTAACGGCATAGACCTGGTTCTTAGGCGTCTCGCTGCTGACTTACCGGTCACCTCGGGCGATATTATGGCGATGGGCGTGGGTGGGCTCTTAAAGGAAATACCAAACCGGCCTTCTCCGCGTTCATCAGACATAAACACGCTACCTAGCCGCCCTCGGATCGCAGGATTGGTTCTGGCAGCGGGTCAGTCGCGGCGCATGGGCAGCATAAACAAATTACTAGCAGATATCGACGGACAGCCAATGGTCAGTCATTCCACACGTATTGTTACCGAGTCCGAAGCATCGCCCGTTGTTGCCGTAACCGGGCACCAAGCGGATAATGTGGCCAAAGCACTGGAGCCGTACGATCTCACTATCGTCCATAACCCGCATTATGCAGAAGGCATCAGTGGAAGCCTTCAGCGGGGCCTCGCGGCATTACCGAAAGACGTCGACGGGGTTATTATTTGTCTTGGAGACATGCCAAAGGTTGCTAGCACTGTCATTAATAAACTTATTGCAGCGTTTAATCCGGTTGAGCAACGCGCTATCTGCATCCCGACTTGGCACGGCAAACGAGGAAATCCCGTCCTCCTTGCCAGCCGCTTTTTCGACGAAATCCATGAGATTTCTGGCGATGTCGGCGCACGCGGTTTGTTGGGTGCCTATCCAGAACTTATCTACGAGGTCGAAATAGAATCTGACGCCATATTGACCGATATAGATACTCCACAAGCCCTCGAAAATATCAGGTCTTGCTGGTGATTTTAATCAACGTTGCGATAAACTTTTTCATCGATTGTAATAAAATTTTTCAGCATTGCTAATATTCGCCCTCAAAGAGGGTACTTAGGGGGCCATTACCCGGCAGTAAATGCCCCGAACCCGCAGGTTTCGGCACAACTCGCTAGCCGCATTCCTGCTAGGCAGCGGCTTACCACGTAATCGGAAGAAAGTTCCGCGGCCTTGAATATTGACCTTTTTGAAGTCTGGTAGCAGCGCCCCTAGTAAATCGGCATTACGACTAAGCAACTGCTTCCACCCTCGTTTCGCATTAGCCTGGCTACTGTAAGATGCCAGATGGACAGCAACAGGCCAGCGGCGTCGCCGTTTATCTTGCAACGTCGGTGTATTATCCCCCTCCCGAGCTGAAACACGACTAGGCACACGTGCGTTAGCGGTTATGGGCCGAATATCGTGCTCCGCTGCTGCCGGTATCGAAACAGCTGTCGCCTTAATGGGTACTCTCTTTTTAGGTATAGCTGAACTCGCGTGAGTATTGAGACGAGATTGTTGCTCTCTTGGCGCTACCGGTTTGAAACGTGGAAGCGGTGCCGCCAACGCAAAATCGTGCCCGATTACCGCTGGCCCATTGGAGGCGGTAGCGGGCTCCACTGCAGATAGACGGAATGACCGGCGAACATCCGGTGAAGCTGAAAAATTCTTCGGCGGCGAAATCCTCGTGATCTTTTGTTCCAGCGCTGGCGCTTTCCCCCGCGTGGCTGCGGTCATAATTCTTCCAACCATCTCTCTTCCTGACCGCTGATATGCGACCATTCGGCGAATAATTGGTTTTCCTATATTGGAACTGGCTTCCATTACTATATAGTGACCGACTGCCGGAGCATAAAAAAAAGTAAGCGCATCGCCTTTTTCGCGAGTGCATTTTATCTTGAATGTATCATATTTTTTATTGTTTGGCCCTTTAACGGGAACCCGAGCTAATACATCGCATTTCCAATTAAACACCCAATCAAACGGCGGCCTGTCTGTGCTCACGGCTGCCCGGAAGCTAGCCCTATTCCCTACTTTCATTGGAAATAATCGACCTATTTGACCACTAATAAGACGACGTCCTTTACCGTTAACCGGACTTTCCCATGCCAATACAGGTAAAACCGGATTGCTATAAGTGATTTGCCGATCACCGCCATCGCTATCCCAATGAATCTTGTTATCCTTAACTGCAACCACCTGCCAGCGCACATAGGGGTTGTCGAACACAAACGTATCACCCACCGAAAATGAGGGTTCAGGGTAGTACTGTTTTGTCGTATTCTTCTCTCCAGAAATCCAACCGAGACAGCTACTCAGTACGAGACAAAAAAAGAGTATGATGCCTAGACGTAACACAAAAATAACTTGCCTGTTTTTTTAAATCATCATTGAAGTCAAGAATTCCAATTTCAGAAGTCATTATTTCCGGTATACGGGACTTAGTACCAGTACATATTTTTACCGACATAAAAGCCCGGGATTGAAAGGATTTTGCATTATTTTAAGAATTTTATAGAACGCCTATTTTGGCGCTAAAAAATAAATTACGCGAATCGAACAGCGAAGATCTAATCACCTTTTTTCACTTTTGCTTACCATACACTCTAGATTGAGCTTAAAGACTAACAACTAAGATCAGACAATAATGGTTTTTCGCATTACCGGGACAACCAACGCCATCATGAGTTTTTTACATTACAACAAGGACCGCAAGTACCAAAACATGAGTCTTTAATGTAGCTCAATAAAATAGGTGGCATTTAAGTGACGCGCCGAGTTCGAGGCGTTATAGTTTTGAACACAATCAATATCAATCGGCCGCAATAAATCGCATGGGGGGAAAAGAATGGCCGGAACATCGGCTTCAGAAAAAGAATGGCAGCCTGGCGACGAATTGACAGCCGAGCAAGCTGGAGATTTCGAGATTGAACGCCACAAACCACAACAAAAAAAAATTCCCATTTGGCGACGCGTTCGCGGTAGCACCCTTCTTGCTATCATAATTCTGTTAGGTGCGCTGGTTTTACGTTGGGCAGACCCGGTCTATGTTGAAACGTTACGCAATAAAACTTTTGATACTTATCAACGCCTATCACCCCGACCTATAAAGCCTTATCCAGTCGCTATTATTGACCTAGACGAAAAATCTTTGGCAGAAATAGGTCAGTGGCCTTGGCCACGGAATAAAGTTGCCGATATGGTGGAAAAGCTTGGCAAGCTTGGCGTCAAAGTTATTGGTTTTGATATTATCTTCGCAGAGCTGGACCGAACCTCTCCTGATAGAATCGCCGCTACATTTTCTAATTTACCTGAAGAAGCAAAGAACAGCTTAAAAGCATTACCAACCAATGAATCCGTATTAGCAAATTCAATGCAAAAAGTACCTGTTGTGGTTGGGCATGTAGGGCGGGCCGCAAGGCTTCCAATCGGGAAACAAACAACCAAGCAACGATCGCCCTTCCGAGTTTTCAAGGGCCATGATCCAAAACCATTTATCTTCAAGTATAATAGTCTCTTAGCGAATGTACCCTTGCTAGAAGAAAACGCTGCGGGCCATGGCTTTTTCTCAGTAACGGAGGAGTTCGATGGCATAATTCGCCGAGTCCCGCTTATCATGCGCGTTGGCGAAAAAGATATAAGACCCGCCTTAACCATTGAAATGCTTCGCGCTGCATATGGTACCAATACATTACTAACTAAGGCCAATGCAGCCGGCATGGAATCGATTGCAATGCAGATCAAAGGTGCAAGAGGACAATTCTTTGACATACCTTTGGATGGTAATGGCAGAATTTGGGTCCATTTCAGTAAGCCAGCAAAAAAAGAGGTGCCCCCAGGGGACAGCCGACTTTATGTTTCTGCGGCCGATGTATTGGCCGACCGTGTTCCAGCAAATCTTTTGAAGGGAAAATTAGTTCTCATCGGCACCTCCGCTGTAGGTCTACAAGATATTCGAAACACACCGGTCGAAAGTCGCCTTCCAGGGGTGGAAGTTCATGCAAATATTTTGGAATCCGTTTTCGCCGCAGAAAGTGAATTTCAGGAGGAAGTGCAAAAACAGTTTAAGAAATTGATCGCTAGCGGCATGCCTCAGCAAAAGGCTGCCCAACAAGTTCGCGCTATTGATAAACGAAATTATTTTTTACGGTATCCAGCATGGGCCAATAGTGCGGAAATGTTCCTCATCTTGTTATCAGGAATATTGCTCATCGTCCTTATTCCCCGCTTAGGTCCAATCCTCACACTCGTAGCTCTTGCGTCAGCCGGCAGCGGCTTATTCGCTCTCTCCGCCTATCTATACATAAACGATAAGTTATTGATTGATATGACATTTCCTGGCGCTGTGACGATAGCTTTGTACGCGCTTCTGACTTTTGCCAACTACTCAAAGGAAGCTGCAGAAAAGAAACAAGTCCGCGGGGCATTCGGACAGTATTTGTCCCCTGCACTTGTGGAGCAATTAGCGGAAGATCCCGACAGATTGCAACTTGGTGGTGAAACCAAAAGGATGACATTACTCTTCTGTGATGTACGTGGCTTCACTTCGATTTCAGAACTATTCAAGTCTGATCCTCAAGGCCTCACAGTTCTTATCAACCGGTTACTGACTCCGCTCACTGACACCATACTTGCCCATAACGGCACTATCGATAAATATATGGGTGACTGCATTATGGCGTTTTGGAATGCACCGCTGGACACAGTAGATCAAGAAGGTGATGCATGCGCTGCGGCACTTAAAATGTTTAAAGATCTAGCAATTATTAACGCTGAACGTGAAGCGGAAGCAGAAGAACAAGGACTAAAATTTTTGCCACTTAATGTGGGCGTAGGCTTGAATACAGGAGATGTAGTCGTTGGTAATATGGGCTCCGCACAGCGATTTGACTATTCGGTGCTCGGTGATGCGGTAAATACAGCTGCCCGTCTAGAAGGACAATCCAAAGAATATGGCTGTAATATAGTCATAGGTGAAGAAACTGCCTCCAAAGTCGATACCAGGTTTGCGCTTCTGGAACTTGATCAAATTGCCGTAAAAGGTAAAACCGAAGCTGTAACTATCTTTGGTTTGATGGGTGATGAAGAATACATGGTAGACGAGTGCTTCAAAATCTACCGCGATACTACCCAAAAAATGCGCGACGCTTACCGGGCCCAAGACTGGGACACGGCGGAAAAACTCGCATTAGAGTGCATGGACCTAGCTGAAGCCCCAACCGGGCTATACCAGATGTACTTAAATCGAATAGCTGACTACCGGGTAACCCCCCCAGGTAAAGATTGGGATGGGGTATACGTAGCTCTTACGAAGTAAGGACGGGCCTATTGCTGCGGCTAACTCAAGCGCGTCTCACACAAAGATCGCTACTGCAATATCATCTTCGAAATATTGGTCTTCAATGCTCAATAGATGCCAAAATTTTTTCTTACGCTCAACCTTTCCAGCAGCTGACAGTACATTGTTTTCCGCACTTCCAAACTTGTTCACGCAACATTTCCCGCCGAAAGGCTTAACGAAGACAACTTTCAAAATATTATAATAATTTATTTATCATATTCTTAAACTGAAAAAAGGATGACGCATATTGTATTCAAATTTACTGCGCATAAGAGTAGAAATACCGTCGGTTGACGAATCCGTGCGCTTCTCGGTAAGTGCTATTATACCGACAACGATAAAAACATTTAGGGAGGGTAGAGCGTGACTTCGTGTGCTCCGCTTGACGGTATACGGGTATTCGAACTCGGCTCCAGTGTAGCCGCCCCATATGGTGCTTGGGTGCTTGCGGAACTAGGTGCTGAAGTAATTAAGGTTGAAAAACCCGGAGATGGCGATGACGCACGCCAGTGGGGCCCGCCTTTTTGGCACGGAACAGGTGCGATGTTTCATGCCTATAATCGCGACAAAAAGTCGATCACTGTCAATTTACGCGATGTTAATGAATGTGCGCGTTTGCGAAAGCTCATTATAAAAAGTGCTGATGTAGTGATTCAAAACATGCGCCCCGGTAAAGCTGAAGAACTAGGTCTGGGACCTGAAGAACTTGTTGCTGAAAAACCAACTTTAATTTATTCAAATTTTGGCGCTTTTGGCAGTAAAGGACCCTATAAAGACCGGCCAGGCTACGATCCCTTGATGCAGGCTTTTGGGGGTATTATGAGTACCACCGGCGAAGAAGGCAGGCCGCCGGTCCGTGTTGGCACCTCAATTATCGATATGGGAACCGGCCTTTGGTCCGTAATTGGTATTGTTTCCGCTATCCGTGAACGCGAGCTTACTAATAAGGGCGGGATAGTCGATTCCTCACTGTATGAAACCTGTGTAGCCTGGATGACGAGCCACGCCGCTGCCTACCACGCAGGCGGAAATATCCCGGGGAAATTTGGCTCTGGCATACGCAGCATCGTGCCCTATCAAGCCTATGAATGTAACGATGGGTATTTAATTATTGCGGGTGGCAACGATAATTTATTCAAACGACTTTGTCGAGTTCTCGGCCGACCAGAATGGGTAGATGATGAGCGTTTTAAATCCAATCCAGACCGCGTTACCAATCGTGACGCTTTAAATGAAATGATGATACCGATCATCAAAGAACAGCCGAGGTCTCACTGGCAAAATGCCCTGGACGATGCGGGTGTTCCAAACGCCCCAATACAAGATACCGCTGAAATGGATGCCCATCCACAAACGCAAGCTTTGGAGATTATCCAGGAATCTCCGGACAAATCAGTGAAGGTAATCGGACTGCCCCTTTCTTTCGACGGCGAGAGGCCGCCCTTCCGAATGCGCGCCCCCGAACTTGGCCAACACAACGATGAAATATTTGGAGAGTTGGATTAATGAACTTAGAATACGAAACACTTAAGCTTAAACGACACGGCAAACACGTACTGATCGTTTTCTTAGATCGACCTGACTTCGCCAATGCCTTAAATACGCAAATGGGCCTGGACCTGAGAGATCTTTGGCGCGACCTTTATGTGGATCAAGAAGATGTACGTTGCGTAATCTTAACTGGCGCTGGTACCAAGGCGTTTTGTGCTGGTGGAGATTTAAAAGAACGAAATGGCATGACCGACGAACAATGGCAGCGCCAACATGCCATATTCGAGCAAGCTATTCTGACTATGCTTGATGTGCCGACACCAATAATCGTGGCATGTAATGGCGCGGCATATGGCGGCGGCTGCGAATTCGTTCTGGCAGCAGACTTTGCCTACGGTTCGGAGACTGCCAAATTAGCATTAACTGAAGTAACCCTCGGCATAATGCCAGGTGCTGGCGGCACTCAGTTTCTACCGCGCGCCGTGGGAATCCGCAGAGCAAAGGAATTTCTCCTAACTGGCACACCTTGCTCCGCTGATGAGGCAAAAGAGTGGGGTATTTTCAACAAGGTATGCAAAGATTCAGATCTTTTGAATGAAGCAATCACAACTGCGGAACGTATTGCTTCAAACGCACCGATCTCTATCAAGCAGGCGAAAAAAGCGCTTAACGTATCGACACAGGTGGATTTGAAAAATGGCTATGCATTCGAGATAGAAGCCTACAATCGTATGGTGCCTACTGAGGATCGCCAAGAAGGTATTCGTGCCTTTAACGAGAAAAGGCAGCCGGAATATAAGGGCAAATAGCACCGACTACCCTAGGTTTCTCATGCATAAACTTTTAAACCGTGACGTTATAGCACCGGTCCTTGCCTTGATTATTTTTCAGGGCCTAACCACCATGGGTATGCATGCTTTTTCCAACGCCCCTGCCGAAGTGGCACGCGGCTATGAAATGCCGGTCAGCTTTACTGGGATCTACACCGCCATTGTCTATTTTACAGCGCTTACTTTCGGTCTTTTGGTGAGTGGACCATTTGGCCGCTATGGAGCAATGCGGAGTTGCCAGATTGCATTGATTTTCGGCGCAACATCAATGGCGATCTTCACACTTGCCACACCGTGGGCATTCCTTCTAAGTGCAATTTTACTAGGTATGGCGCACGGACCGATGAACCCAGCCGGTTCCCATGTAATTATGCGCGTTGGACCTCTGGAGTGGCGTCCCTTCCTTTTTTCGCTTAAGCAAATAAGCGTCCCTGTCGGAGGCGCATTGGCAGGTTTTTTAGTGCCAACACTAGTACTCACCACAGGTTGGCAAATGGCAATGCTCCTCATTGGTGGCGCAATATTTCTCGCAGCCATTGTAGCGCAACCTTTCCGATCGCAAGCTGATGAAGACCGAGATCCAACCTACCCATTGCGCCCAAATGACATCATGGAGCCGATCCGATTGGTGTTTGAAAAAGGTCCAATCCGCGCCATTTCTATTGCGGCCTTCATGCTCATTGGCTGTCAAGCCTGTATTGTTGCATTTCTTGTTATCTATTTGGTTCAAGATATTGGTTTAGAATTACAATGGGCGGGCTTGATCTTTGGCCTCGCGCACGGCACCAGTATCCTGGCACGCGTCTATCTTGGTGTCCTGGCTGACAGGGTCATTCTTACAAAACTGATACTTGGCTACAGCGGAATCGTTACCGGCATCTGCTTTCTTATTTTGGCTTTATTTCCAGCAGGAGGGTCATATTGGTTGCTCTGCATTCTTGGAATTATACTCGGAAACGCCAATCTTGGCTGGGTCGGTCTGTATTTTTCGGAAGTATCGAAGCTGGCGCCCGAAGGCAAGGCAGCTGCTGCCACTGCAGGTAGCCAAATTTACGCCTTTGGATCCTTCGTTATTATTCCACCACTCTTCACCTTGTATGTGGAATTAATTGGCAGCTATGCCACAGGCCTTGCCATTATTGGTGCACTTGGCCTTGCTGCCGGCTTCCGGTTTCTTTCTATTAAATATTGATTAGCTACCCACTTTAAATGCAGAAACCAAAGCTCGAAGGGTGGCGATAACGCTCAAGGGCGTTAATAAACCTGTTGCCGGATTATCAGGCGACGGAATACCCGCGATCTTAATCTCGAAATATGTAGCATCAGAATCTACAATAATTGTGTGTTCATTTCGTGTTTTAGTAGGATCTGCCCACAACTCGATAATAGTTTTGTCCGGCCCCAATGCGGCCATACTTAAGGCAGCCGCTACATTCAAATTAGCAGGAAATCCTGCCGCAGCCTCACGAACTGTGCCTTCAAATACCTTCAACGGCTCCTGGACATTGTCTAAATTGATATTATTTCTCTGAATATATGGTGCGCCCTGTATACCTCCCGGTGGCTTACGAGTGACCATCCGTACTTCGTGGATCGTCCCCTCCGCAGCCGCGCGCACTGCATCGAAACCTACTAACGCGCCGGTTGGCACAAGAATTTGCGCACCTGTCTCTTTTGCCCGCTCTATCAGTGCACCACGTTCAATCAATTGACCACAGGAACAAGGGATAAATATACAGCCAGCCTCAATTGCAGGCACGGCGATATCATCAAAATGGGCCGCTGGTGCACATTCTACGATAATATCAGCATGTTCAGCGAGATCCGTGATTGCCATTACCGGCGGTGGATTTCGGAAATTTAAAACACGCTTCTCCGCAGCCTCAACGTTACGTGCCGAAACGGCGCTTAATTTCAATCCTTCTATACCTGCATCGATAGCTTCAGCGGTCCGTAAACCAATTGCACCAAGACCGCCAATCGCCACATTCTTGATTTCAGACGGCAATTATCCTTCTCCCCTTGGTTTACCCTTTCATAATATGAATGCCTTAGCTTGAATAATAAAGGCGATATAGCGATATGTAGATTTACCATCCGTAATCGCCGAGGTGTGGCATGAAGCGAACATTTCTAATCCTTGTCCTTTTCATAGGCCAGTCTATTACCACCCCTGTTTTTGCTAACCCTCAAACACCGCAGGAGCAGGCTTCAGATCTAGCAGATCAAGGCATGAAAAAACTAATACAGGCACTACAATTGATGATTATGAATATTCCCCAATATGAGCCGCCTATTATCAATAAATACGGCGATATAATTATACGACGAAAAAACCCTCATAAGCCGCGCCCCGATGAAAAAAGCAAAGAAGGTCCCAGGCATAATATTTGACTAAACGAACGATATTAAATCTAAAAAAAATTCTCGGAAATTTTGCGCGAGCCTAGTAGGCTTATCTCTAAATCAACCGCACAAATGAGAAGGGCAGACGCTTGGGCACTACTAAAAGATTAATTGTAGGTATATCAGGGGCCTCGGGTCCGGTATATGGCATTCGCATCTTGGAAGTGTTGCGCGATCTCCCAGACATAGAAAGCCATTTGATTATGTCACCCTCAGCCGCACAAACCATTTCGGCTGAAACCGATTTTTCTCTAGAGCATGTCCGCTCGCTTGCAGACGAAGTCCATAGCTTTAAAGATATAGGAGCATCAATTTCATCGGGCTCCTACAAAACAGAAGGCATGGTTATCGCCCCTTGTTCAATCAAGACATTAACCGGCGTGGTCAATTGTTTCAGCGATAACTTAATCTCGCGAGCCGCGGATGTTTGCTTGAAAGAACGACGTAAAGTCGGCCTCATGGTTCGTGAAACGCCGTTACATCAAGGTCATTTAGAGCTAATGGTCAAAGCAGCGCAGTATGGCTGCATGATCATTCCTCCAATGCCCGCCTTTTATCACCGGCCACAAACCATCAACGATATTGTAAATCAAACAGTCGGCCGTGCGCTTGATCAATTTGGCATCGATACGGATATTGTTCATCGCTGGAAAGAACAGGAAGCAAGTTAGTTTACTATAACCTAGCAACAGCCTCGGTAATCTCTTCCAACGACACCTCAGGAAAAACCTGTACTAATAACGCAACCAAAGCATCATGGCTGCTTCTGGTATTTTTTTTTCGGACTAACCCAAAATATTGAGAGATCGTATCAACGCAATCCATTAATTTATCTGGGGTTGGCCTTAACAAGTTCTCAGAAACCGGTAATGCTGATGCTAATCGAATCTGTTCTTTGTGTTCAGCGTTAATTTCGATTCCCAAAACCCGCTGACGTAACGCCTCGGTATCTGCTTCATCAAATCCGTCGCACCCGTCCTTCAAGGAATTACGCACCGCACGAAGTCCTTGCACGATTTCCCTGTTCCAAAACATAACCGCATTACGCGCTACAGTAAGTTCTACCGACGTCAAAACACCATTACCAATTGATGCACTCCAGCAACAAAATAGCAAAATATTTACGTCGATCTCATACTCCTCTTGCAACGTGATACAGGCTTCCGACACACCGTCTTGGGCATATACGTCGATCGAAAACTGCCAAAAGGGATGATTGTCTTGATTTACCATGTGATCCCATAAACAAAAAGAAATTGCCGTAACATGACGAGTAAAATAAAATAGTAGCTCAATTATTGGTTACCAAGCGGAAGAATACCATGACGCTAACACAAATGAAGATCGAAGTAAATAATGCTGTATTTTCAATGCCTTATCATGTGGCAAAGGAGGAAGGTTTCTTCGAGGACGAAGGCTTAGATGTTAAATTGATACGAGCTGGGTCAGGTCGCAACCGAGACAAAGAGGTGCCGCAAGTTCCAATCGAAGATCACACACAAGTGCCATCTTATGGCTGGCATGAGGGTATTGAGAAAGGTGAATTCGCGCTGTATCGCGCTTGCGAATGGGGACAAATTCGCCGCACCCAAGACAGCTGCCAAGATGTACGCGTCCTCAGCAAACGGTCATCCGTCGCCACACAAGCTATTGTTGTACGCCCAGACTCAACCTACCAAATCCCAATGGATTTGAAAGATAAGCTTGTCGCCGTAAATATGCATGCCGGCTCGCATTATATCAGCCTAAGTATGCTTGGTGGCTATTTGGGTAAGGAGCACACTCGCGTTGGCCATGTAGGCGGGCCAAAGCAAAGATTGAAGTTCCTTGAAGACGGCAAAGTGGATGCAATCGCGATTATGGAACCTTGGATCACAGTTGCCACCAAACTCGGCTACCGAATAATAAGTGAAGCCTTCTATGACGGCGCAGAAGTTGCTGACCCGTCTGTAGATTCGGATATGTTTGATTCTGTTAATAGGGCTCTAAATAAAGCAGTCGCTAAACTCAATACTGGCGACGGTGTAAAACCTTATCTCAAATATATGATCAGCGAAGTGCCCGAAGATATTTGCAAGCTTACAGAAGAAGATTTCTATCTCCCACGGTTTCGATATCTCGAGGTGCCGCGCTACTACACACCCGAAGAGTACGGCCAAATTCAAGATTGGATGGTAGACTGGGGGTTACTTGAAGTGGACAGCGTCTACAGTAAAATTATTGAAGAACGGAAAATCGCTTAACCGATTACTGCGAGCTTAAACAAAAGACTGTGAAAGCAAGGGTTGGGTCCATGGCCAACCCGATTATCACGACAAGCGCTAGGCAAACAACTGCTGCACTCAGTTAAAACGTTAGTAGTTTTCATCTGCAATTGTAATATTTTCAAATTCATAAAATACTAATCGGCCTAGCAGAAACGTCATTTAATTAAATTCTGGAACATTTGTAATTGGTTAAGGTATCAATGGGTGATAGACAGCAGGTTATTAGCTGCCCGAGCTTAAAATCGCTTCAATATCCTGCACGCGCATCGGTAACCTCAGAATTTCCTTACCCAGCGGGGCCAACGCATCGTTAACAGCACTCGCTAGACCTGCAGGTGCGCCCAAATAACCGCCTTCGCCACTACCTTTTTGTCCCATGGCCGTATGAGGAGACGGTGTACAATGATCAATCATTTTGACAGCCGGCACCTCGTGAGCAGACGGCAACAAATAATCCATGAAAGTCCCTGATAAAAGTTGACCATCTTCATTGTACTGGAACTTTTCATACAGGGCTGCACCAATTCCATGCGCGATCCCACCATATGTCATGCCATGAACAATATGAGGATTGATCATCGTGCCACAATCATGACCAATGAAATAATCAAGTATCGTAACTTGGCCAGTAACTGGATCTATTTCTACTAAAGGAATATGTGCCTCGAATGAATAACAAGGATACATTTGCACCCTCCCATCGGCGGTTGGCATCATGCCTCCGGTTGGCACTTCCCATACATGCCGCGCTTGTAGACCCGGTTCCATATCATCAGGCATATCGTGATAGCGGCGGTGTGCGATTTCAACCAGCTCACCCCACTCAATCTTAATATCAGCATTATCTTTCGCCACAACATCGCCTTCTCGGTATTCAAGTTTCTCGATGCTCAGTTGCAGGTTATGCGCTGCTATCTCGAGAAGGCGTGACTTCAACTTTTCCGCAGCACCATGCATTGCACCACCCAGCATAATCGCCATCCGACTCCCCACCGGGCTATTACTAGGGAGGCTAGCCAAAGAATCTGTCCGCGTGACACGAATAGAATCTGGATCGCGTTGTAAAACCTCACCAACGACTGTCGATGCCAGTGTTTCATGGCCTTGCCCGGACGACGTTGTCGCCATAATCGCCGTGATGGTGCCAGCAAGATCAATTTTAACTTGGGCAGATTCCATCCAAGTTGTGGTCGGGTTCTTAGGATTGAACAACGGCTCAAAGCCAGCATTACCTCCCGATGGTTCCAAGCAAGTAGAAACACCGACTCCCGCCAGCTTCCCTTCAGCACGCAAGGCATCACGCTTTTTGAATAATTCATCCAATCCAGCCAAATTCTCGGTCTTTTGCAGAACTGTATGATAGTCACCGCTATCATATTCAGTGCCGCTGGGAATTTGATAGGGAAATTCATCAGCCCGGATTAGATTCTTTCTGCGCAATTCAAATCGATCCATTCCCAAAGTTCGGGCAATCTTGTCTATCCCACTCTCAATGGCGAAATTGGTAGGCGACTGACCGAAGCCGCGCACCGCCTCCTGGGTGGTTTTATGCGTACTAACGGAAATAGCTTCATACTGAACGCTCTTAATACGATAAGGCCCAACAATTGCGGTCACCGGCTTACCCAATTGTAAAGGCGCCCGGCCCGGCGATGCGCCCGCATCATCTATCGCCCGCATGCGCATGGATTGGACAATTCCGTCACTACCAAATGCCATCTCCACATCAAAAATTCTATCCGGCCCATGAGCATCGCCACCGATCATATTTTCTAACCGGTCCTCAATAAGGCGAACCGGAGAGCCAAGCTTCATAGCCAAATAACCAACCAGAACCGAGTGCTTAATCCCACGCTTTACGCCATAGCTCCCCCCCACATCCACATCGTAATAAACGCGAATATTGTTGGCGGCCATTTTTAATGCACTGCCCAATTGCTCTTGATATTTGGGCATTTGGATTGAGGCCCAATATTCCAGCAACTCATCGGCAGGGTTCCACTTAGCCACAACACCAAAAGTCTCGATAGGTACTGTAGAGTTCCGGCTCCAGCGCGCTCGATAAGCAATCGAGTGATCCGCAGACTTAAAATCCTGATCGACAGGTCCCCATTCGAACGTCCGCTGGAAGAAAATATTACTACCTATCTCAGGATGAACTAACGGAGCATTGGGTTTGATCGCCTCTTCAGGATCGACAACAAAATCAAGCGGCTCATAATCTACGTAAACGAGTTCGGCTGCGTCCTCTGCGATATAGCGGTTATCTGCCACTACCGCAGCAACCCATTCGCCCGCATAGCGGGTCACTTTGGAGGCCAACGGATAACGATGGTACTCGGGCAAGTCTAGCCCAGACATCAGGGGCGCTGTCGCTGCTGCTAGTTCTTCTCCGGTTAGCACATACAGCACACCGTCTAGTGTAATGGCTTCTGAAATATCAATAGATTTTATTTCTGCAGCCGCAAAGGGGCTCGTTATTAGCGCCACATGCTTCATATTTGGTAGTTTAACGTCGGCAACAAATTTCCCTTGGCCAGTGATAAAGCGCAGGTCCTCTTTTGTACGTCTCGGCTTAGAAACATAACTAAACTCGGTCATACTACCTCCTTTAGCTTTTTAGCAGCTAATGAGATGGCATCTATAATTTGACGATAACCGGTGCACCGGCACAGATTTCCGCCGATTGCTTCAACAATATCCTCTTCCGACGGATTTGCATTGTCCTGCAATAGAGCCTGCCCAGCTATCAACATGCCGGAAGTGCAATAGCCACATTGCATCGCGTGGGTTTCCCAAAAACAATCTTGAAGAACGCTAAGCGTACCATCCACCTGAGCGAGACCCTCAACGGTCGTCACCTCATAACCATCTGCTTGCACCGCAAACATAAGACAAGACCGCACGGGCGCACCGTCGTGAAAAACCGAACAAGCGCCACACACCCCATGTTCACAACCCGCATGTGTCCCAGTCAGCCCTGCTTCATCGCGCAAAAAATCTAGTAAAGTCATACGCGGCTCAATGGATGCCTGATAGGCCTTACCGTTAACGGTTATAGAAACTTTTTTCTCAAAATTATCCACCATAGCCTAACCAAACACCTCCGCACGCGCTTCAAACAGCGAGCGCTCCACGATTTGCCCGGCGACGCGCTTTCGATAGGCCGCTGTCGCATGAACATCAGATTCTGGTTCAAGTTTACCGATCACTGAATGCGCTGCTTCCTTTAGTACTGCATCAGACAAATCACTGCCAACAAGGACATCGCTAACTGCCTTAATCTTCTTAGCGACCGGAGCGCATCCGCCAACAGTTACTGCCGCACGCGAACAAATTCCCTTGCTATCGGTTCCAAGTTGAGCCGCCGCTGCCACAATAGCATAATCGCTTGCGCGAATACTGACTTCTTGAAAGCCAGTTCCCACTTTCTGGTCTCGCCAAATAGGAAATCGCACTTCCTTCAAGCACTCATCATCTTCAAGCGCGGTATCCATTGCCGAGAAAAAGAAGTCACTAGCATCAATGTTTCTTTCGCCTTTAGCCGATTCAGATACTAGAATTGCATCTAAATTTTGCGCGACTATGGGAATTTCAGCTGACGGGTCTGCATTCGCAAGACTGCCGCCAACGGTACCGCGATTGCGGGTCTGCGTGTGTCCTACATGGCGAATTCCTTTGGCGAGCAATGGCATTGCCTCGCTAATATCATGCGATTGCTCCGACAAAACCTGCCGAGTACACGCTTTTATAACGAGCATATCGCCGTCGATTTTAATACCCGACAGCTCACTCACGTGGTTAATGTCAATTAACAAAGAAGGCCGAACTAAGCGCATGGCCATCAAGGGAACTAAGGTTTGCCCACCGGCAATGATGAGCCCTTCATCACCAACTTCTGCGAGTTCAGCAAGTACGGCCTCAAGAGTGTCAGGCCTTTTATAATCAAA
Source organism: Rhodospirillaceae bacterium (assembly GCA_002724395.1). Classification (GTDB taxonomy): domain Bacteria; phylum Pseudomonadota; class Alphaproteobacteria; order UBA8366; family UBA8366. Next base: position 55,859 of record PBOR01000035.1, on the reverse strand, counting down.
GGCAGCAGCCTTCATAAAGATCTTCCATGTGCTAAAATTTCAGGTAGCAAAGAGTGGCAACTGAAGTCTCATCAGTCAATCATCAAGAATGGAAGTGAAAAAAAATCTTCGTTGAACCCTTTCCTCCGATCATGTACCAGTTCTGCTCCCGGGAATGATCACAAAATTCGAGTTTTAAGGGGAGGCTCCGATGAGCGCCAAACGCAATTATTCCGATCTGCATGATCATATTGAAGCTCTACGTCAAGCTGATTTGCTGATCGAGGTTGACCGCGAAATCAATAAAGATACGGAAATGCATCCACTGGTACGGTGGCAATTCCGTGGTGGCGTTCAAGAGAAAAACCGCAAAGCATGGCTGTTTACTAACGTTGTTGACAGTAAAGGCCGTAAATTTGATATCCCTGTTTTGGTTTGCGGGCTCGCTGGTAGCCGCGAGATTTACAAGACAGGAATGGGCTGTGAAATCGAAGAAATTGGTGATACTTGGATCAAAGCGATGAATAACCCGATCGCGCCGAATATCATGGATACTAACGACGCACCATGCCACGATCTGGTTTTCGAAGGCAAAGATCTTCTCAATGGAAATGGCTTAGACGCCATTCCTGTTCCAATTTCGACGCCTGGCTGGGACAACGCACCTTACATGTCATCGTCTCACTTTATCACTCAAAGTCCGGTAGACGGGTCCTATAACAATGGCAACTACCGTGCCCAAATTAAAGCACCGGATCGTATTGGCTTTAATCCATCAATCGAACATCACACTGGCGGTTACCTCCATTGGCTTGAATGGAAAGAGCGTGGCGAACCCATGCCTTGTTGTATAGTGCTTGGCTGCCCGCCGATCGTCTCCTTTACATCAGTACAGAAATTGCCTCATGGGCTTGATGAACACCACGTCTCAGGCGGCCTAGTAAATGCACCACTGAATATGGTGAAAGCAAAAACTCTTGATATGTTGGTACCGGCGGAAGCTGAAGTCGTTGTTGAAGGATATATCAGTACCGAATGGCTAGAGCCTGAAGCCCCATTTGGCGAATCCCACGGCCACGTTAATTTACAGGAATATAATGGTTATATGGATGTGACCGCGATTACCCGGCGTAAAGATGCGGTCATTACATCTTGGGTGAGCCAAGTGACACCAAGTGAATCGGCGACCATAAAACGACCTGCTTATGAAGCTAAACTGCTCGCACATTTACGCGATACGGTAGGCATTCAAGGCTTCGTCGGCGTATCTATGCACGAACCCTTAACGTCGCTCCATAAGCTCATTCTAATCACTATGGACCGTAATGCAGCTAGCACCGAAGTCTGGCGTGCACTTTACGCGACAGCTGCCCACCGCATGGCAGAAGGTAAGTGGGTGGTCGCTATTAACGAAGACATAGATCCTGACGATGCCAATGCGATTTTCTGGGCAATGTCGTATCGCTGCAAACCTCATCGCGACACTCATATGCTGCCCCACAAGCATGAAGGACACGGCCCCCGCAGTGTGCTCGATTCCGAAGATTCTGCAGTCTTGGTAGATGCCACGCTTAAGGAGGATTTACCTCCTGTTGCCCTACCAAAGCGCGAGTATATGGAAAATGCGGCAAAGATATGGGACGAATTAGGCTTGCCGGAAATCAAACCGGAGCGGCCCTGGTATGGCTACGACCTTGGCGAATGGAATGCGGACCTCGACATTATGGCACGCCGTGCTGTTCGGAGCGACTATTGGGAAACCGGTAAAACCATCGCCGGCTATCGCCGCAACGATGTAGAAATGAACACCGAAGTCCGTACCCTCGATATCGGTAACCCAGGCGTCGGAGAGGAAGAACCTAACGAAGAAGTGACTTGGGACGGCATTCCGGAATCTAACAAGTAATAGCACTCGGAGATACGGCTCGTGGCTAAACGCGGATATAGAGACTATCAGGAACACCTAGCCGAGCTGGAAAAATCTGGCCTACTCCGAACCGTCGACCGCGCAATAAACAAAGATACGGAAATGCACCCGTTGGTGCGATGGCAATTTCGAGGGGGCATTCCAGAATACAATCGCAAGGCATGGATGTTTACCAACATCACGGATAGTAGGGGCCGCAAATACGATTACCCAGTTGTAGTTGGCGCTCTGGCCACCACGCCGGAAATCTACCGCATCGGCATGAATGTACCGATGGATAAGATCGGCTCCCATTGGGAACAAGCAATCTCAAACCCCATCAAACCCCTTGAAGTATCCGATGCACCTTGTCACGAAGTAGTTATTACAGGCAACGAATTGATCGGCGAAGGTAAGGGCCTAGATACCTTGCCAATCCCTATATCTACGCCTGGCTACGATGCCGCACCCTACTTCACCGCGACCAACTGCGTAACAAAAGATCCAGAAACCGGCATTCAAAATATCGGCACGTATAGAGCTGGCCTAAAATCTTCCAATAGACTGGGGGTCCGGATGTCGAGCCGGACCGGCGGTGCAGGCGGCTATGCCCATTGGGTGAAGTATCAGAAGCGCGGCGAAAAAATGCCGGTAGCATTCGTTATAGGATGTCCACCGCACGTTGCGTTTATGGGCCCGCAAAAACTACCCCGTACTATTGATGAAATCGATGTAGCGGGCGGCCTAGCTGGCGAACCCATCCAAATCGTGAAATGCAAAACCAGTGATCTACTTGTGCCTTCACAATCGGAATTAGTGATCGAGGGTTTGGTTGATACAGAGTACCTTGAACCCGAAGGCCCATTCGGCGAAAGCCATGGCCATATCGCGCTTGAAGGTTTCAACATGCAGATGGAAATTACAGCGATTTGTATGAAAGAAAAACCGGTTATTCCCTCCATTATTAGTCAAGTCACACCAAGCGAATCGTCAGTTATTAAGCGGGTTGCTTACGAGCCCATGTTTATGGCGCATTTACGAGATAATCTGGGTATCCAAGGTATCAAGAGTATCGCTCTTCATGAGCCACTCACAAACCTTCGTAAGGTTACCTTTCTCGTCATGGACCGCGAGGCTGCGCCCACCGAAGTATGGCGCGCGCTCTACGGGATTTCGAATTTTCGCGCTGACTGCGGTAAATATGTCATAGCCGTGAGTGAAGACATTGATCCACTGAACGGAGATGCCATTTTATGGTCCATAACCTACCGCTCGAATCCAGCTCTTGATGTTCACGTTTTACCGCACCGCAGCGGTGGGCACGGTCCCAAAGGACATGGAAATGACGCTACCATGTTGATCAATGCTACAATCAAGGCAGACATGCCGCCGGTTGCGTTGCCCAAGCGCGAATATATGGAAAACGCCAAAGCACTTTGGGAACGGTTGGGCCTACCCGAGCTAAAACCAGAAACACCTTGGCATGGCTACGAATTAGGCGATTGGAATTCATATTGGGACGAAATGGCAAAACGTGCAGCCGCGGGCGATTACAAAACGAACGGAGAGCTCACCGAAAAACGCCTTGTCCAAGGTGTCAAACCGGAAACCCTCGTTACGGACATCGAGATGACACCTGGCAAACCGACGGAGGAATAAGAGATTGTATCAGAATTTAGAAATCGTCGTCCTCATCATCATCGGTGCCGGTGTTGGTATTTTTGTCCGTTGGCTAGTCAGCAGGAATAATTAGTCACCATGCCCAGTCCTAAACGTACCTATGCCGACCTACCGGAGCATCTACAGGCGCTCGAAAAAGCGGGCCTATTGCAGCGCATCGACGAGCCGGTCAATAAAGATACCGAATTACATCCATTAGTGCGATGGCAGTTCAGGGGGGGAATTCCCGTTAAAGACCGTAAGGCTTTTTTATTTACCAATATCATCGACAGTAAAGGTCGCGCATATGATATGCCGGTTGCGGTAGGCTCACTTGCCGCCACGCCGGAAATTTATGGCGTCGGCATGGGTCAACCGCTCGATAAGATCAATAAGGCCTGGCAAGATGCGGTTGCCAACCCTATTCCGCCAGCAGAAGTGCAAGAAGCCCCGTGCCAAGAAATAGTTATTACGGGTAAAGAACTGTTGGGCGACGGCAACGGACTAGACGCCTTTCCCGTCCCCATATCAACTCCCGGGTTCGACTCCGCCCCTTATTTCACCAACACCAATTGTATCACTAGAGATCCGGACGACGGCACTCAAAATATGGGTACATATCGCGCTGGACTAAAAGATTCTCACCGCCTCGGAGTACGCATGTCCTCGCGTATTGGCGGAGCGGATGGCTATCAGCACTGGCTAAAATACAAGGAACGGGAGGAAAAAATGCCCTGCGCTATTGTGGTCGGTTGCCCTCCTCTGGTGAATTATTGTTCCCCCGCTAAATTTCAACATGGAATGGATGAACTTGCCATTGCAGGTGGCCTCGCAGGCGGACCCATCAATGTAGTAAAAGCCCAAACCGTTGATCTGATGGTGCCTGCGGAAGCCGAGATCGTTATTGAGGGATTAATTGCCACTGATCATCTCGAACCGGAAGGACCCTTCGGCGAAAGCCACGGCTATGTTGCGCTTGAAGCCTATAATATGGCTTTTGAGGTCACAGCCATCACCCGCAAAACGAAAGCCGTACTACCATCTATTATCAGCCAGGTAACACCAAGCGAATCTTCGGTTATCCGACGTACAGCACAGCAATCGGTATTCCTGAGCCATCTTCGAGACAATCTCGGCATCCAAGGTATTAAAGGGCTTGTAATGCATGAGCCACTCACGTCGGTGTTACGCTTTATTATAGTGATCATGGATCAGGGCGCAGCCAAGACCGAAATTTGGCGAGCCCTTTATGGTGCGGCTAATTATCGGGCAGACTGTGCAAAGTTTGTCATTGCAGTTAACGATGATATCGATCCGGATAATCCAGACTCCATCTTCTGGGCTATGGCTTACCGTTCCAATCCTGCAGAAGATTCTGCAATTCTTCCCTTCCGAGCTCCGGGCCACGGCCCTGATGCCGATACACGCCCTGATCCAGACTCCACATTACTGATTAACGCGACAATGGAATCTGTAATGCCGCCACTTGCCTTACCCAAAAAAAAATATATGGAAAATGCAGCCAAGATTTGGGAGGAGCTTGGGCTCCCAACCCTACGCCCTGAAACCCCCTGGCACGGCTATGAACTTGGTAATTGGACTGAGTACTGGGATAAGATGGCCGAGCGTGCTGCAAAAGGGCTTTATGCGGAGAATGGCTCGCTGACCGCACAGCGTGTTCGCAAAGGACTCATTCCTGAAACACCTACTGATCAGGTGGCGGACGACAGATAAAAAAAAAGGAACTGCCCTCATGCCACCACCAAAAAGAGGATATCCCGACCTCCACGATCATATCGAAGCCCTCCGAAAGGCAGGGCTCTTGGTCGAAATCGATGAGCCAATTAATAAAGATACCGAGATGCACCCCCTGGTGCGGTGGCAATTCCGCGGCGGTATCAACGAAGCCGATCGTAAGGCGTTCCTATTTAACAATATTACGGACAGCTTAGGCCGAAAATATGATATCCCAGTAGTAATTGGCGCGCTCGCAACCAATCCAGAAATCTATAAAATCGGCATTGGCTGCGAGCCCAATAAAATTGGAGAGACTTGGAACCACGCGATCTCTAATCCAATTAAACCCAACCATGTGGATAACGCACCTTGCCATGAAGTGATTGAGACCGGTGAGGACCTAATTGGCGAAGGCAAGGGCTTAGACGCTCTGCCAATTCCTATCTCTACTCCAGGTTTCGATTCTGCCCCTTACCTTACCGCAACCAACGTAATAACTAAGGACCCGGAGACGGGCATCCAAAATTCCGGCACCTATCGTGCTGGCTTGAAAGCCTCCAACCGTATGGCCGTCCGAATGGTTATTCGACCTGGCGGTGCAGAGGGATATATACATTGGAAAAAATGGAAAGAACGCGGAGAACCTATGCCGTGCGCCATCGTTATCGGCTGTCCACCAGCATTCAACTACATGTCACCGCAAAAGCTCAAAATGGGCTATGACGAAATCGATGTCGCTGGCGGTCTTGTAGGTGAACCCATTAACGTTACCAAAGCTAAAACGATCGATTTAGATGTGCCTGCCGAATCTGAGCTAGTAATTGAGGGGTTGATCTCAACGGAGCATGTCGAACCAGAGGCCCCATTCGGCGAATCCGCTGGCTACGTGGCTCTGGAGTCCTACAATATGATATTCCAGGTCACCGCTATCACGCGGCGCAAAAAAGCGGTAATTCCATCCATAATCAGCCAAGTCACACCGAGTGAATCTTCGGTCATCAAACGCCTTGCGTATGAGCCGCTCTACCTGACCCATTTACGCGATAACTTGGGTATACAAGGGGTGATCAAGGTTTCACTTCACGAGCCACTAACAAACCTCCGCAAAGTAATATTCGTGCAAATGGAGCGCGACGCTCCATCTACCGAAGTTTGGCGCGCGCTCTATGGCTGCACTGCGCTACAAAGTAATGTGGGTAAATTTATTATTGCCATTAATGACGATATTGACCCGGATAACGGAGACGCGGTTTTTTGGGCGATGTCCTATCGTTGCAATCCGATCCTAGATTGCCATATTTTGGAACATCGCGGCCATGGCCAAGGCCCCCGTATTAAGCGGTCCATTGAGCATGACTCAACCCTCCTCATTGATGCCACAATGAAGGGACCCATGCCCCCGCTCGCCCTACCGAGAAAAGAGTATATGGAACACGCCAAAGACCTCTGGGAAAAATTAGGTTTACCGCCACTGAAACCCGAAAGCCCGTGGCACGGATATACCCTTGGTGACTGGTCTGATGAATGGGATGAAGCAGCAAAACGGGCGACAGATGGGCATTATTTGAGGAACGGTGAAATCTCAAAACAAAAAATAAAAAAGGATATTCGACCAGAAACACCTATTCGGCCTGAGGCACGCAATAAAAACGTATAAGCAACGGAAATTACATATAAATTTGGCCTAGCAGTTGCGTTAAATCAACATTTCGCATAGCTTTTGCACGATAAAAATTTGATTTTTTAATAGATAGGAAAATTATTGGATTACTCCTTGAAGAGAACTTTTGCGGTACCGGCTGGTCCTGTCGCTAGCCCTGTCGGAGCTGCTGCGAATATAGCGCCAATCATTCAATGCAAAAATTCACTTAATTTATCGACTTTATTATCAAAGGAACCTTACTCAAGCCTTGCTTCTAATCAGATCGAATTAAAAAAAGTTGCGCGGCGCCGCGGTTTAGATGGCGCACCTTTCTTTCCCACACTTAAACCGGACGAACTATTATGAAGGACACTACAACCGAGGTACCAGTAAATCTCCCCGCCAACCAAGAAGACCCTAAATACGGGTCGGATATCATGGTCGATATGATCCGTGAAATGGGATTCGACTATGTTACGCTCACGCCAGGCTCGACCTTTCGCGGGCTTCATGATTCATTGGTCAACTATGGTCGCAACCACAAGCCGGAAATGATTCTTTGTGCACATGAGGAGATAGCCGTTTCAATGGCCCATGGTTATGCAAAAATGACCAACAAACCTGCCTGCGTAATACTGCATAATTTGGTTGGTCTTCAGCATGCGATGATGTCATTTTGGAATGCGTTTGCTGATCGAGCGCCAATGCTGGTCATTGGTGGCTCCGGCCCTTTAGACCCAGCAGAGCGGCGTCTAATCGATTGGCTACATGCAGCTAATAATCAATCTGAACTAATGCGCCCCTATACAAAATGGACGGATGAGCCTCCAACTCAGCAAGGCACATTGAATTCACTAGCAAAAGCGTACCGTATTGCGGGTAATGCGCCCAAAGGTATTACTTACGTATCTATTGATGCAACTGTCCAAGAGGAAGAACTCGATGAGGCAGTTACCATCCCTGACATGTCTCTACCTCGTTACAAAATTTCCCCCCCAGTCGCTGCCACGCAGGAGACCATTGAAGCGGCGGCCAATATGATTATGGAAGCCAAATTACCGCTTATTATTGGCGGTCGATTTGGCCGTATCGCTGGCACAACCAAGTATCTTCAGGAACTAGTTGAGCTCACCGGCGCCGCTTATCAAGAGGGTAAAGACGTGGTCTGCATGCCGACCGACCACCCACAAAATCTCACCGGTGGCTTCGGTCCCACGAAAGAAAGCAAAATTCGCGGCGAGGCGGACTTAATCCTGATTATCGATAATCAAGATGTGGCGGATCTGACAGGTGAATATGGCAAAGCACGTGGTGGCGGTTACGGTTATATCGTCGAAGGCGATAACCCAAAAATAGTTATTGATCTGTCACTTAACGACCTTTCCATCGATAATTGGGCAGCAATTGGCGGTTCCCTTCCGCCGGTTGACCTGCACCTATTCGCCGACCCACTTTACGGGATGAAACAGCTTCTTGTTGAGCTGAAGAACCGAGCCGAGAAAAATCCTGAATGGCAGAAGAAGGCGCAAGCGAATGCTAAAGCTATTGCAAAACGTCACGACGCTCTTCGGAAGATACAAAAGGATGTTTTGGAAAAGAATTTTGATAATGACCCCATTTCGGTTCCTCGCCTTATCCATGAAGTGTGGGAGGCGGTTAAGGACAAACCCTATGTTGTCGCTAACCGAAATTACCGCAGCTGGTACGAAGGTATTTGGAAATTTGAGGGTTGCAATCAATATCTTGGCAATAACGCCGGTGGAGGCGTTGGCTATGGGCCCGGTGGCGTAGTTGGTTCTGCTTTAGCAGCACGCGATATGGGTCGCTTTACTGTCTGTATTATGGGCGACGGTGATTTTAGCATGAACCCCGCAGCGCTTTGGAGCGCGGCCCATTATAAAATCCCAGTCTTAATTGTACTCCATAACAATAATTCGTTCGGCAATGACGAGGAACATCAATCCAAGCTTGCCAAGTATCGCGGACGACCACCGGAAAATGCCTGGATTGGCCAAAAAATGATTGGACCCGATATAGATTTCGCCAGTACGGCTCGGTCTTTCGGCGCAACCGGCTATGGCCCGATCGATAATCCTAATGAAATTGCAGCGAACCTAAAGAAAGCGGTCGCAGATGTGGAAGCCGGCGGAGTTGCCTTAGTAGATATTCGCACAGCGTTGAACTAACCCAACGACAACCTTATAAACCTAAAAGACCTTATATGTGGTTTGTCGACATTCTTTTCGAGGAGATTGGATCGTGAGTGAGTGGCACCAGGTAGCATCCGCAGCCGATATTAAGCCGGATGAACCCATAAAAGTACAAATCGGCGATGACGATATTGCACTTTACAATGTAGATAGTGAGATATTTGCTACCGCTAATATTTGCACTCATGCGTTTGCATCTATGGCTGACGGTTTCCAAGAGGGTGATATAATCGAGTGCCCACTGCATGATGGTCGTTTCAACATCAAAACCGGCAAAGCACTCTGCCCACCTGTAGAGCAAGACCTGAAGATCTACCAAACGAAAGTCGAAGACGGCACCGTTTTCATTAAAGTATAGGAATTTCTGCACTATGGCGGCTAATGATTACTTCGTCATCATCGGTGCAGGACACGCAGGCGGCGTAGCTGTGCAAGCTCTTCGAAGGGCTGGTCATAAAGGTCCAATAACGCTCATTGGAAATGAACCCCACCCCCCCTATGAGCGCCCCCCTCTCTCCAAAGAGTTACTTCAGTTGGATAACGGAGTTAGCTTTCGTTTGATACGTGATGAAGCATACTACGAAGAGAATAACGTCATTCTAAAACTCGGAGTTACGGCGCTTAGCATAGAGGCTTCACATCAAAGAATTTCAATGTCGGACGGCAGTGATATCCCGTACGATAAATTACTACTAACAACCGGTGGCACCGTTCGGAAAGTCGATGTTCCTGGCGCTAATCTCAACGGTATTCACTATTTAAGAACTATTGATGACAGCCGCTCGCTCAAGAAATCGCTAAGAAAAGGCAGTAAACTTGTTGTAATAGGCGGTGGCTTCATCGGTTTAGAAGTTGCAGCTAGCGCGCGATCGTGCGGTGTTAATGTAACCGTCCTTGAAGCAGCCCCTCAATTGATGGGACGTGCACTTCCTCCTGACATCGCTGCCGTGTTTTTGGATCTCCATGAGGAAAATAATGTCACAGTGCACCTCAATGATGGCCTCAAAGCTTTTAGCGGAACAAATAACGTGGCTAGTGTTGAAGCAATGTCAGGAAGAAGCATCCCCGCCGACCTAGTCTTGGTAGGTGTAGGTATCATTCCTGAAACCATACTCGCGAAATCGGCGTGCCTAGATATTGACAATGGCATTATAGTCGATGAATTTGCCCGCACGTCGGATATAAACATATTTGCGGCCGGTGATAATACCAACCACTTCAATCCATTGCTAAATAGACATGTCCGGCTTGAGACCTGGCAGAATGCGCAGAACCAAACAGTAGCTGCAGCAAATAATATGTGCGGTGGCAACACGGTCTATGCAGAAACCCCGTGGGTGTGGTCCGACCAATACGACGTAAATCTCCAGATTGCGGGACAACCCGCCGGCTGGAACGATCTGATTATTCGTGGCGATCTTCCCGGTCGTAATTTTATAGCCTTCCAATTCGCTCATGATAAAATTGAGGCGGTAATTGCGGTCAATCGCGCTCGGGAAATGCGGATCGCTCGGCGCCTTATGGATGCGAACACCTCCGTGAATATCGGCAACCTCGCCAACGACAAAATATCCATGCGCGACATCCTAAAGTCCGCTACTAGTTAAGCTTTAACTTCTTCGGAGCACCATTGTGAGCGTAGGAACGGTTTTAACATTACACACAACAAAAAAAATGGCTGAGGTTATGAATGAGGCCTTGATCTTAAGGTGCATTGCCGGGAAAGGAATCGACGGCGACCGATATATGCTCGGTACTGGCACCTACTCAAAGAAGCCCGAACCAGGCCGGCAGCTCACGATCATTGAGAGTGAAGAATTGGAAGCACTCATAAAAATTGGCCTTCACTGCACATCAAACCAGTCGCGTCGCAATATTATCTCACGCGGGATCTCCTTAAATAACCTTGTTGGCAAGAAAATTATGGTCGGTGAGGTGAAACTGATGGTCCACCGGTTGTGTCAACCATGCACCTATCTTGAGAAAAAGCTTAAGCAGCCTGGTTTGAAAGACGCGCTCTGGGATAAGGGCGGTGTGAAATGCGAAATTTTAACTTATGGTAATATCAAGCCGAATGATAAAATTTCGGTGCTCAGTTAGCTACTCCGTCACCGAACGATCTTTAGCTTTGCCATAGCGGTTCTTGACATAATCCTCGACTAGATCCTGGAACTCTTCGGCAATATTAGCACCACGAAGCGTATATTTCTTTTCGCCATCTATGAAAACCGGTGCCGCTGGTTGCTCACCAGTGCCCGGCAAGCTAATGCCGATGTCTGCATGTTTACTTTCGCCAGGACCATTTACAATGCAGCCCATAACCGCCAAATTTAAATCCTCGACGCCAGGGTAGGAATCTCGCCACTCAGGCATCCGTTCACGCACATAGCCTTGAATTTTGCCGGCCAAAGATTGAAAGACTGTGCTGGTAGTACGGCCACAGCCGGGGCACGCTGTCACTAATGGCATGAACGACCTTAGACCAATAGTTTGTAGAACTTCTTGAGCAACGATAACTTCTTGTGTGCGGTCTCCGCCCGGTTCTGGAGTAAGTGAAACGCGGATTGTATCGCCTATACCTTGCTGTAATAGAACTGCTAACGCCGCTGTTGAGGCAACAATGCCTTTTGAGCCCATTCCCGCCTCAGTAAGTCCCAAGTGCAAGGCGTAATCGCACTTTTCAGCCAAGCTAAAATAAGCGGCTACCATCCCCTGTACCTCGCTGACCTTACACGACAAGACCATCTTATCCTTAGCCAATCCCAAATCTTCCGCACGCTGGGCGTTGCTCAAAGCAGAAACTACCAAAGCTTCATGGGTGACTTCGGCAGCAGGCTTTGGGCTATTTGACTTAGCGTTTTCATCCATCATTTGGACGACCAGCTCCTGGTCGAGACTACCCCAATTGACACCTATGCGCACTGGGCGATCAAACTTCATGGCCGTCTCAATCATAGTAGAGAACTGACTATCTTTCTTTTTACGAAAACCAACATTACCCGGATTGATGCGATATTTCGCCAACGCCTCGGCGCAATCAGGATAACTGGTCAGCAATTGATGGCCAATATAATGAAAATCGCCAACGAGCGGAACGTCCAAACCCCATTTATCAAGTTTATCGCGAATGTAAGGGACCGCTTTGGCCGCTTCTTTTCGGTCAACCGTGATACGCACGATCTCAGACCCTGCACGATATAGATCCGCTACCTGCTGCGCGGTCCCATCCACATCCGCAGTATCCGTGTTAGTCATGGATTGTACCACCACCGGTGCGTCACCGCCTATGGTAACATTCCCGACCTTAACCGCGACACTTTTACGTCGCGAGGCGATTGCTGAATTATTGGACATAAAGTTGGTCCTATCTAAACGTGTTTGCTGGCTGGCTTAGAGATAATCGCCGACTAACAATTTATAAAGTTAAAAGTTCGTTTCAGCGTTTTTCTATCCTATCAGATAGCGTAAAACCTTACACAATCGTAAATTAGTAGATGTGCCATGACTGATACAACAATAACAACTGCTGAAACTCCCTCCGGCAAGGCCGCGAAGGACGAAAACTTTCCTGTGGGATCCATATTCCTACCGGCGGACTTACGCCCCCATGTGGCGGTATTTTATGCTTATGCGCGCGCGATCGACGATATCGCTGATAATCCGGACTTGACACCAGAAGAAAAGATCAAACGCCTAGACGGATTCGATCAGGCCATACTCGGCAAAAATACTGACCCAGCGTATGGAAAAGCTCACGCAATTCGCATGAGCCTTTCCAAATGTGACGTTACCATTCAGCATTGTCGGGATCTAATCACTGCATTCAAACAAGATGCGGTAAAGCTGCGCTATGACGATTGGCCCGATCTTATCAATTACTGCATGTATTCTGCCGCACCAGTCGGGCGTTATTTGCTCGACATTCACGGCGAAAACCCAACCAATTATCCCGCCAGCGATGCACTCTGCAATGCTCTGCAGGTTTTAAATCATCTACAAGATTGCCAAGACGATTATCAAGAAATGAACCGCGTCTACCTGCCCCAGGATTGGATGATAGCTGCGAATGAAACCGTAGACGCACTTGCACAACCAGCAGCTTCAGCGGGCCTTCGTGAGGTTATGGAGCAATGCCTAGACAGTACTGATGAGCTCTTGTTGCTCGCGGATCAATTGCCCGGCAAACTTAAAAGTCGAAGATTAGCCATGGAATCCGCGACTATAATAAAAATTGCCCATAAATTATCAGCTGAACTGCGACGACGAGACCCCATCTCCGGGCGAGTTCAGCTAACAAAACTTCAGTTTCTAACGTGCAGTATCCGAGGATGCTGGCAAGGCCTTTCCCGCTACTAACGACCCCTGGCAACTGGCGAGACCGCAAACTAGAGCGGCACTGATATACCTATTACTTGAATGCAAGCCCCCCTAACCTTAATTTTTTCTATCTTTAAAGGCCTAAAACTATTGCCCACGAGCCCGGAAACAGCTATCTCCGCAGGTGATTTTCCGTGTTAAACTGATAGAATGACCGGAAATGCGCGCTTTAAGCGTAAATAAACACGGATACCCTGTGTTTGTTTTTGAGCCTAAGGCATAATTCGAGGACGTTATGTCCCGAACGTGGGAGCAAATATTGTGGCCGTAGAAACGCCGTTACTGGATCGTATTAAATTTCCGTCGGATTTACGTGAATTTCCGGAAGATGATCTTCGTCAAATTGCTGATGAAGTGCGCGCTGAATTAGTCGACGCGGTTTCCCAGACTGGTGGTCATTTGGGTGCCAGCTTAGGGGTGGTAGAGCTGACTACTGCAATTCACTATGTTTTTAATACTCCCGATGATATTTTGATCTGGGATGTCGGCCACCAATGCTACCCTCATAAAATTTTAACTGGACGTCGTGATCGAATTCGAACAATTCGCCAAAAAAACGGCCTTTCCGGCTTTACAAAACGATCTGAGAGCGAGTACGACCCGTTTGGCGCAGCACATTCCTCAACATCAATCTCGGCAGGGCTGGGATTTGCTCAGGCTCGCGACTTCTCCGGGAAGAACAACGACGTCGTTGCTGTAATCGGCGACGGCTCCATGACAGCTGGCATGGCCTATGAGGCCATGAACAATGCGGGCGCTAATGGCAACCGAATGATTGTTGTGCTGAACGATAACGAAATGTCTATCGCACCTCCCGTCGGTGCCTTAAATAACTATCTATCGCGCCTATTGTCCTCGAAACAATATCGTGGTCTGCGCGAGCTCGGTCGTGATATTGCTGAAAAGCTTCCCCATCCCATTGAGATGGCAGCCAAGCGCGCCGAAGAATATGCACGCGGAATGTTTACCGGTGGCACACTTTTCGAAGAATTAGGATTCTATTACGTAGGACCGATCGATGGTCATAATCTCGACCATCTCATCCCAGTCCTAAAGAATCTTAAAGAATCTGAGTTGCCTGGGCCCGTTTTACTCCACGCAGTTACCATCAAAGGCAAAGGCTACGAACCCGCAGAGAAGAGTACGCACCGTTATCACGGTGTCGCTAGTTTTGATGTTAATAGTGGCGAGCAGAAAAAAGGTACATCGAACGCACCTGCCTACACGAAAGTTTTTGCCGAAAGTCTAATCAAACACGCAAATATTGACGAGAAGGTGGTGGGTCTAACCGGGGCAATGCCCGATGGCACCGGCATGGATTTATTCGAGAAAGTTCACCCGGACCGCATGTTCGATGTGGGGATAGCCGAACAGCATGCTGTCACTTTTGCTGCGGGTATGGCTGCTGAAGGCTACAAGCCTTTTGCTGCTATTTATTCAACATTTTTACAACGAGCCTATGATCAAGTTGTTCATGATGTTGCTATTCAGAATTTGCCGGTGAGATTTGCGATTGACCGAGCAGGACTGGTTGGAGCGGATGGCCAAACTCATGCAGGCTCATTTGACGTTGCCTATCTTGGTTGCTTGCCTAATTTCGTTTTGATGGCCTGCGCCGACGAAGCGGAGCTTTGTCACATGGTGGCGACTGCCGTGGCCTATGACGAAGGGCCTTGCGCTTTTCGTTTTCCCCGCGGGGAATCCGTCGGGGTAGATATGCCGGAAATTGGCGAGATATTAGAGATCGGCAAAGGTCGAATCATTCAGGAAGGTAGCAAAGTCGCAATCTTGTCTTATGGAGGCCGTATGGTTGAGGTTCTGAAAGCCGCAGACGAACTTGCTGCTAAAGGACTGCCCGCAACCATTGCTGATGCACGCTTTGCAAAACCGTTAGATACTGATCTAGTAGAACGCCTTGCTAAAGAACATGAAGTACTTATTACTATCGAAGAAGGTTCAATAGGCGGGTTTGCCGCTCGTGTGATGGATCACCTTATCCGTCATGATAAAATTGTTCCCGGCCTAAAGATTCGACCAATGACGCTGCCTGATAAGTTCCAAAACCAGGCAAGCCCATTCGATATGTATGACGAAGCGGAGCTTAACGCCCGTCATATAACGGCGACTGCACTTGAAGCTCTTGGTATAAACGCGGTGTTAGAAGAATCAAAAAGCGCTTAACACCTTAAAGGTTCTTTAAAGGGTATTATCGTGTCGGACACTACTCTCCCTTCCGACGACTTGGCAGACGCCTGGAAACATGTGCACCGCGTCGTCGAAACATCCGGTTCATCATTTATCAGTGGGATGAAGGTGCTGCCGGTAGCACGCCGCAAGGCAATGTTTGCTATATACGCATTTTGCCGTGAAGTTGACGATATTGCCGATGATCCCTTGCCTTATGCAGAGAAAAAAAAGCGTCTCGCGGATTGGCGGAAGGAAATCGATTTATTGTACGCAGGAACACCAACCAAACCGACGACCCTTGCGCTTTTAGGTCCCGTTCGAGACTATGATTTAAAAAAGAAAGACTTCATTGCTCTAATTGACGGTATGGATATGGATGCCCAAGATGAGTTGCGCGCACCTTCTATGGACGAACTAAAGCTTTACTGCTCGCGGGTTGCAGGCGCTGTTGGTCTTCTATCTGTCAGGGTCTTCGGGGAAACGAGCCCAACTCGGGATATGGTCGCGTTAACACTCGGGCAGGCTTTGCAGTTTACAAACATATTGAGAGACTTGCACGAAGATGCTGGCCGGGGAAGGCTTTATCTCCCAAGTGATTTGTTGGAGAAGCATAAGATAGGTAGTGATGACCCTGAAACAGTCTTGGCGCATCCCAATCTTGGTGCCCTGTGTGATGAACTTGCAGACATGGCCGAACAAAGTTTCACCGAAACGATTTTAGCGATGACCGATTGTTCTAAAAAAGCCATGCGCCCAGCTATCGTCATGTTGCATGTCTATCAAACAATCCTGGATCAGTTGCGCGCACGTGGTTGGAACCGATTAAACGAACCGGTTAGATTATCTAAAATGCGGAAAATTTGGATAGTCGCCCGCTACGGCCTCTTTTAATCCAAGATGGCAACTATTCACATTGTAGGTGCGGGTATAGCTGGCCTTTCTGCAGCAGTATCGTTGGCTCACGTTGGGCATCGAATATTTCTTTATGAATCATCGACACATGCTGGCGGACGATGCCGTTCCTATCACGATACAACCCTTGACTGTATGATCGATAATGGCAACCACTTATTGTTGAGTGGCAATACGGCTGTAATGGATTATCTGCGGATTATCGGAGCGGAAAATAGTTTGGTCGGGCCTCGAGAACCAGCCTTCCATTTTTTCGACGTAACCACATCAGAACGGTGGTGTGTAAAGCCTAATTTAGGTCGGTTCCCCTGGTGGATTTTCTCTAATAAGCACCGTGTTCCGGGCAGTAATGCCATAGACTACCTGAAAGCAATAAAACTCGCTAAAGCGACCCCAGATACACTTGTGACCGACGTATTTGATCCACATGATTCACTCTTTGAACGTTATTGGGAACCACTAGCCGTCTCCGTATTAAACACCCCTGCCAATGAAGGTGCAGCACAATTATTGTGGCCGGTTCTATTAGAAACATTTGGGCGTGGTGGTAAATATTCCCGCCCAATGATTGCCAAAAAGGGTCTATCAGACAGCTTCGTTGACCCAGCGCTTACTTATTTAGAGAATGCGGGCGCAAAAATTCGATTTGGTGCTCGTCTGCGAGGCATTCTCAAATCTCAAGATGGATTCACCTTATCAGTTCTAAATTTCAGTGATGGGATTGTAGAACTAGGAAACAATGACTCCGTAATTTTTGCGCTTCCAGCACCGGTGCTAGGAGATATCTTTAAGGACATATCCCCGCCACGATTACATTATCCGATTGTCAATGTGCATTTCCGTCTCGGCACCCCCCCAACTTCAATAGGAACTACAAAATTTATGGGTATCGTAGGTGGAACCGCAGAATGGCTTTTTATTAGAGGTGATGTTATCTCAGTTACCGTGAGTGCCGCGAAAGAACTAGCCGAAAAACCCGCATCAGAGATTTCCGCACTAACTTGGTTAGATATTTCTAAAGCACTAAAACTTAACGAATCATTACCCAAATTAGTCCGAGTCGTAAAAGAAAAACGGGCTACTTTTGCGCAAACGCCTCAATCGTTGCAGCTACGCGCAAACACAGACACCGCTATAAAGAACCTCAAATTAGCCGGGGATTGGACAAACACAGGGTTACCCGCGACCATTGAAGGAGCTATTAGGTCCGGAAAATCGGCTGCAAAGGCGGTTTTGAGAGAATTTTGCTAATACCATCCCATAACCACATAGGTGTGAGCACGGGGTTACAAACCGTAACAATTATGGCTTAATGACCCAGTAATCCTTGACATTCTATGGCCCAATATCAAATAAAGGCGCATATTTTTTTTCGCACTTGCAACAATTTAGTTAACTAGGCTTCATGACTTTATTTTCTGACGCTGTGCCCGCGGGCGTTCTCTTAGAAGACCAAGCTAAAACGAAAGAGGAAGCTAAAGAGGAAGTTTTCGATAAACGGCTAAATGCTGTGATCGAGGAGTCTTCGCGCGGCCTGCGCGAGATGCAAAATATGGATGGTCATTGGGTATTCGAACTTGAAGCCGATGCGACGATCCCATCCGAGTATATCTTGCTCAAGCACTTTATCGATGAGGTCGATTCGACACTCGAACAAAAAATTGCAGTTTACCTGCGAGAATGTCAGGCCGAGCATGGTGGATGGCCTCTTTTCCATGATGGGGATTTTAATCTAAGTGCCAGTGTGAAAGCTTATTTTGCTCTAAAATTAGCGGGTGATGATATAAATACGCCCCATATGAAAAAAGCAAGAACGGCTATTTTAGCTGCTGGCGGCGCCGCCAAATGTAATGTCTTTACCCGTATAACCCTTGCGCTTTTCGGTCAGGTCCCTTGGCGCGCAGTACCTGTAATGCCAATCGAAGTAATGCATCTGCCAAAATGGTTCTTTTTTCACCTTTCAAAAATCTCCTATTGGTCACGCACAGTCATAGTACCATTGCTAATTTTGATGACCTTGAAACCGAAGGCCGTTAATTCAGGCAATATCAATATTGGGGAATTATTTGAAACGCCTCCGGAAAACGAGAAGCACTACCTCATGAATTCCACGGGAACCTGGGCCGGTGAGTTTTTCCTATTTTTTGACAAAGTCTTGCGACTAATCGAACCTTTTATGCCTCGACGACTACGATCGAGAGCCATAAAGAAGGCACTCGCCTTTATCTCAGAACGTCTAAATGGTGAGGATGGACTAGGTGGTATTTTTCCAGCCATGGCCAATACAGTGATGGCTTTCCATACTCTTAAATATCCTAAAGACGATGAAGATTTTATTATTGCAAAGGCAGCAATTGAAAAATTATTGGTCATTGAAGATAACAAAGCATATTGCCAGCCATGCCTATCCCCTATCTGGGATACAGCTCTAGCGGCGCAAGCATTGCTGGAAGTCGGAGATAATAAATGTACTAGTGCAGCGCATACTTCTTTGAGATGGCTTAAAGATCGGCAGGTCCTCGATGTAGCTGGCGATTGGGCTGATAGCCGCCCAGACCTGCGACCCGGTGGCTGGGCATTTCAATTTTGGAATAACCACTACCCTGATGTTGATGACTCAGCAGTTGCTGCCATGTCAATCGAACGTGCGAAGAACCCAGAGTTTAAGGAATGTCTAGAACGTGCCGCTGAATGGATCATTGGCATGCAGAGTAAGAATGGTGGTTGGGGTTCATTCGATGCAGACAATACGCATTATTCTCTAAACCATATTCCGTTTGCGGATCATGGTGCTTTACTCGACCCGCCAACCGTAGATGTTTCAGCGCGATGTATTGGAATGCTAGCTCAGTTAGGCTATCGGCTCGAAAGTGAACCCATTCGCCGGGGCGTAGAATTTATAAAAAGCGAGCAAAGAAGACAACGGCTCTTGGTTTGACCGCTGGGGGACTAATTATGTGTACGGAACCTGGTCAGCACTTTCTGCATTAAACGCTGTCGGCGAAGATATGCAGGCACCTTATATTCGTAAAGCGGTCGAATGGCTGAAATCTCGGCAACGCTTTGATGGTGGTTGGGGCGAAGACGGCGCAAGCTACTGGGATAATCAAAAAGATTTCTGCAAGGCGAGCACACCTTCTCAAACATCATGGGCGCTACTTGGGCTAATGGCCACAGGTGATGTGGACGATGATTCAGTTAAGCGTGGTGTTGAATATTTAATTAAGGCACCGCGCACAGGTCCTAAGTGGGATGAAGAGTATTATAACGCGGTCGGCTTTCCAAAGGTCTTTTACCTCCGCTATCATGGTTACAGCGTGTTCTTCCCGATCTGGGCCCTCAGTCGCTATAGGAATCTTCGCGATTCTAATAGTAAAACAACACCTTACGGCATTTGAAACCAGTCGCTTTCATCACTGGCATGCAGAGGGAGGCACAATGTCTCGACGCACTGACCAGATACTTGCCGGCCGATCAACGTCCTTACATTCAGTGTGCCGGCCCCGGTCCTGAGAGAGCTGCTATTGCCTGCGAGCATATTGAGAAACGGTTTATAAGTGGAATTGCCAGTATTGGTTTCGCAGGTGGGCTTGATCCAGCACTGGCGGCCGGAACGATCCTCGTACCCTCAGCCGTCATTAGCGACCAAAATCAATTGATAGAAACTGATTCAAAATGGCAAGCCCATTTGGCCGCAGCACTATCCTCTAAACCTCCTACTACGCTCCAGATGGGAGTTGATACTGCGATAACCAATGTGACGGAAAAAGAGATGCTTTTCCAAGAGTACAAAGCGCATGCGGTTGATATGGAAAGTCATATTATTGGCAAATTCGCAAAAGAAAGAGGCCTACCTTTTATTTTGATACGAGTTGTCGCTGACACAGCAAAAGATGCCATTCCAAAGGCCGCGTTGGCAGGTTTAAGTAATACTGGCAGCATACTGCCATTTCAGGTAATTCGGCAGCTGATATCTAATCCAACACAAATTCCAGCATTGTTCCAACTCGTACGAGATAGCAAAGCCGCGATAAATTCTCTAAAAACTATCCCGAGGACAGCAATAGAAGTACTTTGCAGAACAAAGTTCGTTGACTAAGCAGCCTGAACGTTCGTTTCAGTCGCCACCTTATTTTTCTTGCTACTTTTAAAACTGCCGCCATGTTTAGAATCTTCAGATTCTAATCGTGACATGAATCCATCTACTAGTGTATCATGGACATAATCTGCAGGACGCTGATTTGTAAGGTCTATTTCAGGAGCCATTTCACCGTCAGTTTTTATGGCGCGCATAGCAACCCTTAGCGCCTTAAGGGGGTTGGAAAATGTATCATTAACAGCCGTAGCCTCATAACCGCAATGTACCATACAATTTGCGCATTTTTCATAGTTACCCGTACCATATTTTTCCCATTCGGTGTCTTCAATCAATTCTTTGAAAGTTTCAGCATACCCCTCACCAAGGAGGTAACAGGGTCGCTGCCAACCGAAGACATTGCGCGTCGACATCCCCCAGGGGGTGCATTTGTAATCTTCGTTGCCAGCTAAAAAGTTCAAAAACAAAGAAGATGCACTGAATGGCCACTTACGACCTTTTTCCTTACCAATGCGGAAAATGTCACGGAACAAGTTCTTCGTTTTCTTACGCGACAAAAAATGGTGTTGATCAGGGGCACGCTCATATTCGTAGCCTGGCGACATCGTGATCGCATCAACGCCCAATTCATCCGTTGCAAAATCAAAGAACTCGGATGCTTCTTGCGCATTCATTTGATCAAAAAGCGTACAATTAACGTTTACCCGAAAGCCTCTCCGCTTTGCTTCCTTAATCGCTTTAACCGCACGCTGAAATACACCATCTTGATTTACCGCACGATCATGGTGCTCCTCCAACCCATCTAAATGAATAGAAAAAGTTAAATATTTAGACGGCGTAAATTGATCCATCTTCTTCTCAAGAAGAAGTGCATTGGTGCAGAGATAGACAAATTTCTTGCGCTCGATGATGCCTTCAACAATCTCTTTCATCTCCTTGTGCAGCAGAGGCTCGCCACCAGGAATCGATACCATCGGCGCACCACACTCATCTACCGCCTTCATACAATCTTCATATGAAAGTCTTTGATTTAAAATCGGGTTGGGATAGTCGATTTTACCGCATCCAGGACACGCTAAATTGCACCGGAATAAGGGCTCTAGCATCAATACCAGTGGGTATTTATGATTTCGAAGAAAGCGTTGCTTAATAATATATGTCGCAACACGATACTGTTGAATGATAGGTACGGCCATTTCTGCCTCAACTTCCCCAAAATCGAATTCTAAATAGGCGTCATCAAAAACTCAGGACGCCCTCTTATTTCTTAATATCACCTAAGCAGCTACATCTCGAAGTTCGTTCGGCAACTTAAATTGTACGTTTTCATTAATGCCATCGAACTCTTCAACCTCAATTTCCGCAATCTCACTCAACCGCTCAATAAGCTCTTGGACCAAGGCTTCCGGTGCTGAAGCACCTGCAGAAATCCCAACTGCATCTACCCCATCGAGCCAGGATTTATCGAGCGCCGTCGCATCTTCAATCAAGTAACTCGGCACATCCAGTTCCGCACCAAGATCGCGCAGCCGGTTAGAGTTAGAACTATTTTGTGCTCCTACCACTAATAACACATCAACCTGACCGACGAGATCTCGAACAGCTGTTTGCCGGTTCTGGGTCGCATAGCAAATATCTTTAACATCTGGACCAACCACCTCAGGAAAGCGTGATTTTAGTGCTTCAATAACATCACGCGTATCATCAACACTTAAAGTAGTTTGGGTTACATAAGCGAGCTTTGCCGGATCATTTACTGTAAGCTTGGCGACATCATCTACACTGGAGACGAGATACACCTGACCAGGTATCCGCCCCATAGTGCCTACAACTTCAGGATGTCCCTCATGACCTATTAGAATGATATCGAAATTATCCGCCGAATATCGTTGCCCTTCTTTGTGAACTTTTGCAACAAGTGGGCAAGTTGCATCAATGACAGGCAAATTCCTACTCTCTGCAACATCGGCAACTTTCTGGGAAACACCGTGAGCGCTGAAAACTGTGTGCGCACCCTCTGGTACTTCATCTAATTCTTCGACAAAAACTGCACCCTTTGCCTTGAGGTCTTCAACCACCCGCTTGTTATGAACAATTTCATGACGAACATAGACCGGTGGCCCATATTTCTTAAGCGCCAACTCAACGATATCAATCGCACGAACGACGCCTGCGCAAAACCCTCTGGGTTTAGACAAAATCACGCGCATGGGAATTCACCTCAAATAAGTTATTCGGCCCGTTCTAGAACCGTTTCGGTATAACAGTGTTAATACCAGTCACCATGCAGCAAGTAAACAATTTGCCCCTAATGACCTGTACCGATAAATCGCCGCATCAACCGTAGCAAGTAAACCTAAATAAGGAAAAGGAGAGAATTTCTAAGGCTGCAAGTAGCCATTCTTGCGGTACCACTCTAGAGCGTCTGCTACCGCTATTTGTATCGCTCGCGTTTTATAGCCAAGTGTCTTTTTAGCCTTATCAGAGGAAAAGTACATCAGCTTCTTGGACATTTTCACGCCATCAACTGTGACGAAAGGCTCCCAATTCCCAGTAAGACGCGATGCCGACTCCAGGAGATAAGCAATCGGTAACAGTACATTTTGTGGCAATTTTATAGATGGCGGCTTTCTATCAACAAACCCACAAATTTCAGTAAGTATCTGTAATAACGTATAATTCTCTCCGCCTAAAATGTACCGCTGACCTACTTCACCGTTTTTATAGGCCAAGATATGACCATCTGCTACGTCTTCCACATGGACGAAGTTTAAGCCTGTATCTACATACGCCGGCATTTTCCCCCTAGCAGCATCAAGTACAATCCGCCCGGTTGGCGTCGGTTTGATATCTCGAGGACCAATGGGCGCTGATGGATTGACGATTACTACGGGAATACTCTCTTCAGTCACTAAACGCTGAACTTCAGCTTCGGCTAAGAACTTTGATCGCTTATAGACACCGATCATATCGGTGTAACTGCACGGCGTGCTTTCATTCGATGGCGTCCCATCCTTATTCAAACCTAAAGTTGCAACGCTACTGGTATAAACAATTCGTTCTATGCCGGATTCTGCTGACAGCCGCAGGAGAGCGCGTGTTCCATCTACATTGATCCGATTCATAGCTGACGCATCTGGAGCCCATATACGATAATCCGCAGCAACATGGAAAAGGCCACTACAGCCCTTAAGAGCCGCCTTATAGGTATTGGTGTCGCTTAAGTCTCCCTCGATAACCTCGCAGGGAACCCCTTCAATGTTTCGGCGATCGCCACCCTTGCGTGCGAGCACACGCACTTCATGTCCCGCCAACAATAATTGTCGTAATACTGCTGAGCCGACAAAACCAGTCGCGCCTGTCAAAAATACCGTCATAATAATTACTATCTTGCCTGCCGAAGCCCTCGACGGTCTAACCATCTCATCAAGGCAGGCAAAATGACAAGAGTCGACATTAAGGTAAAGCCAATTGCAACCATAAGTAGTTCGCCCATACTGGCAGTCCCACGATGGTTAGAAACCGCAAGACTTCCAAACGATCCAATCGTTGTCAGTGCGCTGAACACAACGGCTCTTGGCGTACTGGTTTGCAGTAACGCCGATTCATCCATCCCTAATCGTGAGCGCATTACTAGATGAATGCCACTAGCAGCACCAAGTCCAAGCAGCAACGGAACGACAATTACATTAGCGTAGTTAAATGGTAGATTAAAAATAACTGATGCAGCCACCGTCCACGTTGCAGCCAGCATTAATGGCAGTAAAACCAGCAACGCATCCCAAATGTTTCGTAAAATGACTAGCAAGAGTAAGCAAATAAAGGCCAAAGCGGTAAGAGAAGCTTGCGCAATAGCCTCTAAAACAACGCGGCCGGATTCCACAAGAACTACGGGAACCCCGGTAACAGAAGGAATATGCTCTCGCACAGTCGAGACAAACCGTTGCATCGCTTCATTATTCGTTACATTCTCTCTAGGATAAATCTCAACCCGATATCTGCCGTCACGTGCAACATATCGACCATGAAGCGCTACCGGTATGTCATTTTCTCCGAATGGTGAAGCTTCCAATGACTGCTTTAAACGCAGTAATCGCCCCTCAAACCGGTCCAAAAACGAATCTTGCAATACCGTAACCGACAACTTTGAATCTGAGGTGTTGAGAATAAATGGTAAAAGTGCATCGGCCAATCGCCGTGCACTCACCGATAGCACTGTGTCCAAACTCCCATTTTCCACCACTTGCAACAAGCGTTTTTGGAATTCTTCAGTGGCAACCTTGATATCTGCCTTGCCAGGTGGGTCTTTCCTATTGGAGGTATCAAAAACCGATAACATCGTAAAAGCGATATTCTGGATCATATCAGCTTTTTCCTTTTGCTGATCCGGCACAAAGTTTTTAAGCCAAACGACCCTGCTCACTTCCGGCAAATCCGGCAAAGATTCCGCAAGTTTAACGGCGGTAGCTTTTTCTTTAACTAGTATCGAAATTGTTTCCGGCGACGCCTTTGGATCCGCCATTAAATCCATTGCAGTTTGTACAGACTCAGTTGTCGGGTCTTTTAAATGCAAAGGATTAAAGTCGAACCGCGCCTGTGGTATCAGAAACGTACTTGCTACTCCTATTATCAATGCGCCGACAGCAAGGACACTTCCAAAACGCTTTATGACGAAATCAGGCATGACAACGCGAAAAAGCGGCTGTCGCAGTTTCACCTTAAACGGCATCACCGTCAACAACGCCGGTAACAACGTAAAATTCGCGGCAAGTGCCAAAAACATACCCACCCCAGAAATTAATCCTAGTTCCGCAAGCCCTACATAATTGGTGGGTAAAAATGAAAAGAAACCAATCGCGGCAGCGGCTGCACAAAGTGTCAATGCTCCGCCAAGCTCCTTTGTAGCTTGATCCAATGCTTCTGCTTGTACTCTACCCGCTGAAATTTCTTCGCGAAAACGAAGCACAAAATGAATTCCAAAATCAACACCAAGACCAATAAAAAGCACTGCAAAAGCAACTGAAATTAGATTTAGATGTCCAACAGCAGCGATTGCAAAACCAGCAGTCCAAATTAGGCCAGTGACAAGAGTAATCAGTGTTGCAAGCACCAATCTTGAAGAGCCGAGGCCAATGAAAAGCATTAACGCAACAAGTACTAATGAAATCCAGCCGGCTTTTTGTGCTCCAGTCGTAACACTACCTAATTCCTCCGTGGCCATAGCATTACCACCGGTGATCCTTACACGGATGCCATGTTCCGGTGTAAGCGCCGCGACCTCAGCCACTTTGCGAACGATCTTCATTGATTGTTTCGCAGGGCCAAGACTGGAGAAATCCAACTCAATACCCACGCGGATGAATTCACGAGCAATCTTAGAGTCGCTCGCTTTGCCGGAAATTAGGCGTCTCCATGAGAGCTCATCCGCCCCACCTTTAGCACGCGCCTCCGCAACAACCGAAAGGTGATCAAGAATACGATGCAAGCCGGGCGGTGCATCGCCGCCTTTCTCCATCTGGTTTAATGCTAATGTCAGTACATTAAACAATCCGCGGAGGCTTGGGTCTGCGCTGAGGCTTGCAAGCAACGGCTGCGCATCGGCCAACCTATTTGCCAACTCCTCAAGGTCCTGAGGATTGAGATATAAGAGGCCGTTTTTCGCAAAGAACGGATCTGCTGCTAGATACTTGATAGGACCCTTGATATCCTTGGTTTTACGCAGACGCTCGGCCAATTCACGTGCTGCATCCTCCGCCTGGTCGGGATTTGGCGCTTCCACGACAATGACCAAAGAAGGCCCAAAAGCTGGCATAGCCTTTTTATAATCAATATAATCCTGCCGAAACTGCAGGGCCGGCGACAACATGTCACTGGTATCGGAGTTTATTTTTGCATTATTTACTACGTAATGACAGATACCGGTCGACAGCACAATTGCTGTTAAAATCACATAAAGTGCTCTTCGGGCGCAAAATCTTACGATCCGCACAAAAATACCATCCCACTGACGCAAAATTTCCTTAATCACTGTCTATTTCCTGAAAGTGAGTTGAAACGTTACGCCGTATCGGATTACAGGTATAACGAATTTGAAACCAAGGTTGGAATGATGAAGCAAATTTATAAATTTCTGCACGTTATATTCATTGGTATCTTATTGTTTGCTCCCCAAACACATGCCAAGGAAGAAACCACAGCAAAAGACGTCATCGAGACCTTTAACGCAACATTATTAAGCGTTATGCAAAAAGCGGCTGTGCTTGGCTATCATGGACGAAACTCAAAATTAGAACCTGTACTTATAAAAACGTTCGATTTTCCGTTCATGATTGAATATGCAGTCGGTCGGCCATGGAAATCCTTTAATGAAGATCAACAAAAGAAGTTAGTAAATGCTTTTTCAAGGTTCACGATAGCCACCTATGCGGACCGGTTCAACGGCTATTCTGGGGAATCATTCAGAATTGTACAAACGTTAAAATCTCCCCGAAATACAAGACTTATTAAAACCGAACTTATCAAACAAAATGGCAAAGCAATTCGATTGAACTATTTGCTTCGTAATACGGGTAAAGGCTGGCAAATCATGGATATTTTCCTCAAAGGCAGCATTAGCGAATTAGCAACCAAACGCTCCGAATACAATATGACAGTGAAGCGTGAAGGCTTTGAAGGTCTTGTCAGTAAGATCAACGCCAAAACAGCGATAATTCAAGCGCAAAGCTCGTCAAAATAATGGCACTTATCCGAATTTCCGTGGGAGTTATCGATCTTGTTGCCAAAACATTACCAACGGCAACCGCCGATAAAATTTTGGCTGCACTGCCCTTCACTGGGTCGGCAATGACGTGGGGTGATGAAATTTATTTTTCGACACCGGTATCCGAAGACCTCGAAGCCGAGGCCAAAACCGTGGTCAAGGCTGGCGAAATAGCGTTTTGGCCAGACGGTGATGCTATAGCCATAGGCTTCGGCCCAACTCCCATATCCCAAGGCGATGAAATTCGTCTAGCCAGTCCCTGTAATATATGGGCTCAGGCCATTGACAATGTTACAAAATTAGCAGCAGCTACGCCCGGCGATCCTGTCACCGTTGAATTGATTGATAGCAGTGATTCTCACGCTAACTAAAACGACTCGATAACAGCGCGGACCTTTTGAAGCATCTCCGCGATTTCGTCCTCTGTTGCAACGAAAGGGGGGGCAAGAATAACCGAATCGCCGGTCATTTTGACAAGAACACCCTCGTCAAAGAAAGCTTTTAAGGCTTTATAACCTCGTTTACCAACTGCCCCATCCGGTGCCATATCGACTGCACCAAGGAGGCCGATACCGCGAATATCTTTAACAACAGGTAAATCCTGCATGTCGAACAAAATATCTAAAAATGGTTTTTCAAGTTCCGCCGCTCGACCGAACAAGTTGTCCGCCGCATAAATATCTAGCGATGCAAGGCTCGCAGCGCAAGCGACAGGATGAGCCGTATATGTATAGCCATGGAAAAGCTCGATTGCCCCATCCGGGGCGGCCTCCATCAGCGTATCATAAATATCAATATTAACCGCCACAGCCCCCATGGGCACAGCACCGTTTGTAAGTGCTTTCGCCATTGTAATCATATCTGGCACAACGCCAAATCGATCAGCTCCAAACTTCGTACCCAGCCGTCCAAATCCGCAAATAACCTCGTCAAAAATAAGCAATATGCCGTTTTGTGTACAAATTTCACGTAGTCGTTCCAAATACCCAATCGGCGGCGGCAAACAGCCTATAGATCCAGCAACCGGTTCTACGATACAAGCGGCAATTGCATTTGCACCGTAGGTATCGCAAAATCGTAGCAGATCATCTGCCAGTTCAGCGCCGGTTTCAGGTTGACCGCGTGAAAATCGATTTTCCTCAAGCCAAGTATGGCGCATATGCACGACACCTGGTAACGATAAGCTGAAACCGTGTTTGTTGCGTACCATGCCGCCAACCGATAAACCGCCGAAGTTAACGCCATGATAGGCCCTCTCGCGCCCTATCAATCGTGTCCTACCGGGCTCGCCTTTCGCGGTTTGATAGGCGAGCGCGATCTTCAATGCCGTCTCAACCGCCTCTGATCCGGAATTTGTAAAAAACAAATGATCGAGATCACCACTTGTCAAAGCCGCAATACGACTAGCTAGTTCAAAAGACTTACCATGTCCGTGCTGGAAGCTGGTGACGTAGGAGAGTGTTCGTAATTGCTCAGAAACTGCATCTGCTATTTCCGTTCGTCCGAGGCCTGCCGGCGTGCAAAATAAACCAGACACAGCATCAATTACTTCACCACCATTGGCCTTCTTTAGCCTGATTCCCTTACCTTCGGACACCAAACGCGGCGCCTCAGCAAAATCCTGGTTCGCGGTAAAAGGCATAAAATGATGGCGAAAATCATTTGCGAGATCAGACATTCAAAATTTCCTCAAATAAGCGTGCATCTTCGGATAACAAATAGTTTGGAGAAAACGATGGTTAGAAAAAACATGTCCTAACGAGCAAGCTAACACCAGAGATAAACAAAAGCCCTAACGCAACCTTACGAGCAATGACCGGGTCAGCATACTTAAAACCTAAATGCCCCACCCACTTCCCGAAAGCCACGACAGGCATCAGCATCGCTCCCAACAAAATCATCGATGGGAATAATAGCCCATACGCGTAGTTGATGATGCAGGCAACACATGCTGGTCCAAATAAATACGTCATAATCGTAGCTCTTGCGACGACTATCTCAACCGGAGCTGCCAAATAATACAAAAAAACCGGCGGCCCGGGTATGCCAATGAGACCTGTAAGCAGCCCTCCTAGTCCGCCAGTAACGACCAAGCCCGGCCTTCCAAATTTCGATTGTAAACGGACGCCACGCCATAGCAAGACAGCGGCCGCTAAAACCGTTACTGCGATAGCAGTTCGCGTCACATCGACCGGCAATCTCGCCAATAACCAAATTCCCAAAGGCAGAATAATCGCGGACCCAAGCCAGATCCAAGTCAGGCCGGCCCAATCAACCGAGAGCCGAACTTTTGCAAACATAATGGCACTAGCGGACGCCTCCAAAATCAAAACCACAGGCACGACTACCACAGGTGGCAGCACGAGTGATAAAGTCGGCACCCACAATAAAGCAGAACCAAAACCCGTAAAGCCTCGAATAACCGCCGCTATGAAAACAACAACCAAACAAAACGCCCCTGTTTCAAAACCGATCTGCTGCAAATCTTGATATAGGAGTTCTACCATTGGATTTTCTTTCGAGTGCACCTTCGGACAGAAGGCATTAAAACTAATACTTATACTCGATACTCACACCTATCACTAAGGCGAAGTAATGCTCCAGACAGATTCATATGAATGCCCAGAATACCTTCTCCAACTCGCAGCGGACTTACCCCCGACGCCAACCGCATTGGTCGGCGCCCACGCCTCTCTCCCCCTCGAAAGCGCCAAGCTCGGATTTGAAAAAGGGTTAATAACGCCCGTCCTCGTGGGTGAAGAGGTAACCATTCGTAAAACAGCTAATAGGATTGATTGGGATATAAGCAAACTGCGTGTCGTGGACACGAGTTCAGAGACAGAAACGTCGAATACTGCAGCAGCTTTAGCGCGTGACGGTTGTGTTACCGCTTTAATGAAGGGACAAATTCATACCGATAACTTTATGCTTGGCATTCTCAGAAAAGAATTTGGGCTTCGGACGGGTCGCCGTCTCACGCATATTTTTCATATGACCATCCCCGGCAGTGACCGTCCTCTTATGATCACCGATGGCGCAGTAAACGTCGCACCCAATGTTGATACGCGCTTACAGGCAGCCCAGAACGCCATAGACCTAGCTCACGCGCTTGGGAACAAAGATCCCAAAGTCGCCGTTCTGTCCGGGACAGAGGAAAAACTCGAAAGTATGCCTAGTAGCATGGAGGCCGCTGAAATCACCGAACGTGCGGCGACTGAAATCACCGGCGGACAGGTATTTGGCCCCCTCGCCTTCGACAATGCTGTTTCAGCAGAAGCCGCAAAATTAAAAAAAATTACCCACCCGGTCGCTGGCCATGCCGATATTTTGTTGGTACCCAATATTGAAACCGGTAATTCACTCTTTAAAATGATGGTTTATTTTATGAACAGCTGTGCGGCGGGAATTGTCCTTGGCGCTAAGGTACCGGTTATACTCACCAGCCGAGCCGACCCTCCGGAAGCTCGTATTGCTTCCGCCGCACTTGCAAATATTGCCGCCCATGCGGGCCTCGCAGGATAAGGCCATGCCTATACGCCTTGGCCTAGTGCTGCTTTCAGGTGGTCTTGATTCGACTACACTCGCCACCTTCGCGGTATCGAGAGATTACCAGCTTTCAGCCCTAACCCTAGATTATGGTCAGACCCATCGGCGTGAGTTGACGGCGGCAACAGAAATTGCGAAGACCCTCGGCATCGAACAAATCGTCGCTGACGTCTCATTTTACAAATATTTGGCGCAACATTCCGCGCTGACTAATGCAGACACTTACGATTTGCCTACCGGACGCAGTCAGGCTGATATGGCGGATGATATTCCCATCACCTACGTACCACTCCGCAATACCTTTTTCCTGACGTTAGCGGCCGCCCGGCTAGAAAGCCACGCCCTGCGTGAGATCGAGCAGAATGCCATATCGCCTGAGGACATTGAGGCGACACTTTTTATTGCAGCCAATGCGGTAGATTACAGCGGCTATCCAGATTGCCGACCCGAGTTCTATGAAAACGCTGTCGAAACGCTGAACCGAGGCAGCAAGCTTTGGACCCAGTACGGTATTCCGTTCAAAATAGACACGCCGCTTATCGAAATGAGTAAAGCCGATATCGTCCGTATGGCCAGCGAATTAACGGCTCCGATACATCTCAGTTGGAGCTGTTACCGCGGTAGTGAAACTCCTTGCGGCGAATGTGATAGTTGCCTATTGCGAGCCAAGGGATTTGCGCAGGCAGGTTTGCCAGACCCCGCCTTACCCTAAGCGCTAGCCACCGAGCATTGTGGTTAATTCAACCATATCATCAATCTTCTCAACGGCCTGAATGAGTCGCTCAATTTCCGTCGCTCGTGCCTCACCGACGACAGGACGTGCCAATCCTTGAAACTTATTAGATAGCGCCGCATCCTCGACAGGATTACCCGCACTACCATAAGGGTCCTCAACCAGGCGCTCGTAGCTACTGCCATCGGCCATGTGCACGGTCACTTTTGCCGCCCGCAAACGCGGGTAATTTTCTTGGCAGTAATCATCCACAGATGCTGAAATCTTCGGCACATGGCGGATAACGCCACCTTCGGCGCGTGAATTATCATCAAAATGTTCTAAGTCGACGCCGTCACGCTCCAATGCAGTTGCTATGCAAAACTGGTAGCTCATTTGCGCTGACAACATATCCCCATAGCTTGGATTGGCATGACCCACGGCAATTTTATAAGTGCCAATATCAACACGCTCGACATCTTCAGGCTTAATTCGTTCGGCTTGTTTTATATCGAGTATCGCGTCAATGCCCGGATGGAGATGACGGCAAGCAGCATATGGTTTGATGTAACAGCCAGCCATAACCAGCTTTGAATTTTGAACGTCGTTTTCAAGGCCTTCAATAACTGTTACCAGGTCCACGTCACCAGCAAACGTATCAAAGTAACCTTCTTCAATTTCAAGAACGTCGGTTGGCCCTACCATACCTTGTTCCGCATTGAAGGCTGATTGAATACCTTCACGGGCCGCCTGACCTGGATGAGTTCGTTTCACTTCACCGCCGCCTCTCAAGAAAGCAAAGATACCACTCGCACTGCTAGCCGCAAGGCCAAGTGCATCGGCCATTTGCTTCTCATCAAAGCCCCGGAGTGAGCCCACCGCTGCAGCAGCGCCCATGACACCCATTACCGGCGTATTATGAAAGCCTTTGTAACGCGCTTGGGGATGCATAGCCGCAGCTAACCTACAAACAATTTCGTACCCTACCACAACAGCTGTGATCCACTGCTTCCCGCTAAATCCACCACTATGGGCACAACTAAAAAGCGCCGGCAAAACAACACAACCCGGATGTACGGAGCCCGCCCTATATCCATCGTCCAATTCCAATCCATGCGCCGCTGTACCCGTAATATAGGCTGCAGACATCGGATCATAACGTTGAGCCAGCCCCGGCACCGGCACGTCACCGGTCATACCAAGCGAATCCAACGCTTTAGCCGCACATACTGTCGCATGCTGGCCCGCACCTGCAAAGATAGCTCCTAAAGTATCCATGCTATGTCGGCGGGCGGTGTTCAAACTAGCAGCATCAATGTGCTCATAACGCAAGCCGGTCGCGAACTCGGCAAGAATTGTAGTCGGGGATTGATTAACATCAGTGTCTGTAGATACAAGTTGCATTGGTCTTCTCCTTCGTTGCGGCGGAGTATAGTTTGACCTGCAGGAAAATCGAGGGGCTCAGTCATATAATGCACTACCATCAAATATGGGATCTTAAAAAGCCCGTTGTCCGAGGCAAAAACGGAGTGGTTTCCAGCCAGCACTATTTGGCATCCAAAATTGGCGCGGAAGTCCTCCGTGCGGGCGGCAACGCTATAGATGCGGCCATCGCCACATCCTTCGCAGTTTCAGTCGTGGAGCCTTGGATGAGCGGGCTTGGCGGTGGCGGGTATATGCAACTCGCTTTTGCGGAAAAAAACGATTACCGAACTATCCACATGGGCATGCGTTCTCCCCGTTACCTTAACCCAAACGATTATCCTCTCGCGGAAGGCGACAACACAAGCGGCGACCTTTTTGCTTGGCCGAGCGTTGCGGGTGATCGCAACATTATCGGCTATTCGGCTATCGCTGTCCCAGGGCAGATTGCTGGCATTGCGCTAGCCCATGAACGACACGGCACAATACCGTGGAACGAATTACTACAGCCTGCGATTCAGCTTGCTAACGAGGGATTACCAATCACCTGGCATATGTCCTTGCGGTGCCTGGGTGCAGCGAAGGAACTAAAAGATTACCCCACCTCCGCTAGGATCTACCTGGACGAACACAATCTGCCCCTACAGCCAATTCAAGGAAAACCGATTTCACTATCACCTCTTGGTAATCTACCCAACACATTGCAAAGACTAGCGGAGGCTGGCTGGAGTGATTTTTATCGCGGTGATCTCGCAAAAGCCGTGGTCGCTGATCTCAGAAAAGGTGGTAGCACAATATGCTTGGAGGATTTTTCCTCCTACCAGGCCACCGAAACCGCCTCATTGCAGATTCCTTACAAAGGCATAACCGTGCACGCAGCCCCTGATATGACGGCAGGGCCAACAATGGCGCGGGTCATAGAACTAGCTGGACCCTCAACCCCAGATAAAGGACCCCCCACAGCAAAGACATTTGCGGATTGGGCGTGCGCTCTCGAGCAAGCCTATCGAGAAAGGTTCGACACAATGGGCGATATTGGCGACGGCTGCACTAGCCATCTTACAGTAGCGGATAAGGACGGTAATTTAGTTAGCCTCACGCAGACATTATTATCCGTATTCGGTAGCCGGGTAACGTTACCAGAAACCGGTATACTTATGAATAATGGCATTTATTGGTTTGATCCCCGTAGCGGCAAACCCAACAGTCTCGCACCAGACAAAAAAGCGCTATCCAATATGTGTCCGGCAATTATCGAAAAAGACGGACAGCCGTGGTTCGCTATTGGCGCCTCTGGCGGCAGGCGGATTATGCCAGCAGTCTTCCAAGTGCTCTCCATGATCGGCGTCTCAGGTATGGACCTGGATGTGGTCGCCCATGCACCTCGCATCGATGTCTGCGGCGAAGGACGCGCCACTGTAGATCCGGAATTGTCTTCCGAGGTCCGCGATGCAATAGCCGAACAGATGCCAGTTTTCGTTGGTGAGAATACGGTGTACCCCCACCTGTATGCCTGCCCCAATATCGCTCTGCGCGATCCTAAGTCAGGTGAATTCGCAGGCTTTACCCACATAATGACGCCACCATCGGCGACGGTCGCCGCCTAACCTTTCGGAATGACACCTTTAACGGAACCATCAGCCAAACCTTGGTTACGCTTATGGTGATTAGCATCCACAAGAATGCCTTTTTCTAGATTTTCCGCATAAGCGTCCGCGGCCCGTTCTCCCGGCACACGCACCGGCACATTAGGATCGACGGCCGGCTGTTCTTTAATCCAGTCGCAATATTCTTCCAATCGGTCCTGGAAAGCATCTAAGCCAATCATTTTTTCGGGGTCGATAAAAGTAAAATAATGACAAATGCCAGACGGTTCATTGGCTTCAAAAAACTGGGATTTAGTGTGTGGCGAAAAAGCACCGCCGCTGAGTACGCCGCTTAACATATCTACCGCCAGTGCCATGCCGTATCCTTTATGCCCCCCTACAGGTAAGACGAACCCCTGCAACACGTCGGCCGCATTTGTCGTATCTTTTCCATCCGGACCGAGCCCCCAGCCCTCGGGAATCGGCTCGCCCAATTCAGCAGCGCGCCTAATTTTCCCCCGCGATTGTACGCTGAGCGCAAAATCCAAAATGAAATGTTTACCGCTCTTTCTGGGTGCCCCGTATCCAATAGGATTGTTACCAACGACCTGCGCTTTGCCGCCGGTCGCCGGCATTGTAAGCCCGCCATTGGTGCCAGACATAGAAATCATACCAGCTTTACACGCTTTCCACGCAAAACTGGCATTGGCACCAAAGTGATTGCTGTTTTTCACGCTGATAAAAGCAATACCGGATTGACGAGCCATTTCAATGCCTACATCCACGGCGTGCGACGCAACGACTGTACCAATCGTATTGGCGCCGTCGACAATCGCAAGCGCGGATGTCTTTCTATCAACCTTTATCTCGCCCTTGGGATTAATCCCACCGACTTGAATACGACCAATATAGTGGCTCAACCGGAGAACCCCATGCGTTGGAATTCCGAGCAAATCGCATAGAATAAATTGCTCTACGGCACGATCAGCATTTTCCGGCAGCATACCATTACGCTCAAATGCCTGAGAGCATAAATACCGACATTCTTCTGCGGGCACACGAATCATTTCTGCCATAGGCTATTCCAAATCATCGAAGAGATAAGAGTAATGGACAGGCCGCCCAATACCGCGCCGGAAGCCTTCCAGCTTCAACACTTGTTCTGGCGTTACATTACACAGGCTTACCTCCGGCCCGAAATCCTTGATCATCTGAATATGCTGATGCGGAAAGGAGTACGGATCCGGCTCAAGGACGCAATGCTCAAACCATTTCTGCTGCGGCAACGCTTGCATAGCCTGTGGCGTTTCTTCAGCTAGCATATCGATTTCACTTTGTTCGAGAATGACGTGATCGACACCGGCCCCCATCATCTCTTCGACAATTGAGCCCATATAATCAATGCTTAACGGCTCCGTTGGAATCTTACGCCCAAACTCATAAATAACAGTTAGCTCGGCTTTCTGCAGTAGATCAATCTGTTGCATCCGCACGTCATGTTCCAATTCAACATAATTTTCGGATAGTTCAAGCGTATCAATTTCGACCCGCTTTAAATGAGTAATCATCTCATCGACTGCATTTTGTTGGTAAGCAGTTTCAAATAGAATTCCGCCAGCAAAAGGCGTCACACCATAATCTTTATAGATGCCCACCATTTTCCGAATGAGCGGCGGCGGATAATCCAACGCGTTAATGGCAAAAATCTTAGCGTAATCAATGAACTCCGCACCGAAATCAAGAAGATCTTTCAATCCACGCGGACCTATCCAACCAAAATCGCTTGGCCCAACATCAATCATAGCCGTCAAACCAGTTTCTCGCGGCTTCCCTTGGCGCGTCGGTGCTTTAAGTCGTTCGTATGTGTAATAACCCCGTTCGTCGGTTTCTTCGACCGCCATTTCCGTTCTCCCGATAATTCATTTGTACTTCTTTCTATTGCCTTTACGTCGTTCGGCCAAGGGGAGTCGCTTTGAAAATATGTGCCAATCTAATAGAACACGGTCATACCTGACGTCTTTCGGAGCCATCCATGTCTGTAAATAAGCCATCCAATCCCAAGCGGCCACTTGAAGGGCTGCGCGTGCTAGATATTGCCACCTACATCGCCTCGCCCTTTTGCGCCACCATGATGGGCGAATTTGGGGCTGATGTTATTAAGGTCGAACTTCCCAATGTGGGAGACGGCTGCCGAAAGCTCGGCACTGTAGACGACTGCGGTGATACCCTCGTTTGGCTATCAGAAGCCCGCAATAAGAAATGTGTCACCTTGGACCTCCGTAAGCCGGAAGGCGCATCACTGTTCAAACAGCTTGTGACCACATGCGACGTGATCACCGAAAACTTTCAGCCAGGTACCTTGGAACGTTGGGGCCTTGGCTGGGATGTATTACATGGAATCAACGAGCAGATGGTCATGCTACGAGTTTCCGGCTATGGGCAGACCGGCCCCTATAAGGATAAGCCTGGATTTGGTCGCATTGGCAATGCATTTGGCGGCATTTCCTTTCTTGCCGGCGATCCCGACAGTGCGCCTGCCACGCCGGGGTCCGCCACATTAGCGGACTACCTAGCGGGCGTATTCGGTGGCTTTGGGGTACTCGCCGCCCTTCGCCATGCAGAGGCAACCGGGGTCGGACAATATATCGATGTAGGTCTCTACGAGCCGATCTTTCGAATTCTTGATGAATTGGCCCCCGCGTACGATCGGTGTGGTACGATCCGCCAGCGTATGGGCGCTGCAACTGTGAATGTATGTCCCCATAGCCACTATCCCACTAAGGACGACCGCTGGGTCGCTATCGCATGTACCAATGATAAGATTTTCAAGCGCTTGGCCGAATTGATGGGTCATGGAGATGTGGCGGCAGATGGAAAGTACGGTACAATCCAACAACGAGATGCTGACCGTGCCGGGGTAGACGGTATGGTGAGCGACTGGACCCTACAATACTCACAAAAACAAGTCATTGAACTATGCGAGAGCGCACAAGTGCCCTGTGGGATTGTCGCCGCGATAGATGAAATCTTCGAGGATCCACAATATGCCGCGCGCCAAAACATTGTTCACCT
Organism: Rhodospirillaceae bacterium; assembly: GCA_002724395.1. Classification (GTDB taxonomy): domain Bacteria; phylum Pseudomonadota; class Alphaproteobacteria; order UBA8366; family UBA8366. The sequence continues at coordinate 18,056 of PBOR01000035.1, read as the reverse complement.
GGACGAAGAACGCACAGCAACTCTCGCGGTTCCGAATGTGGTTCCTCGATTATCTGCAACGCCCGGTAGCGTGGATTGGCTCGGCCCATCGCTTGGGCATCATAATAAAGAAATTTATAGCGAGCTCTTAAAATTGACCGATGAGGAGCTACAAGATCTTAAGGATAAAAACGTAATTTAGCTATTGCTCTTTCTAGATGCCTTATCCGCCTGAATCGCTAACGCATCCTCGCGAGTTATTTAGCACGTATACCTGTTACTCATCTCGTTCAATGACTACCTCAATTACCAAAAGATATTTGTATTCTCGTTTAGGACGTATTTAGGCTCAGCCGTATTATTCTTGGATATTCTGGCACGGCGCCGCAAAATATCATCTCGAACTCCGTTTACGAGATATCTCAACTTACGACCGTCCGGATTTGAGTCTGGAAACCGTGTCATGACCATCTCCTTTGTTTCCCAACTCAAATCTCTATATTATGACATGATCTAAAAGATCCAAAAACACCCGGCAAATAAATGAAATTTTCAGCCCCGTTGCAACAAGCGACACTGCTCAAACGCTATAAACGATTTTTGATTAATGCCAAATTGCCGAACGGTAGCGAAGTCATAGCCCATTGCGCTAATCCGGGCTCCATGATGGGTTTGGCGAAGCCTGGCTCGGAAATCTGGATATCGCCAAATACCAACCCAAAAGCAAAGCTAGATTGGCGCTGGGAAATGATTCGTGTTGAAGAGCATCTGGTCGGTATCAATACCAGTCATACAAATAAAATCGCCGAAGAAGCACTGAATGCCGAGAAAATTTCCCAACTGACGGGGTATGATATAACCCGTAGAGAAGTTAAATACGGAGAAAACAGCCGTATTGACCTGCTACTCCAAGATAGCGCCAAACCTGACTGTTATGTGGAAATTAAGAGCGTCACACTCCGCCGCACTGATTGCGCCGAATTTCCCGATTCAGTCACTAAACGCGGCGTAAAACATCTTGTTGAGATGACAAATATGGTGGCCCATGGCAATCGCGCCGTCATGCTTTACATTGTCCAACGCGGAGATTGTGCAAGTTTCAGTATTGCAGACGATATCGATCCCGCCTATGCACAAAGCTTCGCGCAGGCAACCGCAAACGGAGTAGAAGCGATCTGCTATGACTGCAATATGTCCATTGATGGAATTGAAATCAGCGGACAGATCCCCATTTTACGTTAACGGTTTGCCATATATGCACTGCTATGCGATAGACCGACGTGAGCAATGAAATGACGAGACCATGAATGAAGCCCAACAGATAGTGGAGCCCGAATCCATCGGTGTACAACTTCACGGCCCGGAAGACTATCAACCAATGCGAAAAGCCGGCAGGCTCGCAGCGGAGGTTCTCGACTTCATCACCCCCAATGTAAAACCAGGTATCTCTACTGAGGACTTAGACAAGCTCTGCCACGACTTCATTCTCGATCATAATGCGATCCCAGCACCTCTCAATTATCGTGGCTTCCCAAAATCCATCTGCACATCGGTCAATCACGTAGTTTGCCATGGCATTCCTGATCCTCAGAAAATTCTAAAGGACGGCGATACTCTGAATATCGACATAACGGTGATTCTAGAAGGCTGGCATGGCGATACTAGTCGAATGTTCTTTGTGGGCGACAAAGTAGGCGTGCGTGCCAAAAAACTCATCAAGGTCACCTACGAAGCGATGATGAAGGGAATTGAGATGGTCAAGCCTGGTATCACGTTGGGTGATGTGGGGCACGCTATCCAAACACACGGCGAGAAAAATCGATTTTCATTAGTACGTGATTTTTGCGGGCACGGAATCGGTCGAACTTTCCACGCTCCACCATCAGTACTCCATTATGGCCAGCCGAGAGCGGGCATCGCTTTAAAAGAAGGTATGTTCTTCACGATCGAGCCGATGATCAATGCGGGCAAATTTCATGTTAAAATTTTGCAAGACGGTTGGACGGCGGTCACCAAAGACCGCCAACTATCTGCACAGTTCGAACATACCCTCGCTGTGACAGCAGACGGTTATGAAATTTTTACCCAAAGCCCTAAAGGCTGGCTCCAGCCACCTTATCTTTAGGCTCAGCCCTCTAAAATTTATTTAGCGCTTATCATCTTTAAACTCAGAGACTGGAAATTATAGACGGGTTTTATATGTCCGGCGGGCCATATAGTAGTTTTAAACTACTAAGCTTGTTGTAGTATGATAATGGCAACAAGGAACCCATAATGACCGCAAGCGTTTACAAAAAACATTCTGCCCATTGGGGCGCCTTTGAAGCCGAAATGAAAGACGGAAAAGTTATCGGCGTGAGGCCATTTGCGAAAGACGAGCACCCATCTGCGATCGTCGAATCGATGCCTGAAGCACTCTATGCGGAAAGCAGGGTTCAACAACCTATGGTCCGCAAAAACTGGCTTGACGGTGGGCCGGGAAGTACCACCGAAAGACGTGGGGCAGAACCGTTCGTCCCTGTCTCCTGGGACGATGCTTTAAAACTGGTTGCTGACGAATTGCAGCGTGTGAAAAACACTTACGGCAACGAAGCCATTTTCGGCGGTTCCTATGGTTGGTCGAGCGCAGGGCGGTTTCATCATGCGAAAACCCAACTCAAACGTTTTCTCAATCTTTTTGGTGGCTTCACTGATCAGGTCTATAGTTATTCAAATGCCGCCGGTCACGCTATCTTACCCCATGTGGTGGGACATGGGGGTTATGGCCCCTTTAGTTCCTGGGACGGCATTGCCGAGCATGGAGAGTTGTTCGTCGCTTTCGGTGGTATAGGCCTTAAGAATACCCAAGTGGAACCTGGTGGCGCCGGTGAACATGCCACCCACAAATGGCTTCCAATCTTAAAGGGAAAGGGCATTCGATTCATTAATATCTCGCCCTGTATAGATGATACCGCCGACTATTTAGATGCAGAATGGTGGGCGGCACGACCAAATTCCGATGTCGCCATAATGCTTGGCCTCGCTCACACATTAGTGAAGAATGATCTCCACGATATACAGTTCCTAAGCAAATATTGCGTCGGCTTTGATAAGTTTCTACCGTATCTCTTGGGCAAGACAGACGGTCAAGCAAAGACCCCTGAATGGGCTGCGAAACTGTCCGAAGTACCAGCAGAAGATATTCGGAACCTTGCCCTTGAGATGGCCAAAAAGAATACCGTTATTGGCTGCGCCTATTCGCTGCAACGGGCCGACCATGGCGAACAAACTTATTGGATGACCATTACGTTATCAGCCATGCTGGGCCGCATTGGCACGCCAGGTAACGGCTTCGGCTGCGGATACGGAAGCATGAACGGTTACGGCAATCCGCGCCTCGACGTGTCGCCACCTAATATGATTGCTGGTGAGAACCCCGCGCGTAGTTTCATCCCAGTTGCCCGCATTGCAGACCTCCTGCTAAAACCCGGCGAACCTTACCAGTTCAACGGTATGGACCGATATTATCCGGACACGCATCTGATCTATTGGTGCGGCGGCAATCCCTTCCATCATCATCAAGACCTAAATCGACTTGTAGAAGCCTGGCGCAAACCGGACACAATCATTGTCCATGAGCCTTGGTGGACAGCGACAGCACGCCATGCTGATATTGTTCTACCAGCCACTACAACCATGGAAAGAAACGATGTCGGCGCCAGCGGCCGCGACCGTTTCTGGATGGTCATGGAAAAAGCTATTGAGCCTCTTCATCAAGCTCGTAACGATTTCGATATTTTCAGTGGTCTTGCCGCGCACCTCGGCTTCAGGAAAACTTTTACAGAAGGACGCAACGAGCGCGAATGGATCCGCCATATTTACGATGTCGCACGGAAGCAAGCGGCAAAGAAAAAAGTCGAACTTCCTGCCTTTGAACAGTTTTGGGAGAACGGTTATGTGGAAACGCCAGAGCCGGACGAACCCTTTGTAATGCTGAGTGAATTTCGGATGGACCCGGAAAGATACAAACTAAATACACCCTCTGGTAAAATCGAGATATTTTCCGAAAAAATAGATAGCTTCGGCTATGACGACTGTCCTGGGCATCCCACCTGGTTGGAACCGAAAGAATGGCTGGGCAGCAGAGTCGCCGAAAGATTCCCCCTGCATTTGATCTCGAATCAGCCGCGAACGCGTTTACACGCGCAAATGGATCACTCGAAGATCAGCCGGGAAAGCAAAATTCAAGGCCGCGAGCCAGTTCGGTTAAATGAAGTAGACGCGCGCGCGCGCTGTATAGCCGATGGTGACGTGGTGAAAGTTTATAATGACCGTGGTGCACTGTTGGCGGGCGCGGTCATCGTGGATAGTATGCGGCCTGGTGTAATCGAACTTTCGACGGGGGCTTGGTATGATCCGTTGGAGCCCGGCCAAATTGGGGCCCTCGACGTGCACGGCAATCCAAATGTATTAACGCCGGACCACGGCACATCAAAACTCGGCCAAGGGCCAAGTGCACATTCTACATTGGTTGAGGTTGAGAAGTTTAAAGGTGAGCTACCAGAGATCAAAATTTTTCGGCAGCCGCCCCGGGTTTAGCGCCAATTTTTTCTATAAACTCCTGACCCAGTTTCAGGCTCTGAGATTCATATACCCCTAACATTTCTGTCTCAACCACAGCTCTCACTTCGTCTGGATCCATAGCATTTTGCGCGATCATTTGACTGACTTCTTCAAGAACTTTATCTCCGTCGCCGAGCAGCTTTAAATGCTTGAAGCTACTCGGATGCTCAATGCCCATCGCTGCGCCGATCAGCTCCACATAGTTCACCACTTCAAACGGGTACTCTTCGGTCGCTGCACACAGAGTACGATAGCAACCATGATAAACCACAGCCAGCGTATCAATGCCCGCTTCAACAGCGGCATCAAACTGAGCCTTCTGAGCATCTCGCTTATAATCTGCAATACTAATCGAGTTGCACTGGTAACCCACCATTTCGTGGCCAAAATCGATGATCTCTAAACCATCAATGGACGAGAGAACCTCCCTAACACCTTGATTAACACTCGCCATATCTCCATGAAGATGTAACCCTACTTTGCGCGACACTGGATGAATAAATGCTTTTTTGAGCTCTTCGAGCCGGCTCGCAAGGAAACTAGCGAAAATTGACGTGCCGTAAGGACGTTCTTCGTGCCCATCATGGAATATAGTTTCATCAAACTGCATATGACAGGTGGGACACCACGACACTACCTCTTTTGCGCCAGTCGCGGCAAACCGATCATTACTTGTGCTCGCTTGGCGCACTGAATTTTCGTCATCCCCCGAACGAAGTTGAATGATGCCACAGCAATTACCTGGCCCACCCAATACTTCGTACGGCGTGCCAATCCCATCCAAAATATCGAGACAATGCATCACAATATGTGGCGTCCGCCAGACATTACAGCCAGTCCAAAAAACAAGTTCCGGCCTCTTCCCCTCTTCAGCGGGGCGGTGGAAATTATTGATCTCGTTTTTCGCTAATTGCATGTGCGACATCGTGCGCGAACCTTTCACCATTTTGGCAAAGTTCGTCTTACCATTTGCTTTCCTTTCGGAAGGTGCCACATTTTTTAGTTTCATAGCGCGCCGCGCCATTCCCAGCATAAACCGCGGGTTTACTCCATATTCGCAAACGTCAATGCATTTGCCGGTTAGGCTGCATAAACTGGCCCATTTCTCTGCAACGGCGGAGCCTACCCCACCTTCTAAAATGTCCAGAACGCTTGAAGTGATTGGTTCGGCTTTGGAAACGTCGATTTCGCCGGGTAGTGTCATCGGACAAATTTCAAGACATTTGCCACAGGCCGTGCATGCATCAATCGTCTGAGCTACCCTTGCATCCAATGATGCGGTAATGCTGTATTTAGCCATACCACCCCCATCCTTGAGACTTGATAGCCCTGCTTTCCCACAGTAACACTTATCTGGAGAAAAGATTAGGCCATTTGCGGCTGATTACCAACAGAAGGAACCAGACATGATTTATTCGCTTGGCGATAAACGCATCAAAACAGATGGCGAGGATTTTTGGATTGCAGATAATGCCGTCGTTATCGGCGACGTAGTGCTGAAAAAAAATGCCAGCGTTTGGTATAATTGTGTACTGCGCGGTGACAATGATCCCATTACCATCGGCGAAAACAGCCAAGTACAAGATGGTACTGTTATTCATGCAGATCCGGGCGTTCCTTGCACTCTCGGCGATAATGTCAGTATCGGTCACATGGTTATGCTTCATGGTTGCGAAATCGCTGATAACACACTGATCGGTATCGGCAGTGTGATCCTGAACCGAGCAAAAATCGGTAGTAATTGTGTTATCGGCGCTAACTCCTTTATCCCACCAGGCAAGGAAATTCCTGATAATTCGGTTGTTTTCGGTTCACCGGGTAAAGTCGTAAAGGAGGCTGGTGACGAGCATCGTGCTATGATTGCGCGCACCTCTTCGAATTATGCAAAACGCTGGCGCTATTACAAAGAAAACCTCAAATTAGATAGTTAATGCTATGTATAGCGCATTAACTATTTTTGATTAATATCAATATATTGTGTTAATTCGCGCTAAAACCACAGGATCCGGCTTGATTGCACGAATTTGGACTTTATAATCCAAATATGAGTGATATATGCCGCCACGGTCAAATAAGGCACTCGGAAAGCAAAAAAAGGCACTAAAAACGTAAAACCTATCACCACCTAATCTAAGCCTCGCAAGGGTAAATAAGTTAAACAACGCTCAAAAAAAGTAGGTGCTAAAATGGCCGACCTTTTCCAGGCAGCCACATCAAAAAAACAAAAAAAGAGTAACAGCAGCTATTCGGCTGAGGATATCGAGGTCCTCGAGGGTTTAGAGCCGGTGCGCCGACGGCCGGGGATGTATATAGGCGGTACCGATGAGAAAGCGCTCCATCATCTCGTAGCCGAAGTACTTGATAATTCCATGGACGAAGCAGTTGCAGGTCATGCTAGTCGGATCGAAATGGAGTTACATCGCGACGGCTCGGTGACCATCAAGGATAATGGTCGTGGTATCCCTGTCGACCCACACCCCAAATTTAAAAACAAATCCGCGCTCGAAGTTATTCTCACAACGCTTCATTCGGGCGGGAAGTTCAATGATAAAGTTTACGCTACCTCCGGTGGCTTGCATGGGGTCGGTATTTCTGTAGTGAATGCACTTTCGGAAACCCTTACCGTCGAAGTCATACGTGACCGCAAATTGTTCACGCAAACCTATTCCCGTGGCAAACCCAAATCAAAACTCACGGAGGCTACTGCGCCCGCCAAACGAAGCAGTACGAAATTGACATTTAGACCGGACAAAGAAATTTTTGGCGACGAAGCCCGCTTTAACCCGGCACACCTTTACCGGATGGCGCGCTCCAAGGCCTATCTGTTTCGAGGTGTTGAAATCCGTTGGAGCTGCGATGAAATTCTATTGAGCGGAAAAGACACGTCACCGGCAAAAGAAACACTCCATTTCCCGGGCGGTCTGGAGGATTTTCTTGAAGCAACCCTCGATGGGCGGAGAACACTCACGGCCAAAGCCTTTTCAGGCCGCGCTAGTAGTGGCGATGAAGCAAGCAAAGTAGAATGGGCTATATGTTGGCCTGATGATGAAGATGGTTTTGTAAATTCCTACTGCAATACCATTCCAACACTGCAAGGTGGCAGTCATGAAAGCGGCCTTCGCACGGCGCTGACGCGCGGGCTAAAAAATTATGGTAATTTGACCGGCATTAAAAAAACTAGCCAAGTTATCGCTGACGACTTGCTCGGCGGTGCATGTATCATGCTGTCGGTTTTTATCAAGGACCCACAATTCCAAGGTCAAACTAAAGATAAACTATCCTCGCCGGACGCGACCAGACTTGTAGAAGGGATTATACGAGATCATTTTGAGATTTGGCTTTCTGCTGACCCGGAGGGAGTTAAGGATTTAATCGAGCGCGCCCTAGAGCGTTCTGAAGACCGTCAGCGACGACGAACATCAAAAAATTTGGCACGGAAGACTGCTACACGGAAACTGCGTCTGCCTGGTAAACTCGCAGATTGCACACAAAGCACATCCGAAGGTACAGAATTGTTTATGGTGGAGGGAGACTCCGCCGGCGGTTCAGCCAAACAGGCACGTAATCGTACTACCCAAGCAGTACTGCCGCTGCGTGGCAAAATCCTAAATGTCGCCAGTGCCACTGCTAATAAGCTAAGTCAAAATCAAGAGCTAACGGATCTTATTCAGGCGCTGGGCTGCGGAACTCGGGCAGATTTTGATGTTGAAAAGCTTCGCTACGAACGCGTTATCATCATGACTGATGCGGATGTAGATGGCGCGCATATTGCCTCGCTTTTAATGACGTTTTTTTATCGCGAAATGCCAGGGTTGGTTGAGGAGGGCCGATTGTTCTTAGCACTACCGCCACTCTATCGGCTTACTCAAGCAAACAAAACCTACTATGCCCGCGATGATGCCCACAAAGATGAACTGATGCGAAAACGTTTCAAGAGCAATGCGAAAGTCGACGTTAGCCGTTTCAAAGGACTTGGCGAAATGCCACCTACACAGTTAAAAAAAACCACTATGGATCCGAAAAGCCGTGTACTTCTGCAGGTCTCGGTGCCAAATCGTAAGGATAAATCTGCCAGTAGGAAAACGGCCGCCCTTGTGGAGAGCCTAATGGGGCGAAAACCCGAGAAGCGTTACCAATTTATTCAGAATAATGCGGAATTTGTTGAAGAGTTGGATGTTTAGCCAATACCGTGCGCACGGGAAAGATCCTGCAGAAAAAAAAGCCGCTATAGCGCAGGCGAGGGCAACACGTTTTGCCGAAAGGTTATGCCGGCAAAACAGACCCTTTAACAGAAGATAAACAATCCCATAAAGGAAAAAATATGTTCCGGCCTCTAAACCTTGTTTTATTGACAACTCTCATCGTTGTTGCAGGCGCAACGGCATTTGCTCAAATGCCCAAGCCAATGACTGCTGACGATCACGTGATAGCGACGATCAACGGTAAAACGGTGACTGAACGGGATATCCGCCTGATGCTTCCGCAATATAGCACAGACTTTCGGACTTTGCCCCCGCAAAAAAGAGCACAGCTTATGCGAGATCTAATCTCAAAGCGTCTGTTAGCGCGTGAAGGACAGAAAAAAAAGGTCGACCAAACGCCTCGGTTTAAAGCTCAACGACGTGCATTTATGCTCACCGCACTCGCTCGTGCCACCGTCGAAAGTTATCTGGAAGGTGAGGGAAAAGTCACTGAAAAGGAGGTTCGAGACTTTTATAAGAATAACAAAACAAAATTTATTGATGAGAAAATTAGTGCGCGCCACATACTTCTTAAATCAAAGAAAGAGGCCAAAGCGGTATTAAAAGAAATTAAAGCTGGCGGCGATTTTGCAAAATTAGCCGCTAGCAAATCTATTGGCCCTAGTGGACCGAAGGGCGGAGATCTTGGCAGTTTTAGCCGTGGTCAGATGGTACCGGAATTTGAAAAAACTGCCTTTGCATTAAAAAAAGGGGAAGTTGGGGGGCCCGTAAGAACGCAATTTGGCTATCATATCATAGAAGTAACGGAACGCACTGGAAAAGAGCCAGTGCCAATTGACAAGGTGATACCTCAAATTCGCCAGACATTGATTGGCCAAAAGCTCGAAAACTATATTAAAAAATTGCAGGCTGCCGCAAAAATCGAAATCAAAGACCCTCGCTTTGCTATCTCCGGCGAATAAATTGCTAAAGATAATGCAAGCCGTCAGTTTCGGTAATCTATATCGTCACTGTTTAACATGCGTTTCACCGCTTCCCATTCAACAGTACCCACTGGCCTAAAACTATCTTTTGCATAAAGACTCTGAGATTTCTCAATCGTTTGTCCGATAGTTGCCTGACTGAGTTCCGCCCACTCAGCGCCAGTTTTCTGAAACTCTATTTGCATTCGGCAGGCTCGTTCCAATCGATACATATAACACCAGGCCGCCCCAACGCTCTCACCAACCGTCATCAAGCCGTGATTACGCATGATCAAGCAATGAGACGAACCTAGGTCCATCACGATCCGTTGCCGCTCATCAAGGTTCTCCGGCGCGGCGATACCTTCATAGTCATGATACACCACTTCACCTAAAACAGAGAGCTGCATCTGAGATAAGGGTAAAAGACCATTACTTTGGCATGAAACTGCAACGCCAGCATACGTATGAGTATGCAGAGCGCACATCAGCTCGGGACGCGCCATATGCACGGCCGAATGGATGACAAATCCAGCAGGGTTAAAAGTAAACCCATGATTTGGACCAATAATATTACCGTCCACATCCACCTTAAGTAACGCGGATGCAGTAATTTCGTCATAGCGGATACCATAGGGATTTATTAAAAAATGATCTTCGGACCCCGGCACTCGCGCTGATATATGGTTTGCTAATAGATCGGTCCAACCAAACTTTTCGACGAGCCGGTAACAGGCCGCCAATTCAATTCGGGTTTCCCATTCCGCATCTGAACAGTCATCTGAGCGGCTAAATTCTAAAATTCGGACCACGACGCCCTCCCTCAATTTACACTAAGATTACTGGAGGTTGAAGGAAATACAGATAATTGCAATCGATCGCCTAGTTAAATTGTTGATACCCAAAACCTCTCCAAAAAATCACAGGCCCACAATACTTTAACAAGACCTCAATCCTGCGGAACCATTCCTTTTATATAATCAAGCTTTAATTCGTACCGCAACAGCCGCCCCAAATTCATCACAATCCATGTCACCACCCAAGTCACGGGTACGCCCCTTAGCCAACTGCGTAGACAGCGCTATTTCAATCGCATTAGCTGCGAGGTTAAACGCGGGCTTTTCATGTTTAACTGCTAGCCATGTCAGCATCATTGCGGCAGACACAATCATTGCAGTCGGATTCGCGATATTTTTCCCCGCAATATCTGGAGCCGAGCCATGCGCACACTGGGCAATGCAGTCAGTATGGCTGGCATTGATCGAACCGCCTAGGCCAAGACCGCCAGCTAGTTCAGACGCCAAGTCGGAGAATATATCACCATACATATTAGAACAAATAACCACATCAAAATCCTGTGGCCGGCGAACAATGTGAGCCGCGAAGGCGTCCAATATCACCTCCTCCACTTCAAGTTCAGGATATTTACTCGTCACATCGAGGCAGGCCTCGCGCCAAAGGCCATCGGTGAGCTTCATTACGTTAGCTTTGTGGATAATAGTAACTTTTTTCCGCCGCTGCATGGCGAAGTCGCAACCAGCTACTGCGATATTTGTTGAAGCGGTACGACTAATATTGCGTATTGACTGCGCTAAATCTGGGTTGGCCATAAATTCTCCACCGCCCGCATGCATGTTGCGATCAGCATAAAAGCCTTCCATATTTTCCCGAGCTATCACTATATCCATTTTAGGCACATGGGCGGGTACTCCCTGGCGTGTCTTCGAAGGACGTAGGTTGGCGTGCAGGTGAAGTCCGCGCCTTATAATTCCTGATGGATTAGCATAGGCTTGATGCTCAGGAGGATAGTCCACATTATTGTGTGGCCCAAATAACGCACCATCAGCATCTCGAATTCGCTCAATGACTTCTTCGGGACAGGCATGGCCATATTTTTTTATACCATCGAAGCCTATAAAGTCCTCTTGAAAAGTAAGCCCGAGGCCAAAAGCCTCACTAGCAGCTTCGAGACACCGCTGCCCCTCTGGTACAATTTCCGGACCAATCCCATCACCTTTTACAACCAGTATCCTCATGATTATTTTACTTTCCGTCTAATTAATCTTTGTAATCAGGCTCATCGCGATCAAGCACACGTTTAAGCGCCTCAAAATGATCTGGCGCGCTCGCACGCTCGCCTTTTGTTTGCTCCGCTGTGGAGGAAATTACCTCTTCACTGAGCCTGACCAATGGCTTGCCGGTCGAGAGTGCCAATACTTGGACTTCGCAAGCACGTTCCAGATAATAAAGGTCGTCATAAGTGTGAGCGACACTAACCCCTGTCACTATCACCCCATGACTACCCATCATAAGTGCGCTTTTATTGCCAAGCTTTGCGGCAAGCCGGTCGCCCTCCTTCACGCTCAAGGCAACACCATTATATTCATCGTCATAAGCAAGCCGACCGTGAAACCGAACTGCCTTTTGTTCACACGGTTCTAATCTACCCTTTTCTAGCAACGTAATAGCTGTCGTATAGGGCTGATGTGTATGCATGGCGCAAACCGCTTGAGGGCAGGCCAAATGGACACGGCTGTGAATATAGAACGCGGTCGGCTCTACATGCCCCTCGCCTTCCAATACGTTACCGTCATAATCAGCCAGTAAAATGTTTGACGCTGTAATTTCTGACCAATGCAAACCCCAACGATTAATCAGAAACTTATTATCGCCAACTGCATAACTGAAATGGTTACATATTCCTTCATGTAAACCATGGCGCACCGCCCAACGAAACGACGATGCCATATCGATTCGTACCTGCTGTCGTTTATGCTTATCAAGCATTGCCATGAATCATTTTCCCCACCCTTTTCAAACTAGCGTGGATTGTACTTGTCCTAGCCTAACCCGCAAGAGAAGCCGTACTCCAATCCAGGCCTTAGATTCGCTAATTATCAAAATTTTTTGCGTACTGGCCCTTGTAAATATTAACCTCAATCCCTTACGGGAAGCGGTTTCGCCTAAGAGATATGGAATTCTTCTATCCAAGCGCTTATGAATTGAGAAAATTATTTGTTCACTAATGAGACGGTAGCTCTCGCATGATTCCACGCTATAGTCGACCGGAAATGACTGCAATTTGGGAACCGGCCAATCGTTTTCGTATTTGGTTTGAAATAGAGGCCCACGCGTGTGATGCGCTGGCAAATTTTGATGTAATACCCAAAGAAGCTGCCAAGGCAGTTTGGGAAAAAGGCGACCTGCCTTATACCCCCGAACGCATAGCACGTATCGATGAAATAGAGGCAGAAACTCGCCATGACGTCATCGCCTTCTTGACAGAACTTTCCGAGCAAGTCGGAGAAGAGGCACGCTTCGTCCATCAGGGCATGACCTCATCGGATGTACTCGACACTTGTCTTTCCGTACAAATGACGCAGGCTGCGGATTTATTACTGAAAGGTTTGGATAAGTTATTGGTAGCTCTAAAAACCCGTGCCAACGAATTTAAGCACACGGCTTGTATGGGGCGAAGCCACGGTATTCATGCGGAGCCCACGACGTTCGGCCTTAAACTATTGGGCCACTATGCGGAATTTGTCCGGTGCAGGCAACGACTGAAAAATGCACGCACTGAGATTGCAACTTGCGCTATTTCCGGGCCGGTTGGTACATTCGCTAATATCGATCCGTCGGTAGAAGCCCACGTCGCAGGCAAACTAGGGCTAGCTATAGAACCCGTATCCACCCAGATTATTCCGCGCGACCGTCATGCGGCCTTCTTTGCGGCTCTCGGCATCGTCGCCTCGGCTATTGAGCGCTTAGCAACAGAAATTCGTCACTTGCAAAGAACCGAAGTGCGCGAAGCGGAGGAATATTTCTCACCGGGTCAAAAAGGTTCATCTTCAATGCCGCATAAACGCAACCCAGTTTTGACAGAGAACCTTTGCGGTCTCGCTCGACTAGTCCGTAGCACGGTTACGCCGGCGCTTGAAAATGTCGTGCTTTGGCACGAACGGGATATTTCGCATTCTTCCGTTGAACGCGTCATTGCACCGGATGCTACCGTTGGGCTCGACTTCGCAATCTCACGTTTAGCAGGGGTTATAGAAAAGCTTGTAGTCTATGAAGACGCTTTGAGACAGAATCTTGAAAAACTGGGCGGCCTTCATAATTCGCAAAGGGTATTGTTAGCCTTAACACAAAAAGGCATGAGCCGCGAAGACGCCTATCGGCTGGTCCAACGCAATGCAATGGAAGTCTGGAAAGGTAATGGCGCGTTTCTAAATCTCCTTAAAGGCGAAAAGGAAATCGCAGACTATCTCGCAAATGATGAACTTGAGGTGCTATTCGATCTTGGATACCACACCAAACATGTGGAGACGATTTTTAGCCGCGTTCTCGAAGATAACTAGACATTGGCTTATCGCATACGCGGCCTTCGCAGCCGTATTTTGCGTTCAATCTTCCTATTCCCAGGAGCAACAGAATGCTCAAAAACAACGGGAAGAGGAAAAAGACCCGCTAGCCAATCTTGACCCGACTTTGAGACGCGCCGTTGAGCGTGACCCACTGACGCTTATCCGTATCGCTGCATTGGGATTGAAAGATCCTGCGGAACAAGGCGAGGCGCTTACCGGCTTAGTAGCGGCTTTTCTCAAACGCAATAAACCGGACGATGCCGCGATTGAACTAAAATCTATTGAGGATAAGTTATGGCTCGCCCGAGCCCTGCTCCACGTTTCAGACTACGAAAAAAGACAAGGACGACTGCAAAATTCAAAAGCTACTCTGGAGCGTGCACTAAAATTGGCCAGTGGAAAACAAATTGAACGTGACGGTGGTGAAACTATAAAACGTCTCTCAGGCCGATACCTGGCTCTAAAAAGCTACGAGAATGCCACAACTACAGCACTTTTAATTCCCGATCGCTTTGAGCGTGTGGACGCCCTCCTCCGAATTGCCAAAACCATGCAGGATGCAAACGCCAAAGCGCTAAGAAAAGATGTACAAAAGGTTTTAGCTCTCACCTTCCGCATTACGAAATCGATTAAGCCCGATACCAAGGATACTATAAATACGCATATTCGCATCGCAGAGTTTCAGGCAAGCGCCGGTGATCGCAAGGGATCACGCAAAACATTGGTTGTTGCGGAAGAAATTTTAAAGAAAACAACCTTCGATGGGCGCCATACACTGCGAGCTGATTTGGCAGCTGCCCTGGTTTTACTAAACGATCGCATCGCAGCTCAAGAAATCCTCCGCAGCATGCCAGATTCCACACACAAATCCAAAACTATCGCGTCTATCGCACGCGCATCCGCTCAAAGCGGTAACCTAGAAGCCGCAGTTTCTCTATTCGCACTAGCATTTCAAGAAGCTGAAACAATTAATAGCAATGATAAAAAATATGATGCAATCACTCATCTAATCACGGAACAATCAAAAGTAGGCCGCCTCGCGGATGCCTTTAGGAATGCTGGCTTTATTAGCGACCGTCGTCGTCAGTCAGACGCATTGCTTAAAATGGGTAAGGTGCTACTCCAAAAACAAAAGATGAAGGAGGCGATTAAACTCGTAGATTATATTCCCCACGTGGGGACACGAACTCAAATATTTGCGCCAGTGGCGCTATTCTATGGGGAAAAAGGAGACCGAGCAAAAGCAAGCGCTTTGTTAGCGCGCGCAATGGAACCGACTAGGGTTAATGCAAAACCGCAAGAACTCGCGAAAGCGCTTCCTATGATTATAGATGTGCAGACGCGGGCCGGGTTAGTTTCAATGAATGAGACCTTATTTTACCGCATTAAGAAACAGCTTGATCAGTTGCCGGATGATCCCGCCAGAATTCTAGTTCTCACTGGTATAGCCATTGCCGATGCTAGGGTCCATCGTCAAGAAGCGGCTCTTCGATCACTTGCAGCTGCATGGCGAATTTCTTGGCTGAATCGCGAGAACCCAAAATACCCGGAAATTTTGACCAATCTGATGCGCGCGCAAATCGAGGTAGGCGAATTACTCCAAGCATTCGACACCGCAGCACGGGTACCTGAGAGCCTTACACTGAAAAAGCCCACCGGCCAACTGGAGGCAAACCTAAATGCGCGTAATCAAGCCCTGCAACGGGTTGCCGTAGCGGCAGCACAACAAGGGAAACAGCGGCTCTCTCTCCGTGCAGTACGTCGCATTCGAAATTCTGGCGCGCGTGCCCGGGTTTACTCAGCGATCGCCCAAGCTTTCCCGACCAGAATCCCTGCAAAGACCAAGGAACTAGTCAGGAAACAGAAAGATGACAAAAAGGTCAAAACACTCGGAACAACAGCGAATAAAGGCACCGAGAGTAAATTTAAAGGAAACAACAAAGTTAGAGATGGAAAAGAAACTCCCAGAAAACCCCCTTCTTCGAGACCTGGCACCCCGGACGCGACCGCCCCTCTGCCAAAGTAGAAAAGAGATCAAGCAACCTTGGTATTAATTGGTGAGTACTACTCTCCACGAAACTGGCTTTATGCAGGAATGCATCCATTTCCATCTGCACTATTTTTTCTAATGTAAATGCCTTTACCCTTCAAATAACAAAACCTTGCACAAAACATCTTCGTCGCCTGGCTCATCAAAGTCAGATACCACAACCTGTTTTGCGTAAACTTCTGCGCCGCAGCCCACTAACCTAATAATTTATTACGTCGTACCGTAACCTTAAACTGTATTTCTAGATGTTGTTGGAATTTGGCGTCAAAAGCTTTTTACCGATCATCTAGCGATATGATTGCCGTTCTCCGAAGCAGTTAAAATCAGGTATATTTTTTTATGACAATTGAGGGTAACTTGCTCTACCAAGTTTTCCAGTATTGCGCCGTTCTCTTTCAGCAACTAAACATTATATCCGCGGCGCCAGTAAAAATTATCCGCATATGCCAGCCTTTATAGCCCACACAGATGTGTACACTTATAATTTTACGTCGACCTAAAAAAGATTGGCCAGTTCTAATCGCGGCTAATCGTGACGAAATGAAATCTCGATTGTGGGACCCACCAGCTCGGCATTGGCCTGATCGGCCCGATACGGTGGCCGGCCGCGATCGCCTCGCAGGTGGCAGCTGGCTTGGGCACAATGATCATGGAATAGTAGCGGCAATCTTAAATCGCCACGGCACCCTTGGTCCTGCAAACGATAAACGCAGCCGTGGCGAATTAGTTCTCGATGCGCTTGAACATGCGAATGCTAGCGATGCAGCCGAGGCATTGTGCGAATTGAACACGGCCGCCTATCGAAGTTTCAACTTAATTATTGCTGATAATAGAGAGGCTTGGTGGATTTCTAATCCAGGGGGTACGGCCAAAGTAAAGGTAACCCCCATCCCAGATGGAATTTCGATGTTCACCAGCTATGATATAAATGACACCAAAAGCGCACGCATAGCGCATTATTTACCGCAGTTCGAGAACGCAATGATACCCGATCCCGATAAAAACAACTGGCAGGGCTGGTGCGATATTCTAGGGAATAGAGCACTTGGCGATGTAAACGATCCTACAAGCGCCATGTGTATTGACGGGTATGGTGATTATGGAACCGTATCTAGCAGCCTAGTTGCTATTGCTAGGCCAGAGAAACGAAGTGGGCGAGAAAGTCCCGATAAGTGGCTCTTCGCTTCAGGTCCAGCAAGGCAACACCAGTTTACTCCAATAAACTTATGAGAATGATTTGTTAGAATATCTGAAACCCCAATTGGGAAAGTAATTATGGACCGAATTCGTTATCAGCCATGCGAACTACCGCCAAACGCTAACGCATTACGCACTGAAGTTCGTGAATTTCTTAATAGGGAATTCGCAGACAGTCCTCCGTCGGACCGCGCAAATAGTTGGAGCGACGGCGATGCGGAATTCAGCAAAAAAATTGGTGCCCGCGGTTGGATTGGGATGACATGGCCCAAAAAATATGGCGGACACGAACGAAGTATACTGGAACGCTATGTCGTGCAGGAAGAACTGCTTGCGGCCGGAGCGCCAATTGCACTCCACCACATAGCCGATCGTCAAAGCGGACCATTACTGATGCGTTTTGGCAGTAAAGCTCAATGTCTCAATATTCTACCACGTGTTACTAAAGGCGAATGTTACTTTTGTATTGGCATGAGCGAACCCGATACGGGTTCCGACCTCGCTGCAGTTCGAACCAAAGCAGAAAAAGTGGATGGCGGTTACCTAGTTAATGGTTCTAAAATTTGGACCTCTCAGGCGCATATGGTTCATTTCATGATTGGCCTATTTCGTACCGATCCGAAAGCAGAGAAGCATTCGGGCCTGTCGCAATTCCTCGTCGACCTTAAAAACACCGATGGAATAGAAATTCGACCAGTAA
>PBOR01000034.1 GCA_002724395.1 Rhodospirillaceae bacterium | reverse complement strand
TTCAGCCCGGTGACGCCGCAATAGGATGCCGGCACCCTGCCGGAGCCGCCGGTATCGGTTCCGAGCGTGAAGGATGACGTGCCGGTCGCAACCGAAACCGCCGCGCCTGAGCTGGAGCCGCCGGGAATATAGTCCGCGTTGTGGGGGTTCTGCGGAACGCCGTAAGGCGAGCGCACGCCGACCAGCCCTGTCGCGAACTGGTCAAGATTGGTCTTTCCGATATAGATCGCCCCGGCGGCTAGCGCCCGCGCTACCACCGGGCTCGCGCTGTCCGCAGGATAGGCAAATTCCGGGCAGGCGCAGCTGGTCATCTCGCCAGCAACGTCGATGCAGTCCTTGACGCTGAAAGGTAGACCGTAAAGCGGCAGCGCCGATATCTCGCCGATGCGCGCGTCCAACGCCCGCGCCGCATCCATTGCAGCCGCCGCGTCGGTGGTGGAAAGCCACACTGCCTCCTGGTCGGGATCACCGAGGCGACCGAACACACATTCGACCACCTCCGACGGCTTCAGTGATCCGGTTTCATAAGCCTTTCTGAGGACGATGGGCGATATATCAATCATTGGGCAGTCTCCGCCGGCAGCGCCGCGTTGTAAACGCATTACCAGTTTAAGTTAGGTGATATTTGCCGGGTCGGTCGCGCAACTAATTGCTTGCAAATGAGAGAATAACTGCATTAGTTCCGCTTTACGTAATAACATTGTCCGAACCTTGCTCCCCGAAGCCTTCGGCGAACTGCAATCCATATTTGATTGAATCAAGAATACGACTGAAGATAACGGGGTATGAGTTATTAAAGTTGTTGGGGGTAATTTCAGTCGTATTGAAAATACAATCATTACTCTTAATCAACCCACTCAAGTACCTGTGAAACAATGCAATCAAATTTGCCCCTACCCTGCCGCGCAGTTTCGCGATATGGTCCGCGCCGCTGCTAGGTCAGCCGCATCTTTTGTGTACCGCTATTGTGGCGACCTAACACGACAAAATATTTACTACGAGGAACCTATGACGGACGTCGGAACAGAAGAATTAATTAACAAAATGCTCGATAGCAAAAAGCTAGGCAACGATGCGAGCGAGGATTTGAAAGACTTTTTGCAAGACATTAAGGAAGGCAAATTTCACCGTGACGACGATGCCTATGTGCACGCCCTAGCAGATCGGCTCGGCTTCACAGATGGTAAGGTACCCGCCAACGGCAAAGGCACTAAGGCCTCTGCCACAAAAAAGACCGACAATGTGGATTGGCACGAGCGCGCTGTTATCGCCGAAGCACGGGTGGAAGAGTTGGAAGAGGAGATTGAGGTGCTAAAAGACGCGCCCGGCTCGCCGCCCGAATCGATGGTGGATGCAGATGCACTTCGCGTATTGCTTAATAAAATTTACGATGCGGAAACCGGCGCTTTGTGCGAGATTAGCAACGAGGAGGCCGCACAAACTCTCAAGCTTATGTCGGAAAAATTGGACTGAAAGCCAAAATTTGTGACAACTAGTTAACGGGCTTTTTTAAAATTTAACGTTCCCGTTTGACGACCATCTTCCAAATCGAACACCAGCAATTTAATACTGCCATCGGAGAGCGTTAAACGCACCAAGAGTCGGTTATCATCTAATTTAGTCTCGGACACTTCCGCACCTTCCGGCAGCATTATATTTAAAGGTTTCGCGGTTTGAGATTCACCGTCGGCAGCGGTGCCGCCAATTTTCGTAGCCAAGCCGTAAGCGAGTAAACCTAGCCCAACAAAAATGAGCAGGCCCATTATCAAAACCAGCATTTTAAGAACTTGCAGTTTCATCTTGAACAGTTACCGTTAGCATTATCCATGAGTGATGGCCCCAAAATATGCACAATTGATGCCGAACAGGCGGGATGCAGACTAGATGTTGTCCTCGCGGAACATCATCAAACCCTCTCTCGGTCACGGATTAAATCACTGATTCTAAACGAAAACGTGATCCAGGGTGGAAAGACGATAACCGACCCCGCCTATCGCGTCAAACAGGGTCAAAGTTTTGCCATGATTATCCCTGATAGTAATGAATTAGCGGTTGAACCTGAAGCGATGGATCTAACAATCCTATATGAGGATGAAGACCTTATCGTCATCAACAAATCCGCTGGACTGGTCGTCCACCCTGGACCCGGGACCCCACATGGAACGCTTGTGAATGGGCTTCTTGCCCATTGCGGTGATACGTTATCGGGTATCGGCGGGATCAAACGGCCGGGCATCGTCCACAGGTTGGATAAGGATACGAGTGGTTTGATTGTCGTGGCTAAAAATGACGAAACTCATCAGGGACTAAGCACTCAATTTGCCGCACGCAGTGTCGAACGAGCTTATCATGGACTGGTTTGGGACATACCGCAGCCACCGAATGGCTCCATCGAAGGCAATATTGGCCGCCATCCGCGCGATCGAAAGAAGATGGCAGTTGTTCCAGCAGAGCTTGGTAAACCAGCCCTCACCCGCTATCGCACTCTTAAACGATTCGGTAACAAGGCGAGTTTTGTGGAATGCCGACTTGCCACGGGCCGGACACATCAAATCCGCGTCCACATGGCCCATAAAGGCCACGCACTCATTGGTGACCCAGTCTATGGCCGTAATACAACTGCAAGGATGGCCGGGATTGGCGAAGATGATGCATCTATTGTTAAAAATTGCACACGTCAAGCACTTCACGCTGTATCACTAGGTTTTGAACACCCTAAAAAAGGTGAGAGGCTTGTTTTTCAATCAGAATTTCCATCAGATCTCGCTGAGATAATGGCAGTTTTTGAACGGATGGATATCTAGGAATGATCAAATTATTCCAAAAAAAAAGTTGAATTAGAAGGTTTCAGCCCCTATTTAGCACTTAGGGTCCGCGAGTGCTAAGTATGCGGACCGAAGGAGTTTGAAAAATGGCCGGCACAACACTTCCCAGCCTAGCGATTAGCCCAGAAGGAAATTTGCAGCGCTATTTGCAGCAAATTCGGCAATTTCCAATGCTGGAAAAGGGTGAGGAATATATGCTCGCCAAACGTTGGCGAGAGCATGAAGACACTGAGGCTGCCCATAAATTGGTAACGAGCCATTTGCGCCTTGTTGCCAAAATTGCCATGGGTTATCGCGGGTATGGGCTTCCAGTCAGCGATCTAATTTCGGAAGGTAACGTAGGGCTTATGCAAGCAGTCAAACGCTTCGAGCCAGAACGAGGTTTTCGCTTGGCGACCTATGCCATGTGGTGGATCAGGGCGTCGATGCAAGAATATATTTTGCACTCCTGGTCATTAGTCAAAATGGGCACTACAGCAGCGCAAAAGAAACTTTTCTTCAATCTTCGCAAAATGAAAAATAAGCTTGAGGCCTTTGAAGAGGGAGATTTGTCGCCTGAGCATGTGGAACATATTTCCACCGAACTCAAGGTGCCGGAAAAAGACGTTATTTCTATGAATCAGCGTCTGGCAGCGCATGACCATTCTTTAAATGCCCCACTCAAAATAGACGGCGAAGGTGAATGGCAAGACTGGCTCGAAGACGACACCGACAGTCACGATGTTCAAATAGCTGAAGCCCAAGAGCTGGATAAAAGGCGTGATATGTTAACTACAGCGATGGCGCTCCTAAATGAACGCGAAAAACGTATCATCACCATGCGACGCTTGGAAGAAGATGCCATGACCCTTGAAGAGCTAAGCAAAGAATATGGTATTAGCCGCGAGCGGGTGCGGCAAATTGAAGTCCGAGCGTTTGAGAAACTGCAAAAAGCTATTCAAACTCAAGCAGCCGAGACGGGCATGAGCGTCTAACGCAGCTCGCTGAATCGCGCTTGGTTAACATAGGAATCTAGGCTTAGCTAATCGCACTAAGACGGCATTGCATTGTTCTCAGGAGTATTTTCGTCATTATTGGCATTACTCTCAACGCTTTCGCCTTCACCAACGGGCAACTTAACGTTATCTGGCAAAAGTTTCTGAGCATCAGAACGAATTTCCTCGCCCCAGTTATCAACTAATTCTTTCTGACGTTTTTTGAGCGCCTTCGTTTTCATCTGGTTTGACATAGAGAGCCCAACAGAGACGAAAGGCGGCACGATATAAAGAATAAACCACCCAATTGCGCCCGCGCCGTACATAGTCAATAACACCAAGGGATCCGTAATCAATTCCAAAACACCATCTATACCCCCGCTACCGCCAGCAAATAATTGAAAGGCACTAGGCACAACCCCAACCACATTGGCAAAGGCGACGGTCATTGTAAAATACCGCCTTGGTGAACGGTCTATTAGGAACGCACTAATGGTCGGCACCATACCGACCATGACGAGAATGAATACCTCTAGAAAAACAAAGAAAATCAGTCCAGCAGCCAATAGAGTATAAACCCAAGCCTTAACCGAGCCGACTTTGCGTGGGGCCACCTTTTGTTTATCCGCCGCCATATTCAGGACCCAATATACCAAACAACCGCGATTATAACGATCACAATCAAAGACAAAATACATGAAATAAAGGCACTCACCTCAGCACCAATGGCGCGCGCCAGTTGCATTTTATGCTCTTTCTCAAACGCTAATTGTTGCATTTGCAAAACCGTACGGACGAACTCCTTTACAGCACGCTGATAGGCATTGCGATCATTTTCGAGGTAGGTGGAATTATCGATAATCCGAAGAATCTCATCGAGCTTTCCACCCTGGGCAACTTCCCGAAGTCTAAGGTGAATACGTTCGCGTTGACTGCGGCTATGAAATCGTTCGACCGCCGGCTCCAGCATTTTGATCGCAACATTACAAAGGTTTGGTGCAGGTATGGAGCCAGCCTCGCTTTGTATTTGGGACAACATCCTAATATTGGCTTTGGCAACTGCATTAGGGTCAAAGGTGTTCTCAATCTCGCGCAGTTCCGACGTCAACCCACCCCTTAAATGTGTAACGACAAACGCTGCAATATGCCGGTCGACCAAAACATCCATACCATCTGGGTTTTGCTGAGCCAGACGCTCATAAGCATGAAGCATCTCTGTCAAATCATAAACATACTCAGTTTCCAGTAACGGCGACTGACATGAGAGCGTCGGATTAAGCTCATAAATAACGCGTTCAATCCCATGGCCGATGGACGCGTTCTCCAAGAGCGGCTTCATTTTTTCTAATTGAGCGATAACGTGCATTTTTTCCGATGCGGATTGGCCTATCTCGCAGGAGAACTCTATGAGATTGGCCTGTAACAGTTCGACAAAATCCTTCCGAACGCTTTCATCCGAATATCGAGCCGCTATTTCACTCCCGATGCCGTTGATTGCCGCAGAAAAGGATTTGTAAGTAATTGGTCCTAACGGATCCAACGCAATAATAACACGCGCTAGCATTCGATCATCGGTCTCAGTCTCGGCAACCGGTATTGTTGTCTTAGCAATATTCACGGCTTCAATTGCCTCTTCTTCACCCAGACTCCTGCGCAACCATGTATCCAACAGACCAGTGCGTACTGCTTCAATAGCAGCGTCCCAATTATTCGAGAACGCACGCGCTACATCACGACGTGTTAGTAAATCTCTCCCCTGAAATGAAAAGGCTTGTGCAGCCTTGGGCGGCAAATCCTGCTGTTTCGGACCTTGGCGACGACCAGACACCCAAAACTCCAAATCGTCAAGTGTCCACCGTTCCTCAATTTGATCCATTAAAAGACCGCGTAAAACCTCCATCATAGTGAGTGAGAGCCGTTGGCGTTGGACGAGTGCACCATAGCTACCATAGGTGAGCTTAGACTGAATGACCTGCTCGTCACTCATACCCAAACAGGGGCTTTGCCCAGTGAGCAATGCAAGAATTGTAACTCCCAGAGCGTAAAGATCATCAGAAATTGTGCCGAAGCCGCGTCCTGTCGGGGGAGCCATAGCCGTTTCCGGCGTTTCATATACCGCTGATTGCCACATAGCAGGCGGTGCAGAAAGACATTCACCTAACAAAATAGTCGCTTGCGCTGATTTAGGATTGTCGTAAAACAAATTTGTTGGACGAATTGCACGATGGGTCATACCTTGACTGTGCATCTCGCGAAGGGTCGCCACCGCCGGCTCAATAAAGTTGCGCGAGATAGCTTCTTCCGACACTTTCGGAAACTCGTCGTCCAAGCTCGCAAGCACACGATCACCCTGAGGACACTCATAGATAATTGCTGGGCACCGTCGCCCTTCCATAGGCCAATCGATGACTCCCCAATCAACTGCCCGAACCAGACCTTGTTGGCTGATTTGTCGCATAACCAAAACCTGGTCGTGACGAAGTGATTGTTTTGGATCGCAAACTAGCGCGAACAACTCCCGATCAGGATCACGTCTCTCAGTGCAAGCATAGGCAAGGGCAGGCGGCGAATCGAACCGCTTCAGCGGCTGTTCTGCATAAACGTCAAATTGATCGTTCATGCTCACTGCACCACTACTAACTGCGTCTGCTACTTGCCCTTCTTCGACAGCCATAATTAATCCGATGACCGTGGCCTAAGATAACTTCGGATAAGCATTCCGAACCGTTGCGGCAAGTGCAAAATGGGAATCACCCTAAAGCGCAACGCGGCCCTAGGCCTCAGAACGGGCATCCATAAGACAAAAGGTCCGAAATAGCAGTTTTTAGCGTAAAATGGGATCCGATTCGGCCTTTAGCCAAAACTACTGCCCTATGATGCAAATGGATCGCGCACGGTTATAGTGTCTTCGCGTTCCGGACTCGTTGATAAAAGTGACACGGGCACTTCAATTAATTCCTCCACGCGACGAATATACTTAGCCGCCGTTGCTGGCAGATCGGCCCACGACCGAGCGCCCTGAGTGCTTTCTTGCCAACCATCCATATGCTCATAAATAGGCTTAACAGCCGCTTGAGCTCCCATAGATGCTGGAAAATAATCAAGTCTGCCGCCATCAATTTCATAAGAGGTACAAATCTTAAGGGTGTCAAAGCCATCAAGCACATCGAGTTTCGTAAGGGCAATTCCATCGATACCAGCTGTCTTAAGCGCTTGACGCACCATCACCGCATCAAACCATCCACAACGTCGCTGACGCCCGGTAACCGTGCCAAATTCATGGCCCCGCTCGCCAATTCTCTGGCCAATATTATCCTTAAGCTCGGTTGGGAAAGGTCCACTTCCAACTCGAGTAGTATATGCTTTGGTGATACCCAAAACAAAATCTAACGCACCAATACCGACCCCGGAACCGGTTGCAGCTTGGCCGGCAACTGTGTTTGACGATGTGACGAATGGATATGTCCCATGATCAATATCAAGCATCGTTCCCTGTGCACCTTCAAATAAAATCCGTTTACCAGCCTTGCGCGCAATCTCCAGTTCACGCCAAACCGGCGCCGCATAAGACAAAATTTCTTCAGAAATTTTATTCAACGGATCAAGAACAGATGATGCCTTCAATTCATCTTCACCAAGGCCGCGTCTTAATGCATTATGATGGCGCAACAAATGCTCCACTTTAGATTTCAGTGTCTCTGGCTCGGCTAAATCGCAAACTCGAATTCCACGCCGGGCAACCTTATCTTCATATGCTGGCCCTATCCCTCGCCCAGTCGTGCCGATAGCCGCCTTTCCACGTGCTGCCTCACGAGCCAAATCTAACTCTTGATGCAACGGCAATATGACAGCCGCCGTTTCAGAGAGTTTAAGTTGCTCCGGCGTTATGATAACGCCGGCTTTACGAATACGGCCGATTTCATCCAGAAGCGCCTTTGGATCAATAACAACGCCATTACCAATAATGGATAGTTTCCCTGGCCGCACTACACCCGAAGGCAACAGGCTCAGCTTGTATACTTCGCCGTCAATTACAAGCGTGTGACCGGCATTATGACCACCTTGAAATCGAACAATTACATCGGCACGCTCAGATAACCAATCAACTATCTTACCTTTCCCCTCATCGCCCCATTGGGCACCAATGACGACCACGTTACTCATTAATTCTCTCCGTCTGTCCTTGCCGTGACCGGCGTATTCCCATCAAAATAATGGCTGTATTGCATTCGCTTCGCTTCAATGGTCGGATCAATCATATTCATGCGTGGCAAATACCGCTAATAATTTGCCAAAATGCCAGTTTCATAGTCTACGTTGCAGGGCGCCTTGTCCCTTAACCTATCTGAAAAAAACTGCTCTAATTAATTGGTCTTCAAATATAAAATTAGGTTGACGCTGAAAAATAAAATTTAGCTTACCTACCGCGGATACCCAAGGCGAACAAGCGCATATAGACTTGGGCAAATCAAGATCAAAAGGCTAGCGCTTTTACCTGCGTTACATTCGGCAGAGCCCTTAAGGCTGTCAGCGTATTGTCATCTGCCGCACCATCAATTTGGATGAGTGCTATCGCCTCACTTCCAACATCCATACGTCCCAAATGGAAAGTCGCTATATTCACAGCCGCCGTACCAAGGGCCCCGCCAATAGCGCCTATCACTCCAGGCTCATCCTTATTGGTAACGTAAAGCATGTGCTCGCCAAGCTCTGCTTCAATGGGTGTTCCGTTAATTTCCACCACACGTGGACGGGTACCACCGAATAATGTACCGGAAACGCACCGTTCGCGCCTTTCGGTTCTTACCGTAACCCGTATAAGGTTTTCATAATCGTCAGGATTCTCATTAGTGACCACGCTGACATCAATACCACGGTCTTTTGCAACGATTGGCGCGCTAACCATATTGACATTATCCATCATAGGCCTCAGCAACCCATGCAGCACGCAACTGACCAGCGGCCGCGTATTAATTTGTGTAACGGCTCCATGAAATTCGATGGTCACTGCAGATAATCCAGTTTCAGTAAGCTGACCGGCAAAGCTGCCCAAATTTTCGCCAAGCGCCATATACGGCCTAAGCTTTGGCGCATCTTCCGCAGATACCGACGGTGCGTTGATCGCATTTTGGACAGCTCCGGTCAGCAGATAATCTGCCATCTGCTCGGCTACTTGGACTGCCACAATTTCTTGCGCTTCCGTCGTTGCAGCACCTAAATGTGGAGTCGCGACAAACTCGTCGTGCCCAAATAGCTTATTATCTCGCGCCGGTTCATCAACGAAGACATCCAATGCCGCGCCTGCGACTTTACCGGAATCCATCGCCGCTCGAAGATCTTCTTCGTTCACTATACCACCGCGAGCACAGTTTATGATCCGCACCCCGTCTTTCATTTTTGCGATCGATTCCGCATTTATTATATTGCGGGTCGCATCAACAAGTGGCGTATGCACAGTGATGAAATCTGAACGCGCAAATAAATCATCTAGTTCGACTTTTTCTGCCCCCAGTTCCTGAGCACGGCCTTCAGTCAGAAAAGGGTCAAAAATAATGACACGCATTTTCAGTCCCTTAGCCCTGTCAACGACGATGGTTCCGATATTACCACAACCAATAACACCGAGTGTCTTGGACGTTATTTCAACACCCATGAACCGGTTTTTTTCCCATTTTCCCGCTTGCGTAGACGCATTCGCCGCCGGGATTTGGCGTGCCATCGACATCATCATAGCTATCGCATGCTCTGCAGTCGTGGTGGTATTGCCAAACGGCGTATTCATCACAACGACGCCTTTTTGAGAGGCTGCATTGAGGTCAATATTATCAACGCCAATGCCAGCGCGCCCCACAACCTTCAAATTCTGGCCAGCATCTAAGACATCTTGCGTAACCTTCGTAGCGGAACGAACGGCTAAGCCATCATAATTACCTATTATTTTCAGCAATTTGTCTTTGTCGATGCCCGCTTTGAAATCCACATCAACGCCACGATCTTCAAAAACCTTTACGGCATCCTGGCTCAACTTATCTGAAATCAAAACCTTGGGCATAATATTATCCTATAATTAGTCACATGTTATTCGGAGATCTGTTGGACATATTCGTCGAAGGCCCAATCGAGCCAAGGCAGGAGCGCCTCAATATCACTAGTCTCAATAGTCGCACCGCCCCATATCCGCAAACTTGGCGGTGCCGCACGATGATTATTTATATCAAACGCAATGCCCTCTTCTTCCAACAAAGTTGCAATCACTTTTGGGGCGCTTTGCAATTGGTCGTCGCTCAAACCGCTATCTTTGGATATTTCTATGCATATTGACGTACAAGAACGAGTCGCGGGGTCTTTGGGCAAAAACGTTGCCCATTGTGTCTTTTCAACCCAGTCCGCAAATGCTGCCAGGTTGGCTTCAGCTCGAGCCATAAGACCCTTTTTCCCGCCAACAGAACGCGCCCATTCTAGCGAATATAACGCGTCCTCAACACATAACATTGACGGTGTATTGATAGTCGCGCCACGAAACAGCGCTTCATCCAGCTTACCCTTTGAGACCATCCGAAATACTTTTGGAAGGGGCCAAGGCGGCGTATAGCTTTCAAGACGTTCAACCGCCCTCGGGCTCAGCACCAACATTCCATGCGCCGCTTCGCCACCAAGAACCTTCTGCCAAGACCAGGTCGTTACATCAAGTTTATCCCATTTTAGATCCATGGCGAAGACTGCTGAAGTCGCATCACAAAAAGTGAGTCCCTCACGATCACCGGCTATCCAATCCGCATTGGGAACCCGCACACCACTGGTCGTTCCGTTCCAAGGAAATATGACGTCACGAGTAAAATCCACTGCGGTTAAATCGGGAAGTTCACCGTAAGGCTCTTCCATCACGTGCACATCTTCTAACTTCAACTGCTTAACCACATCAGTCACCCACATTTGACCGAAATTCTCCCAAGCNAATACATCAACACCCNTCAAACCAAGTAACGACCACATCGCCATTTCGATTGCCCCAGTATCCGATCCNGGCACAATACCGACACGAAAGTCTTCTGGGATTCCTAGCAGTTCACGACTTTGATCAATAACTTCANGCAATTTCTTGAGGCCAACCGGCGCCCGGTGCGACCGNCCCAAAGCGGCACCTTTTAAAAAGTCGACCGACCAGCCCGGTGGTTTTGCACATGGCCCNGAGGAAAAGTTTGCATTGCCTGGCCTGGATTGCGGCTTCTCCATTTGAGATTCTCCTGGAAAATTNTTGAATAAGCGCAGAATACAAATTAGCAGCGCCTGAAAAATCGCTGATGAAGGTAAAAACACCCCTTTATGACGTCAACTATTGTGACCCTGCAACGCACAAATTCACCGAAGGCTGCGCCGCTTTGCCGCAGTCTTCTCGAGACATAGTAGGATTTCGCCTTACAAAAGGATATCGTTACGCATCAAACAACTAGATTCAGATAAATGTACTTTCCTCAGACATTGCTCTTTCTCATAATTATCGCCGCCCTTGTTTTGTTTGTTTGGGGACGGTGGCGCTATGATTTAGTAGCAGTTCTTATCCTACTAGCAACAGTGCTCTCGGGTCTGGTTCCGGCTACAGAAGCCTTTATGGGGTTCAGCCATCCAGCTGTGATAACAGTTGCAGCAATTCTCATAATCAGCAAAGCCTTGCAAAACTCTGGCCTAATTAACTGGATCGCGCGCCTATTAACAGAAGTCGAATTAGGACCCTCTCTTCAAGTGGGTGCTATAGCGGCCATTGTCGCCGCACTCTCAGGTTTTATGAACAACATTGGTGCGCTCGCACTATTAATGCCTGTTGTGCTTCAGATCGGGAAAAAATCGGGCCGGCATCCGGGAGAACTTCTAATGCCACTGTCTTTCGGATCACTTTTAGGCGGCCTGACAACCCTGATTGGCACACCTCCAAATATCATTATCGCGAGCATTCGCACTAAATATTCTGGTGAACCATTCGGTATGTTTGATTTTACTACTGTCGGAATCGTCATCGCACTAGTCGGTATTATCTTCATAACATTGGGCGGTTGGCGGCTCATTCCCGCACGCTGTGAGGGCGGCGATGCAAACGCGCTCTTTGATATTGAGGACTATATTACGGAAGTAAAAATTCCACCAAAATCTGAATTAATAGGGGCAAAAGTCTCAGAAGCACGCGAACTTGGTCTTGGACAAGATACGGTTCTCATCGATATTATCCGGCGTGGGCAACACCGCCTTGCNCCGGCTGCAGATGAAGTCCTGCGCAGTGGCGATCANATTTTGCTAAAAGCAGACACAGACGATATTGAAGATATTTTAAAGAACACCGACCTTGTAATCGTTGGTAGCCGCGCCCTGCATGCAGACGTCCTTAGGTCTGATTCGATTGGCATAACCGAAGCGGTTATAACGCAAAATTCGGCGCTGGTCCGCCGAACACCTATTCAGATCGGGCTCGGCCGACGGTATCAGGTCAATCTTTTAGCAATTGCCCGTCAGGGCAAACCCGTCCGCAATCGGATGAAACAGGCACGTTTTCAAGCTGGTGACGTTNTACTTTTGCAGGGCGACATAGAAACGATGCCAAATATTTTATCAGCACTCGGTTGCCTACCGCTGCCCCATCGCGGTTTGGNCATCGGCAGCAATGCAGGTATTTTGCCNATTCTATTCTTTNCATCCGCTGTTATAGCATCAGTCGCGGGGGTAGTCTCTGTGCCCGTTGCTCTTCTCACAGCGGTCACCGCACTTATCTTGAGTAAGNAAATTTCACTGCGAGACACCTATGATGCTNTTGATTGGCCGGTTATTGTTCTGTTNGCCTGTATGGTTCCCGTTGGGAACGCTATGGAATCGAGTGGTGCTAGCNGCCTTATTGCTGAATGGATCGCAGGGAGCCGCGATATTCTGCCAGATTGGGCTTTGGTTGCAGTGATTTTACTGGCAGCAATGTTCCTCTCAGACATAATGAACAACGCTGCAACCGCGGTCCTCATGGGCAATTTAGCCGGTGACCTTGCGCTCAAACTGGGGGTCAGCCCCGACCCATTTCTGATGGCAGTCGCAATTGGCAGCTCCTGTGCATTTCTCACACCCATTGGACACCAATCGAACCTACTCATAATGGGCCCTGGTGGCTATCATTTCGGAGACTATTGGCGACTTGGATTGCCACTCGAAGCGATAATAGTAATTATCGCTATACCAATGATTTTACTTATATGGCCGCTGTAAGTTTAGGGAGTTTCAAAATTTCTATCGAGCAAAAAACATTTGATACCAACAAACCAGGCGAAGCTTGATAATTGAGCGAGCTTAAATGTCAGCTTCAGCCTGCGCTAGTCAACTACGGTTCCTGGCAAGCGAAAATAACCCAACCCATAATTCAGCGATCGATTGACGAACGCGCTCAGAACCATCACTATAGTGATCTTCCTGGGGGGGCCTTGCCAAAGGCTGAGATACCGCTAGCGCGTTGACCCTGAGAACCTGATCCGGGTCATGCCGGCGGAGGGAAGGAGCTTCAAGAACCGCTCAAAATAGCGTTTCACTAGTCTCCAACCAATGCCATGACCGTAAAAGCCCGGAGTCAATACCGATTACGGTTGGAGGACCGATTTATGCCTAGAGATAACGACGCTATTACCATAACTACCGGCCCGATACCGGGCTCCCGCAAAACCTATGAGACAGGACCCAACGGTATCAAAGTGCCATTTCGGGAAGTAGTTTTGGAGGAGAGCGCTAACGAACCACCGGTTCGTTTGTATGACACGTCAGGGCCTTATACGGACCCTGATACAGACTTAAATGTAGACAAGGGCTTGCCCGCAATCCGCCGCGCTTGGATTGATGCCCGTGGCGATACAGAAGAATATGTCGGTCGTGATATTCGTCCCGAAGATAATCATCGCAAAGCCGGTGATCCGAACGCGTGCCCGGAATTTCCTTCGAAACGGAAACCGCTCCGGGCCAAGTCCGGCAAAAATGTTTCCCAAATGCATTACGCTCGCCAAGGTATTATCACGCCGGAAATGGAATATATTGCTATCCGCGAAAATCTTGGCCTTTCCGAGTTCTACGGGGACGGTGAAAGTTTCGGAGCTGAAATTCCGGAGCGGGTAACAGCAGAGTTCGTCCGTGATGAAGTGGCGCGAGGCCGCGCAATTATCCCCAATAACGTTAACCACCCAGAAACCGAACCGATGATCATCGGCCGCAACTTCCTGGTAAAAATTAATTCTAACATTGGCAATTCAGCCGTCTCTTCGTCTGTCGCCGAGGAAGTAGAAAAAATGGTGTGGTCGACTCGCTGGGGTGGTGACACGGTCATGGATCTCTCAACCGGCAAGGACATTCATAATACCCGCGAATGGATCATTCGTAATTCACCGGTTCCCATAGGTACAGTACCAATCTATCAAGCTTTAGAAAAAGTCGATGGTATCGCAGAAGAACTCACCTATGAAATCTATCGCGATACATTGATTGAACAGTGCGAACAGGGTGTCGATTATTTCACTATCCATGCGGGCGTTAGACTGCCCTATATTCCAATGACTGCCAAACGTGTCACTGGCATCGTCAGTCGTGGCGGTTCAATCATGGCAAAATGGTGCCTCGCCCATCATCAGGAAAGCTTCCTTTACACACATTTCGAAGATATTTGTGAACTTATGAAAGGGTATGACGTCTCCTTCTCTTTGGGCGACGGCCTTCGTCCGGGCTCGCTAGCTGACGCGAATGACGAGGCGCAATTCGCCGAACTCGATACGTTGGGCGAACTCACCAAAATTGCTTGGGAGCACGACGTACAAACCATGATTGAAGGCCCAGGCCACGTGCCCATGCACAAGATCAAGGAGAATATGGATAAGCAATTAGAAGTCTGCCACGAAGCACCATTCTATACGCTTGGACCGCTCACGACCGACACCGCGCCTGGTTACGACCACATCACGTCGGCTATTGGGGCGGCCATGATCGGCTGGTATGGTACCGCCATGCTTTTCTATGTGACACCCAAAGAACATCTGGGTCTTCCCAACCGCAAGGACGTTAAAGACGGCGTGATCACTTATAAGATCGCGGCTCACGCTGCCGATTTGGCTAAAGGCCATCCCGCAGCGCGACTTTGGGATGATGCGCTTAGTCGATCACGTTTCGATTTCCGCTGGCGCGATCAATTTAAACTAGCCATGGATCCGGAAACGGCCGAGGACTTCCATGACCAAACCCTTCCAGCAGAAGGAGCCAAAGTAGCACATTTCTGCTCAATGTGTGGACCGAAATTCTGCTCTATGCAGATCACCCAAGAAATCCGTGACTTCGCCGAGAAAGGCATGTCCGATATGTCCGAGAAGTTCAAAACGGAAGGCTCAGAAATCTACCAGCCAAAAGAAAAGGTCGATGCCGAGTCCGCAAAGCTCGACGCTGCCGAGTAGCAGCACGATGGCAACAAGTTTATTTAGGGCCGGATGCCTTTGGCAACCGGCCCTAAATGTCTAAGATTGACCGCTAAACAAAGCTGATTGCTGCAGGAAATTTCCAATCTTGAGTGATCGCCTCTGTAAGAACGACATACGAGAAAATCAAAGCATTATCATTATTAAATGCTAAATCGCCTCCGCGATGGCTTTGCCCACGTCCTCGGTCTTGTATTTGCCACCCATATCCGGTGTCTTCGGCGAGGTCGGATCCTTCAGCACGTTCTGCACTGCCTCCAGAATAGCAGCCCCTGCTTCCGGCTGGCCCAAATGATCGAGCATCATCGAAGCAGACCAGATTTGACCGATAGGATTAGCGATGCCCTTACCGGCAATATCTGGAGCTGAACCGTGCACTGGCTCGAACATGGACGGATGTTTACCTTCCGGGTTGATATTCGCGGACGGAGCGACACCAATAGTGCCGGTTACGCCGGGACCCAGATCAGATAAGATATCGCCAAACAGGTTACTACCAACCACTACGTCAAAGGTGTCCGGTCTAGCGACGAAGTGTACCGTCAAAATATCAATGTGATATTGATCGGTTTCTACTTCCGGATAGTCTTTACCATTCTCTGCGAAGCGCTCATCCCAATAAGGCATAGTATAAATAATGCCGTTTGATTTAGTGGCCGAGGTAAGTTTTTTGCTACGTGTCATAGCTAAGTCAAACGCAAAACGCTGTATACGGTCAACGCCTTGACGGGTAAAAACTGTTTCCTGAACCACTGTTTCTCGATCGGTACCTTCAAAGATGCGGCCGCCCATTTCCGAATACTCGCCCTCTACATTTTCGCGCACCACATACATGTCGATGTCACCGGGATTATAACCATGTACCGGCGCTTCAATACCAGGCAGCAGACGGACAGGGCGCAAATTCACATATTGGTCAAAGTGACGACGGATGGGGATTAACAAACCCCAGAGCGAGACATGATCCGGCACACCAGGAAATCCGACAGCCCCTAAAAAAATGGCATCATTTGGACGGAGTTGATCAATCCCGTCTTCTGGCATCATGGCGCCAGTCTTAGCGTAAGTCTCGCAGCTCCAATCATAGTCAGTGAAATCGAAATCAATGCCGAACTTGCTCGACACTTTATCCAACACACGAAGCCCTTCAGGCACGACTTCTTTGCCAATCCCGTCGCCCGGTACATTCGCAATTTTATAAGTTACCGTATTCTGCTTTTCCGTCATTAAAGCCTCCCTAAAACTCTTTTGCACGCCTTCTCCCCCAGACACGTTAAGATTGCAAGACGGAATCGCTCCGTGTAAGCCATGGGAATGGTAAACATTGATCCTGTTTCGACCGAGAGTATTTCGCGTGCAGTCGACATTTTGCGCGCAGGCCAGCTCGTCGCCTTCCCAACGGAGACTGTTTATGGGCTGGGCGGAGACGCCACGAATAACCGTGCCGTAGCAGAGATCTTCGCTACTAAAAACCGCCCAGAGTTCAACCCGCTGATTATCCATGTACCCGACAAGACTGCTGCTGAAAAGATTGGAAAGTTCACGAAAATAGCGCACGCATTGGCGGATCAATTCTGGCCCGGTGCGCTAACGCTCGTTTTGCAAAAGACATCGAATTGCACTATTTCCTTACTCGCAAGTGCAGGGCTAGATAGTTTAGCCATCCGGGTACCTGGCCATGATTTTGCGCGCTCCTTCATCGAACAGACCGGCCATCCCATCGCCGCCCCCAGCGCTAATGCGTCAGGTCGCCTCAGCCCCACCACCGCGCAGCATGTGGCAGACCAACTAGGCGATAAGGTCCCACTGATACTGGACGGCGGTCCCTGCACTATCGGCTTGGAATCAACGGTGCTCGACCTCACAAAGGACAACCCGATACTCCTGCGCCCTGGCGGCATCTCGGTCGAGATAATCGAAAAATCTCTCAGCATGAAAATTTCTACCTCAGCCTATAAGGGTAGCACGTTTAAATCGCCGGGTATGCTAACAAGCCATTATGCGCCAGAACGTCCATTACGTTTGAATGTGCGCAAGCCTAAACCGGGCGAGGCCTTGCTGGGATTCGGCCCGAACGGTATGGACGCCACGCTGAATTTGAGCGAAAGCTCGGACCTAACCGAAGCTGCTGCTAATCTGTTTGCCTACCTGCACCAGCTCGATGTGGCGCCACATCGCGCCATAGCGGTTATGCCACTCCCGGAAAAGGGACTCGGCCGAGCGATCAATGATCGACTGCGACGTGCCGCAGCTTGATTAAAAATTTTTTTGTGAACGCCGAAAATTTTTCATAAAAAACTACGAGAATCCTTAATCGCCCTACAAATCGCATAAACTTTTTCTAAATTCATATTAGAGCGGATCAAGCAGGCGCACCTTTGACAATCAAAATATAGAGAATGAAGATTTACAAAAGCATGAACTTAAAGTGGAAATAATTTACAATTTCCGGCCGGTAATAATACCGCCCTTTGGATATAATTATTCGTTGGAGACCATCACTAACACTTTTACCTTTTACAAAATTGAGCCTATCGATTTCCATGCCAAGTGAAGCGCATAAAACGGATATTCGGCTAAAAGACCTCTCTTTAGGTGTTGGTCCTATGGGTACAGTGATGGCAATGATACTCCTAGTTTGCATTAGACGGCTTGGTTCGCCCGTTAATCCCGTTTATTCTAGATAGCACTTTAAAATTATATGAGTTCACTATGTCTCCAGATGGAACGGTATCCTCCCTGCCCGATACGACACTAGATCAATTAAAGTCTATTGTGGGCGAGAATGGCTTTATCGACAACGCAACAGATGCAACCGCTTATTTGACGGACTGGCGTGGGCAATATCGCGGAACCTGTGCATTGGTTCTCCGGCCAAACACAACGGAGCAAGTCTCAAATATCGTCAAAATTTGTGCAGAACACAAAATCACGGTCGTGCCTCAGGGCGGCAATACAGGAATGAATGGTGGAGCCACCCCTGCAGTAGATAGCAATGCCGTATTACTTTGTCTTGGACGTATGAATAAAATCCGCAAGCTAGATACACTGAACTATACTGCAACAGTTGAAGCAGGGTGTATCTTGCAAACTATCCAGGATATTGCCGACGAGGAGGGGCGCCTTTTTCCATTGAGCTTAGGCGCTGAAGGCTCCTGTCAAATTGGTGGCAATTTGGCGACGAACGCCGGTGGTGTAAGCGTACTCCGTTACGGTAACATGCGAGATTTGGTCTTGGGATTAGAGGTAGTTCTTCCATCGGGTGAAATATGGAACGGTCTCAGGTCACTCCGCAAAGATAATACAGGCTACGATTTAAAACATCTCTTTATAGGATCAGAAGGGACGCTAGGGATCATCACTGCTGCAACGCTTAAACTTTTTCCCAAGCCAAAAAGCTACCAGACATGTTTTGCCGCTATTAACGGACTAGATGAAGTCGTCGAACTTTTAGCCCGTGCTCGTCAAGTCAGTGGTGACCGAGTCAGTAGTTTCGAAATGATAACACGCCCCCCGTTAGATTTCGCCTTAAAGCACGGCCCCAACTTGACGGAACCTCTTTCCGAACCGTCAGACATTTATGGTCTAATAGAAATTGCCTCTAGCGACCCCACCGACGAGTCACTAGAACAGTTTCTGGAGAGAGGTTTTGAAGATGGCTTAATAACCGATGCAATCATTGCCCAATCAGAAGGGCAGCGCAGTGCTTTATGGAAATTGCGCGAATACCTGCCCGAAGGAGAAAAAGAAGAAGGCGCAAGCATCAAGCATGACATTTCTGTGCCGGTAAGCAGCATTCCTGCATTCGTCCGCAAAGCAATCCCTGCGGTCACGGATTATATGGCAAAAATCCGACCTGTTTATTTTGGTCATGTCGGAGATGGCAATTTACATTTCAATTTTGCTAAGCCTACGGATATGGCCGACGACGAGTTTTTTACTCATAAAGACGCTATCAATCATATTGTGCTTGATTTGGTCGCGGAGTTCGAAGGCTCAATCAGTGCGGAACATGGCATTGGCCAGCTGAAACGCGACTCTTTTCTCCACTACACGCCTAACTTGGACATCAACCTAATGCGTCAACTGAAGGCAGCACTAGACCCGCATGGAATTATGAATCCGGGCAAATTGCTATAACGAGGTAAAAAATGTCCGATTACACTCCTCCCTTGCGCGATATACAATTCTGCCTTCACGAAATGGGCTTGACCGCACAAGCCGCTGCGTTACCTGGGCTCTCAGAAACGAACCCAAGCCTGATTGACGCAATTCTTGAGGAAAGCGGAAAGTTTGCATCGGAAGTAATCGCACCGCTTAACAAAATCGGCGACGAAGAAGGATCGATCCTCGAAAACGGCGTCGTCCGCACGCCAACGGGTTTTGCTAGCGCCTATAAGAGCTTCGTCGAAAGCGGCTGGGCTTCTCTACCCTTCAGTCCCAAGCATGGTGGCCAGGGTCTACCATGGCTTATTTCCGCTGCGACACAAGAAATGTGGCTCGGCGCAAATACCTCTTGGTCCCTTTGTGAAATTCTAACGACAGGTGCTGTGGAGTTACTTGACGAATTCGGAAGCGACGACCAAAAGTCACTTTATTTAAACAAACTAATTTCCGGCATATGGCCAGGCACAATGAATTTAACAGAGCCACAAGCCGGCTCAGACTTGGGGGCACTGCGCTGCAAAGCCGAACCGTTAGGTGATCACTATAAAATCTCTGGGCAAAAAATATTTATCACTTACGGTGAACACGATATGGCCGAAAACATCATCCATTTTGTGCTTGCCCGAACGCCCGACTCCCCCAAAGGGCCAAAAGGTATCTCGCTGTTTATCGTGCCGAAATATTTGGTTAGCCCAGACGGTAATCTTGGCAAACGGAATGACCTTCGTTGCCTCTCATTGGAAAAAAAGCTCGGTATCCACGGTAGCCCGACCTGCGTGATGTCTTATGGCGATGAAGGTGGAGCCATCGGTTTTTTGGTGGGCCGGAAAAACGAGGGGCTGGCTGCAATGTTTACTATGATGAACAATGCACGGCTCAATATCGGTATTTCAGGCTTAGCTATTGCGGAACGCTCTTATCAACAGGCACGCGATTACGCTAAGGGCCGGTCTCAGTTTGGGACAATCATTAATCACCCAGATGTGCGGCGCATGCTGATGCTAATGAAATCCCAGATCGAAGCGATGAGGGCGGTCGCCTACGATGCTGCACTCGCGCTCGATTGTGCAAAAAGATATTTAGACGAGAGTGAAAGAGCGCAAGCACAGGCCCGCGTCGACCTGCTTATTCCCATGGTCAAGGGATGGTGCACAGATCTTGGCGTAGAGATTTCCTCGCTTGCTCTGCAAGTGCATGGCGGCACCGGCTTTATTGAGGAAACCGGAATCGCACAACATTATCGGGATGCGCGCATAGCGCCAATCTACGAAGGCACCAATGGTATCCAGGCGATCGACTTAGTAGGTCGCAAAGTGCTGCGCGATAAAGGAGTCGCCATGGGCGCGTTCGTAAACGACGCTAATACATTACTCAAAAAGGCCAAGACCGATGAAAAATCTCAACCAATTGTGGCCGCTGCGGAGGAAGCACTCAAAGAACTTACGGCAACTACCGACTGGCTTGTTAAAATCGCTGCATCGGATCAAGAAACCGCTTTAGCCGGCGCGACCGCTTATTTACGCTTGTTCGGTGCGGTGGCCGGCGGTGTGATGCATGCGCGCGCAGCACAGATTGCAGCTAGCCAAGCTGACGACTGCGACCCTAAATTCTATGCAGCAAAGCTGGCGAGCGCCCAATTTTATGCNGATCATGTACTACCTCAAACAGCAGCACTGAGTTTGTCCATCCGTAAAGGACATCCGAGCGTCATGGCCTTAGATATAGATCAATTTTAATAATCCGATAGTACTTTTACCCCTTTGCCTGAATTCATGGGTAGTTCATTAATTAATTGGCATATTGTTTTACCATTTGTTGGATGGCGCATATTCGGGTCTAGGTCCAGTAATGGCTTTAAAACAAAATATCGTTCCTGGATACGCGGATGCGGCAANGTCAACTCATCAGTGGCAATTTGGCGTTTACCAAAGAACAGTATGTCTAGGTCAATCAAACGCGGTCCATTGCGGGGGGCGGGTTGACGACCTAAAGCAATCTCTAACCGTTTCAAGGTCTCTAAAAGCGGCCTCGGTTCCATTTTAGGTCTTCCTCGTACCGCGAGATTTAGAAAGGGTGGTTGGTTGGCTACATATTGCGGTGGTGTTTCATAGACCTTAGAACGGCTAGTTATTTCCAGGCATTCAGAAAGACCACGTTCCGCTCGGACAATATTTTCCAATCGATCCCCGAGATTTGACCCAATAGCGATAAAAACCTCTTCCATATCACGCGGACTCTTCTGACGGCTTAACACAACCATCTGCNGGCGAACTCAAGATGGCATCACACATCCGCGCCACTCGTACAATCGATTTGACGTCNTGTACCCGAACAATATTCGCACCGCGCACAATCGCAATCGCCACTGCTGCTATGGTGCCGTCAAGACGATCATCCACTTCTGCGCTTAATACGGAACCAATAAAAGATTTTCTACTTGGACCCACCAGCAACGGAAACTGCAACTCCTTTACTTGGTCCANATGATTAATAAGAGCAAGATTTTGAATAACGGATTTACCAAATCCAATACCCGGATCGANTATAATTTGATCCAATGCTATCCCGGCAGCCACGGCAGCAGCTACTCTCTCTTTAAGACTGCGGATAACATCTTCTATGAGATGCGTGTATGCTTTGGCACCATAATGCTTCCCGCCAACTCCATCAGCAAAGATAGCATCCGACCGGCTAGCATTGTGCATCAATATTACAGGGCATCCAGCGGCAGCGGCCACAGCGGCAATATTAGGATCATGCTGCAACCCCCAGACGTCATTGAGTATGGTAGCGCCCGCAGAAAGTGCAGCAATGGCCACGTCGGCCTTGCTGGTATCAATTGATATCACCGCATTGGGGAGTTTTTCGACTACTGCCTCTATAACCGGGACTACCCGGTTTATTTCGGTTTGAGTTTCNACCGGNACGGCTCCAGGACGCGTACTTTCACCGCCGACGTCAAGAATATCAGCACCAGCNNGATGGAAAGCTACCGCTTGTCGGACTGCACCGGTTACGAAATCGCTTGCACCCATCACACCATCACCCGAGAAAGAGTCTGGCGTAACATTCACGATCCCCATGACATGGGTACGCTGGTNCAGGGANAAATACTCTTCAAGACACAAATTCTTATTCATTTTTTCCTTTATCTTTGAAAATTTTTTTATGGGACGACTCGACACCATTCATTCAGTAAAACCATTNTCGTCGAGCAACTATTCCNGGCTAAAAAATGAAAGTTTTATCGACAATATTATCTTGTAAGGCCGGTATGTTACGACGATTTTTGAACTTTGCGACATTTCATCCCTTGAATTCCCCGTTGCATGTTTCTATCTAAACGCCCTCTAGGCTCTAGGGTCTATATTTAAGTGATTGTGACCATGGTCATAGGATTACCTTTAGTGCGGGTCATATATCTTTCCAAGTTCATACTTTATTTGATTGTGGTGGAAACCAAACGATGGCTGAACGAATACCACGATTTATGATCGTTATAACTGCCGCATTTTTTTTTGTGGCAGCAACAATGGGTGTAAGTCATGCCGGAGTGCCACAACCGCATAAAAATGAAGATGACCCAGGACAATTTATTCAGTCGCTTGCNGCNAAAGCAATTTCCACCCTCAACAACAAAAGCGGTTCCCTNGCTGACCGTGAAAGTAAATTTCGCGATCTGCTGNGTAAAAAATTNGCAATGCGCAAAATAGGCCGTTTCGTAATCGGCATCCATTGGCGTCGCATGGAACGCAAACAACGTAAATTCTATCAAAAACTATTCTCCGAATGGGTATTAAAGACATATTCGTCCCGTCTTGGCGGTTATTCAGGCCAACAGTTCGAGGTAACCAAGACGTCCAAAGTTGGGAAAGCTGACATCATCGTCCATTCCCGTATTTTAAATACCAATGGTGATAGTCCCATCAGTTGTAATTGGCGTCTGCGCAAGTACAACAGCCAATTTAAAATTATCGATATCTATATCGAAGGGATCAGTATGGCCGTAACGCAGCGTTCTGAATTTGCTGCTATTATAAAAAAGGATGGCGTCTCAGGGTTACTCAAACTAATGCAAAAACGCCTATAGCGCCTCTCCTCGTTAAGCAGCATCCGAATTCGCCTTACAATAGCCTAAGTCAATTATTCCCTAACGAAAGAATGCCGAGTGGTTATGTACTTTCATGATCCTGAGTTAACGCGGTCCGGATAGCTCAAGAGCCTTTAATGGCNTAACTTTTATCGACATGTTCCAACCTTCCTATTAACCCTCATAGAAGTGGAAACCACTGGCACCTTCAGCATAAGGAGGCAAAGCGTCTATAGTTCATAACAATAAACATATGGGAGGCCAGCATGGCATTGGAAGCTGAAGAACTTAAACTTGACCCACTCATCGGCGAGTTGGCGGATTATATCTGCGCCCCGCCGCCAAACGGAGAGACAGCCCTTGATGCAGCCCATTTAACCGTCATGGATACACTAGGCTGCGGCCTTGGCGCTCTCGGTGACCCAGATTGTCGCAAACGCCTTGGGCCGCTAGTATCCGGCACCATTGTCCCCAACGGCGCACAAGTACCCGGAACGCCCCATAAGCTCGACCCAGTACAGGCTGCTTTTGCTAACNCCACCATGAACCGCTGGCTCGACTACAATGAATCCTATTTCGGCAAAGAGGGCGGGCATCCGTCGGACAATATCGGAGCAGTCTTCGCTGTTTGCGACTATATCAGTCGGGTCAACCGGTCCAAGGGCCAAGCACCACTCAACATGCGTGACCTCATTCAAGCCTGTCTGATGACACATGAGATCCATGGTGGGCTAGCTAACGAGAATTCCTATTTAGACCACGGATTAGATCATGAATTGATGATTAGGGTTTCCAGCGCCGGTGTGACCTGCCGTTTATTAGGCGGTAATCGAAACCACATCATCGCTGCTATAACTAACGCTTTCGCCGACGGCGGCACACTGCGTCTCTATCGCCAACCGCCCACCACGGGCACGCGTAAATGCTGGGCCGCAGGTGATGCAGCCAGCAGAGGCGTACGTTTGGCTATACTCGCTGTCCAAGGTGAAGATGCCTATCCGACGGTCCTAAGCGCACCAAAATATGGCTTTATTGAGCGGCGCTGGGGTGGTGATCCTTTTACGCTGCGCGAGCCCCCAAGCGATAAAATTATCCAAAATAACGTCATAAAAGTCTGGCCCACCGAAGGACATGCCCAAAGTGCGTTGGAGGCAGCGATCCTCCTCCACTCGGAGGTTAAAGAAAAAATTGATGATATCAAACACATCGCCATCCGTTCCCATGCCTATACGATGAAACAGGTGGATCGCACTGGTCCACTTCGCAATGAAGCCGATCGCGATCACTGCATCCANTACATCGTTGCCATTGGCCTCCTACAGGGCCGCCTCACTTACGAGGATTACAGCGACGATCGCGCTGCCGACCCTCGCATCGACGCGCTTAGAGATG
The DNA here is from genome assembly GCA_002724395.1 of Rhodospirillaceae bacterium. Lineage (GTDB taxonomy): Bacteria > Pseudomonadota > Alphaproteobacteria > UBA8366 > UBA8366. Next base: position 60,802 of record PBOR01000034.1, on the reverse strand, counting down.
TCACCACGGTCACCGTCGATGATAGCTTCACCAACGATTACTATGACCTCAACGTTAAATCAGACGCCAACGCAGTCCAAGTCTATTTCAAGGATGGCTCATCAACCGACGATATAGTGGTGAATTTCCCGCTTGGTCACAAAATCCGCCGCACCGACGGTGGTATAGACCGCATCGGTGAGAAGTTCCGCGAGAATATTGCTATTGGATTGACGCATCACCAGCAGGCTTTTCTCCTGCCGCTATTTGATGACCGCGCCACCCTAGAGAAGATGGCTGTGGATACATTTATGGATACTCTCGCTGGTTAAGGTGGCACCCCATCCTACTTTTCTGCCCAAGCATCTTTTTCAGCTTGTTTTGTGGAAGCTTAACAAGCGGAAATAGATGAGCCTGTGTCTGACTAGGCCGGATCAAGTAAACGACGCCGAGGGCGGCCGCTGCCTGGTAGGAGGGGGCTATATTTGTCTACAAAATCGTCAATACGTTCTCGTAAGGTAACTCGCCCCGCCCCGTGTTGACACTCTTCATTGGCCTCATCTTTCTCAGCATACCTAGTCATATTCCAGCGTTAACCTATAGAAAAGGTGTTTGAAAGACATTGGAGGAAGAAGTGCTAAACCTCAAGGACGACAACCACGTCCCCTTCNGCAACCGGTTCTTCNTCCTTAACCTTGATCTCCGTGATCGTGCCGTCTTCCGGGCAAATCACTGGAATTTCCATTTTCATAGACTCCAAAATCATCAATATATCGCCGTCGGCAACCGTATCACCGACTTTGCATTCGATTTTCCAAACAGTTCCGGTTACTTCAGATTCGACGTCTTCTGTCGCCATGTTGGTTGAGCTCCTTACTTCTGAATAATTTCGGCCGTAAGACCGGTATGAACATCGCCCGAACGAAAATCATCCGAACGAAGGATTTGCACGAGCGCAGGAATGTTGGACTTTATGCCTTCTATTTCAAACTTTTCCAATGCGCCAATAAGTTTTTCTATTGCGTCATCACGATCCTTTCCCTTCGACAGTACCTTAGCGACCATCGGGTCATAGAACGGTGTCACCGCCATGCCTTCGGCAAACCCGGTTTCGATTCGAATACCTTCGCATTCCGGCAAGCGGAATTTATTTAATGGTCCAGGTGACGGAAAAAACTTTATAGGNTCTTCAGCATATACACGAGCCTGAATGGCATGGCCATTAACGGCAACATCAGCNGGAATTATGTCATCTACNGACTCACCTGAGGCAGATCGTACCTGGGCNGCCACCAAATCGANACCACTGATTTCTTCGCTTACTCCATGCTCTACCTGTAAGCGCGTATTCATCTCCAAAAAGCTAAACGAGCCATCTTGGCCCATTAGCATCTCCACCGTTCCGATATTATCGTAAGGCAACGATTTCAGGGTCGACGTAATTTCATCCGCCTTTTTAAGAATAACCTCGCGGGCCACATTGGGTGCAGGTGCTTCTTCTATAATCTTCTGATGGCGGCGCTGGATAGAGCAATCGCGCTCAAATACATGGCAAACATCCCCATGCACGTCACCCAAAACTTGGAATTCTACATGGCGGGGCCTCTCAACCAAGCGCTCGATATAAATATCTCCATTGCCAAAGCCCCGTTCAGCCATAGAACGGGCACGCCCTNCCGCCCTGACTAATTGTTCCTGATCATGAGCGGGTAACATGCCTATACCACCGCCGCCGGCAGCAGGTTTGACTAATACCGGATAGCCAATNTCGTTGGCTGCAGCAATCATCCCTGCTTCTTCAGTCAACAAATCCGAACCAGCGCCTACGGCCATGCCGTTTTTCGCCATTAATTCACGGGCTTCAGTCTTATGCCCCATGGCTTTAAGCCACTTCGTAGACGGACCAATGAATTTTGCCCCGACCGCCTCGACCTCATCAGCAAAAACAGGGTTTTCCGCGAAAAAACCATAACCTGGATGAACTCCATCAGCGCCGGATTCTTTAATTGCAGCGATCANTACATCCATATTGAGATAACTTTCTTTCGGGGCGGCCGGACCAATGGCGATAGCTTGATCCGCTTCTTTCACATAAGGTGATAGCTTATCCGCTTCGGAATAAACGACAACAGCTTCCACATTCATATTGTGCAGCGCACGCACGATGCGCGACGCGATAGCCCCCCTATTTGCGATGAGAATTTTTTTAAACATTGATTTGCCCCTTGCTGGCTTTAATGGTGCGTTAGTAACTTGTCGGCCAATTAGAGAGCAAATGTTTACCTATGCCATTAGAAAGACGNCGGCGATGAATGCGTAACATCTTCTTGAGCCAATCCCGAGTATTCTCGGGTTTTATAATTTGCTGTGCCGCATAGCAAGCAGCTAAATCCCAAACGGAATTGCTCAGCTCGATCTCTTTAAGTTTTTTGGCAAACAGTTCCGGATTGGTATCTTCGAGGCGCTCGCCTTCTTTGCCATACACAATATTTACTGCGAAGGCCGGGTCCATAAAACTCACCTCAGCAGTAATCCAGGCAGCCACATCATCCGCATTCTTGTTTCCGCCCATATTAATATAGGCTTGGCCGTAATTCTTGCGGATAATCACTGTAAGTTTCGGCACGGTGACCTGTTGAAGCGCGTTCATGAAATTCATAATTTTGCCAGGTGCTCGCTGCCGTTCCGCCTCCATACCGATTACAAAGCCCGGGTTATCGACAAAAAAAACTAACGGCACATTGTAGGAATCGCATAACACCATGAAGTCGGTAATTTTTTCGCAGGCCTGCGCGTCCATCGCTCCGGCTTTGTGCAACGGATTATTAGCAATGAGTCCCACCGTCTCGCCATTGATGCGACTGAGCGCAGTTACCGCCGTTTTCCCAAAACGCGGTTTCAGCTCAAAAATGCTGTCTTTGTCAACAACCGCCTGCAGCACTTTGNGCATATCGTAAACCTGGGATCGGTTTTCAGGCACCAGTTCGGGTAGCGTATTCAATAAATCGCCCGATCCCTCTGGCACAGAGACTATCGGCGGTGCTTCGTTGCAGTGTGCCGGCAGATAGCTCAAAAACGTTCGAATTTCATCCAGAGCTTCTTCATCACTATCGACCACACGATCAACCAAACCGGTCTCATTGGCGTGCACTCGCCAGCCACCNAGCTTTTCAGGATCAACTTTCTCGCCAATGGCCATGGNCACCAATCGTTCAGATGACACCGCCATAATCGCGCCCTTACGCATAACGCAGAAGTCCGACAGCACGCCGTACCAAGTAGATGATCCATAGGCCATACCGAGGATAGCAGCGGCCCAAGGAGATTCCCGCAGGCGACGATATTGCACATTGTTATTGGCCAGCAGATTACCCATCCCAAGCGCGCCCATATTATCTGGGATACGCGCGCCGGAAGATTCTCCAAGGAATATAAGCGGGATACCGCGTTCGACCGCGGTTCGCTGCATCTGAGCGACCTTCTTCATGTTTGTAGCGGCACTGGATGCGCCTTTGACGGTGAAGTCATTGGACACAACCGCCACATCACGCCCCTCTATAGTCCCGTAGCCTGCTATTTTACCATCTGTCGGCGACTTTGTACGATCCACCGATATCGCTGATTTTGCTAACAACCCAGATTCCAAAAAGCTATCTGGATCCAAAAGATGATCTAGGCGTTCACGAGCATTCAACGCGCCGGATTTTTTGCGNCTTGCTAGCTTCTCTGGCCCACCCATCGCGCGCGCTTCATCTTCCCGCTCGGCCAGTTCCTTGTAAAGCTTATCAGAGATCATAGATATGGAGTCCACACTTACTTTTAGCCAGACTGGTAAGACCACATCAAGTTGTCAACGTCTTAGATAAACCCAATAGTGGCGGGGATAGCCGGTTGTGAGTATTGTCCCAGCGATTACAGCCAAACCCGGACCAAAGCAGTGGTAACAAAAACTTATAAATCCAGAACTAAAAAAGCGCCTCGCAAACGCAAACCGAAATTATTGATTTTCATCGTTGCCTATAACGCGGAGAAAACCATTGAAAACGTTCTATCGCGTATACCTCAATCGTTGAACGATGATTACATTGTTGAGGTGTTAATTATTGATGATGCCTCACAGGATGAAACTTTTGAGCGTGGTCACGCCACTAAAGAAAAGGGTAAGTTTCCGTTCACCCTTCATGTACTCTTCAATCCAGTAAACCAGGGTTATGGTGGCAACCAAAAGATTGGCTACCACTTTGCTATAGAGAAGAAATTCGATTTCGTCGCGCTTTTGCACGGTGATGGACAATACGCTCCCGAATGCCTGCCTAATCTTGTCAAACCTCTAAAGAGAGGAGAGGCAGACGCCGTATTCGGTAGCCGGATGATGAAAAAAGGTGCTGCCCTGCAAGGCGGCATGCCAAAATATAAATTCGTTGGTAATAAAATTTTAAGCTGGTTCGAAAACAAAATTTTGCGGACCAACTTTACGGAATTTCACTCTGGATATCGGCTCTATTCAGTCAAAGCGCTTAAGAAAATTCCGTTTCAGCTCAATACCAATGATTTTCACTTCGACAGCGAAATCATCGTGCAATTCGTTATAGCCGAGTTGAAGATTAAAGAACTAGAAATTCCTACTTATTACGGCGATGAAATCTGTCATGTGGACGGGCTAAAATATGCTTGGGATGTGACTAAGACGGTCCTAAAAGCTCGCGCTCAAGAACTCAGCATCTTTTATGATCGCCGATTTGACTGTCAACCTAATGGAAATGATTCCGCGCACTATGAACCAAAGCTCGATTTTTTGAGCCCCCACAGCCTAGCCATTAAAATAGTCGGCAAGGATAAACGTGTATTGGACCTTGGTTGTGCCAACGGTCACATCGCCAAAACCCTCACAAAACAAGGCAATCAAGTTACTGGCGTCGATACTTTCAAGCCTTCAGCTAACATTAGATTCCAGAAATTTATCAAGCACGACCTTAACTCTAACGTATTTCCAGTCGAACTTAAGGGGTATGACTATGTCCTGATGCTTGACGTAATCGAGCATCTGCTCACTCCAGAGGAGTTTGTCGATCAACTGCGAAAAGCAGCCCAAATGTCACCAAATGTCCGCTTACTAGTATCTAGCGGTAACGTAGGCTTCATAGTTGCCCGCTTGATGCACATGGTCGGCCAATTTAATTACGGTAAACGCGGTATCCTGGACATAACTCATACACGGCTTTTTACTTTCGCAACGTTGCGCAGATTATTTGAACAAGGTGGGTTCGAACTTATTTCGACAACCGGCATTCCCGCTCCCTTCCCCATGGTTATGGGGAAAAGCTACCTTGGCGCCTTTCTTTTCAATTTCAACAAGGTATTGATCAGAATATGGCGTAGCGCTTTCTCCTACCAAATTTTTTATGAGTTTCGCCCATCGCCTTCGCTATCCTATCTTCTTCAGGATGCACTGGTAAAATCAAAGATACGTTCGGCAAAGAAAACTGCTTCTAAAACTTAATCGGATTTCCGCCGCATCAACTTGCTCAAGAAACGATCATTTATAGGCGTATAGCGTTTCAGGTATGAGTACCCCCGCACCAACCAACGATCCATTGCGACAAGTGTATGGTGCAATAAAGATTCTTCGGGTTTCGCTTTATAGTGGGTCGGCACCAGCTTCAATGGGGCGCCGGTATCGCTGAAATAATAAAGCGCCAGTGACTTTCGTGTTACACCTTCGGGGCATGCCAACGGGACTGGATGACCGTGAAAAGATTTTCCTGTTGTGTGAAATATGACACAACGATTGAAGAAGGGTTCGATTGACAACGCTTGACTTTTCATTTGATCATCCCAGAGCTCAAGTTCACCGTGCCAATCGTTCCGCCAATCCTTATTAAGATATAACAGTAGGTTCAGCTCACGTCGCCAATGGGGCCGCTTCGTATGAGAAAGAAAATCTGTATGCATATTGAGGAAGCCGCCGGGCTTAATTTCGTGAAGTCCGCCGCCATCCAAGTCTGGGTCAGCCAATAGCCGTTTCACACCCGAAATATCAGAAAGCCATTTTAAAAACTTATCCGAAGACAGTTCATTTATAATGGATTGAGTAACGGGGCCCATCGCATCCATTCGCGTCAAACCCGATTTACGCTCATTATAGTGAATGTATTGGTTCCAATTGCCACCATCCCGCGCTGGTTTTGTAAACTCGGACAGTAGAGATTCTGCCTGATTACGCACCAAGAAATCGTCAATAACAATATGCGGAAAAGGTAAGGCTTGTGAAAAATTTAAACTATCTGAAGTCAAACGACTATTCAGGTTTTGATAATCAAGAATGTCAGTCATTTGGCAAGCGCCGTGCCCTTTCGCTGCCGCCAGTTACACCACCAAAACGACATTTCACGTAACCCATATAGTACGAAAAACATCATAGCGGGCTCAACGGGTATTCTATAACGGGAATTACCGTGGAATAGGTGCACCGCGACGAAATACCCAATCAATCCGACAAGTACCAAAATTAAGGCGTACTCTCCCCGCCGCACCATTGAAACAAAGCCTACCAAGCCAATTAACCGAGCAATTACTGCAAACCCGAGAGAAACCGCACTTATGGCAAGTGCTGTCAAAGGGGCTTTGCTAAAAAACGCCGTCAACATGCCGCCAATATCTTGTTGTGAAGTCTTGAACCAAACGCGGTTCAATCTGGCAGTATCTATACCCAACAGATTATGTAAATTACCAGCCCCGCCTGATATCATAAACTGCGCCACTGACCGCACCATTACCTTAGTAATTACCGCAATCGGATACGAGAGAATTGCCTGGTATCCATGACTTTCCATTATTGCAAATTGTTCAACTTTGGAAAGTTCTTTCCAACGGCTACCGTAGGATTCAATTACCGAAGCGTGATAAGAGCCCGGCGCAGTAGTCCGCTTTTCTGCTTCATGATAGCTAAGGCCATGCTTGTTCGCCTCCAGCATCACCACCTGATCCCACAAAAAACGATAGCGGATAGAATGCTCCGATAGCGAATAGCCGTTCCCTGTATCCGCCAATTTACTAGCCCAAGGCGCCATAATTGCTAACGCCAACACGAGCGCTAGAAGTCCTTGTCCGAATAAGCGACCCCATTTCGCTCGCGCTCCAGCGACGACTGCTATTAAAGGCAAAGCAATAGGCAACAACGGAACAAGAAACTGCGATGTGGGTTTTACAAGGCAGGCCGCCGCCAAGGCACTACCAATTATCAATGCATTCGACCAGCGAAAATCTATACCTACAATCTTGAGTAACGCCCAATACGCGATGCACATAAAAAATAAATAAAGTGTTTCGCTCTGAATAAGATGCGCCGTCCCAAGCAAGTTGGGGTTAAGCACTATTAACGCTAAGCCAAGATTCTCCCACCCTGGCAACCAATCGCGAACCGAATCACGGAAAATCAGCCCAGTAACATAAAGGATTATCAGTTGTACTAAAATGACCGCTCCTGGAGACTCGCCAAAAACACTTATCAGTCCAGAGATCATCAAGGGATAAAGCGGCGTACGATAGAGATTGGGCTCAGAGGGGTTTTCTAATTGAACGAAGCCGCCATATTTTAATAGTGCTAGGGCCGGATTCCAGTATGAGCCTGAATCTCCACCTTGTGCCAAGTTTGCCCCCGGCGTTGCTAGCAAAACCAACACAATATTTACGAATACATAAAGCCCAGTCACAAGCCAAAAACTTTTCGGCATTCCCCGGACAAAGCTATTCACCGCATCTAACCAATTGTGTATTTGCATTATGTTGCGGCCTCAGGCGAAAAGTTCATCGAGAACATGGCATAACGTATCACGCCAGTGGGGCGTTTCGGTTTGGAAATCCGAACTCAGTTTGTCAAGCGATAATCGGCTGTTAGCCGGCCGTGCTGCGGGAACTGGATATTCGCTTGACGAAATGGGTATCAAATTTTTAATCTTTAAAGAGCATCCACGCTTAGCGGCTTCTTCAAAAATTGCTGCGGCAAACCCGTGCCAACTAGTCTCGCCAGACGACGCGCAATGAAAGACCCCACCTTTGGTTTTAAACGTCTCAATACCGCCAAATTTAGTTTGGTTTAATATGTCCACCGTCACGGAGGCCACCAATGAGGCAGAAGTTGGTGCGCCAATTTGGTCGTCTACCACTTTGAGAGTATCGCGCTGAGCTCCCAACGCGAGCATGCTCCGCAAAAAGTTAACGCCGGAGGCCGCATAAATCCAACTAGTTCTCAAAATGAGATGCGATGCACCGGATTCAGAAACCGCAATATCACCTGCAAGCTTACTCTCGCCGTAAACATTAATCGGTTCTGTAAGGTCGGTCTCAACCCATGGCTCATCACCAGAACCATCATATACATAATCTGTAGAATAATGGACGAGCGTCGCAGCATTATCAGCAGCCCACTCCGCCATTACCTTTGGTGCGTTCGCATTCATAGCAAATGCCAGGTCACGATTCTTTTCTGCGCTATCCACATTCGTGTAAGCTGCTGCGTTGATAATAAGATTCGGTTTAAAACCATCCAAAGCAGCAAAAATATCACGCGTATCACTTAAGTCGAAATCATCTTGGTCAACCGCCCAAAAGTCGCAGAAACCCGGCAGCAAGCGCGCAAGGTGACTGCCTATCTGACCCTTCCGGCCGGTCAATAAAACTTTCATCCTTAGCCTTCAAATGCGGGCAAAACCGCAACATCTGCAAGCAAAGGCGCGGCCATATCTTTTTGGGATAGGTTCGGACTCACATCAGGCCAATCCACGCCGATCGCAGGATCGTCATATCGAACAGCACGCTCCGTTTCGGGACAATATAGTGATGTACATTTATAAAAAAAATCTGCGCTATCGCTTAGAACGCAAAAGCCATGGGCAAAACCTTCTGGTATCCATAGTTGGCAATGATTCTCATCACTCAGTTCCACACCCACCCATTGTCCGAATCGGGGACTACCAAGCCGCACGTCAACCGCAACGTCAAACACACGGCCTGTCAATACCATGACTAGTTTGCCCTGAGCGTTAGGTTCTTGAAAATGTAACCCACGCAAGGTCCCTTTTGAGGAGTGGGAGATATTATCCTGGACGAATTCCGCTGATAGCCCATAGTCTTTATAACGGTCTTGTTTCCAACTTTCAAAAAAAAAGCCGCGCCCATCTTCGAAGATTTTGGGCTCGATCTTCAAAACTTCTGGCAGAGATGTGGGCGTAACCTTCATCGGTCAACTCTGATCAATCAACGATAGTAAATAGTCGCCGTACGGACATTTAAGTAACGGCTCCGCAAGCCTTTCTAAAGCAGAATCGTTGATCCAACCATTCCGCCAAGCAATTTCTTCTAAACAAGCAACCTTCTGCCCCTGGCGCCGTTCAATAGCCGCAATATACGTGGAGGCATCTAACAAGGAATCGTGTGTTCCTGTGTCCAGCCATGCAAAGCCACGTCCGAGCGATTCCACGTTCAGCGCATCACGTTCCATATAAGCATTCAGTAAGTCGGTTATTTCAAGTTCACCGCGACTTGACGGTTTTAAGCCGCGCGCGATATCTACCGCAGCCTCATCACAAAAATAGAGGCCAGTCACCGCCAAGTTAGATTTCGGTTCTTTCGGTTTTTCTTCGATCGACAAAGGCCGACCGCCCGCATCAATTTCGATAACCCCGTAACGCTCCGCATCTTTAACTGCATAGGCAAAAACCGTTGCGCCATGTTCAATATGATTCGCCGTCTGCAGCCGACTACTTAGCCCTTGCCCATAAAAAATATTGTCCCCCAATACTAAGGCGCTCGGATCGCCTGCCAAAAAAGTCTCACCAACAATAAAAGCCTGAGCGATTCCTTCCGGTTTTTCTTGAACCGCATAATGAAAATTCATCCCTAAAGAACTTCCATCCCCCAACAACTGCTCAAACCGCTGTAGATCTTTCGGCGTGGAAACAATCAAAACCTCACGTATATGAGCCAACATTAGGGCAGAAAGTGGGTGATAAATCATAGGCTTATCGTAGACAGGCATAAGCTGTTTACTAACCGCTAATGTTAATGGATAGAGCCGGGTACCAGATCCACCTGCGAGGACTATTCCTTTTCGAGCCATCAGTTCTAATCCCTTAAAAAAGCGATCATCTCAGCCGCCGTTTCCGAAGGTAATTCCTCTGCCAAGAAATGGCCACAAGGCATCCCATGGCCCTGCACATTATCCGACCACTCTTGCCATAGCTCCAACGATCCCTGGCGCTTATGCGGTCGACCCGCATCCCCCCATAAAATCAATGTCGGGCACAAAATTCTCCGTCCTGCATCTTTATCAGCTTTGTCATTCGCATGATCCGTGCGCGGGTTGTTCCGATATTCGTCACAGGTAGCTCGAATCGTATCTGGGTCGCTGAAACTCCGAATATATTCAGCCATAGCTTCCGGTGTAAATGGGTTCGGCGCCGCTGCCCATTTGTTGCAGAGATAACGTAAATAAAATTCGGGATCCGCGCCTATCATTTTCTCTGGGAAACCAGGTTCCTGACCCATGAAATACCAGTGAAATCCGCCATAAGCTCCCTCTGCAGTCAACCGCTCTAATTGCTCAAAAGTTGGAATGACATCAAGAATAACGATTTTTTCGATGCGATCTGAATGATCTAATGCCAAACGATAAGCGCAACGACCACCGCGATCATGACCCGCTACTTTAAAGCTCTGATAACCTAGTTCGGTCATTAATTCCACCATATCCAAAGCCATTTGGCGCTTTGAATAATTACTAAACCCTGGCACAGATGGTGGTTTCTCAGACCGGCCGTAGCCCCGCATATCGGGACAGACGAGGGTAAAATGCTTGGACAATTCAGGTGCTACGAGATGCCACATAACATGATTTTGAGGATATCCATGTAGCAATAATAACGGCGGACCCGAACCGCCTATACGCATAAACAATTCGACGTCAGTTACTTCTACGCGTTTTTCTTCGAATCCCTCGAACATCTCAATCAAACTGCGAACAGCCCCTTGACTTTGTGGAACGAATAGGGTTTTGCGTGTCTCTAAACACTCTTGCAAGCTAAAAGACACGCTTCAACCTCAGGAGCAATTTCTAACAAGGAATTTACAACATGGCGCTAGATCCGGATATTTTTAAGCAACTTGAAGACACCGTCGCCCGTGTCGTTCGCGAAAAATGGATTCCCCTAGAAGACGACGTTGAAGAAACTGGCGAGGTTGCACAAGATGTTATAGATGAGATGAAAGAAATGGGCTTGTTCGGCCTTACGATTCCTGAGGAATATGGCGGCCTCGGCCTTAATACGGAGGAAGAAGCACGACTCATGTTCGAAGTGGGCAAGGCTGCTCCTGCTTTTCGTTCAGTTTTTGGCACCACCATCGGCATCGGCTCCCAAGGAATCGTTATGGACGGTACCGACGAGCAAAAATCAAAATATTTACCAAAACTAGCCGCGGGCGAAATCGTTGGGTCATTCTGCTTAACCGAACCTAATGCCGGGTCAGACGCCAAATCATTGCAAACGACTGCGATTCTGGACGGCAACGAATATGTACTGAACGGCACTAAACGCTACATTACAAATGCCCCACGTGCCGGACTTTTCACCGTCTATGCGAGGACGAACCCAGAAGACAAAAGCGCCGGAGGTGTTTCAGCTATTTTGGTCGAGGCAGGAACAAAAGGCCAATCAACCGGGAAGATCGACAAAAAGATGGGCCAGAAGGGTACGCAAACTTCGGACTTAGTTTTCGAAGATTGCCGTGTCCCAGCAACGCAATTACTTGGCCTCGAAGAGGGCGTGGGTTTTAAAACAGCCATGAAAGTGCTGGACCGCGGTCGACTCCACTTGGCTGCCGCCTGCGTCGGCATGGCTCGCCGCCTAATTGATGATGCATTGGCCTATGCAATGGAGCGCAAACAGTTCGGGCAACCCATTGCAAATTTTCAGCTAGTACAAGCCATGTTGGCGGATAGTGAAACAGAATTATATGCTGCCCGCACTATGACACTTGATGCCTGCAAACGCCGCGATGCAGGCGAAAAGACCACACGAGCTGCAGCGTGTGCTAAATATTACGCAACGGAAATGGTTGGCCGCGTGGCAGATCGGGCGGTCCAAATTCATGGTGGGGCAGGTTACATAGCCGAATACAAGGTTGAGCGCTTCTATCGCGATGTAAGGTTATTCAGGCTCTATGAAGGTACATCGCAAATTCAACAGCTGATCATTGCCCGTGATATGATCAAGTCGGCAAGTTAACCAGACTGTTTAGCGTTAGCATAAGGTCTTTAATACACGTACCAACGCCATATAGTGCAAAACTACCAGTCCCATGGTTAAGCTGGGAAGGCAAAAAGAATACCGGCTCACCCATCAACCAAAATAAATAATTGGGGTGAGCACCAAGACTGCCATGTCCGGAGCAAAGGCAAAGCATACCCAATTGTCAAATGGCGCTCTTGAACATTAGGGTCTCAAAAAAATCATAATCTATAAAGCTTAGAAGGAGAAGTTTCATGAGCCGGCCATTTGAAGGCATCAACGTCATCGACATCACCCACGTTCTAGCAGGTCCCTTTTCTACATATCAACTGGCGCTGCTTGGCGCGAATGTTGTCAAAGTCGAGAACCCCGAGGACCCTGATCAGGCCAGAAATACAGGGCCTGATCATACCCTCAATAATAAGAATATGGGGACAGGATTCCTGACCACCGGTTCCAACAAGCGTTCGCTAACGGTCAATTTGAAATCCAAAGCGGGACAAAAAATTCTTACGGAACTAGCTAAAAAGGCCGATGTGATAGTTGAGAACTATCGTGCGGGGGCACTGGCAAGTTTAGGGCTCGGCTATGAAGACATCAAACAAATCAATCCGGGCATTATATATTGTTCTCTTACCGCATGGGGACAGGATGGCCCGCGCGGTCAGCAAACCGCCTATGATCAAGTCATTCAGGGGTACTCCGGCATCATGTCGATTACAGGTAATTCCGAAACAGGACCATTGCGATGCGGACCCCAATTGATCGATTTTGGTACCGGTACAACGGCAGCTTTCTCAATTGCCAGCGCGCTTTTCCACCGCGAACGCACTGGTGAGGGACAACATATCGACGGTTGTTTAACTGACATGGCTTTCGTCTTAATGGGAGCACAAATCACCGGCGCCATGCGCACTGGCCGCAAGCTCGGTTATCAAACGCCCGATCGTGGTCAAGCGACCCATAGCGAATATATGGCCAAAGACGGTATGCTCATGATGGGTGCGAGCAACCATCGCCAGCATTCACGCTTCTGGAAACTCGTAGGCCAACCGGAGCGTGCCAACAAAAGTTACGATTACCGCCGTGAACACCGAGCCGAAGAGGCAAAGGTTTTAAAAGAATTAATTACCACCCGCACGGCTCAAGAGTGGGAAGACTTCTTACAAGATAACCATATACCCGCTGCACGTCAGCGCACGGTGGAAGAAGCCATAACCGACCCGCAAGTAAAACACCGAGGCACATTCCATCGATATGAGGACGGCTCCCCCCAAGTAGAAGGCGTTTACACTGTGCCTGTCGCAGCCTTTAAGTATAAGAGTGACGGCCCCAAAATCGAGAGTCCCCCGCCAACTCTCGGCCAACACAATGAAGAAGTTCTAAAAGAACTCGGTTACCAAGAAGAAGAAATCACCCATCTCCGCAATACCAAGGTCATAGGTTAGTTATGAAGCGCCCCTTCGAAGGTATACGTGTAATCGATGCAACCCATGTGCTCGCAGGTCCATTCGCAACTTATCAATTAGCTGTTCTCGGCGCGAACGTCATAAAAATCGAGCATCCAGAGGAAGTGGATCAAGCGCGTTTCATGGGCGCCGATGCTGACCTCAATAAAAACTGGATGGGCACCAATTTTCTTACTCAAAACTCAAATAAACGATCAATCACACTTAACTTAAAATCTAGGCAAGGCCGTGAAATATTCAGGGAACTCGCCACAGAAGCCGATGTCCTCGTGGAAAACTATCGCGCGGGATCACTAAAGGCACTCAATCTCGGTTACGACGATATTAAAGTACTAAATCCAAAAATAATTTACTGCTCTATGACCGGCTATGGTCAGCACGGCCCGCGCGCCCATCACACTGTATATGACCACCAGATCCAAGCCAACTCGGGCATTATGTCGTCGACCGGCACCCCTGAAAGTGGCCCCATAAAAACCGGCACCGTGTTTATGGATTATGGTACCGGCACTACAGCAGCCTTTGCACTTTCAGCAGCACTCTATCAACGAGCCCAGACAGGCGAAGGCCAGTATATAGACGTCTCCATGCTAGATGTGGCCATCATCCTGCAGGCAGCCAGTATCACCGGTCATTCGGTTAGCGGCAAAGTACCCGGTCTAAACGGCAATAAACACAAATTTGCCAGCAGCGAGCTTTATCAAACAAAAGAAGGGCAATTGATGCTGGGAGCGGCCAACCCGGGGCAACATCGCCGCTTCATGGCAGCTTTAGGGCTCAACCATTTTGCCCACCAAAGTTACGCTCATAGAGATGCCCAACGCGCCGAAGAAACAAAGGCTATCGCAGAAAAGCTGATGGCAAAAACTGCCGTCGAATGGGAGGTTTATTTACAAGAACGCCACGTACCTGCCGCTATCTTGCGCCCAATGAACGAAATGCTCAAAGACCCACAGCTAAAAACTCGCGGCGTGTTGCATAAGCACAAAACCGTTGAACACGTCGACGGCCCTGTCACAGTACCCGTCAGCGCTTTCACCTTTGCCAAAGGAGGGCCAAAGGTCAACGCCCCCCCCCGCCCACTTGGCGCAGATACAAAGGCTGTTTTAGGTGAGCTCGGCTACGGAGAAAGTGACATCGAAGCATTCCGCAAACAAGGTGCCATATAATTTATTGTTGAACCAGTAAGCGGGCGATGTCACTAGCGTCTTTCAAATCTTCAAGATTGAGGATCGCGTCGCGCAACTCACCTACTTGTTCTAAAGGCAAACTTTTGGCCGCCAATGTCTCGAACTTCGCCACCACATCAGCGTCTGATGCAAAATGTTTCTCGCTGCCCCGTGCAGCTTCAACAGATTCTTTTTCTATCGTCCCATCATTAAAATGCACTTCTACCTTCACCGTGTGTCGGTATGAAGGCCCCTTGGCAGTAATACCTGGATCTTCGATAGTGCGTACCTTGGTCGCGAATGCCATACGCGCCGGATCGGCAACGATGGCTTCGCTGAATTGATCAACAAAACAATCGCCTTCAATCAGCATGGTCGCAACACAGAATGGTAAGTTAAGCTGTGCCGATGTGACACCTTCGGGCTTATATTCCCAACCC
Organism: Rhodospirillaceae bacterium; assembly: GCA_002724395.1. Taxonomy (GTDB): domain Bacteria; phylum Pseudomonadota; class Alphaproteobacteria; order UBA8366; family UBA8366. Next base: position 45,461 of record PBOR01000034.1, on the reverse strand, counting down.
ACATGCTCAACGGTCACTTTCGACCCGTAAATGATAACTTCCTTTACATCATCTACACCGAATGGACGCCGCTCACGGATATTTCGGAGTGCATCCATTGTGGTGTGATTCGTCCCTACACAGGAGTAGAATTTGAGCGCGATACCCATAGTTTCCCAAACATCACCAAAGCCGTGGTTTAAAATTTCCAGGTCGAATCGGTCTTGCGAACGAGAAAACGTTGTACAGAACCCACCATACTCGCTCTCCAAAACATCGGTGATGCCAGTGAAGCCTTGTTCCGCTAGTAACGCGCCATACAGGCCGCTCTGTGACGACCGACCGGCATGCATCCTTTTTACCATACCGCCAAATTGTGCCGCCATAAGACCCGCCGCCTGAGTACCAGCTACACCCAGGGCGTGTACCGTTTGCTCTTCATTGAGTTTCAAACCAGCCGCCGCACCAGCTGCAGATGAGAAAACACCAACGGTAGCACCCGAATGCCATCCTTGGGTAATGTGCTCATTGCCCATGCAAACACCGACACGAGGGCCGATTTCATAACCGGCGACAGCCGCGCGCAAAAATTCCTTGCCATCCATACTACCCTTGGTCTCAACGATTGCCATCAGTGACGGCAGCGTTACCGCACCCACGTGCAAAATACCGCGACGATGAACGTCGTCCAGCTCGAACCCTTGAGTCAAAGTGCCGTTAATAAGCGCCGCGTGGGGCGCAGAGGTACGTTGTTTAGTTCCCCATACACCGCATTGATCGGATTTATCCAATCCAGCTACGGTTTTCATTAGAATCTGGGACCATTCCAAATATGGCGCGTAAAGCGCACAACCGAAGGAATCTAAAATTAAGAGCTTAATGCGTTCGCGCACTTCATCTGGAATATTGTCATACTTCAGACCCGAAACAAATTTCGCTATGCCTCGCGTGTATGGGTTATCCCGAACCGTATCGTGGCTCATTTTCTTCCTCCGCCGATTTGTTTTCTTAAAACTAATAAATTTCAGGATCCTATAGCCTGTCTTGCATCCGCTGCAAATACGGTTTGGGCTTACAAACCAAGCAATTCAAATTTAGGCTGCCAGTGTGCTCCTGTTAATTACGCTATATTTCACCGTCTTTGATAAAAAAAAACTTGCCTGCATAAAAATTTTGGTCAATTCACATTAAACCTGAGTGTTAAACAAAAACATATAGCAGTCGAAACGGCATATAACCCTTCTATTTGAAATTATTATATTTTTTCAAATATTTAGAACGAACTAGCACCGATTTGCACCACCTAAGAACGGCTAATTTGATACCAACCATTTTTGAAATTGTTTTGATCAAAAAAATCAGATTCAGAAGAAAACAGCATTTTCCGTGCAAAAGGCACTATATTCTCTGGAAAAAGTCATTATGCTACACCGTATAATGATAGTATGAGATTATTGAGATGGTTCTAATAGATTGCTAAATGCTGTCTAGGAATGAGTAACTAAAATAGGGAGAAGCACACAATGCTAAAGAAAATTAAAATTGGCCGTGTTGCAAGTGCCTTCGCTGTTGCGGCGTTTGTACTTTCACTCGGCATTACGACTGCTCCGGAAGCGGAAGCTGTCGATTTTAAAGGAAAACGCATCCGCGTGATAATTCCTTTTAATGAAGGTGGCGGTACCGATAGTCTCGCGCGTTTCATGCAGCCATTTCTCGAAAAGCACCTGCCGGGCAAGCCAAAGTTGCTTATTGTCAATAAACCTGGCGCCGGTGGTATTGTTGGAGGAAACTACTTCCAACAACGTTCTAAAAAAGACGGCACTTGGGTTATGGCCGTGTCTATTTCCACTGTGATGAATTACGTGCTTGGTGATCCACGCGTAAAGTTTGACATTTTAAAATGGGAGCCAATTGCGCTTCTGCCGAGAAGTGCTGTTATCTATGCGCGTAAGGAGCTTGGCTTCAAAGGCCTGTCACCTAAAGAGCAACTCGCCAAAATGAAAGGCATGCCGAAATCTGCATTGGTGATGGGTGGCAAAACCCCGACATCGACGGACATTAACTATCGCGCAGCGTTCTCATTGCTTGGTATCGAATTGAAAGACGTATGGGGCATGAAAGGTAATGGCCCGATGGCGTTGGCTTTCGAACGCGGCGAATTTACGCTTATGTACGATAACTCTCTGTCCTATTTGAATAATCGGAAGCATTTCCGCGACAGCGGCATTGCCCATGAAATGTTCACTTGGGGTGCTCCGGCGGCTGACGGCTCATGGAAGGATTCGAAGGGTAACTGGCGTCGAGATCCGACGTGGCCAAAACTCCCCACTTTCTTCGAGTATTATGAACAAGCAACCGGTAAAAAGTTTGAAGGTCCAGCCGCTGGCGCGACCTTGAAGCTGACCAAAATCGGTGTTGGCGCTAACAAAGCATATTTGCTTCAAACCGGCACACCGAAAAATATCGTGAAAGCTTGGCGTGACGCAACCGCTAACGCTATGAAGGATCCAACATTCTTGAAGAAGAAAGACAGGATCATAGGTGCCTACCCAGTAACGGTCGGTGCTGCTGCTGGTACAGCGATGAGAGAAATCTTTGCGCTGAATAAAGCGGAAAAGGCGTACATCAAAAAATACTTGAAAAAACGCTATGACCTTGACTTGAATATCTAAACTCTGCCAGGTTTTGGCAAGTTGATGGCGCTCGGTAGATTTCTGCCGAGCGCCATTTTTATATAATATCCTAGCACTCTCATTGGAGCCAACACCCAAAAAAACATTGCATCTCGCCAAGAGTCGTGTTGTTCATATCGCTAGCGAACGTTCATTTATGATTCGTGGCGTTTGCGCCTGGCGGTAATCGCCTTAGAAACAATGGGTTTTGTAACAGGGAGAAGCATCTGATGCTCAAGAATTTAATTTCCGGCCGCGCAGCTAGTGCCATTGCCGTTTCGGCGTTTGCGCTATCACTCGGTCTGTCAGCCGCTAACGAAGCGAAAGCGGCAGATTTTAGCGGTAAGCGTATGCGCGTTATCGTTCCTTTCAATGAAGGCGGCGGTACCGATAGTCTTACTCGCTGGCTTCAACCTTATTGGGAAAAATATCTTCCAGGTAAGCCGAAAATTCTCGTAGTCAACAAGCCCGGAGCTGGTGGTATTGTGGGCGGTAACTACTGGTTCTCGCGTGCTAAGAAAGACGGTACATGGGTTCTCGCTATGTCCACTTCGACAGTTTTCAACTATTTGCTCCGTGATCCGCGGGTCAAGTTTGAAGTCAAAGACTTCGTGCCGATTGCACTTTTCCCTCGTGGTAACATGATTTACTTCCGCAAGGAACTGGGGCTCGACAAACCAAAGACACTCAAAGGTAAAGTTGAGTTGCTCCGTACGTTCCCGAAAGATGCCTTGGTTTTCGGCGGTAAAACACCGACCTCATCGGGTCTCAATAAACGTTTGGCTTTAAGTATGTTGGGTGTTGAAGTGAAAGACGTTTGGGGCATGAAGGGAAATGGCCCAATGGCTCTGGCGTTTGAACGCGGAGAGTTCACAGTTAACTTTGACAACACCTTGTCCTACAAAAACAACCGTAAACATTTCCGGAAAAGCGGAATTGCATACGAGTTTATGGTTTGGGGTGCGCCTGGCGCCGATGGTAAATGGGGCAAAGATCCTGTTTGGCCAAACACCCCAACATGGTTCGATATCTACAAAGCCATTGGTGGAAAAGAGTCTGGCGGTGCTTACGAAGCTACCGTAGCTTTGATCAAGGCGGGTACGGCTGCCAACAAATCCTACCATCTGCCTAAAGGCACGCCTGCTGGCATTGCCAAAGCATGGCGTGGCGCGACCAACAAAATGTTGGCCGACAAAGACTTCTTGTCTAAAAAGGACAAAGTCCTCAGCCTTTATCCGGTCACTGTTGGTGAGCGGGCTAAACAGCTGATTATGGAAGCCATTGACATCCCACCGGCGGGTAAGGCTTACATCAAGAAATACGTCAAAGAGCGTTATAATCTGGATCTTAAGATCTAATTGAACGTATGATAGTGTTTTAAGTGGCAACGCCCGGTCTCCAGAGACCGGGCGTTGTTGCTTTATGTCTCCGAATCGATTATGTGACTGCTAAGGTCTCCGTTAAAAGTTGGAGAAACCTAAATGATAAATACTGATTGAGGGATGCCAGATGGAATTGCAAATTTTCTTGGATGCGCTGACAAACTTAATTCAGCCATATCATTTAATGTTCTTATTTTTGGGAACCGCCCTCGGTCTCGTAGTTGGCGTTTTACCTGGTCTCGGTGGTGTAGCAGGGCTTTCTTTGCTTTTACCATTCGTATTCGATATGGAAGCATCGCACGCCTTGGCAATGATGATTGGCCTTCTAGCGCCAACCACAACATCCGACACATTTCCATCGGTACTAATGGGTATCCCTGGTACTTCGGCCTCTCAGGCGACAGTAGTCGATGGTTTCCCAATGTCCAAAAGGGGCGAAGGTGCGCGTGCGCTTGGTGCGGCCTTTACGGCATCTCTCTTCGGAGGTTTGTTTGGCGCTATGGTTTTGACGGGTGCTATTTTTGCTGCCCGTCCGATTATTCTCGCCATGGGCTTTGGCGAGCAAATGATGTTGATTATGTTGGCCCTCAGTATGATCGGTATGTTGACCGGCGTTAGCGCCAAGAAGGGGCTAGCGACCTGCGTCATAGGTCTAATTATCGGCATGATAGGATACGAGCCGCATGGTGCTACTCGCCTCACCGGTATCCCGGGTGTCTGGCAATCAGTCTATTTAAGCGATGGTATCAAAATTGTCATCATTGGCCTTGGCATGTTCGCAATGCCCGAGATCATTGATTTGGTGCGCCGTCATCAAACCATTTCCGGCGANGGCAAACTCACAATNGGCAAAGGTTGGTCGCGAGGCTTCATGGATGCTNTGCGAAATTGGTGGATTGTAGTGCGTTGCTCCGGCATCGGCTGCATCATCGGTGCATTGCCTGGCCTCGGTGGCTCGGTTGTGGATTGGATCGCCTATGGACATGTTATCCAAACNTCTAAAGATCGGTCCACCTTNGGTACCGGCGATGTCCGCGGTGTTTTGGCCCCAGAATCTGCCAACAATGCTAAGGAAGGCGGTGCGATGATCCCAACTATTTTGTTTGGGATACCAGGCTCCGGCAGTTACGCCATCCTGTTGAGTGGCTTTATCTTGATCGGTATTGAGCCAGGTACGGAAATGATCACGACGCGCCTCGACCTCACCTTCACTATGATATGGTCTTTGGCGCTTGCCAATGTCTTTGGCGCCGGATCCTGTCTATTGCTATCGCAGCATATAGCGAAATTGACGACGATCCGTTATGGGTTCCTGGCGCCGTTCATGTTAGTGCTGATTTTCTTTGCAGCCTTCCAAGCTACGCGCCATTGGAACGACCTGATTGCACTGTTTATCTTTGGCACGCTCGGAACTTTTATGAAACGCTTTGGTTGGTCACGCCCCGCGCTGCTAATTGGCTTTTTTCTCTCCGAACGGATTGAAACATCGCTCTACCAATCAATCCAAGTCTATGGCATCTCATTCTTCGAACGGCCAATCGTGCAAATATTACTAGTTTTGACGATACTTTCTATTTGGGGTGCATTGAAATTTAATCCAAGCGCTGGCCAATCCTTCACCGAAGATACTGAACACACTACCCAAAACAAGAAACCGCAATTGATTTTCACTTGTTTCATGCTGAGCCTCGTCGTAGCAGCGGGCTTGGATGGTTTCAATTATCATACACTCGGACGCATTTTTCCCTTCACCGTTGGCATCCTTGGTTTGATCTTTGTTTTGCCGTTGCTTTACAAGCAAATAACCGCAACCGAACCGTGCGCTGAACTGGCAGATAGAGAAACAAATTCCGATACGGAACATTCAGAATGGTTCTATCTAGGATCAATTGTCGGCATGTTGGCGTTCTTCGGTGTCGTCGGTTATCCGATCGGTGCGGCTATTTTCATCTGGTATTTCATTACTAAACGGGTAGAAACGAACCACGTCCGCAATGGNCTTCTGGGTCTGTCGGCGACGGTGTTCCTAGGAGTTCTTTCCGGCGCACTAACCCTGGAATATCCCCCAGGTCTACTGCAAGTATTCACCGAATCAGTACTCGGTTGGGAAATGCCGTACTATCTTGGTGGCCCTCAAGGCTGACCCTTCGCGATCCCTAAGAAACAAGGCGTGCTACTAATTAACAGCGCGCCTTTTTCTTTGACCGTAAGACGCTTTTCTACGCTATCATTAACGGACGTAAATCGCGCACATTCTCTACTTTTTCAATATCCCAAACCTTGTCGATCAAGGTCCTTGCATTATCCTTGCTAACGATTGGAGCCATAAGGTCATAGGCCTTATCGTCCACCTCCTGGCGGTTCATTGGGTTATCAGGTGTACCACGCACCGCCACTTGTGTGTGCGATACTACTTCACCGTTACCCAGCGTCACTTCAACGATAGCATTACGCCGAGGTATATCCGGCTCTCCAACAAGTTCAATTCGTTTACGGAACTCTACAATTGCCGGCTCGGTCATCCGCTCCTCATCATGGGCAGAAGCAAACGTCGCGGTACCATCTAGAATCATTAGGGATACCATATGTTGGATACAGATGTCAGCCATATGACGATCATCCACCACCGGGCTTTCCATATCAGAAAGGCGAAGTTTAATATGTTTAATGTTACCCTCAGACAAATCATGTTTCTTTTGAAGTTCTTCGATACAATCAAGTGGCGCCTGAATGGGTGAACCTACCGTCCATTTCTTAATATTGGTTTGGATGACCTCAAAGCGTTTACCAAGCCCATCGATCATCTGTTCCGGGCGTGGCTCGGTCGAATAAGTAGAATAGAAATTACGAGGCCCCACAAACACATCATCTACCCCAGTAAAGCCCGCCTGCACCATAGTCGCCGCAGTCACACCATTTCGAGCCCCCATGCCACCAAAATCGAACCCTTTTTCCACATGGTCCAGGTCTCTCTGCCAACAATTGATACCGCCTACCTGTTGGGCTGTGTAAGAAATTCCCCAGCGAACTTGATCGGCATTCAATCCAGCCAAGGACATCGCCGAAGCCGCGGCCCCAAATGTAGGAGCAAACGTATGCGTGCTGTGGCCCGCATCATACATGGAGTGCACACCAATGGAAAAATTTGTGCGCGCACCAATATCATAGCCCAACACTACAGCATTCAAAAACTCCCTGCCGGACCGGCCCTCCCGTTCCGCCATTGCAAGTGCTGCAGGCACCGCACCGCAGCCAATATGGCTGCGGGATTCTTTATGGGAATCATCGGTTTCATCTGCATGAGCAATCATTGCATTACCAAGGGCAGCATTTACCGCCGTGGTCACGTAATTCGTACCGAGTAAAAGTGCCTCCTTGGTACCACCAAGAGTTTTGATATATTTTATGGTCATCTCTCCCGGCGTTAAACGTGTGCCGGAAATGACCGATGCCACCGTATCAATCAAATGATACTTGCCGTGCTCTATCGCATCCTCTGGTAGCTTCATCTTAGAAGCCCCTGCGATATAGGCAGCGAGTTTTTTCATTACTTCACTAGTTTCAATTTCTTTCTCACTCACNACTAATTTCCTCCANTTCTNTAGATAAAAAAAATCCGCCCTAACACCAAGAGCTAAGGCGAATNTAGGATTTTTGCTTATTTGAATTTACAAGGCCATCAATTCCACAAGGCCACGCACATCACTTACCTCTTCGATCTTCTGAAGCTGCTCCAATACGGATTTCGCCTTTTGTTCGCCAATCACAGGCGCAGTCAGCCCCATATACTTTTCTATCATAGCATCGTCAGGCACGGGATTGCGGGCGGAGCCCAAAGGTTCTTCCACCAACCTCTGAATTTTACGACCGTCCTTAGTCGTAATCTCGACGCGCGTCGGTCGTTTTGCCGGATACTCAGCATCGAGCGCTTTGTCGAGATAGACATTCACTTTCGCACAATCCGCAGTTAAAGCCGCATCGGAGCGCGCATCTGGCGTGAAATGTGCTAATTGTACCGAGCGTTTGTGTAGCCCTGTCGCTGCAGTAAAGGGAATACTCATTTGTGACGTGGTAAAGTTATCCCAGCCGATTTCACCATGGACCACTCCGACTTCGTAAATGCCAACATCTACTTTCTCCACTTGCTCAGGACTAAGATCTTCAGCAGTAACAATATCGATCAAAGCGTCAAGCATAGGGTGAAGATGGCGACAACAGGCATGAGGTTTTATGTAACAATCGCCGATTACATAATCAGATTTGATATGGCCACCTTCTTCCAAAATATCGATATTGGTCCAATCAGGCGCCGTAGCATCCTTACCGGCAAAGGTCGCCAAGAATCCATAAGTATCCTCCAGTGCGGTATCTAGCCCTTCGAAGCCCTTTTCTGAGAGATTAGCCGCCAGTATACCATTTTTCGCTGCTAGGCCAGGATGCATACGCTTCGCATCTCCACCCGTACGGTGGGTATTAATACCCGAAGCCATTGAGGCAGCAAGTCCAAAGGCACTTCTTAATGTTTCTTCATCAAAATCCTTGTACACTGCGACCGCTGCGACGGCTCCAAACACGCCTGCTATCGGCGTATTATGAAATCCACGTTGTCGCTGCCGCGGGTGCATGGCTGCACCGATGCGCCCCATAACCTCATATCCGGCTATCATAGCCCTCAACAGGGCCTTCCCATCTACATCATAATGATAACCGGCGGATAGGATCGTCGGCACAATCGCGACGCCGGGATGCGCACCTGCCGGTCGGAACCCGTCATCTAGCTCTAAACCGTGTCCTGCGGTGCCTCCTAAAAAAGCCGCAGTGAGAACGTCATAGCGGCCCTTTTGCCCGGGTACCGGTATATCGCCGCCAGGCAATAATTCGTCCATCGCTGCTTTACAAGCAATAGTCACTTGCTGCACAGCACCCGTAACGCAGGCACCGACGGTATCAAATAAATGTGTCCGGGCACGGCTCAGCGTGAAGTCGTCTACATCATCCAAATCAAGATTAGTGACGAAGCGCGCCAAAAGCGCTGTTGCACCTTCTATTACTTCCGCGTCAGCAGGTTTACGCATGATGTTCATGATAATTCTCCCTTGGACATAAAAATTTCTAATCAAGAGTTTACGCGAACTCTCAGAATCGCGCTATGTCATCACCCTCAAAGACATACTGCGGAACGTATACTGGCTAAATTCTGCGTATTAGTGCGCTCACTGCAAAAATTACGGAAAAATCCAGAAGAAACTCACAAGCCACAACCAATCGCGTCAGTTTCAATGGTCATTCGATTCATAAGGCGCTTAGCAGGCCAATAATCAGCGACCGCATAGTGTAGCGTAGCTCGATTATCCCAAAACGCGATGGAATAATCTTTCCACCGGAACCGGCATTGAAATTCTGGACGCTCATAGTGGCGATACAGCTCAAGCAATTTTTCATCGGACTCTAAACGATCAACACCATCAATATGGCTTGTAAAACTCTCCGACACATAAAGGCTCTTAGCACCAGTCACCGGATGAGCTCGGACCATTGGATGACTGACCGGCGGGTGATCCTTGGCCATTGCCGCCATCCTTTTAGCATTATCGCCTTTCCAACTCCGNTTTTTCTGAGGACTACCATGTAGTTTCATGAAATCCTGGGTCGCAGTTTTATTCTCAATATAGGCCTTCATTTCGTCGCTCAAAGCTTCATAAGCTGCGGTCATACTAACGAAGATGGTATCGCCACCATAATTAGGAACCTCCTGCGCATGCAAGATTGAGGCAAATTCAGGTTCATCTCTAAAAATACCATCGGGATGATAGTGATTGACGTTGGGCGGACGTTCTTCATCATTCGCTAACACCGCAACCTCTGGCGCGCCCTCCAGCAATTCAAAAGCAGCTTTGCGAGCTTTGCGGAGGCAACCGAATTGTCGTGCAAATGCGGCGAATTGTGGTGGTTCTATTTCCTGGTCACGAAAGAATATCACCTGGTAGCGCATAAGGGCCATGTGAATCTCTGATAGGATTGATTTATCTAATATACCAACCTCAATACCCCCGATCTCTGCACCAATATGAGCCGTGACCGGCGCAACGGTGATGTGTTCATATTTATCGACAGGTTTAAACATTACACCTCTATGTACAGCGACTTCGTCCCTAACGGCAATCATCAGTCATCATCCAAAAACGTCGTATCCAAAAACTCAAAACAGCCAAATTCCTAGAAGATTTGATACTTACAACGTAATTCGGCACTCCAATTATTCTAAAACCAAAGAGTGAAAATACTTCATCCTTTTTCATTCATCGTCTAATCAACGCACGCAGCTGCGGCCGCACTCCTTCCTTCTAGCAATGCATCGGTAAGCTGGCCTGAATATCCTTTACGAACCGCACCTACCGCAAAAATACCTGGCACAGACGATTCAAACCGACCATCCGTAACCACATATCCATTTTCTAATGCCACGCAGTCGGCCACAAACGCGCTGTTTGGTTCGCTACCGATAAACGGAAATACTCCGGTGCACGCTATAACGGGCTCACTATCATTTTCCAAATTACGAACGCGCGCAGCGGAAACGCGGCCTTCTCCAAGAATTTCCAGAACCACATGATTACTCATAACCGATATAGCTTTATTTGCCTCTATGCGTTCTACATAATGGGATCTGGCACGAAGGCCGCTCCGGCAAATCATCGTTACAGACCTACAAACATTCGAAAGAGACAGCGCTTCCTGGGCCGCCGCATCGCCGCCGCCGACGACGATTACATCGTCTCCTTGATATAACGGTCCATCACATGAGGCGCATTGCGAAACGCCTCGGCCAATGAATTTATCCTCACCAGGAACTCGAAGAGTCCTGAGACTTCCGCCCGATGCCACGATTACCGAATCCGCCGTGTACCCGCCATCAGGCGTACCGACCAGGAATTTACCGCCTACAGAAGCAATGGTAGAAACTTCACCAGTAATTGTTTTGACACCGCGTNCCATCGATTGTTGCATCAAATTCATAGCAAGCATCATACCAGTTGCCCGTACTTCCAATCCCTCAACCATTTCTACGTTNGCAATCTGGCCNCCAAACATCGGCAATTTCTCCAATATTGCGGTCTTTTTACCGAGNGTAANCGCTTCAACGGACGCNGNTAGGCCTGCTACTCCGCCACCAATAATCAAAATGTCAAAAGACGCCATATAACTCCCCGCGNCAAAATGCCAGTAGATCATAGCATGCAGCCATTTCCTTGCCGATACATTGCGACTACAATCAGGTATCGAAATTTTTTGGAGAATGCCCGATGTCTATACAGACAGAAGGAACGGTTTTTGTTTACGATCCCACCGCGCCCGCTGCTGAAAAGCAAGATGGTCTTGCAACCCGCTTTAATAGCCTTGATGGAAAAGTTATCGGCTTCTTGAACAACACCAAGGATCATACCGATATCATTTTCGAACAAGTCGCCGATATGATTTCAGAGCGTTATCCGCAGGTAGAACTGCGTTTCTTCCGTAAGGAGAGTGTGTCAGGTATGTTGCCGGAAATGATGGCGGATATGGAAAAAGAATGTGACGCCGTTGTTACTGGCCTTGGAGATTGAGGCTCCTGCACGTCGTGGAGTGTCCATGACAGCATGAGTTTCGAACGAGAAGGAATTCCAACCAGCACAGTCGTCACCGATGCCTTTTCCGAATACGGCCATATGCTGACAAAACTTCAGAGTATGGAAGATTTACCGCTCGTTATATTACCGCACCCGATCGCAGCGCGCCGAGAAGATGAGGTTCGTGACCTGGCAAAGGCTGCGTTCGAAGACGTAGTCAGTTCACTGCTGAGCGCACCGTAGAGGATAAATTGATGAGCAACCAATCAAGCGAGTCACACCTGGTTGAACTCGCAGCGGACCCTTATGCAATTTACGAGCATTTCGCCGACCGGGGCTGGACCGACGGCTTGCCCTTCGTTCCGCCAACCAAAGCGCGAGTGGCGGATATGCTACGCTTTAATGATCGCATACCGACGGAAGTGATAGCCGACATACCGCCAAAGGGTGGTGCTGCAACAGTACACAAGATCGCAATCAATGCGGCCATGGCAGGGTGCAAACCAGAGTACTTGCCGGTCGTCATCGCCGGCGTCCAGGCCATGGTGGAGCCTGAATATAATCTCTACGGACGGCAAACTACTACTCACCCCGGCGCACATCTCACTATCGTCCATGGACCCGTTCGGAACGAAATTAATGTAAACTGCCGCCAGAACGTATTTGGCCAGGGATGGCGCGCAAATGCAACCATCGGCCGCACTATGCGATTGCTGCTGATGAATGTTGGCGGTGGTATTCCTGGCGAAACAGATATGGCGACCCATGGACATCCCGGTAAATATTCCTATTGCATCGGCGAGGACGAGGATAACAGCCCTTGGCCCGGCCTCCATGTGGACAGAGGTATAGACCCCAGCGCTAGTGCCGTTACCATGCTATGTGCGGAATCTCCTCATAATATCAATGATATGATCAGCAAGACTCCGGAGCTTTATTTAGGTAGCGCAGCTTCAGCCATGAGCCATCTCGGTGCCAACGGGCCTTATCGTGGAAAGTTAGATGGTGAGCAAATGCTTGTAATAACCGCAGAATCCGCCCAATGGCTCGACGAGCAAGGCTGGAACAAACAGAAGGTCCAAGAATTTATTTTTGAAAACGCCCGCTGTCGTATTGGCGATCTACGCGATAGAGGGGGATGGGGGCAGACCCCCCTACCCGATTGGGTTGATATGCATGACGACGACGCACTGACCTCGATTGTTCCCGATCCGGCACATATTTTAATTGTTGTTGCGGGCGGCTTTGGAAGACATATGCAAGCTGTCCTCGCTTCATCTTACTGCAAAAGCGTGACCAAACCGATCACCGACAAAGACGGTGCCCCCATCGCTTTGGTCAAAGAATTAGCGAGTAATTAGTCACCAAGCCCCTTTCTTGACATAATGACCTTGAACCCCCCTGCCGAAGGGGGGTTAAATGTAGTCAATAAACAACTCGAAGTTTAATGATCTATGGGGAGGGAATATTTAATGAAAAATTTTGAAAAATTTGCCACAAAACCAAGTTCGGCACGCAGAAAATTCCTTAAAGGCGCTGGCATTGCAGCCGCCACTGGCACCGCCGCAATCGCCCTTGCCGCGTGCGACGACAAGCCCAAGAAGGAAGCTAAAAAAGCCGATAAAATCGCATCACCACAGGTCTCAAAGGCAAAGACACAAGTACTAAAGGTACAAACTTCTTGGGGCTCAAAATCGGTCTTCCAAGATATGGCAAAACAATATGTAGAACGTGTGGATAAAATGTCTGGAGGGCGTCTCAAAATTGATTTGCTGCCCGCCGGCGCGGTCGTAAAGGCTTTCCAAGTCCAAGATGCTTGTCATAAGGGCGTATTAGATGGCGCTCATACCGTCACTGCCTACTGGTACGGCAAAAACAAGGCCGCATCCCTTTTTGGGACTGGTCCGGTTTACGGTGCAAATGCGTCCCAAATCCTCGCCTGGATCCACTACGGTGGTGGAAAAGAACTCTACCGTGAATTGGTTCAGGACATATTAAAACTTAATCTCGTCGGCTTTTTCTGCATGCCGATGCCGACACAGCCTCTTGGCTGGTTCAAGAACCAAATTAAATCAGCAGACGATATGAAGGGATTAAAATATCGTACCGTCGGTCTCGCTACTGACATTATGCAGGGCATGGGCCTCAAAGTGACGCAGCTACCCGGTGGCGAAATCATACCTGCCCTCGAGCGCGGTGTTATTGAAGCCTTTGAATTTAACAACCCAACGTCGGATCGCCAGTTTGGCGCCCACGACGTCTCCAGAAACTATATGATGGGAAGCTATCATCAGGCTGCTGAATTCTTCGAGATTATCTTCAACAAAAATAAGTTCAATAAGCTGGCAACGGAACTGCAGGCAATTCTTGAATACAGCGCTGAAGCAGCGAACACGGCTAATTACGGCTTCGCTATGGATAGTTATTCCAAGGACTTGCAGGGCCTTATCCACGAAGACAAGGTAAAAGTTCATCGAACTCCGGAAGCGGTAATGAAAGCGCAGTTGGCATCCTGGGACGAGGTCCTCAAGAAACTTGAAGGTGATGCCTTCTTTGCCAAGGTAGTAAAAAGCCAAAAGGATTGGTCTCACCGTGTTGCATTCTACGATCTGATGAACGCCGCTGACTACAAACTCGCCTTCAAACATCACTTCCCAGGCGAAATCAAGTTTTAGTCCAATCACAATGGCTTCAAACGGCGCGATATAAATCTGTGTCGCCTCGTTCCTTGTCCATATCTCCCATTCATTAGCTGGGATAGCGGATGGAAAAGTTTATTCTACTGATCGATACAGTGACGGCCTGGGTCGGCAAGGCCTTCGCATGGTGCATCATGATAATGGCCGTAGGCATCGGCTACGAGGTCTTCGTTCGTTACATAATGCGCGATCCAACCAGTTGGGCGTTTGATATTAGTTATATGATGTTCGGCGCGCTATTCATGATGGCCGGTGCTTATACCTTGTCGCGGGACGGCCATGTGCGGGGCGATGTCTTATATCGACTCTGGAAGCCGAAAGCCCAAGCCATCATCGAATTTGTGCTTTATTTCCTGTTCTTCTTTCCCGGCGTCATCGCGCTCATCATTGCGGGATGGGACTATGCTGGAGAATCCTGGTCCTACAATAGCGGCCGAGGCGAAGTGAGCGTCATGAGTCCAGCCAACGTGCCCATATTCCAATTTAAATCGATCATCCCCATTGCGGGCTCCTTGCTTTTCATTCAAGGCATCGCACAGGTATGCCGCTGCATTATGTGCATACGAACCGGCGAATGGCCGCCTCACCTCGAAGATGTAGAGGAAATGGAATTGGTGATGCAGCACGCGCATGTATACGACCTTGATGATCAAGGTGATCAGGGCAGCCAAGGCAATCAAGACGGCAAGGGAAACATGACATGACCGACCCCCAAGTCGCCGTCTTCATGCTCGGCATTTTCATTTTCACCATTTTACTGGGTTTTCCGATTTGCTTCACCCTGATGGCGATGGGCGTCGCCTTCGGCTATTACGCCTATTACGACGCTGAACGCATGAAATCGATTTTCGACAATCAAATATTTGACCTGTTCGTAAATCAAACCTACTCGGTCATGGCGAACGACGTGCTGACCGCCGTGCCACTTTTTCTCTTTATGGGCTACATTGTGGAACGGGCAAATGTCGTCGACCGGCTGTTCACTACCCTGCAAATCGCCATGCGCCGCATGCCTGGCTCCATGGCTATCGCTGCGCTTGCTACCTGCGCCATGTTCGCGACTGCAACCGGCATCGTCGGCGCAGTTGTCACGCTTATGGGGCTGCTCGCCTTTCCTGCCATGCTCAAAGCCCGCTACGACACTAGTTTTTCCGCAGGCGTCATTTGCGCAGGTGGCTGTCTCGGCATCCTCATTCCGCCCAGCATTATGCTGATTGTTTATTCCGCAACATCCAATGTATCGGTAGTGAAACTTTACGCCGGCGCTATCATCCCAGGCTTCATGTTGGCCGGCCTCTATATTCTCTATGTCATCGGACGCGCTACCCTCAATCCCAGCCTTGCACCAAAACCCAAAGAAGAGGACATCGAAGATAGCTCTTTCCTTGGCGTCCTTTGGATGATGGCCACGTCCTTCTTTCCTCTAGCCTTTCTCATTCTTTCCGTTTTGGGCGCAATCCTGTTCGGCCTAGCAACCCCATCGGAAGCTGCCGCGGTCGGCGCATTGGGGGGGCTACTTTTGGCCGCAGGGTATCGCACACTCACATGGGTCAGACTGAGGGAATCCGTTTATTTAACAGTCCGTACGTCCGCGATGGTGTGCTGGCTCTTCGTTGGCTCCTGGCTTTTCGCCTCAGTCTTTTCGTATCTCGGTGGACACGACATCATCAAAGATTTCGTCTTATCAATGAACCTATCGCCGTTGATGTTTCTCATCCTCGCGCAACTGATTATCTTTCTCCTTGGCTGGCCGTTAGAGTGGAGCGAAATCATCATCATTTTTGTACCTATTTTTCTGCCCATGCTGGCCATTTTCAATATCGACCCGCTGTTTTTCGGTATCCTGGTGGCTCTCAACCTGCAGACCTCGTTCTTGACGCCTCCCATGGCCATGGCGGCCTATTACCTAAAAGGGGTTGCCCCGCCGCATGTTCAATTAGTTGATATTTTCAAGGGTGTACTCCCATTTTTGTCCATGGTCGTCCTCGCCATGGCCATCCTCTATAGCTTCCCTGAGATCGCCCTTTGGCTTCCCGATTACCTATATGGAAAAAAATGAGGCTTCAGATATGACATCATTGGCCACCCTGTCCGCCCTTGAGGCCGCCTTGGGTATTGCTGCGGGCGAGTTTTCATCTCAAGATTTGGTGAGCGCTTGCGTAGAGCGAATTGCCGAGATGGATGAACAGATCGGAGCCTGGACCTATTTCGATGTCGACTACGCACTTGCACAAGCTAAAGCAGCTGATGAACACCGCCAATCTGGCTTACCTACTGGGAGCCTACTCGGGCTGCCCGTTGCCGTAAAAGATATTTTCGATACCGCTGATATGCCAACTGAATGTGGTACGCCCCTATTCACGGGCCGCACACCAACGGCTGATTCCACTGTTGTCGCCTTTTTGCGTCAGGCCGGCGCGATAATTATGGGTAAGAGCGTTACCACCGAGCTAGCAATGTACAGTCCCGGCAAGACCCGCAATCCCCACGATCCCGAACGAACACCAGGCGGCTCATCAAGCGGTTCCGCCGCTGCTGTTGCAAGCGGCATGGTACCACTTGCAATCGGCAGTCAAACTGCCGGCTCGATAATCAGACCGGCATCTTTCTGTGGCACAGTGGGTTTCAAACCAACCCACGGGCGTATTTCCCGCCATGGCGCATTAATGCTATCACAGTCTTTGGATACGGTCGGCGTTTTTGGGCGGACAGTCGAAGATGTTGCCCTTATCGGAGATGCGCTTTCACTTTTTGATGCCGCAGACCCCGACATGAGACCAACGGCACCATTGGAACTCTTACAAAATGTATCCACTGAACCTCCCGTCGAACCGGTTTTTGCCTTCGTCAAATCGCCGGTTTGGGAAAAAGCCGGGCCCGACGTGAAATCGGGCTTTGAAGAACTTGCGGATGTATTAGGCGACAAATGCGACGAAGTAGAGCTGCCAGAACCATTCCATCACGCCGTCGACCTACATCGGACAATAATGATTGCCGACATCGCAAAGAATGTTGGGCCGCTCTACGACAAGGATCCAACTCAATTGAGCGAACCCTTACGCGGCATGGTTGAAGTAGGACGCACCGTAAAAGCGGTTGATTACGCCAGCGCCTTCGATTTACGCAAAACGCTAAATGCTGGATTAGATCAAATATTTTCGCGCTACGACGCCATCTTGACACCAGCTGCCACAGGAGCCGCACCCAAAACACTCGATTACACTGGCAACCCGATTTTCTGTTCGCTATGGACGTATTGCGGCGTTCCAACAATCAGCCTGCCATTACTCACCAGCACCGACGACATGCCGATTGGCGTGCAGCTCGTTGGACAGCACGGCTATGATGCACGGCTATTGCGAACCGCAGGATGGTTAACCGGCGCACTTTCGAATATGAATGAGTGAGAGCATAGAAAATGACTGATAGAATACTTGCGGCCATTTCACTCCTCATGCTTTTCGCGTTTTTAGGCGTAGTCGTGGTCTTTGTCAGAGAAATCGATCTGGCAATCGTTATATTTCTAGGAATTGGATTAGCATCATACGATTTCTGGACTCACTTCAAAAACCGCAGCGCTGAGCCAAAAATTTCAACACAAAGACTATGAATAGATTCGGTCATTACAGAATTGGATTCGAACGAATTGGTATGGTGATGTTCGTAATTGTCGGCGTCGCTATCAGCCTGCTCCATATTATTGCCGAAACCGATTATGAGGTCCCGCAAGATTTTGAGGATAAAATAGAAGTAAGCTGCGGTCCACCGGGCAAATACTCAACGACTTATCTTTGCCGAGAGGCCGCCAAGGCAAATTTAAGGTGGCGCCATTACATGGATAAAATTGATTTCCCGACCTACTTCACCGTCGTATTTCTGCTACTCGCCCTAGCAATATTCTTCGCCGGACGATGGACTATTTCATGGATCCTCGACGGAATTAAAGAAAGCACAAAAAAAGACAATGATTAAAATGCCGTGTTCCTCGGATAAATATTTCTGCTAGTCAATGGTGCCTCAAGCCCTATTCGAACAAAGCCACGTGCTAGAAGGCACCTGATGGTTTTTAGACTCCCAAAAATTCAATTCGCCATTTATATTGATAGAGTCAAATGTACTTGAGGGAAAATATAGCGCTTTTAGAAAACTAAATAGCACGCATAATAAAAACCGACAAAAAGTCTAATTGCGCGCAACATCATTAACCCATGGGGAGGTTATCTAATGAAAAAGCTTACTGTTTCCATTATCGCTCTTGGGAGCCTTACTGCAACGGGCCTAGTAACACCAGCTTTTAGTGCCGAGCAATACACATTTGCTGTTGGTTCCTTAGGCGGCACGTTTGGTCGTTTGGGAGCCGGCCTCGCAGAAAACTTCAACAAGCACGCAAAAGACATGAAACTTAGTGTGATTCCCGGTGGCGGCCGTGCCAATCCGAAAATGATCGGCTCAGGTAAAGCCGATATCGGTTTCTCGTTCGCGAATTTGAGTAAGAATGCCCTTAAAGGTCAATCGCCTTATGGCAAGAAATTTAGCAACTTGCGCATGGTCGGAACATTCTACTATTCCTGCTACCATATGTATTCTGCTGCAGAACTTGTGGACGGTGGCATCAAAACCTTCGACGATTTTGTAAAATCAAAAAAACCGCTTAACATTAGTGTGGGCAAGCGGGGTTCATCGACCGAGTATATCACCGGCTTGATGGTTAAACACAACGGGTCAAGCTATGAAGACCTCAAAAAACGAGGCTTTAAATTGGTTTTCGCGGGCGTTGGCGCTAGTGCGCGTCAGCTCAGTTCACGGTCGCTCGATTTCTATAACCATAATTCTGGCATTCCTAATGCGAAGGGCATCGAGGCACATCTATCACGACCCCTTAAATTTATGACGCTGAGCAAAAGTACCCGCAAAATGCTCATCGAAGCCGGTTTTAACGACTGTGAGATTCCAGGCGGAATTTATAAAGGCGCACCAAACGCAACACCTTCGGTCGGCACAAGTGGTGTTGTGATTGCCACTGACAAGACTCCGGATAAGCTGGTCTATAATTTATTGAAGATCTCAAATGAGCACGTGAAGACACTGCACAATGTGCATAAAATTTTTAAGCGTTGGAGTATGAAGAAAAGTGCAACAGACCACAACTTCCCATTCCATCCGGCGGCTGCGAAATATTACAAAGAGCAAGGCGTTCTTAAGTAGTATTTTCGAGTAACCGTATAACGATAAGAATACCCCCGCACAGCCAGATTGCTGACCGTGCGGGGGCTTTTCGTGGAGGGTAGATATGACGGAGACAAGCAGTTCAAGTTCACAAGATTACATGGTCATCCGTGAGGACAAGACTTGGTACGATTGGCTTATCACCATCTTGGCCGTTGCGATGGCACTTTGGCATCTCGATCTGGCACTGTTTGGAGGTTACGAGAACACTGTCCAAAGGGCGACCACCTATCTACTCGGCATGTCACTAGTATTTTTGGTTTTCCGTGACCGCGAAGAAAAAGGTTGGAGATTAGTCTGGTCCGTAACGCTTTGGGTGCTCGTCATTACCGCACTCTCCTATCCTCTCTTTAATCTAGACTATTTCATCCAACGCCTGCCACTTGTCGATGATATTACAATTTATGATTATTTCTTCGGTACGGTTGCGCTTTTAGTCACCTGGGAAGCTGCACGCCGGACCATCAATACTGCACTCCCAATGATTTCAATGTTTTTTATCGTCTATACCTATTTCGGAACGTCTTTCCCAGGACCGCTAGCCCATAAAGGCGCCACCTGGGAAGGCATCGTCGATCACCATTTCATGACCACCGACGGCATTTATACCCTGCCGGTCGGCGTATTTTCAGTATTCATTTTCTTGTTCGTACTGTTCGGCTCATTCTTAGAGCGAATGGGGGCAGGCGACTACTATATGAAACTCTCAATTGCCGCGACCGGCCGATTACGTGGCGGCCCAGCCAAAGCCGCGATTATGGCAAGCGGCCTAACAGGCTCGATTACTGGTAGCGTAAACGCTAATGTCGCTACGACTGGTCCGTTCACCATCCCGCTCATGAAACGCACCGGCTTCAAGCCGGAAACTGCAGCAGGTATTGAAACCGCGGCGTCAACAGGCGGCCAAATTATGCCGCCGATTATGGGTGCATCTGCATTTCTGATTGTCGAATTCACCGGCATTTCATATTGGGAGATCGTAAAGGTTTCTATTCTACCTGCAGTCCTTTACTTCACCTCGGTTTACGCGGTCGTACATCTAGAGGCACGTAAAGGCGGGGTCACCGGTCTTCCCTCGGACCAAGTACCTCGACTCTGGCCGGTTATCAAGGAAGGTTGGTATTACCTACTACCGCCCTTTGTCATAATGGCCGTCATGATGATGGGCAGACCGGTGCCGCAGGCCGGCCTATATGGACTTCTCAGCATTGTATTAATAGCCGGCATCAAGGGTGCGGTAGAACTTTGCATTGCTCATAATGGAAAACCACCATTCGCGGCAATATGGGATGCTATCAAATACGGCGTCTGGAATACCGTCTACGCACTCGAAATGGGCGCGAGACGTTCGTTGCCTATTCTAGCGGCGGTTGGCGCTGTCGGTATCATTATGGGTGCGCTTTACCAAACAGGCCTCGGGGTCAAATTTGCATCCCTGGTAACCCAGTATTCGTTTGGCAACCTATTCTTGGGTATTTGCCTTGTTGGGCTCGCATCGTTCGTTCTCGGTATGGGCTTGCCTACCAGCGCATCATATATTGTACTATCGGTTATGGCTGTACCCGCCTTATTAGAATTGGGCCAAGGTCATGAAATTGTCATTACGATTTTATCCGCGCACTTGATCGTATTCTGGTTTAGCTTGGACTCGAGTTTTACACCACCGGTTTGCGTACCTGCCTATACAGCAGCAGGTATCGCGGATGCCAAGCCAAATAAGGGCGCATGGGCGGCATTCCGAACGGCAAAAGGCATGTATGTGGTGCCAATGCTATTCGCCTTTAGTCCAGTTCTTCTGCTTGACCAACCTCTAGCAGTGGCAGAGGTCGTACTTTTCGGCCTTGTCGGCTTTATGGGGCTCGCAGCGGTAATGGTCGGCTTTCTCTACGTCAAAATTGGGGTAGCGGAACGAATATTATTGGCGGCGGTCACGCTATGCCTCTTTTGGCCAGAATGGTACACACATGTGATCGGCTTGGCCCTATTTTCTATATTCTTTTTCTCACAGCGACATCGCTACATCAAAGAACATGGCCATGCGCCGAGTGCGCGTTAAACGGCAATATATAAATAACGGTGTCGCCAACTTGCGGGAGGGGGAATGAAAATGCGCAAACAAGGACCGCGTGCAAACCAGGGTTGGATATTTGACGGGCTTTTAAAGCTTACCGATAATGAAGATATCCTCCACCCGGGTATGATGGGTAACCGACTCGAAAGGGGTTTCAAATATGGCGATATGGAACGAGTCTTCGAACGTGTTAAGGGGCGTCGGTCATTCCCGAAAGAATGGGCGCGCGCAGCGGCTAAGCAGGAAAAGTTAGCAGACGCCGCCTATGATACAGACCGCCAAATCACCGCCGGACAACATTATCACCGCGCGGCTCTCTATTGGGGACGAGTACAACATCTAATCCCGGTCGATGGTAATCCTCGAAAAATTGCTGCGCACGCAAGTGTTATCCGTTGTTATAACCGGATGATGGAAATTCATGGGGATTCAGTAACTCGATTCGAAGTTGATATCGGCGATGGAGAAAATGTCTATTGCCTATTTCATGCTGCCCCAGGAAACGGCCCAAAACCGACCGTTCTTTATCTGCCTGGTATGGATGCCATCAAGGAAGACTTCCCAAACCCGTATAATAATGAATTTGTTCGCCGCGGGATGAACATCTGTGTGATGGACGGACCAGGCCAAGGCGAATGCAACATCAATCAAGTCTGGCAAACCATTGGCAAGTATGCCGCTGCTGGAAAATGCGTAATGGATGTGCTGGTTGCTCGCGACGATGTCGATTCCGGTAAAATCGGCATTTTTGGAACCTCTATGGGATCTCGTTATTCCGTTGAGGTAGCTGCCTACGATGAGCGCGTGAAGTGCTGCGTCGGTCAAATGGCTAATGTGTGCCCCACGGACGTCATCTTTAATCAGGCACAACCGAACTTCAAACGCATCTATATGTATATGACCAATATAGATGATGAAGCTGAATTCGATACCTATGCAGATGAAATGGACGATTTCTTCTTTTCTGCAGGCGATAACCTAAAAGCGCCCTACCTACTAGTAGCCGGCGAACTTGATGAGCTATGCCCACCGGATGACGTGGAGAAATGGATCAACCGCTTGAAATGCCCAAAAGAACTTTGGATGTATGAGGATGTATTCCATCCCATGGGCGAAGTAACGCCTGATATCTATCCCGCGATCGCTGATTGGATTTTAGAAACACTCAATAACGGACGGCCCGACGACCATGATGTTCGGGAATATCGGGAGCCTTAAACGATGACAGAGCAAAAAATCGCGGTCCTGGGATGTGGCGCTATTGGAGGCTCAGTCAGCGCCGACCTTACCGAAGCAGGCCTTGATGTTACCGTAATTGATCAATGGCCGGAACAGGTCGAAAAAGTCCGCAAAGATGGGATTGTCGTCACGATGACCGATCGGATTGTAGACATAAAACTCAACGCCTTGCATGTGCATGAACTGGCTGAACAGGGGTCGGAATTCGACCTCGCCTTCATCATCGTCAAATCCTATGACACACGCTGGATGACAGCTCTTATAGAGCCTTACCTAAAGAAAAACTCTATCGTTGTCGGACTTCAGAATGGCATGAACAATAACACAATCGCCGGAATTGTCGGACGCGAACGCACACTCGGCGCCGTAGTTGAGCTATCGGCACAAATATATGAGCCGGGTGTACTTCAGCGCGACACCACGCGAGACGGCACTTGGTTTGCCGTTGGCGAGTTTGACGGTTCGACGACACCTCGCCTAATAGACGTTCAGAAAATCATGCAGAATTTCGCAAAGGTCGACATATCCAAGAATATTGAAGACGCAAAATGGACTAAATTGATTGCCAACACTATGACTATGGGTCCTTTCGGTTTGCTTGGCCTAACGAACTGGGAAGCCAAAGATCTTCCAGGCATGATCGACATCTGCGTAGGATTAGGCCGCGAGTCAATGGCAGTTGGCGAAGCGCTTGGATATCAATTGCAGCCCTTATTCGGAATGAGCCCAGACGAGCTTACTGGGGCAAGCGACGAGCAATTGATTAAAACGATGCAAACGCTAATGAAGCATGTAGGAGGGAACGGTACTACCGCTCCAATCCACGACTATACCAAAGGCCGCAAGAGTGAGATGGACCTCATCACCGGCCACGTATGCAGGGGCGGCAACAAACACAGTATTCGAACCCCTTACAATAATGCCGTCGCTGAGTTGGATCGCCAAATCAATGATGGCGAAATACCAATGGGTCCGGAAAATTTTGAAAAGCTACAAGAGATGATCCACCGTTCTCACAATCAGTAGAAGAGTCTGACCTGTCTATCTGCGGTAAGAATCAGAAAGAATGATTTTCTATGGCAGAATTGTGACTATTTCTCATCTGGCAACGCCGTTGCAGGCGGCCAATCTTCAGATTTGTTCTTGAACGATAAATAAACGAATTCCTCGCTACCAATATTATTGAATTCATGCTCGGTGCCCGGCGGAATATGAACAATATCTCCGACTGTGACCTCTTTTTCATCGCTGCCCACCCGAAACCAGGCACGGCCGGATACCACATTAATCATCTGCTCACAGCCATGAAAATGGGGCCGCGCAACTTTTCCCGGCTGACTTATAGAGCGGTTTAACGTGATATTCTCACCTATGATAATGCTGCCTTCAGAATCCGACGGTTTGGCGAGATTTTTACGAGTCAAATCATCCCAGTGGTAAAACGGCATATTGGTCTCCCTCTGTTAATTCTGCTAGCGGCATCTTAGCGCTCTTTTTATACCCGGCCAATTGGGCTACGCTTAACGAATATTAATAGGAGAAAATATGGCGCAACAGTTTGATATCATCCCAACAGGCACGGCACTAGGCGCAGATATAACCGATTTCGATATAAAAATAATGGACCAAGAAGACGCCACTCGCATCCGAGTGGCCTGGCTGAAACATTTGGTACTCCGGTTTCGTGGGATGGAGTTCTACGATGATGAACATGTACGTTTCACAAAATTATTAGGCGATCCAGAACTTTCGCCACGTGCGCTCTGCACTGGAGAGGAACTGGTAAAGAACCATCCTGAAATAGGTGTAATTAGTAATGTTTTGGGCGATGATGGAGAACCCATTGGCACACTGGGAGATGGAGAGTGTGTGTGGCATACAGACATGTCCTATATTGAGATACCGCCGGCTGCGAGCATACTCCACGCACTTGAACTGCCACCACCTAATACTGGTGGAAATACCGAATTCCTAAATATGTATGTCGCCCTTGAAACTATGGACCCAATCTTAGTCAAACGGATTGAAGGCAAGCTATTACGTCATGAAAACGTGACCTTGAGCAGCGGCGGTTATCGCAAGGGGATGGAAGATAAAATTCCCACCTCCGGCGATGTACGCCATTGGCAAGGGCCATCCCACCCGATGATCCGAATGCATCCGGAAACCAATCGGAAATGCTTATTCTTGGGCCGCCGAGTCCACGCTTACATCGAAGGCATGGACGTTGACGAAAGCGAAGAAATTCTTGATGCGGTCTGGGCTCACGTAATGCAGTCCAAATTTTGCTGGGAGCAAGTTTGGCAATTGGGCGACATGATCCTATGGGACAATCGCTGTGCCATGCACCGGCGCGATGCCTTTGACCCTTTAACTCGCAGAATCATGCACAGAACGCAGCTTAAGGGGGAGTTAATCTATTAAAATAAGGCCTAGGCAAGCTTAGGTTGGTTCAGGCTCAGCCACTCGATTACGTCGGCCATGTCTTCCGGCGGACGATTGAAGGCGTCGTTAAGTCCATTTGCAACAGAAGATTCGAAAACTTGTGATGCGGCAGCACACATTTTTGGTTTTAGACCAAGATTACTCACCACGTCGTTTACCTGAGCAATTTCATCACGTCGGCGCGTACATGCACTAGCGTGAGAGGTTACCCAACCACGAGCCATTTTTTCGAACGGTGTATTTTGAAACGTACGCTGGATTTCTGCCCAAATGTCTTCTCGCACGCCACCAAGCTCAGCAGCTAACAAAGTTTCAATCAAAACTGCCTCTACACCTTTTGAAAATACACTGCGTAGCATTTTAAATAAGGATGCTGCGCCAACATTCTCGCGATACGCCTCACAATTTAAACCCAGCTCTGTCAAAGTTTCGGCGGCATAAGACATATGAGCGCCTCCAATCAAAATACGGGCGTTGGCACCAGCCGCTGCCATTGCTTCCATAATTGCTCCTTCTACAAATTGGGCGCCACTTTCCTCTACTATTTGCGCAATCGCTCGTTTCTTAGCCGGTGAGGTCGAGTTTAGATCTACATAGAACTGACCGTCCCCGAGATGCTTTACTGCTTTAGTCGCAATACTTTCAGCGATATCTGTAGTAACCATCGATAACACAAAATCACTACTAATCACTGCCTCAGCAAACTTCACAAAAGTGATATTGGGATGCGCAGGTTTCCTTCTCTTGATTAGAGGGTCATGACAGGAGACAGAAACTCCCTCCTCCGCCAATCTATTCGCAAATTTAGATCCTACTTCACCAAAACCAAGACAGCCAATTTTCATCGAATTTTCCCTTTAATAAGCCGCAGAGTGTCCGACACCAGGATTAGTTAAACGATAGCAACGCTAATAATTATACGCCAAAATCATATCCGCAGCTTTTTCCGCTATCATGATAGTTGGCGCGTTAGTGTTGCCGCTACATAGGCGCGGCATAACCGACGCATCAACAACACGAAGGTTGCCGATTCCGTGAACCTTCAAAGTCGGATCGACCACCGCATTTTCGTCCGTACCCATCTTACATGTACCAACCGGATGATAGAGTGTAGCCCCGGTATTCCGCGCATAATTTAATAGGTCTTCGTCTGTGTTTAAATCTACACCCGGCGTCAATTCAGCCACTACAAGCGGCTTTAATGCTTCCGTATCTGTCATCGCGCGCGCAAACCGCATACCGGCCAGCAATACCTCTTGATCGATAGGATCAGATAGAAAATTCGGTAAAATTTCTGGTGATATTTCGAGGTCAGGATGGACTGTATGGATATGGCCACGACTCTCTGGCCTAAGTTGGCAAGGTCCAATAGTCAGGCCGGGAAATGGATCAAAGGTGCGCTTGTGCGGATCTTTAAATGTGGCATGCGCCATATGAAACTGAATATCTGCATCCTCTAGTTCCGGGCGACTTTTAACAAAGCCGCCGATAATGCCCGCAGCCTGGGCTAACGCGCCTTTGCGGAAAAATGCATATTTCATCACCTCACCTAAAAGGCGCGCACCACGTGTTAACTGGTTAATCGATGTGACGCCTTCCCTTAGTCGCCAGGAAAGACGTGAGATGTAATGGTCTTGCAAGTTCTCACCGACACCAGCCAAGTCTTTCACTACGTCAACACCGAGCCGTTTTAGCCGTTCACCCTGGCCAATCCCAGAAAGTTCAAGTAGCTGTGGCGACTGAACCGACCCTGCCGAAAGAAGAACTTCGCGCCGCGCACGCACAGTGATTTCTTGCCCCCCCTGCTCATAGAACACACCTACCGCCCGCCCTTCTTGAATCACAATCCTCTTGGCAAAGGCTCTCTTTTCTACTGCTAGATTCTTACGTCCTAGCGCAGGATTGAGATAGGCGTGTTTAGCGCTAAACCTGCGACCATTCTTTTGGGTCAACTGGTAATAGGAAAATCCCGCTTGCTGATCGCTATTATAATCATGCTCTATCGGATAGCCCATTTCGCCACCTGCCTCGATAACCCTATCTAGGATCTCGTACCGGTTGCGTGTTTCCGCCACGTTGAGCGGTCCACCTTCACCATGAAATTCATTGCCCCCAATTTCGCGATTTTCAGATTTCTTAAAATAAGGCAACACATCAGAATAAGACCAACCCGTACAGCCCAATTGCGCCCAAATATCATAATCCCTTGGCTGTCCTCGCACATAGAGCATACCGTTAATCGAACTTGATCCACCGAGCACCTTACCCCGTGGTATTGGAATTCTCCGATTACCGGTGCCATCTTGTGGCGTAGTTTCAAACAACCAATTAACCCTCGGGTTAGACATGGTTTTGATAAACCCAACCGGCACGTGTATCCACGGATTACGATCTTCGCCACCAGCCTCCAACAAACACACGGTAGATTTACCATCTGCCGACAACCGATTGGCGAGGCAACATCCCGCAGACCCCGCACCTACAATCACATAATCAAATTCCATTTATGACCTCACGAAAACAAGGTCCTACTCTACCGCACCGTGCCGCGGATGCAATGTAAACGGATTCCCCTTGAGCTAAAGCGCCTGATTGGGCAAATATTAGTTTATTGGTGAGGAATATATGGAAATACGTCCCCTTAAAAGTTTCGGCATCGAGGTCATCGGCGTCGACTTGTCACACACGCAAGATCCGGAAGCGGTGGCATATATGCACCAACTTTGGGCCGATAATGGGCTATTACTATTTCGAAACCAACGTTTGGAAGAGTGCGAAGTGATTAGATTCAGTCGCCTATTTGGCGAGCTGGAAATCCACGTGCGCGAGGAGTATTTGTCACCCAATCACCCGGAACTACTCATCGTCTCTAACGTTAAAAAGAACGGCAAGCCTATCGGGATTCTATCAGATCACGAAGTAGGCTGGCATCACGATCAAATCTATTTACCCCGCCCTGCTGTAGGATCCCTTCTATATAGTGTTAAAATTCCCGATAGCGGAGGTAATACCGCATTTTGTGATCAGGCAGGAGCATATGAAGCGTTACCCGTTTCGAAGAAACGCGAACTAGAAGGAGTCCGAGCAGTCCATTCCTATGAATATTTCAATCGCCAATGGAGCGAACCGACCAGCGAAATGCAGAAGAAACGTACACCAGATGTCACCCATCCCTTGGTCCGCACACACCCAATTTCAGGTCGCCAAGCGATCTATGCAGACCCAGGCATGACATCCGGCATCGAAGGTATGAATAAGGCGGACGGTCATGCATTTTTAAACGAACTTTATGATTGGTGCCTACAACCTCAATTTCTTTATGAGCATAAATGGAGGCTAGGCGATGCAGTGATGTGGGATAATGCGTCGACCATGCATCGACGTGGAGAGTTTGATCCCAACGCAGAACGAATTATGAAACGCACCACAATCTTGCCACCACCTCAAATGGCCGTACCCATATAAGCGAAGGAACTATCTCTATGTTAATGACCGGCAACGATTACAAAGAATCACTCCGCCGATACAAGCCCCGGGTATTTATCGATGGTGATTGTATAGAGAGCGTAGTAGATGAGGCCCGCCTTGCGCCTGGCATTAATGCGGTAGCAGTCACTTACGACTTCGCCCACGACAACCGCTATCGTAATTTAATGACCGCGACCGAAACTGTGACTAGCAAGATCGTCAACCGTATGACCCACATCGACCGCGAACCACAGGATCTCATAGAGAAGTTGGAAGCTACACGCTTAGTCTGCCGAGAAGTCGGTTGTGCGCAACGCTATTTAACCCATGATGCGCTCAATGCCATCCACCAAGCTACATTCGCTATAGATGACGCTTATAGTACCGACCTTCATTCTACATTTCTTGCCTATCTTCACCGGGTTCAGGACGAAGATTTAGCAGTTGGCATCGCCATGACCGATAGCAAGGGTGACCGAACGTTAAGACCGCACGAGCAACCTAATTCGGATAGTTACGTCCACATCAAAGAGCGACGAAAAGACGGTATCATTATTCGCGGTGCAAAGGCGATCATCACGGGAGCGCCTTATATGCATGAACTGCTGGTGATGCCATGCCGAAATATGACCGAGGCAGATGCTGATTTCGCCGTATGTTGCGCAGTCCCCATCGATGCTGAAAATTTAACTATCGTTTCCAAGCCTGCGGGCCGCCCAGGCGAAAAAGCAGCAAAGTTCTCAACAAAATACGGCCAATGCACAGCGGTGGCTATTTTCGATGACGTCTTTGTTCCTCACGAAAGCGTATTTTTGGATGGGCAATGGGTTCATTCTCAATTGCTCACCTCCACCTACGCCACTCATCACCGTCATTCTTGTATCGGCGCCCGGGCGGGGTTTGGCGATCTCTTAATTGGTGCCAGTATCCTAATGATCGAAAGCAACGGGCTCGATGCAGATAAGACACCGCATTTAAAAAACGACCTAGTAGATCTCATAAAGATCGTTGAAGGGTTCTATGCATGCGGTGCTGCTGCATCGATTTATGGTTTTAAGGATGCCTCTGGAGTGCAACAGCCAGATGGCGTCTTCGCTAATGTCGGTAAGCTAATGATGGCGACCCAGATATATGATATGCACCGCCTTGCCCATGACGTATCAGGCGGCCTGATCGTGGCCCTACCCGGCCCCGAAGAAGATCACAACCCAGAAACGCAGGGCGATCTAATGGGCATGCTCCAGACACGCTCGGATATACCTCACCAAAAACGTATGGACGTAGCCCGCTTCATGCAGGACCTTACCGCATCGGATACTGCAGGTTGGATGTCTGTCATATCACTCCATGGCGGTGGTTCACCAGAAGCTATGCGTCGCGAAATTTATCGCTATTATCCCTTAGAAGAACGCCAGCAACTAGTGGAACGTCTCTTAGACAGAGGTATACTTGATTTGAAAGACGGCAAAAAAACCAGCAACCAACCGGGGCGCTGTTGTCCCGTCGGCTGCCAAGTGCCGAGAACGCCTTATTTAAAAGGCTCAACAGAAACTAAATCACTACCGAATACGGCCAACTAAATATTATGACATGAGAGAGGAAAACTAAATGCCCTATTATTATCCCGCTGAAATGGAGACCCATCAGGGTAAAGCTAATCCGCATCAGAGCATCCAGCAGGTTGCCGGCGAATTCATGAAAGCTGGCGTCGTTACCAAGCCGGAGGGCTCGGGCCCACCATTGCATTCACACCCGAACGAAGAGCAATTCACCTACATTCTCTCCGGCGAGTTACACTATATATTGGGTGACGAAGAGCGCATTGTAAAAGCGGGAGATATGATTCATATCCCACGCAACACCAAACACCGTAGTCGTTCTATCAATGGAGAAGCGACCTTCTTCACTGTCAAAAGCCCAGCTGGTGAAACCGGTCATCTAGATGAAGACTATAATAAGGCAGAGGACGCCGAAGAACGGGAGAGTACCTACCCCGGTAGTAAATAAGATAAAAACTACGCGCCGTTTGGCTCTCAAGCATTCGCTGCGTCTTCCTGATACGGCATTGCAGGGCCGAACGGCGGTGTCCCTTTTATAATGATCCGCTGAAGCAGTCGCTCCTGACTTAAATCATAATCGAAAAAGGCCTGATGAAGAGCTGATCGGTTATCCCATATCAAGAGATCATTTTTAAGCCATTTGTGTCGGTAGATAAATTTAGGGGTTTCAATCTCACCCAACAAACCCTTTATAAATTCGCGGGTCTCTTCGGGCGACATACCGTCAATATGGTCAATTTTAAGGGCATGAAAATAGATCGCCTTGGTACCTGCCTCCGGATGCACACGAATAAGGGGATGTGAGCGGCCGGGTTTCGCTATTTCGTCTGGTGCTAAAATAAAATTCTTGGTCGAATCTGCTAATCGCGCACGGCCCGATGATACTAAATTATGCATAACCATTTTATCGAGACGACTTTTCATTTCTTCAGGCAACGATTCATAACCGTCCCGCGTATTGAGAATCCCGGTATCACCCCCCACTCCAGGTATAGTAACACCATAAAGGGACGTAAAATTTGGTGGGTTCTTTCGGTGCGTTTGGTCCGAGTGCCAAATCTGCCCGTGCTTCACTCGATTGCCAAACTTATCCCAGTGCTGGTTCGAGACTGTTGTCACCATGGGGGAGCCATCGATTGCAAATTCAGCTGCATATTGGCTGTGCATAGGTTCACCAAAGATCTCGACAGCTTTGGCATATTCCGGGGGAGTTAATATTTGATCGCGAAATACCAAGGCTATATGGCGTGTGAGCAAGTCCTTCAAAGTTTCTATGGTCTCTGCACCTAAGTGTTGTTTCAAGTTTAGTCCAATGACTTCAGCACCGATGGTCTCACCAATAGACCTAATCTGCATGGCTCTTCCTCAATTTAATGTAGACAGATCATCTAATGCCCTTTTTTCGTGCGCAAGGCTACTGTAAGAAAGCCATCGCCATCTGCCCAAGGCTAGGAACCCACTTCCGCAATCAACAAGCCGTACTACAAATTTATATGAGCCAGTTGCCTCTCAAAACTATTGCTGCTTTGATATAAAGAGGTTCGCAAAAGGAAAACCCAGAATGCTCACAGGTCTAGAACATTACGCAATACGCACCACCAAACTTGAAGAAACTAAAAACTTCTATGTAGACCTGTTGGGTTTGATTGACGGGGCCCGGCCACACTTTCCTTTTCCTGGCCATTGGCTCTATTTGGGAGATCATGCCCTTGTGCATCTCTTTGCCATCGATCCAAAAAATCCAGAAGGTCTGAATGATTATTTAGGTGAAGTGGATGCCAGCAATCTGACCGGCAGTGGCGCGGTCGATCACTTAGCTTTTCGTGCGGAAAACCCGGAAGAACTTAGAAATAGGATACAAAAATCTGGCACCAAATATCGGGACCGGAAAGTACCAGATTTGGACCTCTATCAGGTCTTCCTGGAGGATCCGAATGGCATAACCATAGAACTAAACTATTTCAACTATTCGGAATAGATTATAGATGGCCATAGTGAATTCTGCAGAGTTAACACGTGATGAGATGATAAGGCGCGCATGGGCGCTGGTACCTAGCCTCAAGAAACGGGCCGCTGAGACGGAACGACTGGGCCGAATCCACCCCGATACTGTCAAAGACTTCCATGACAGTCGTCTGTGGCGTGTTCATCAGCCGGCGCGCTATGGTGGTCTGGAACTTGATTTCACACTCTATATCGATATTGGCGAAGCAATTGGTCGAGGCTGTGGTTCCACCGCATGGGTATGGGCCAATCTGGTTGCTCATGACTGGATGCTCGGCATGTTCCCCATCAAAGCGCAAGACGAGATTTGGCACGAAGATCCAAATACGCTTATCGGTTCGGCCCTCATCTATCCCTGTGGAAAAGCTGAAATTGTCGATGGCGGTTACCGCCTTAGCGGGCATTGGCCCTTTTCCAGTGGCATTGCGCCCTGCGATTGGGCGATGCTAGGTGGCATTGTGCAGACAGATACCGGGGGCGAACCATATATTTTCAACGTCCGCAGAAAAAATATAAATGTTATCGAGACCTGGGATGTGTCCGGTCTAGTAGGAACAGGCAGCCAAGATGTTTCCTGCGAGGGTATTTTTATACCTAACCATATGGCGTTACCGCTAAAGGATACTCGCGGCGGCCCAACACCAGGCTCAGCTGTTAATAGGCATCCCATTTATCAGATGCCCCTATTGGCCTTATTTCCCCACGTTATTGCGGGTGCGCTACTAGGTATAGCGCGTGCCGCTTTCGACGAATATGTAGAAAATACAAAGAGCCGTGTTGCTACCTACAACCAAGGGAAACTTGCTGATTATACCAACCAGCAAATGCGTATCTCGGAGGCCGGCGCTTCCATAGATGCGGCGAGGCTACTCTTACGGGACAATTGCCTGGAAGCTGAGCGCAAGGTCTCAGAGGCTGGAGAATGCACTACGATCGATAAAGCCAGATGGCGGCGCGATGGTGCTTATGCCGCTAATCTTTGCTCCAAAGCAGTAGACCAGATTTTTGCAGCAGCCGGCGGCGGTGCCAATTACCGGAAGAATCCGCTACAACGCTATTTCCGCGATATTCACGCAGGAGTTTCTCATATCGGCGTATCTTGGGATGCTAATGCACCAGAATTTGCACGCGCAGCTCTCAACTTGCCGACGGGTAATCCGAATGTGTGAGTAAAGCCAAAATGCGACCGCCCAATGCTGCGCTCAAGCAAGCTAATCAAGCTGCTATGACACTGCCTTCGTCCCTAGTTTGTGGGTGATAAGATAACACCCTCTTTTGCCAATATATCGATATCTGAATCGCTAATACCTAACAAACCACCAAGCACTTCGCGGTTATGCTCTCCTAATTGCGGGTAGAATTCCAAACCTGACATTTCATATGCTGATAGGTTAATAGGGCTTTGCGGCAAAATAATATCGCCCATGTCCGGATGCTCAAAACGCTGCAACATACCTCGCGAATGCATATGCGGGTCTTCCATTACCTCAGCCACGTCACGAACCGGCGCGGCAGCTATTTTCCTAGCGCGCAATATGGAAATCGCTTCGTCTCGTGTGTGCTGACGCGTCCAAGCCTCGATCATATCATTAACCTCGTCATCACGCGCATAGCGCTTTAAGCGTGTCTCGAAGTCAGGGTTTCCTCTCAGGTCTTCTCGACCTATCACAGTTAAAATCCGTTCCCAATGGGTCTCCGCGACGGCGGTTAGGACTAAATATTTATCGTCCTTACACAGATAACGGCCATAGGGTGATGTCTGTGAACCGGACTTATCGCCCCTCCGCGGGGCTTGAGCGCCCTTGCTGTAAACATTAGTAATTTGAGATGTTAAAACGAAATATAACGCCTCTATCATCGCGCATTCGACCAAAGTGCCCTTTCCCGTCTTCTCACGCCCGATGATAGCCTGCATGACCCCCGCATGCATATGTGTTCCCCCTAAAAAATCGACTGGCGTACCGCCTGCACGAGCTGGTGGACCATCCCGTTCTCCGGTCGTACTCATGAGGCCGCCATCAGCCTGAACTGTGTGGTCCATCGCTAGGAGATCGCGATCCGGCCCAGACAAACCGTAACCAGTGCCGGATGCGTAGATAAGGCGCGGATTGATTTTTTTTAGGGTTTCGTATCCGACGCCAAGCCGATCCATCACACCCGGCGCAAAATTTTCTAACAAAACATCAGATTCCTTCACTAGCGCCTGCAAAATTTCCACACCTTTGGAGTTTTTCAAATCAAGGGTGATGCTGCGCTTATTTGAATTGAGCATGGCGAAATTCATCGGCGGCACATCAGACACATTAAGTCGCCGTGTGCGCTCACCAGTCAACGGTTCGACTTTAATTACATCCGCACCCGCCATGGCCATTAAAAACGAGCAATAAGGCCCCTGATATATCTGAGTTAAATCAATAACCCGAATATTTGTTAATGCTTGCATGCACTACCCTTTACATTCCGAACAAAAACTAACCATTAGGACTTTGCCAAAGTTACAAAAGAATATCATGAAAAATCATCCCGCACATAAGTCAGGTAACCCTCGATCCATGTCCGCCGCGCGCTTTGAACGTATTTTGTCTTGAACGGAGAGTAAATCGCCATACACATTAAGCATCAGCTAGGCCGGGCCCATTCCTTTGCTGGTCTAAGCGATCTCAACCATAGACAAGTTTGGCTTCACTTATTGATATGATATAACGTATCATTACAAAACGTGACCTATCTCAAATAAGACAACACCCGTAATTATACGTAATCAAGCGATGAAAGATCCTCCTAAATGGTAGAAGACAGAATAATTAACGCTGAAGCCTCCCTGCTTCCCGTCACAGTACTCTCTGGTTTTCTTGGCGCTGGCAAAACGACACTTCTTAACCGCGTGCTTAATAATCGTGATGGTCGGCGTGTCGCCGTCATTGTCAATGATATGTCCGAAGTGAACATTGATGCCGATTTAGTGCGCGCAGACACAGAACTTAGTCGAACCGACGAAACATTGGTTGAAATGTCGAATGGCTGTATTTGCTGTACATTACGTGATGATTTGCTAGATGAAGTAAGGCGGCTAGCCGAGGAGGGCCGCTTCGACTATTTATTAATCGAGTCTACTGGTATCTCTGAGCCCTTGCCTGTAGCGGCAACATTTGATTTTAGAGATGAAGCGGGCGAGAGCCTTTCCGACGTAGCTCGTCTTGATACAATGGTTACTGTTGTTGATGCGGTAAACTTACTCAACAACTATTCAAGCCACGATTTCTTGCGAGACCGAGGGGAAACGCTGGGAGAAGACGATGAACGGACGCTTGTACATCTCCTCACGGATCAAATAGAATTTGCCGATGTGGTCATCCTTAATAAGGTTTCCGATGCAGACCCTCACCAGTTAGATGCAGCACGTAAAATTATTCGCAGTCTAAATGTAGACGCCCAAATTATAGAGACCAATCATTCTAATGTCCCTGCGGCGTCTATCCTGGACACAGGTTTGTTTGATTTTGAAAAGGCTCATGAGCATGCAATGTGGGCCAAGGAATTATATGGTTATGCGGATCATAAGCCCGAAACAGAGGAATACGGTGTCGAAAGCTTTGTCTATCGCGCTCGACGCCCTTTTTACCCCGAAAAAATTTATACAGCCTTAAACGGAGATCTGCCTGGCGTCATCCGTGCCAAGGGGCATTTTTGGATTGCTACTCGGCCGGATTGGGTGGCCGAGTTCTCTCTTGCTGGTGCACTATCTTCGGTTGATCCACTCGGGACTTGGTGGGCCTCCATCCCAAAAGAACGTTGGCCTGAAGATGAAAAGGCGCAAGCTTATATGCGTGCGAATTGGCAGGAACCTTGGGGCGACCGGCGCCAGGAAATTGTATTTATTGGCAGCGGGATTGACTGGGCAGAATTAAAGTTACGTCTGGATAACTGCCTCCTCCCCGACACTCTTGCTAATAGTATCGCAACACTCCCCGAATTGTCTGATCCATTCCCCATATGGCGGCGCGCAGAAGCAGCAGAGTAATGTTCATCCAAAATCTCAACTCGAAAAATTTTTATGAGCTTTTTTACTATATGCTGTGAGGCAAAAGATTTAGTTTGAGGCTAAGGCCATCAATGCCCCACATTAGATGATCGCCTCGACCGTTCCCCTCACTAGCTTCCGATCTACTTGGCAGATTTCTAAATCTTGGCCATATGCAGGTTTGTGCTCGGCCCCAACCTCTTTTACTGCAAGATAATTAAAGCCTTCAACCTCAGTTACTGAGGAATTTTTAGGCAAATTAGAGTTGGCCGATATCCAGCCAATATATATTTCCTATAATCTATTGTTATTATTACGTATTTTTGCGTGCCCTGATTGGCACGCATTATGCAAAACTTGCACTAGTTAGGAAAAATAGGAACGCCGGCGTGGTGAAAACCATACACCAAAATTTTATCCGAACCTTCCGTAACGCTATTGAGAATACGGCAAGTGCATGTGTAGGTTGCGGTAAATGCTACGAAGTCTGCCCAATCACGGATGCTGCTCAGATTGGGGGTCTCAATGCGCAGGCCATTACTAGTAGTGTTAGAGGTATCCTGAAGGGCACGCAGACTGACGTTAACGCTGAAATATGGGCCAATAGCTGTGTCCTAAGCGGCGAGTGCATCAGTAAGTGCGACTATGGTGTCAACCCACGGCTAATGTTAGCGATGGCGCGCATGGTATTAAGCGAACGAAAACTCGATAGCCAAGACCGAAAGTCTCAAGGTCTTGGCGCATTCAAAGCATTAGGTAATAGCGTTAAAGTCCTATCGAAAATGCAATTAGAACGTGAAGATCTTGATCGCTTGGGCCAAGGAAAGACAGGGAAAAATGCGCATACCAGAAGACAGCCCGACTATGTCTTTTATACCGGCTGCAACGTTCTAAAAACCCCGCATATTGCGCTTCTTTGTCTAGATATAATGGATGCACTCAACTTACACTATGAGGTTCTCGGCGGCCCATCGCATTGCTGCGGTATCCTGCAATATCGTGCCGGTGACATAGAAACTTCGTCAAAGGTCGCAACTAATAGTATCGAAAAATTCATTCGTACCGGCGCGAAAAAAGTACTTTCTTGGTGTCCTACCTGTCAGGTGCAATATGCCGAATTTGGCTTACCGACTTACGAGAAGGTCACCAATAGCAAACCCTTCGAAATGACACCATTCGTTTTGTTCTTGGAAACAAAGATACAAGAGCTAAAGCCCTTATTACGAAACCGGGTGGAACAAAAAATTGCACTTCACTTGCACCCCGGTATTCACGGCTTACCGGAAGCCGCTAGAAACTTACTGCGCGCGGTACCCGGTATCGAAATCATTGATCTCGAATTACCTGAAATCGGTCTTATGAGTAATTCGTTATCAACTGTGCCGAGACTCAAAAAAAACCTCCAACGTGATGAACTCAAGGCCGCCGAAGCCGCGGGAATCGATGCATTAGCCGCAGTCTATCATGCCGATCATCGCGAACTTTGCGCCCACGAACGCGATATGCCCTTTCAAATAATTAACTTTCTTGAGATCATCGGAGCGGCCATGGGAATTTATCGAAACGACTATTTCAAATCACTGAAAATAAAACAGGATTCAGAAGCTATACTGGCTGACTGTGCGCCAATATTATCGTCACACGGTATTTCCAATGATCAAGCTCGCCCCATTATCGAATCAGCCTTACTCGGCGAACAACCGTTGCCATTACGTGGTCAATAGCGGTGGTTCGGTCGGCGAAACTCAGAACACTTGTATCTAAACTAAACTGGCAACCTGCTGCTTATTTTCACATCATATTTTTTTCTGCCCATTTTTTAATCAGCATAATATCCGCACAAACTGAATAATATTTAAAAACAATAGCTTGTGTTTTGGCATAGAGATTGCCCCTCCACATGTATTGCTGCAAGGCAGCATTTATTATTGAAATTAATCTCAGATCTTTCGATTTAAAAATTCGAGGTTCTTTCAGGAGGCAAATCATGAAAATCTTAAGTTATCTATCGCTATCTCTATGTCTCGCGATGGCAATGTTGATTGCCGGGGTACCCGACAATGCTCATGCGTTCCCTGAGAAGTCTGTAAAATTGACGGTTGGCTTCGGTCCGGGCGGACCGTCGGGAATAGCCGCCCGTTTCATGCAAAAACGATTTACAGCCATCACCGGACAAAAACTTATTATCATCAATAAACCAGGTGCTGGCGGCGCAAAGGCTTGGTCACAAATTACTAATGATAAAAAAAACGGCTACGAACTGACGTTACTTAATTTCCCTCACACAGTGCTTCAGCCGATCGCTCGGGGTAAGAATGCTGGATACAGCTATGATGATATTCAACCCGTACTCTTCTACACGTCAGTGCCGCAGGTGATCGCTGTCAGAAAAGAAAGCCCTTATAAAACCTTTAGTGACTTACTGAAGGCAATCAACGCAAAGCCAGGTGCAATTACTATCGCAGGTACTGGAATCGGTGGTTCAAATCATTCGGCTTTTTACAAGCTTAATAAGGTGGGTAATTTGAAAGCTGCATATGTTCCGTTCAAAGATACCTCATCCACCATCGGCGCATTGAAAAGCGGTGTCACAGACGCTGCTTGGACCTTTACTACACAGGGGGTCAAGGATGGCGATTCTATTCGCCTATTAGCTATTGCCTCGGAGAAACGAATGCCATTATTTCCGGATCTCCCTACGTTGACCGAACTTGGATATCCTGTCGTCGATGTCGCCTCGTGGTCTATTGGCGTGCCTCCTGGTACGCCTTCGGAAATTCGGAAGAAAGTGTCCAAAACGTTCCAAAAAGTCGTCTCCGATCCAACAGTGAAAGCAGATATGGACAAAGGTGGCTATCTACCGATCTTAATTCCGTATCCAGAAAGCGAGCTAGAAAAGAAAAAATTAGGCGAAGGTTACGGTGCGGTGGGCTTAGCACTGGCAAAAAAGAAATAAATAAAAAAGCAGATTGATCCGATAGCTAAGAATCCGGATCAATCTGCTTGTTGAGAAATGGAACTTTTTAGCCAAATCGGGAGTGCGTTTACGCCCATTGTCATAGCGGTAGCGGTCGGCGGACTAGTGATCGGTATTCTACTGGGTGCGCTACCGGGTCTNAGTTCTACTTTTTCTTGTGCAGTAATGTTGCCGATCTCATTTTCTATGGAACCTACAACCGGCCTGATTTTTCTAGGAACGGTATATATGGGCTCAACGTATGGCGGCTCGTTCTCAGCTATTCTGATCAAAACTCCCGGCACGCCGCAATCCATAACGACTACCTTCGATGGATTCCCGATGGCCAAACGCGGACGCGGAGGTCTCGCGCTTTCCATTGCTTGTATTGCCTCAGTCGTAGGCGGTCTGATCGGAATTGGGATGTTTGTTTGGCTTGCGCCTCCGCTCGCGAAATTCGCGTTACTATTCGGCCCTGCAGAATATTTTTGGCTGGCTCTTTTCGGGCTAACTATTATCGCCTCCCTAAGCGAAGGTAACTTAACAAGGGGTTTGATAAGCGGTTTTTGTGGGCTAGCCTTATCTCAAATTGGCGTATCAGTTGTGAGCGGCGACATGCGCTTTACCTATGAAAGTACGGCCCTTATTGGCGGTATTCCGATTATACCAGCTACAATAGGCTTACTCTGTATGCCAGTTGCTATCGACCTGATTGCGACCCCAGACCACCATCTAGATGCACCCTTAAAAGCTAGCAGCACAAAGTTCACCTCGGCACTGAACGCGGTTTGGCGCCGAAAAGTGAACCTTTTTAGAAGCTCTATTATCGGGACGATAATTGGCATAATTCCGGCGGCCGGCGGTGCAATCGCCAGCCTTGTTGCTTATGCCGAAGCGAGCCGCGCAGCCCGACCTGAAGATTACTTCGGCGAAGGAGACCCCGGTGGGATCATTGCTTCGGAATCTGCCAATAATGCCACNGTCGGCAGCGGTCTCGTTCCAACATTCGTTCTTGGCATACCAGGCACGCCGCCAGATGCTGTCATTTTGGGGGCTATGATGGTGCATGGCGTTCAAATAGGCCCAAAGCTTTTTACCGAACACAGCGACGTCGTTTATACATTTCTATCGGGTATGACTTTCGCGACGATATTGATGCTACCCGTTGGCTTGCTGCTGGGGCGCTATATTTACATGGCGGTCATCCAAATGCCCAAATCGTATTTGGTTCCTTTGGTAGCGCTGATGTTAGTCATTGGTGCTTTTGCTATTCAGAATAATTATCATGACATAGTTATCATGTTATTTCTCGGCATCTTCGCCTGGGTCATAGGCCGATTCGGTTTTCCCGCTGCACCTATCGTATTGGGATTACTGCTTGGGCCGATCGCGGAACAGGGTTTTGCGCAAGCCTTGATGATCGGACACGCTAAAGGCGCAGTATTAGAAGCCTTTGTTGGGCGCCCAATATCTGTTGTTTTGATCGGCTGCATCTTAGCCGCAGTCTTACTTCCACCGTTAATGCGACGCTACTCCCTTACTCGTTTCAGCTTTGGAACCAAGATTTAGAAAGAGGATCGACATGTCTAGAAATCGGCTACTAAATTTAACCGCCAGTTTAGCCTTTGTACTTTTCGGCATCTTTATGATTATGGGTTCACAGCGCTTTGAGGATACGGGCCGGGCAACTCCTATGTTCATCGGCTGTGGCATTATTTCTTTAGCAGTCGTGCTTCTACTTATCGAATTGGTCAGGGCCGAAATGATTCCTGCGCCCAAAAAGATTGAAGGATCTTTGCCCCGGCGTGGGATTTTTGTTGGTTTGATGGCACTCTGGGTTATGTCATTACCCTATTTGGGATTTGTTCTGGCAAGCTCCGTAGCATTCATTCTAATTTCCGCCGCAGTTCCTAAAAATACCACTGCCAGGCGCAAACTGTCCGGGGTCAGCGCGCTTGCCGGAATTGCTACGACGATTGGGTTTTGGCTGGTTTTAACGAATTTTTTGAATGTCCCGCTACCTGAGCCGGTATTTTTCTAATCTAATTTTCTTTCTTATCCTGGAGAGTTATTAATAATGCTCGATATTCACCACATCCTAAGTCCAGAAGGTCCAAAACCAGTTGGTCCTTTCAGTCACGCGGTACGCGCCGGTGATTATTTGTTCGTGACTGGCCAGATGCCGACCCTTCCAGACGATCCTTTAACCATTGTTGGTGGGGGTATCGAGAACCAAACTCGGCAAGTCATGGAAAATTTAAAACTCGTATTGGACAGCCAAGGTATGGGTTTCGAACGTGTCGTTTTTGCGAGAATATATTTAGTGAATTTTCAAGATTTCGATTCGATGAATAAAATTTACAAGACCTATTTCGATAAAGATTCTAGACCGGCGCGCACGTGTATTGGCGTCACCGGTCTCGCGGTCGGAGCCTCGGTGGAGATAGATTTTATTTTAGCATGCTAAAATTATCGGGCAGATAAGCGTCAACAATAATCTTAGATTCCCGTTAGGTTCTTAATTGAACGATTAAAGGCTAGCACCATGATTGAAACGGCTCGTTCCCTGCGCGGTATAGTTAGTGCTCCACATCGGCTCGCTGCGGAAGCTGGGCTTCGTGTATTGCGTGAAGGTGGTAATGCAATCGAGGCGATGATCGCGGCGGCGGCTACAATTACTGGCTCATACACAATGGCCGCCAAGTACTGGGAATTGATGCCTGCGGTGCCGCAGCAGCGGGTGTGGATATAGATTATTAAAAGCAGCGCGAATAGCACTTTTCCGCTCGCGCGGCCCTCTTTCCGCTCTAACTGTCGGTCGTAATGCACTCCGATGGGATGTTTGAAGGAGCGTTTGATCCACGTTGCGATAGAGCCCCCTATGAATTCTAACGTTGACCCTGTCGCCACACTTCTTAACCTAACAAACGCAAGAACAGTGCACAGCCAACTCCTTTAGAAGGACAATGATAATATCGCGGCAGTCAAGTCCGATGTGACTTTTGCCATCAGGAGTTGGACGCGCCAATGTGGAGCGGTAGAATCATAAAGTGTCCCCTATTCCAATAAAGACCCGTTGGAAATAACAGGAAAATGTAAGATACTGGTTAGGCGCCCCACACATCGTCATAACGTGTCGTGCCGTCGGAGGCAGGCGCATCTCTATAAGTTTTGGACTGCTCCACGGATGCAAAAGTAACCCCGGTAACAGCGAACCCCATCGCAAACAAAAGATGAGCAACCATCAGTTCCCCATACCAAAGCCAAGCTCCCGCGATAGCACAAAAAATAGATGTCCACATTACACTTAGCCAAAGCATTAACTGAAAACGCTGGGCAGGTGGAAGCGCGTTTAAAGGATTTTCGTTTTCGTTCATTAAGGCGCGGAAACTGGAAAGCATAACTTACTCCTGAGTTGATCGATTTTCTTATAAAACGTTGCTGCGTCGTCTTTGGATCACTCAGCCAACTCAGTTTTTTTATCCGTCTTGTTCAGTATATTTTCAAGGTCTGATCCGACTGTCAAAACCGCACGTAAAATTTATTAATCGTGTAAGGAGAAATAGAGTGCGATTTTTTGCCTTTTTTTTAGCATTTTTAGGTTGGGCCTCCGCAGAGGCGCGTGAGCAGATAGGCTCAGCTTATCAATTCACTTTCAAATCGATATCCGGCCAGACAATCCCCCTTTCCTCGTTTCAGGGGAAAGTGATTTTAGTTGTGAATACTGCATCGCATTGCGGGTTCACATCTCAATATCAATCACTTCAAACCCTTTGGGAAAGATATAAGAATAAGGGTTTAGTAGTTTTGGCGGTCCCCTCAGGCGACTTCGGCAGTCAAGAGTTTGCGTCAAACCAAGAGATAAAACAATTTTGTGACATTAATTACGGGCGCACGTTTCCGATGACAGAGAAAACCAGCGTCGTAGGCGACGAAAGGCATCCATTTTTCGATTGGGCGTTAAAAACCGCGGGAGTGTGGGCCAAGCCAAGATGGAATTTTCATAAATANCTAGTCGATGGTAATGGAAAAATAGTAGACTGGTTTTCATCACCCACTCATCCTTTATCCAAGAAAGTTATAAAGGCCGTGGAAAAGGAGCTAAGTCTGCTGGGTAACGAGCCCGCCCCCCATTAAGGTGAATGAAAAATTTAAACCAGTACCTGCCAGGTATATCTAAATCTAGACGCGGACCTAAAATATTCTTCGAGTACATGATCCAAACTCACCGAGGTTTTATTCCTAGGACCCTATCATAATGCAAAACAAAGATGATCATATTTCGATGCCCAAGGCAGCAATATCGTTTGGGCTCGCCGGCCTTATTCCTTTCAT
Organism: Rhodospirillaceae bacterium; assembly: GCA_002724395.1. Classification (GTDB taxonomy): domain Bacteria; phylum Pseudomonadota; class Alphaproteobacteria; order UBA8366; family UBA8366. The sequence goes on along the minus strand of PBOR01000034.1, from coordinate 1,798 downwards.
TTCTATGGCCGCATTACCGTACACCTTTTTTGAAGTCAAAATTCCGGAATCAGCTTTGTTAGCCTATGGAGCCATCATACTCTCGTTCTTAGGAGGCCTTCTCTGGGGAATGGCACTGAACGGTGGCGATACAATTCGCATAGCACCGCGTCTTCTGACCGTTGGGGTGATTACNTCTTTAATCGGCTGGGGTGCGCTGCTGCTGCCGCTTACTATTGGCCTTTTGACATTAACGTTGAGTTTCTTGGCACTGCTGGTTTTCGATTATACCCTCTACCGGGCGAAACATATTCCCTATTGGTTTCTAAAGCTGCGAGTTTTTTTAACTTTAATCGTCTCATTGACTTTATTAGTAGCCGCACTCGCTGAAGCTTTNTTGTAGCGCGATTTGTATCGTTCCTCCGGGCCTATTTTGATCCTTACTCCTTAAGAATTATGTCATGTAACCAATATCACTTGCCCAAAAATTAATTCCGACTAGTGTCGAATTAAGATATTAAACAAAAATGCCAAACGACATCATGAAACTCAGACAAACTAACGGTAATGCAGAGTTTTCAAGATAATATGAAAACAGACCTAAATCTTAATAAAAAGTTGGATTCTTAATAAGATGCAGGATCCCGAAAACGTCGACTTTAACTTCGACAATAGCTTTGCGCGTGAATTGGAAGGCTTCTTTGTTCCCTGTAAAGCNTCAAAAGTACCAAAACCAAGTCTGCTTATTTTAAATCAACTATTAGCCGAAGAGCTTAGCCTTGACGTTTCCGCNCTCCAGACATCTCTGGGTGCGGAGATCTTCTCAGGCAATCGAGTGCCAAACGGCGCTATACCTTTGGCTCAGGCATATGCGGGGCACCAGTTTGGTAATTTTTCACCCCAACTCGGCGACGGTCGTGCTCTTTTATTAGGTGAAATTATAGATACCGAAGGACACCGACAAGATGTTCAATTAAAAGGTAGCGGTCGTACACCATTTTCTAGAAACGGAGATGGCAAGGCGGCGCTAGGGCCGGTTCTTCGGGAATATCTTATAAGTGAAGCAATGCACGCTCTGGGGGTTCCAACTACGCGCTCACTAGCAGCCGTTACGACCGGTGAAGAGGTATTTCGAGAAACAGCACTTCCGGGGGCAGTTCTAACAAGAATATCAACTAGCCACTTACGCGTAGGTACATTTGAATTTTTTGCTGCCCAAGGCAAAACCGATATGGTTCGCCGATTAGCCGATTACGCTATATCACGTCACTATCCAAAGGCACACAATGACGACAACCCCTATTTGACATTTTTCAAATCAGTGGCCAGCGCTCAGATATCACTCGTTGCGCATTGGATGAGCATCGGGTTCATTCATGGGGTTATGAATACTGACAATACTGCAATTTCTGGCCAAACGATTGACTATGGTCCGTGCGCATTCATGGACACTTTCAGTCCAAAGACAGTATTTAGCTCTATTGATTTACGAGGACGCTATGCCTATGGCAATCAACCACCTATCCTGATGTGGAACATGATGCGTTTAGCCGAAACTCTCGTTCCGCTCGTTCATGTTGAAAAAGACCGTGCGATTGAACTATTAATCGATGAAGCTAAAAACTTCGAAAGGTCTTACGAAGATAAATGGCTACGGCATATGAGCACCAAAATTGGCCTCAATACCAGGGAAAATAGAGATTTTAACCTCATTCAGAGCCTCCTCAAGATAATGCAAGAAGGTGAAGCAGACTTCACCCTGACTTTCCGAAGGCTTTCGGATGCAATACGTGGCGAGAAAGCCGCCGTACGAAAGCAA
>PBOR01000033.1 GCA_002724395.1 Rhodospirillaceae bacterium | reverse complement strand
ATGTCGAAAGAGAAATTTGAACGGACCAAGCCGCATTGTAATATTGGTACGATTGGTCACGTTGATCACGGCAAGACGACACTGACTGCTGCGATAACGAAGGTTTTAGCTGATACAGGCGGAGCTACGTTCACGGATTACGCTGATATTGATAAAGCGCCAGAAGAGAAAGAGCGCGGTATCACGATTAATACAGCTCATGTTGAATATGAGACGCAAAACCGCCACTACGCGCATGTGGATTGCCCGGGCCATGCTGATTATGTGAAGAACATGATCACGGGTGCGGCGCAAATGGACGGGGCGATATTGGTTGTTAATGCGGCTGACGGACCGATGCCGCAAACCCGTGAGCACATTCTGCTGGCGCGTCAGGTTGGTGTTCCTGCGATAGTTGTGTTTCTAAATAAGGTTGATCAGGTTGATGATGAAGAATTGTTGGAACTGGTTGAGCTTGAAGTGCGTGAGCTTTTGTCGAGCTATGACTTTCCTGGCGATGATATTCCGATTGTTGCGGGTACGGCTTTGGGTGCACTTGAAGGTAAGGACCCTGATACGGGTGCGAATAAAATTCTGGAGTTGATGGCGGCGGTTGACGATTACATCCCGCAGCCGGAGCGTCCTAAAGATTTGCCTTTCTTAATGCCTATTGAGGATGTGTTTTCGATTTCCGGTCGTGGTACCGTCGTGACGGGCCGTGTAGAGCGTGGAATTGTTAATGTTGGTGATGAGATTGAGATTGTTGGCATTCGTGACACGTCGAAGACGGTTTGTACTGGCGTCGAGATGTTTCGTAAATTGCTAGATCAAGGAGAGGCTGGCGACAATATTGGAGCATTATTGCGCGGTATTGAGCGCGAGGGTGTTGAGCGCGGCCAAGTACTGGCGCAGCCTGGTTCAATTGAGCCGCATACTAAGTTTCAGTGCGAGTGCTACATACTGACAAAAGATGAAGGTGGTCGTCATACGCCGTTCTTCTCGAACTATCGTCCTCAGTTTTACTTCCGGACGACCGATGTAACGGGAACGGTTGATCTACCCGATGGTACTGAAATGGTTATGCCTGGTGACAATATCTCAATGGGCGTGAACTTGATTGCGCCGATTGCGATGGACGAAGGCTTACGGTTTGCGATTCGTGAAGGTGGCAAGACAGTTGGTGCCGGCGTCGTAACGGCTATTACAGAGTAGGCAGCGTAGGCGCTGATTTGGAGACGATCTCATGGACAGTCAAAACATACGCATACGGTTAAAGGCGTTCGACCATCGTGTACTCGATCAGTCGACCCAAGAGATCGTCAATACAGCGAAACGCACGGGAGCCCAAGTACGGGGGCCAATACCCTTGCCGACCCGTATTGAAAAGGTGACGGTTCTCCGTTCGCCACATATCGATAAGAAAAGTCGAGAACAATTCGAGGTCCGCACTCACAAGCGGTTACTCGACATAGTTGATCCGACACCACAGACCGTGGACGCGCTGATGAAGCTCGACCTGGCGTCTGGGGTTGACGTTCAGATTAAGCTCTAAGCGGCAGGGAAACAGAGTGATGCGAACCGGATTAGTGGCACAAAAACTGGGTATGACCCGAGTCTTTGCAGACGATGGCAGTCATGTGCCGGTTACCGTATTGAAGGTAGAGGAATGCTGCGTAGTTGCGGTGCGTCGTACCGATAGCGAAGGTTATAACGCTGTTCAATTAGGAAGCGGTAAGCCCAAAGCGAAAAATACGACGAATGCTATGCGCGGCCATTTCGCTAAATCTAAAGTAGAGCTGAAGCGTAAGTTAGTTGAGTTTCGCGTTAGCGACGACGGATTGTTAGATGTTGGGGCAGAAATTGCTCCCAGCCATTTTGTTTCTGGACAATATGTGGATGTTACCGGCGAAAGTATAGGTAAAGGATTTGCCGGTGCCATGAAGCGTCACGGGTTTTCCGGTTTACGAGCGACGCATGGTGTCTCGATTTCGCATAGATCTCACGGTTCAACTGGTCAGTGTCAGGATCCGGGTAAAGTTTTTAAGGGTAAGAAGATGGCGGGTCATATGGGGGCTGCTCAAGTGACCTCTCAGAATTTAATCGTGGTAGAAACCGATGATGACAATGGCTTGATATTGGTAAAGGGGGCGGTTCCCGGATCTAAAGGCGGTTGGGTGACAATTAAGGATGCGGTTAAGAAGGCTCTCCCTAAAGATGTACCTTTTCCGGCTGCGTTAAAAGATAGAGATACACCGGCAGAATCTGCGGCTCTAGAAGAGGAACAAGCGCCGATAGAAAAAGCTACTGAAGAAGAAAAGAAGGACTAAGGAACGATGAAAGCAGAAATCATCACCTTAGAGAACAAGGCGGCTGGTAATATTGAGCTACCGGATGCAGTGTTCGGAGTAGATGTTCGTAAAGATATCCTTGCTCGTATGGTGAATTTCCAGCGTGCCAAAAAACGTGCCGGAACGCATAAGGTTAAAACTCGCGGTGAGATCCGGGGGACAACGGCTAAGCCTTTTCGCCAAAAGGGATCCGGCCGTGCACGTCAAGGTTCGATCAAAGTGGTTCAGATGCGAGGCGGTGCGACAGTTTTTGGGCCCGTCGTTCGCGATCACGGTCATAAACTGACTAAGAAACTTCGGAAGTTGGCTCTTCGTTCTGCGCTATCTGCGAAGCAGGCTGATGGCAAGTTGATCATCCTTGATGATGCCGAACTGAAAGAGGGAAAAACCAAGTTGCTAGCTGCAAAGTTTGCGAAACTCAATTGGGGACGTGTTTTGATTGTTGGGGCGTCTCCGGTTAATGAGAATTTCGTTCGGGCCGCTAGAAACATCCCTAATGTGGATGTGTTACCAACCGAAGGTGCGAATGTTTACGATATTCTTCGTCGCGATACGTTGGTCTTGACAAAAGCTGCAGTGGATGGATTGGGGGCTCGCTTATTATGAGTTGGAAATATTTTAGGCACGATAAAAGTGTCACAAAACAGCGTCAGTACGAGTTAATCCGATCGCCCGTTATCACTGAAAAAGCGACCTTGGGTGCCGAGTTTGGCCAGGTAACGTTTCGCGTGCCGATGGATGCTACAAAGCCTGAAATCAAGTTGGCAATTGAAGCGTTATTTGACGTGAAAGTTAAAGCCGTTAACACATTGCGTCAGAAAGGTAAGATTAAGCTATTCCGAGGCCGTGAAGGTCGACGAAACCACACTAAAAAAGCCATCGTATGCCTTGAAGAAGGGCATTCGATAGACGTAACGACTGGAGTCTAGAACAATGGCGTTGAAAAGTTTCAACCCAATTACGCCCGGTATGCGCGAACTCGTGTTAGTTGATCGTTCTGTCCTTCATAAAGGCGGGCCAGTTAAAACGTTGACCGAAGGTCTGACGAAAAAAGGTGGCCGAAACAATAAGGGACGCGTAACTGCACGGCGCCGTGGTGGTGGACATAAACGGCGTTACCGTATCATTGATTTCAAGCGCGCAAAGATAGGCATGACGGCAACAGTGGAACGGATAGAATACGATCCTAACCGTACGGCGTTTATCGCTCTAATTACATACGAAGACGGTGAACAGTCCTATATATTGGCACCTCAACGGCTTGCTCCGGGGGAGCAGGTTGTTTCTGGTGCGGACGTGGATATCAAGCCAGGTAACGCACTGCCGCTAAATAATATTCCAGTTGGTACCATTATCCACAATGTAGAAATGAAGGCTGGTAAAGGTGGGCAAATAGCCCGTTCCGCTGGTGCGTATGTGCAGTTGGTGGGTCGTGATCAGGGGTATGCGCAAGTAAAGCTGAGTTCGGGTGAGCTTCGGCTGGTGCGTGGTGAGTGTATGGCGACGGTGGGTGCAGTTTCTAACCCTGATCAAGCCAATATTTCGCTTGGCAAGGCGGGCCGGAAACGGTGGCTTGGCAAGCGTCCGCAAGTAAGAGGCGTTGCAATGAACCCGGTTGATCACCCCCATGGTGGTGGTGAAGGTAGAACTTCTGGCGGACGCCATCCGGTTACTCCTTGGGGTAAGCCGACCAAAGGCAAGCGGACCCGCAATAAGAAAAAACCAAGTAGTAAGTTGATCATCCGGCGTCGTGGTCGGAGACGTTAGCTTAGGGAGTTAAGAACAGTGTCACGTTCAGTTTGGAAAGGGCCGTTTGTTGACGGCTATTTACTGAAAAAAGCAGAAACGGTTCGAGCTTCTGGTCGCAATGACGTTATTAAGACGTGGTCGCGCCGGTCGACGGTTTTGCCGCAATTTGTCGGGCTGACCTTCGGTGTTCATAACGGCACCAAATTTATTCCGGTTTTGGTCACCGAAAATATGATTGGCCATAAATTTGGCGAATTCTCGCCAACTCGGACCTTTTACGGTCATACGGCTGATAAAAGAGCCAAGCGTGGCTGATAGGAGCGCGTAGGAAAATGGGTAAACCAAAGGCCAAACGCCGTCTCGGCGAAAACGAGGCTAAGGCTTTCGGGAAGTTGTTGCGAGGAAGTCCGCAAAAGTTGAATTTGGTTGCGCAGACGATTCGTGGCAAGGAAGCGAGTAAAGCGCTTGCTGAACTTACTTTTTCACGTCGACGGATTGCTGGTGAAGTAAAGAAGGTTCTAGAATCGGCGATTGCGAATGCTGAAAATAATCATCAGTTAGATGTTGATAGGTTGTATGTGAAAGAGGCCACTGTTGGTAAATCGCTTGAAATGAAGCGGTTCCGTCCAAGGGCACGCGGGCGTGTTGGTCGCATCCGGAAGCCTTTTAGTAACTTGACCGTCATCGTCGAAGAACGAGAGGAAGCGGAATAATGGGCCAGAAAGTAAACCCGATCGGGCTCCGGCTCGGCATCAACCGCACATGGGATTCGCGTTGGTATGCAGATCGTGGCTATGGTGATTTGCTGCACCAAGATTTGGAATTGCGTGACTATATTTTTGATCGTCTGAACCAAGCTGGTGTGTCCAAGGTAATAATTGAGCGTCCGGCAAAAAAGGCCCGAATTACTATTCATACGGCTCGTCCGGGTGTCGTAATTGGAAAGAAAGGCGCGGATATCGAGAAGTTGCGTTTGGAAATCGCTAATAAAACTTCCGGTGAAGTTACGCTTAATATCGTTGAAATTCGTAAGCCTGAATTGGACGCAAAGTTGGTTGCCGACAATATTGCGCAACAGCTCGTTCGTCGTGTTGCATTCCGCCGGGCCATGAAGCGGGCGGTGCAATCCGCGATGCGTCTTGGTGCTGAAGGTATTCGGATTAATTGTGCTGGCCGTTTAGGCGGTGCTGAAATAGCGCGAACTGAATGGTATCGGGAAGGTCGCGTGCCGTTGCATACATTGCGCGCTGATGTAGATTACGGAACGTCGACCGCGCAGACGACATATGGTGCGTGCGGGGTCAAAGTTTGGGTTTTTAAAGGTGAAATCTTGGCACATGACCCTATGGCGCAGGACAAATTATTACAGGAGCAGCAGGTCCGCTAAGGCCTGTTATGGGAGACTAGACGATGCTTAGCCCAAAGCGGACAAAACACCGCAAGCAGCACAAAGGTCGCGTGAAAGGCTTCGCGAAAGGTGGGACTGCTCTGAATTTCGGCAGTTATGGCCTGAAGGCTACGACACCTGGCCGTGTTACGGCTCGCCAAATTGAGGCCGCAAGGCGGACAATTACGCGTCATATCAAGCGTGCCGGACGTGTATGGATCAGAATATTTCCCGATGTTCCGGTTAGTCAAAAGCCAGCCGAAGTACGCATGGGTAAAGGTAAGGGGACACCTGAATATTGGATGGTTCGTGTCAAGCCGGGCCGGGTGATGTTTGAGCTTGATGGTGTTGAAACTGAAACTGCCAAGCGTGCGTTTGAGCTAGCTGCGGCAAAACTGCCTGTTAAAACGCGCTTTATAGTGCGGTTGGGTACTGAAGGAGCCGGATGATGAAGGCAGAAGATATTCGGCAGAAAACCGATGATGAATTAGCTGGGCAGCTAATAGATCTGCGCAAGGAGGCGTTTAATCTACGTTTTCAACGGGCTAGCGGCCAGCTAGAGAATACGGGACGAGTGCGTGAGGTCCGCAGGGATATTGCGCGTATCAAAACAATTTTAAATCAACGGGCTGCGGCTTTGTAAGGGGTATTGGTGATGTCAAAGCGCGTGTTGAAGGGACAAGTATTAAAAGACGCCAAGGACAAGTCTGTTGTTGTGCGTGTCGAACGGAAGATTAAGCATCCGCTTTATCAGAAGTTTATCCGACGTTCGAAGAAGTATATGGCCCATGATGAAGACAACAGGTGCAAAGCTGGGGACTTTGTGCGTATTCAGGAATGCCGACCACTTTCCAAGCGTAAAAGCTGGGAAGTCTTGTCGGAAGGTAAATGAGTTAAGGTTTAAAGGGAGCGCTGGATCATGATCCAGATGCAGTCAAATTTAGATGTAGCTGATAATTCGGGCGCTAAGCGTGTGCAGTGCATCAAGGTACTGGGCGGTTCGAAACGGAAATCCGCCGGTGTCGGCGATGTTATCGTTGTGTCAGTGAAAGAAGCTATTCCGCGCGGTCGAGTAAAGAAGGGTGAAGTATTGAAAGCTGTTATTGTGCGTACCGCGAAAGAAGTGCGCCGGGATGATGGTACTGCCATTCGTTTTGATCGCAATGCGGCGGTTTTGATTAATAATCAAAATGAGCCAATTGGTACCCGTATTTTCGGTCCTGTTACTCGTGAATTGCGTGCCAAACAGTTTATGAAAATTATTTCGCTCGCGCCGGAGGTGTTGTAATGGCCGCAAAAATTAAGAAGGGCGACAAAGTTATGGTGATGACTGGCAAAGATAAGGGCAAAGTAGGTGAGGTGATGAGAATTGTCATGAAAGATAATAGAGCTTTTGTGCAGGGCGTTAACGTTGCCAAACGCCATACGAGGCCGAGCCAGTCCAATCCGGGGGGTATTATCGACAAAGAATTATCGGTTCATTTGTCTAATCTTGCACACGTAGATCCAAAGGAAAATAAGCCAACACGCGTTGGTTTCCGAACGCTGGAAGACGGACGCAAAGTTCGTTTCGCCAAGGTTTCGGGCGAAGTGATTGATAGTTAAGGCGAGAATCGATGGCTGAAGAAAAATATATACCGCGTCTAAAGAAGCACTATCGCGATGCGTTGGTGAAAGATATGATGGATGTGTTTGGCTATACGAACCCAATGCAGATTCCTAAATTGGCGAAAATTGTTGTAAATATGGGGATTGGAGACGCTGTTGGGGATTCGAAAAAGATTGGTGCCGCATGCGGAGATTTAGCTGCTATCACGGGCCAAAAGCCCCAAGTCACCAAGGCAAAAACATCAATCGCAAATTTCAAATTGCGCGAAGGTATGCCAATTGGAGCCAAAGTGACGTTGCGTCGTGACCGCATGTATGAGTTTCTCGACCGCCTTGTTATGGTTGCGTTACCCCGTGTACGAGATTTTCGTGGATTGTCGGCTAACAGTTTCGACGGCAGCGGTAACTATTCTTTGGGACTTAAAGAACAGATTGTCTTTCCGGAAATAGATTATGATCAAGTCGATACTATTAGAGGGATGAATGTGGTGATTTGCACCACGGCAAAAACCGATGATGAAGCTCGGGAGCTTCTTCGAGGCTTCAACCTGCCGTTCCCAAAACCAAAGACTGACAAGGGAAAAGCTTAATATGGCTAAAATGAGCGCCATTCAAAAAAACAAGCGTCGGCGGCGGATCGTCGCACGGTATGCTGATAAGCGAAACGCGTTGCGGGCGATCGCTAAAGACCAGAGTTTGCCGGCGGAGGAACGCTTTGCAGCGCGCCTGAAACTGTCTCAGCTACCGCGTAATTCTGCGCCGGCCCGTATTCGCAACCGTTGTGAACTTACCGGTCGTCCGCGCGGTTTTCATCGAAAATATCAAATGTCCCGCATTGCTTTGCGGGATCTCGCATCATCCGGGCAACTGCCTGGGATAGTAAAGTCAAGCTGGTAGGAGAACGCCTCCATGACAATGAGCGATCCTTTGGGCGATATGTTGACCCGCATTCGAAACGGTCAGCATAATAATTCGTCGACTGTTATCTGTCCTGCTTCCAAGTTACGAGCTAATGTGCTCGGCGCGTTGGAGCGAGAGGGCTATATTCGAGGTTTTAGTTGGGCTGAACTGCGCGCTGGTATTCAAGAGTTAACAATTGAGCTCAAATATCACGATGGTGAGCCTGTTATTCGTGAAATTTCTCGTGTATCGACGCCGGGTCGTCGCATTTATTCCGGTATTAAGGATTTGCGGCGGGTTTATAATGGTCTCGGTATTTCTATTCTTTCGACACCTCGTGGTGTTCTGTCTGACGCTGAAGCCCGCGAGCAAAATGTCGGTGGCGAAGTCCTGTGCCAAGTATTTTAAGCGGCATTTTAAAGGAGAAGCATTATGTCGCGTATAGGTAAAACCCCTGTTTTGGTACCTGATGGCGTCGATGTCTCGATTGCCAGCGGTTTGTTGATTGCAAAAGGTAAGTTGGGCGAGCAAACGGTTACGTTGACTGACGCTGTTAACGTTTCGTTGGAGAATGGAAAGGTTACCGTGACGCCGGTAGATGACAGCAAGCGCGCACGTTCCCTCTGGGGGACGACCCGCAGCTTGGTTTACAATGCGTTGCGCGGAGTTACTGACGGATTTTCGAAAAAGCTCGAAATCAATGGTGTTGGTTACCGCGCTCAGGTCAAAGGCAAGGTCTTGAATTTGCAGCTAGGTTATAGCCACGATATCGATTTTCCCATTCCCGAGGGTGTAAATATAGCGCTCGAAGGCGATCGCGATGGAGTGATTACAGTTAGTGGAGCTAGTAAACAACAAGTTGGGCAGGTCGCAAGTAAGATCCGAAGTTTCCGGACTCCTGAACCTTATAAAGGTAAGGGGATTCATTATTCTGATGAATACATTCTGCGCAAAGAAGGTAAGAAGAAGTAGAGGGCGAATGGGATGTTGAGCTCAAAAAGACTATTTAATCGGCGAAAAAGACGAAACCGTTATAATCTACGTCGTAGCGCCAAGGGTAAGCTGCGGTTGTCCATATTTCGTTCGAATCTGAACATTTATGCACAGGTCATCGATGATGAGAGTGGTGTTACAGTTGCCGCCGCTTCTTCTACCGATAAGGTTTTGCGTGAGAAGTTGAAAGCTGGTGGTAATAAAGATGCGGCCGGTGCAGTGGGTAAATTGATTGCCGAGCGAGCCACAAAGGTTGGCGTGTCGGTGGTTGTATTTGATCGTGGAGGTTATGCCTATCACGGGCGTGTTAAGGCATTAGCCGAAGCTGCGCGCGAAGGCGGATTGGCGTTTTAAGGGAGTTCAGAGAATATGGCACGGGAACCACAAGGTAGGGGCCGAGGCCGCGGACGGGGCCGAGACGACCAGAACGATCAGCCTGAGCTGATTGAAAAATTGGTTGGTATCAACCGTGTTGCAAAAGTGGTCAAAGGCGGACGTCGTTTCGCGTTTTCGGCAGTTGTCGTCGTAGGAGATGGTAAGGGCCGTGTTGGCCATGGATTGGGTAAGGCGCGTGAAGTGCCAGAAGCGATCCGCAAGGCGACTGAAAGTGCTCGTAAGAAGTTAGTTCGTGTTCCATTGCGTGAAGGTCGAACTTTACATCACGATGTGCGTGGCCGTTTTGGAGCAGGTCGTGTGGTTGTGCGTAATGCACCCCCGGGTACAGGTATTATAGCTGGTGGTCCGATGCGTGCGGTTTTTGAAGCACTTGGCATGCAGGACGTCGTAGCAAAATCTGTTGGTAGTGCCAATGGCCACAACATGATCAAGGCGACGTTTGATGCGTTGTCGAAGTGCTCCTCACCCCGTCACATCGCTGGTAAACGTGGTAAAAAAGTTGGCGAAATTGTTGGGCGTCGAGGTGGAGGTGATTCGGTCAAGGATGCGGCCAATGGTTAATGTAATAAAAAAAGTGCGGGTAACACAGACGGGTAGTCCCATTCGGCGCGAGGCTGATCAGCGAGCTACTTTGATTGGGCTTGGCCTAAACAAAATGAATAAGACCCGTGAGCTTGAAGATACTCCATCGGTGCGCGGCATGTTAAATAAAGTGAAACATCTTGTACGGGTTGATGATGTGGGCTAACGCCAGCTTATTCGATATTGTGAGGCCAATAAAATGGAACTGAATAAACTTTCCGATAACCAAGGTGCCCGTAGCTCCCGCAAACGAGTAGGGCGTGGCGAAGGGTCGGGTAAAGGCAAAACCTCCGGTAAAGGTCAAAAAGGTCAGAAATCCCGCAGTGGTGTATCTATCAAAGGCTTTGAAGGCGGACAAATGCCTCTTTATCGCCGACTACCGAAACGTGGTTTTACCAATATCTTTCGAAAGAAATACGTTGAAGTGTCTTTGGAACGGCTACAGAAGGCAATTGATGCTGGGAAACTGGATGCAAGTAAAACTATTGATGGTGCGGCACTTGTAAAGGCCGGTGTTATTCGGCGAATAAAGGATGGTGTTCGCATATTAGGCAACGGTGAATTGGAAGCGAAGCTTACCTTGGATATAGCAGGTGCGAGTAAGTCCGCTGTTGCCGCGATTGAAGCAGCAGGCGGAGAAGTTGTTCTGCCTACAGTGAAAGATCCATCACCAAAATTGGGAAAAAAAGCTGAGCGCAGGGCTAAAGCTGTAGCAAAAAGACAAACGAGAACCAACGATTCATCTGAACCCGAAGCTGGAGAGGATAAGGCTACAAAAGAGTAGAGTTGCCAAAGCTAAACTCTCTTTAGACCGAGAACCTGATTATGGCATCAGCCGCAGAACAACTTGCTGCAAACTTTAACTTCGGAGCTTTTAATAAGGCGACGGAATTGAAAAAGCGTATTTGGTTTACCTTAGGCGCTTTGGTTATTTATCGTCTCGGGACTTATATTCCTTTACCTGGTATCGACCCAGCAGTAATTCGGGATATTTTTGCGCAAGGAGCCGGCGGCATAACAGATATGATGGATCTGTTTACCGGTGGGGCGTTGGGGCGGATGAGCATATTTGCGCTCAATATCATGCCCTATATTTCAGCAGCAATTATTATGCAGTTGTTGCAATCAACCGTGCCGAAACTCGAAGCTATGAAGAAAGAAGGTGAGTCCGGTCGGAAGAAACTAAATCAATATACGCGTTACGGTACAGTCGTCCTTGCAACTTTCCAAGCCTATGGTCTTTCTGTCGGTGTGGAAGGGATCGTTTCTGCCTCTGGAGCGGCAGTTTTAGCGCCAGGTTTCTTTTTTCGTGCAACAACGGTGATTTCGCTAGTTGGCGGCACAATTTTTCTAATGTGGCTGGGTGAGCAAGTGACTCAACGGGGTGTTGGTAACGGTATTTCGCTGATCATTTTCGCCGGTATCGTTGCCGAGTTACCATCTGCATTGGCCGCTACAATGGATCTAGGGCGCCGTGGTGTTCTCTCTGCGCCAATTATCATTGGTATTCTGGTTCTGGCCATTATAGTTATCACGGTGATTGTATTCGTTGAACGGGCTCAGCGAAGAATTGTGGTTCAATATCCAAAACGCCAAGTTGGCCAACGGATGTTTGGCGGCGAATCCTCGCATATACCTTTGAAAATCAATACACCGGGTGTTATTCCGCCGATTTTTGCTAGTTCTATATTGCTATTACCGTTGTCGATTTTTCAATTTGCAGGCAATTCGGGACCAGAGTGGCTTAATACAATTATTGCATTACTCGGTCGTGGGCAGCCTGGATTTATTGGGCTCTATGTGTTGTTCATTGTTTTCTTCACATTTTTTTATACAGCGATTGTCTTTAACCCAGAGGAAACAGCAGAAAATTTGCGTCAACATGGTGGGTTTGTCCCTGGTATTCGGCCGGGAAAGAATACGGCAAACTATTTGGATCATGTGCTGACAAGGCTGACCGTTATCGGCGCTACCTATTTAGTCATTATTTGTATTATTCCGGAGTGGCTGATCTCGCAATTCTCGGTGCCGTTTTATTTTGGTGGTACCAGTTTGTTGATTGTGGTGAGTGTAACGATGGACACCGTAGGCCAAGTTCATTCGCACATGTTAGCGCACCAATATGAAGGGCTTATAAAAAAATCAAAACTTCGAGGGCGCCGCGGATGAAGATCATTCTGCTTGGGCCACCCGGATCCGGAAAGGGTACCCAAGCAAAACGATTAGAAGCACGTCATGGATTGGTTCAAGTATCGACGGGAGAGATATTGCGCGAGGCAGTGGTATCAGAAAGTTTACTAGGTAAAACGATAAAAAATACCATGGCGGCCGGTAAATTAATTTCCGATGATTTAGTGCTTGAGGTGTTGGAAAGGAGGCTAGCGGAACCGGATTGTAAAAATGGTGTAGTTTTTGATGGATTTCCGCGCACCATTGCGCAAGCTAACGCTCTTGATAAGATCTTATCTGAGGCAGAGAGAGCAGTAGATGCGGTCATAATGTTGGAAGTAGATGATGTTATTTTGATATCGCGTATTGAACAGCGTGCAAAGGAGGCGGTCGACGGAAAGGTGCGGTCTGATGATAGAGTTGAAGTTTTAAAAAATAGACTTTCGGCATATTACGAATGGACAGCACCAATTATTCCGTTTTATGAGGCACGAGGGTTGTTGTGGAGGGTAGACGGGATGCGTGAAGTGCATCAGGTTACAGACGCAATTGAAACAATAGTTTCTCAAATTTAGAGTAATTGACAGAATGCAATGTTCCCTTATAATCCCGCGGCTTTCAGGCTGGAGGTGGAATTTACCGGCCAGTGTGGATTTGGAATAGCAGTCAGTCAAAATGGTTATGTAGTATCGCTTTAAAGCGATAATCAGTAGCGCTGAAGTTCAGCGGATTTTATAATTTAACAGGATGTTACGAGGATAAAATTGTGGCGCGTATAGCAGGTGTAAATATTCCGACGCAAAAACGAGTTGAGATTGCGTTGTCCTATATATTCGGTATAGGGCGCACTAGGGCTACTGAGATATGTCAAAAATGTAATATCAGTTATGAACGTAGGGTCAATGAATTGACTGAGCAGGAAGTGATAAACATTCGTGAAACGATCGGTCGTGACTATATTGTCGAAGGCGATCTGCGCCGTGAAACGGCGATGAATATTAAGCGTCTGATGGATTTGGGCACTTATCGTGGATTGCGGCATCGCAAAGGGCTTCCGGTTCGCGGTCAAAGAACAAATACAAACGCCCGGACCCGCAAAGGTCCGGCACGGCCGATTGCCGGTAAAAAGAAGGTCTGATTTAACATGGCTAAAGCAGCGGCACCGCGCGTTCGTAGACGCGAGCGTAAGAACATCACATCGGGTATTGCCCATGTGAATGCAACTTTTAATAACACCATGATTACCATTGCAGATGTGCAGGGTAATACTATTGCTTGGTCGTCTGCGGGCGGTATGGGGTTTCGTGGCTCTCGTAAATCGACTCCTTACGCGGCCCAAGTCGCGGCGGAAGATTGTGGTAAGAAGGCTATGGATCATGGTGTAAAAACGCTTGAAGTGCTGGTCAAGGGCCCGGGTTCTGGCCGGGAATCGGCATTACGAGCGCTGCAAAGCGTTGGTCTTACTGTTACGGCTATTAAGGATGTGACTCCTGTGCCGCATAACGGTTGCCGACCTCCTAAACGCCGGAGAGTCTAATAGAATCAAAGATGGTGCTGACTAAATTCAGTGCCGAAATAGCCGACACACTGCGGCTATGGGTTAAACGCGAATATATGAGGGCACGGACGTGATCCAAAAAAATTGGCAAGCATTAATTAAACCGACTAAGTTGAATATTGAGGCAGGGACGGATACGGCGCGAAGCGCGACCGTCGAAGCCGAACCACTTGAGCGAGGCTTTGGACTGACGCTTGGTAATGCGCTGCGTCGTGTATTGTTATCGTCATTACAAGGGGCTGCAGTCACATCAATTCAAATTGAAGGTGTTCTTCACGAATTCTCATCAATTCTAGGTGTACAGGAAGATGTGACCGATATTGTGCTTAACGTGAAAGCATTGGCGCTGCAATTGCACAACGAGGGTCCAAAGCGGATGGCACTATCGGCAACGGGCCCTGGCCCAGTTACGGCCGCCCAAATTGATACCGGACACGATATTGAAGTTATGAATCCAGACTTGGTGATTTGTACGCTTGATCGTGATGCCAGCATCAATATGGAATTAACGGTTGAAACCGGTAAAGGATATTTGCCTGCTGCGATGAACCGGCCGGCAGATGCCCCTATTGGACTCATACCGGTCGATTCTATATTTAGTCCCGTCCGCAAGGTGTCTTACAAGGTTGAGAATAGCCGGGTTGGACAGGTTACCGACTATGACAAATTGTCCATGGAACTTGAGACTAACGGTACGGTTACCCCTGATGATGCGGTCGCTCTAGCTGCGCGTATTCTGCAGGATCAGTTACAACTATTTATCAATTTCGAGGAACCAACTGTCCAAGTCCAAGAAGAAGCACCATCGGAACTGCCGTTTAACAAAAATTTATTGCGCAAGGTTGACGAGTTGGAACTATCTGTTAGATCCGCAAATTGCTTGAAGAACGACAATATCGTTTATATTGGTGATCTCGTCCAAAAGTCAGAAGCAGAAATGCTGCGCACACCTAATTTTGGGCGCAAGTCGCTCAATGAAATCAAAGAGGTGCTAACGCAAATGGGCCTTCATCTCGGCATGGAAGTAGTAAATTGGCCACCAGACAATATAGAGGATATGGCAAAGAAACTCGAGGAGCCGTTTTAGTTAAACGGTACTACCCGGACTTAAGGAGTAAGATTCATGCGGCACCGTATGAGTGGGCGCAAGCTCAACCGTAAATCACAGCATCGGCGAGCTATGTTTTCGAATATGGCAGCGGCCTTGATCAAGCATGAGCAGATAACTACGACTTTACCAAAAGCGAAAGAATTAAAGCCGATTGTCGACAAGCTAATCACACTGGGTAAAAAGGGAAGTCTGCATGACCGTCGCCGCGCCTTCGCGATGTTGCGCGATGATTCTACTACGGTAAAGCTATTCGAAACACTTGGCCCGCGTTATGAGGAGCGTTCAGGGGGATATACACGTGTTCTGAAGGCGGGATTTCGATATGGCGATTCCGCGCCAATGGCGGTGATTGAACTCGTAGATCGCGATCAGGAGGCTAAGGGTCAGGATTCTGGTCCGATACAGGAAATGGATCCGGATATGTCGGAAGAAGGATAATCAAATTCGCCAGAAATATGAAAAGCCGGTCCGCGAGGCCGGCTTTTTTTGCGACTTGTTCTCTATACGTCGAGAGATGGAACAGCAGTTATGACTTTTACGGGTTTGAGAAATTTTTCTAGTTCTTGCTTATTGCTACTAGCGGTTATTGTCTTTTGCCAATCGCCAATGGCTCAAACTAAGGTGCTGCCGGAAAATAAGCAGCAAGTGATCATGTCATTTGCACCCGTTGTACGACAGGTAGCGCCGGCTGTAGTTAATATATATGCTAAGGTTATCCGGCAACGCCGCACTCAGCCGCTTTTTGATGATCCGTTTTTCCGTCATTTCTTTGGCGACGGGGTACCTTTTGGTGGTTCACGAAAGCGCATAGAAAAATCACTAGGTTCTGGTGTCATTGTTGGTAAAGGCGGTGTGGTTGTAACTAATAATCACGTAATCAAAAACGCCCGGCATGTGACAGTGGTTCTTCCGGATCGACGCGAATTTGATGCTAAAATCTTGTTGGCTGATGAAAAGACTGACCTTGCGGTCCTTCGTATTCAAACCGGTAAAGAACCTTTGCCTACCGCATCCTTTGGAGATGCTGACGAATTAGAGGTTGGGGATTTGGTGATAGCGATCGGTAACCCTTATGGGGTCGGTCAGACAGTGACCAGCGGTATTATCTCTGCCCTGGCTCGGACCAATGTGGGTGTGTCGGATTTTCGTTCGTTTATCCAAACAGATGCGGCGATCAATCCCGGAAATTCAGGCGGCGCTTTAGTTGATTTGCAAGGACGCCTTATCGGAATAAATACTGCGATTTTTTCGCAACGTGGCGGTGGTTCTGTTGGTATAGGGTTTGCCGTTCCAAGTAATATGGTGCAGACGGTAGTGCAAAGCGCGGTGTCGGGTCAGCCGCTGGTGCGACCCTGGTTATCGTTAAGTGGCACGTCCGTTACAGCTGATATGGCCGAAGGGCTTGGACTAAATAGGCCGACAGGGGTATTGGTGGAAAATGTTTATCCGGGTGGTCCCGCAGATAATGCCGGTATCAAACGGGGTGATGTGATTACCAAAATCGAAAAGTTTGCAGTTGAAGATGAGTACGCACTTAGATTTCGCTTAGCGGCAAGGCCCATAGGAAAATCGGTCGAGTTAAGTGTGTTGCGCCGGGGAATTACTAAACCTGTTCGGTTTAAGTTAATTGCACCTCCTGAAAAACCACTCAGGAACGAAACAGTAATAGGGGGACGTAATCCTTTCTCCGGCCTCAAGGTTGTAAATTTGTCGCCGGCCGTTCTTGAAGAAAATAATTTAAGAGGAAGCTTCGCTGGAGTATTGGTTATCGCTGTCAAACGTAGTTCGCCAGCAATTCGGTTAGGATTTAAACCAGGTGATGTGTTTGTCCAGATAAACGGTAAGTCGGTTAAGCGTGTGAAGGATATGGAGCGCTTACTTCGCGATGAGTCGCAGCCCTGGATAATAGATATCCGCCGGGGCAAAAACAAACTACGAAAGAGAATTGGTTAGAGTAAGAGGAACTATTGATCATGGACGTAGATCAAGGTTTGTTCGATGACCTGGCAAATGCGGTGTGGAGGCGGACATCGGTATAAGATAATTCTCAAGATAGCTATTAAAACCTTAGAAGTGCATTGCATAAAGCATTACGCAGCTCTGACGCGGATGGGGCTCTATATTGACTTGCGCGTATGTAAGTAAGTAGCGAGGACCAGCGTTTTATCCCTCGGCGTTTATCACGATTTGAGTATGAAGATATTCGCTTAGCCGAACCGGGCGTGGCACTCCTCAAGGTTAATTGGCTATAGCACAAGCGGTTATTTTCTAGGTATGGCGCGAAGCTAAATGCGGCTTATTTAGCGAAGGCCTCTGCGGAAATTGCGAAGGAAACTAGCTCTGTTGCATCAGATAAGCCTATTTTGAATGCGCCAATAGCTTTAATGGATGAATTGAACCATGGCAGGGATTACCAATACGACTATGGCGTGGAGGATAGTTTTTCAGGTCAGAACTATTTTCCGGGTCCCGTTGATTGAGTGGTCTTCTGTCATCCAATGGAACGGGGTTTCGAGCGTGAACTAACTAAGCGATTGGATTACTGGCAACGGTTACGGCAAACAAGAACGACAAACTTTGATGGAAGCATTACAATCCTTTGCTCTTCGTGAAAGCCGGGTTATGATCAATTGGATTAGTTGCTAGAGACCGTTGGGTGATTAAGATTTGGGATGCGGTCACTGGTTTGGGGAAATCAGTCGGATCGGGTTTTGCTGCCCGTGGGAGGGTTCTTTATGTTCTTTTATTCATTAGGGCGCTGTATTGCTGGGATTTTAACTGTTGGTGCAGGCGCACTGCTTCCCGGCGCAGCGTTTGCCGCAGACCCGCAATTGAGTGGTGCTAATACTGCGTGGGTTTTGACATCTACGGCTCTAGTTTTGTTTATGACTTTACCCGGACTGGCTTTGTTTTATGGCGGATTGGTTAGGTCCAATAATGTTCTCTCGGTTTTGATGCACTGTTTTACAATCGCTTGCCTGATGTCAGTGATGTGGCTGGTCTGTGTTTACAGTCTGGCCTTCGATAATGGGGGAAACCTTAACGCCTATATGGGGGGACTGGGGAAAGCCTTTCTCTCTGGAGTTGGGGCCTCGACAATAAGTGGCGATATTCCGGAAACAGTCTTTTTTATGTTTCAGATGACATTCGCAATTATTACCCCCGCGCTTATCGTCGGTGCATTTGTTGAGCGCATTAAGTTCAGCGCCGTTATATTATTTTGCGTGATTTGGATAGTTGTTGTTTACGCACCGGTTTGTCATTGGGTTTGGGGCGGTGGATGGCTTGCTGACAAAAACGTCATGGATTTTGCTGGTGGGCTCGTTGTTCATGCGACGGCTGGCGTTTCCGCGTTAGTTCTCGCAGCTATGTTGGGTGCTCGCAAAGGTTATCCCGATGAGCTGAGCCCACCACATCGCCCGGCAATGACGATGATGGGTGCGTGTATGCTTTGGGTCGGTTGGTTTGGCTTTAACGCTGGGTCTGCGTTGGCTGCCAATGAGGGCGCAGGTATGGCTATGTTGGTTACCCATGTCTCTGCTGCTGCAGCTTCTTTAACTTGGATGACTATCGAATGGATTAAGTTCGGTAAGCCGAGTTTGGTTGGTATTGTTACTGGAATGGTAGCCGGATTAGCAACGATTACGCCGGCATCAGGTTTTGTTGGCCCATTAGGGGCACTCGTTTATGGCATTTCGGCTGGTATCGTTTGTTATTACGGGGTGACACTTGTAAAACGAAGCTTAAAAATAGACGACTCATTAGATGTGTTTGCTGTGCACGGCGTGGGTGGCATACTCGGAATTCTGCTTGTGGCAGTCTTTGCTTCTCCTGATTTGGGCGGTATGGGTTATGCCAAGGGAATGACCATGGGGACCCAGTTCGTTGTTCAAATGACAGGCACGGCCGCTACCGTCATCTGGAGTATTATTGGAACTATTGTAATTATCAAAATTGTTTCCGCATTAGTTGGCTTGAGGGTTGATGATGAGGCGGAAACAGATGGTTTAGATCTCTCCGAGCATGGTGAGCGTGGCTACAACTAGAAGAAAGGAAAAGGAAGATGAAACTAATTACAGCGATCATCAAGCCTTTCAAATTAGACTCTGTACGAGAAGCCCTATCGTCACTGGGCGTAGAGGGTATGACCGTGTCCGAGGTGAAGGGGTTTGGTCGTCAAAAAGGGCAAACTGAAATTTACCGCGGCGCGGAGTACGCAGTAAATTTTGTGCCAAAAGTGAAAATAGAAATTGCCGTCGACAGTAAATTGGTTGATCAACTTGTGGAAGCGGTCCGTGAGACCGCCCAAACAGGTGATATCGGCGATGGCAAAATATTTGTAACTGATCTTAAAAGTGCAGTTCGCATTCGTACCGGTGAAACCGGTGGGGATGCGCTTTAAGAAAAACCGTCTTTATGAACGGAAAGTGGCGTACTGTCTATGAAGCTATTCTTGGCAATTGCCGCGGGCGGTGCTTTTGGTGCTTTGGCTAGATATTTCATAACACAGCAATCTGTGCTGTGGTTAGGCTTGGGCTTTCCTTATGGGGTGTTGACGGTCAATGTGCTTGGCTCGTTTGTTCTTGGCATTTTTGCCGAGTTATCGTCAGTGGCATGGGAGCCGTCGCCGACGCTTCGTGCGTTGATTATTGTGGGTTTTTGCGGCGCGTTCACAACGTTCTCTTCATTCTCGTTGGATGTGGCCCTTCTATATGAAAGAGGTGCTTTTTTTAGAGCCGCATTTTATATCGCGGCGTCCGTAGCATTTTCAATCGGCGCATTATTTTGCGGTATCGCGTTAATTAGGTCTGCCTATTCATGAGCGGTGTTTCTCAATGTGAAGTGGGCGTCGAAGATATTGACCTGCGTCTGGATCGCTGGTTTCAGCGTCATTACGACGGGCTTTCTCATGGTCGCCTGCAAAAACTATTACGTACCGGCCAAGTTAGAGTCGACGGCAAAAGGGCAAAAGGTAGCAGCCGTCTTCGATTAGGTCAGGTCATCAGAATTCCGCCATTGGATGCAGAAAGAACTAGATCTGGACTAAATCAAACCGTATGCGAAGATGATTGTTCATTCGTTAAAAATTTGGTTCTTTTTAAAGATGAATCGGTTTTTGCGTTAAATAAACCATCTGGGTTAGCGGTTCAGGGCGGTAGCGGTACAAAGCGTCATTTGGACGGATTGTTGGCTGGCTTGGTTAGTGCTGGTATGGATCGTCCAAAATTAGTACATCGACTGGATAAGGATACTAGCGGAGTGCTATTAGTAGCTCGCTCGGTCCGAGTGGCAGAACATTTGGGAAAACAATTTCAGCGGAGCGACATCCGAAAACAATATTGGGCGCTAGTTGCGGGAGTTCCCAGTCCACGCCAAGGCGAAATAGACCTGCCGTTGATTAAAGCCGGTAGGCGTGGACAGGAGCGGGTTTTGGTAGATGAGCGTAACGGAAAACATGCTACGACCCGTTATGCTGTTATTGAGTGTGCTGCTCGAAAATGTTCGTGGCTGGTCCTGTTTCCCGAAACAGGCCGAACCCATCAATTGCGTGCGCATCTTGCTGCTATAGGGCACCCTATTATTGGAGATGGAAAGTATGGTGGTGAGAAGGCTTTTCTAGACGGAGTAGATATTGCCAGAAGAATGCACCTTCATGCTCGTCGAATTGAGTTTTTACATCCCACGAAAGCTCACGAATTTAGCGTTACGGCTCCGTTGACCGACCATATGTTGGCAAGTTGGGAGTTTTTCGAGCTCGATGGAAACATAGCAATCGAAGACCCTTTTAGCGGTAAGTAGCTGGATAAATATGAACACCTCGAACCCGTATTTGGTCATATTTGACTGCGACGGTACCCTTATAGATAGCGGGCATAATATTGTAACAGCTATGTGCGAAGCTTGGCGGAGTTGCGATCTTGAGCCACCACCTGCAATTTCAATCCGGCGAATAGTTGGGTTAAAGTTAGAAGAAGCCATTCAAAAACTTATGCCACGTGATTGTGAAGTCGAGGTGAACCGTTTGGTTCAGGCATATATTGATTCGTTTAGTAGATTTCGAGATGAACCAGAGTATACAGAGCCGCTTTATCCGGGTATTCGAGACTGCCTAAATGATTTNGTCAGTCTGGGATTCTCGCTTGGTATAGCAACTGGTAAGTCCCGGAGAGGNCTTTTACGNACCCTGGAACGTCATANCTTGAGCGAATTATTTTGCGTNTTGAAAACCGCCGACGACGGCCCGGGTAAACCCAATCCAGATATTCTNCTCGATGCGATTGATGAGGTCCAAACGATAGCTGAAAAGACAGCAATGATTGGTGATACGATATACGATATGATAATGGCAAAAGAAGCGTTAGTGACTGCTATCGGCGTTAGTTGGGGATACCATGACACTGGCGAGTTAAAGGAAGCCGGAGCTAGAATTATTGCANAGGATTGTGCGGAGTTGCAGCCCGCTCTGCGAGCCTTGTGGAGGTTACCGTGAAGTATTTTCGCAACATTTTTGCAACCATCGTATTTTCGTTGACTTTTTTAATTNGTACGGTGCTCCGGAAATGGTTGAAACCCCTTTAGTAGCNATTTNTGATCACATNGGGTTTTCTAGAAAATGGCGGTAATGAAACGCTTCTATGAAGAGGCGGGTATAGTTGCGTTTGGCAATGGNTTTGGCGTTGTTCTTGACGACCATCCGGTCAAGACGCCAGCTAAGTCTGACTTAGTGGTTCCCACCTGGTCGCTTGCGTGTTTGATTTGTGGCGAATGGCAAGCTCAGGGCGACACAATCAATGCGGAAACTATGCCGACTATGCAATTAGCTACAACCGCAATAGATCAAACTCCTAAAAATCGAGACCTTGTGGTTGAAACCTTGGTGAGTTATGCGTCGACGGATCTCTTATGCTACCGAGCAGAAGGGCCGGACGAGCTGAGGGAACGACAGCATCAAGTGTGGCAACCAATTTTGGACTGGGTAGAATCTAATTTCGACGCACCACTCNTGGTCACATCTGGTATTATGCCGGTGGAGCAGCCGCAGAGCAGTATGGGTATGTTTAATAAGATCCTAAGTCAACGTGATGATTTNTTCTTAACAGGACTGAGTGTAGTNACTGCGTCTTGTGGTTCTCTAGCGTTGGCGCTGGCCTTAGCGGAAGATGAANTTGACGTGGAATACTGTATCGCAGCGAGCCAGNTAGATGAAACTTTTCANAAGGAGCAGTGGGGCGAAGATGAAGATGTTACTGCGCGGTTGGCAGGCCTCGCTCATGAAATCCGTGATGCTGCCAGATTTCTTGGGCTTATAGAAACGTAGATGGTATGTGGATGAGAGGGAAANAGATATGAGCGATATTATCCAGAAACTCGATCAAATACGCAACCGNGCGCAAATGGGTGGGGGTAAACGNCGCACTGATACACAACACTCCAAAGGCAAGTTGACTGCACGGGAACGGATTGATGTGCTNCTTGACGAAGGCTCGTTCGAAGAATGGGATATGTTTGTTGAACATGATTGCCAAGACTTTGATATGGCGGGCCAGAAAATACCGGGGGATGGGGTGGTTACTGGCCATGGCTGTATTAACGGGCGTTTGGTCTTTGTGTTTAGTCAGGATTTTACTGTTTTTGGTGGCTCACTATCAGCTGCGCATGCGCGNAAGATTTGTAAGATTATGGACCAAGCAATGAAAGTAGGGGCGCCGGTTATTGGCCTGAATGATTCTGGTGGAGCCCGCATTCAAGAGGGAGTGGCGTCGCTCGCAGGCTATGCCGATGTTTTTCAACGAAATGTTTTGGCATCTGGAGTGATCCCACAAATTTCAGTGATTATGGGTCCATGCGCNGGAGGTGCGGTTTACTCTCCAGCCATGACGGATTTTATATTCATGGTTAAAGATACGTCATACATGTTTGTAACGGGNCCAGACGTGGTGAAAACGGTTACCCACGAGGAAGTCAGCGCNGAGAGGTTAGGCGGTGCATCGACNCATACCGTTNAATCAGGNGTTGCTGATTTAGCATTTGAAAATGATGTGGAGGCTTTGGTTCAANCTCGCCGATTNATGAATTTCCTACCNCTGTCAAATAGGGAAAAACCGCCNCTTAAAGAAACAAGCGACCCTATTGAAAGGATGGAAAACTCGCTCGATACACTCGTACCCGTTGATGTTCTTCAGCCTTACGATATGCAAGAATTGGTTTTAAAGGTTGTTGATGAAGGTGATTTTNTCGAAACGCAATCAGAGTTTGCGCAGAACATAATAACTGGATTTGCGCGTATGGCTGGCACTACTGTNGGGATAGTTGCTAATCAGCCTATGGTGTTAGCTGGTTGTCTNGATATTGAGTCGTCACGCAAAGCGGCCCGGTTTGTTCGGTTTTGCGATTGTTTCAATATTCCGATTTTAACGTTCGTTGACGTTCCNGGATTTTTACCCGGCACTGCACAGGAATACGGAGGGATCATTAAACATGGTGCTAAGTTACTATTTGCCTATGCGGAGGCAACTGTTCCAAAGGTGACGGTTATAACACGGAAAGCCTATGGTGGAGCGTATGACGTGATGAGCTCGAAACATCTTCGGGGTGACTTGAATTATGCTTGGCCAAGTGCGGAAATTGCCGTCATGGGGCCGCAAGGCGCGGTGGAAATTATTTTTCGACAAGATATAGGTGATAAGGCCAAAATTAAGGAAAGGACAGACGAATATCGTGAGAAATTCTCNAATCCTCTTGTGGCCGGGCGGTATGGNTTTATTGATGATGTGATCATGCCACGAAATACCCGCTTTCGAATATGCCGTGGGCTGAAAATGTTGGCAAATAAACAGCTAGAAAATCCTCTCAAAAAGCATGACAACATTCCGCTTTAAGAGGTTTTGTATGCAAAACGATTTANAAACTCCNGNAGGGCAGNGCAANTTACNATATTTTATTATTCATTTGGGAGTATATGCGTTGGGTATGCTGATCCTGGTAGTTTGTAACCTATCCATTTATCCAGAGAGTAAATGGGTGTTATTGCCAATGGTGGGTTGGGGGAGTGTTTTGGCTTTGCATGTGGCGCATGTGATGGGATTATTCGATATATTTAAAAAGGGTGACGAGTAGAGGAAGTTGATGATGACTATTGAAGTAGACCTTCACAGTGATACTCAGACGCGTCCATCCGAAGGGATGCGCCATGCGATGGTCTCAGCGGAAGTTGGTGATGAGCAGCGTGGCGAGGATCCAAGCGCAAATCGTTTATGTGAATTGGCAACCGAGTTGACGGGTAAGGAAGCTGCAGTTTTTATGCCATCGGGGACTATGTGCAATCAGGTAGCTATGATTGTTCATTGCCAACCTGGTGATGAAATCATTGCAGATAAAACTTCCCACATTATAAATTCTGAATCTGGGGGCGCTGCCGCACTGGCGGGGGCACAAATTAGGGCCGTTGATGGTATTCGTGGTGTTTTTACAGCGGAGCAAGCCGAAGAGGCGATCAATTCGGTCAAGCGTAATTTTCCCCGAACTAGTATGATAGAGATAGAACAAACTTCGAATGCTGGCGGCGGGTCGATTTGGCCATTGGAGACGATCTGTGAGGTCGCTGATGTTGCTAAGCGGCACGGTTTGGCTATGCATATGGACGGAGCACGTTTGCTTAATGCCGTCGTAGCAAGCAATGTAACTGCATCCGATTTTGGGGCACCCTTTGACTCTCTATGGATTGACCTTAGTAAAGGGTTGGGTTGCCCAGTGGGGGCTGTCCTTTGTGGATCTAAAGATTTCATAGAACAAGCATGGGGTTGGAAGCAACGTCTTGGCGGAGCGATGCGCCAATCAGGAGTCATTGCCGCTGCGGGCATTTACGCACTTGAAAATAATATACAAAGATTAGCCGAAGATCATGCGTCTGCAAGGCGTTTGGCGGAGGGTATGGAGGGAGTATCGGGGATTGATGTGTGGCCGGTGGAAACTAATTTGGTTTTTTTTGATCTGAAGAAAACAGGCCTCACTGCTCAGGATTTTCACGAACGGTTATTGGAACGTGGTGTCCGCATTGGGATAAAAAGCAAATACGAGATGAGGGCAGTAACTCACTTGGATGTGTCAATGGACCAAGTCAACAGGGCAGTGGACGCGGTTGCGGATGTTGTTGCGGAAGCTTGAACCTGCTTTATTTAGATAAAAGCGAAGTATTCTAAAACAATAGAGAGGTAATCTAATTGGTCTCTAAGCAATTGGCCCTGGATAGGGTTCTAAGCTTAGCGATGGCGCACGGTGGTGATCAGTCTATTGGGTATTCCAATCACAGAATATCGATATAAAATCCTTTTTACGCGTTAGGTAATTGGCGTCATTTGGAAACGGGACCTTGGCTGACTGAGTATTTAGTGCGGAGACAGAGTAGACGAACGATATTTTTTGTCTCCAGATAGAGCGTTTAACCAAACTAGTTTATTGGACAAGTTGGCGATGTTTTCAAAGATGTTGATCGCAAATCGTGGGGAAATCGCGTGCCGCGTTATGCGGACCGCAAAACGCATGGGGATAGCGACAGTCGCGGTTTATT
>PBOR01000032.1 GCA_002724395.1 Rhodospirillaceae bacterium | reverse complement strand
CCGTCGCATTTTTGGAGATTTTGCGAGCCACTGTGCCGACATGCGCCTGCGCCAAGCCGGGCATCCCAACGGCGGTGAAGAACGTGATCGATTTCATTATTGTTTTCATTCCTGGCTCTTCTACTCCGCTGCGATTGTTCCGATAGCCCGCTTTTCCAGGCCACCAAGCTCAATGATGAATTCTGCGATCTCCGCAACGCCCTTACCCGCTTTCAGATTAGTGAAATAAAAGGGGCGTACGCCCCGCATTTTCTTTGCGTCCCGATCCATAACCGGAAGGCTGGCGCCGACGAATTCCGCTAGGTCGGTCTTGTTGATTATTAATAAGTCGGATCGCGTGATGCCCGGGCCACCTTTGCGTGGAATCTCCTCGCCGGCGGCAACATCGATCACATACAAAGTGATGTCCGCCAATTCGGGCGAGAACGTCGCCGCGAGGTTATCACCACCGGATTCAATGAAGATTAACTCGAGCTTCGGAAAGCGACCAACCATGTCTTCCACGGCTGCAAGGTTCATCGATGCGTCCTCGCGGATCGCCGTATGCGGGCATCCGCCAGTTTCCACGCCCATAATACGCTCCGGCACGAGCGCACCGCTGCGCGTGAGCGCCTCCGCATCTTCGCGCGTGTAAATATCATTGGTGATCGCTGCTATATCATACCTATCGCGCATTGCCTTGCAGAGCGCATCGGTGAGAGAGGTTTTGCCGGCGCCTACCGGACCACCGATTCCGACCCGGAGCGGTCCATTATTGTTCATCATGTTCTGAATAACCTTGTGTATTGGGTTTCGTGTTGCATGGAGGCCCAATCGACCGTCGGTGTCGCGGCCCCAAGATCATCAATTTCGATATCCACGAGTAAAGGAGCTTGATCTTCAATAACCTGTTCAAGCGACGACATAACGCGTTGGCCATCGGTCTGACCGAGTGGTACCGCCCTCACCGCTGCGGAAACCAGGTTCGCTGCCAAGGCCTGCAGGAACGCGGCGAGGCCGGCCACGAGAGGCACACCATGAAATCCGCACGTCGCACCGACGGCGACGGCATAACCTGGCTTGCGACCCGCCTCGCAAGACATTGCGTGCAGACTGTTCAATCCGTCATGTGGCCAAGCCGCCCGTACCGTTTTCAGAAAGGCGTCACCTTGGCTTTCGCTCTCGAGCGCCAGCTCGGATGTCGACCGCATCGCGTCTGACCACGCCAAAATCTCCCCGAGCCGTTCAAATCCGGACGTACTCGCGGCCCGATGTGCAAGTGCGAAGAAACCGCCTTCCGTGCGGCCCGTGCCGAAACGGATCATTTCGGCAATCCACAGTTCGAGGGTTCGCGCATCCGTCACAAGCTCTCGTTCGACGGTGTATTCCAAACCCGAGGAATAGGTATAGGCGCCGACCGGAAAGGCCGGGGATAACCACGCCGCCAACCTCAATATATCGCGAGATGTTGCCGCGTCATTCATGACTGTGCCCCTGATGATGGTGATGANCATGGCCNTGNCCGTNGCCGGCATACGCACCACCTTCCGGCGTAAACGGCGCCATCTTGCGGGTGGTCTCACCACCCAAGCCCTGCACCATTTCTTCGATCACATGGTCGTAGCGAAAGCGGATACCGCCGTCATCCAGGATCTGGACCGGCAAATGCCGATTGCCGAGATGCCACGCCAGACGCGCCGTCGCCCGGTGGGTGGCACCATAGACGTCCACGACATTTTCTTCAGANGCGGCGATCAAGATCCAACCTCCGTCTTCCAAGGCCAGGCCGTCGCCCGCCTTCAGTAGCGCTGTCCGCTCAAGGTCGAGTAGGAAATCCGTGCCGGTGTCAGTGGTGAGGCGCATCCGCCGACGATGGCGGTCATCATAGTCGAGTGTGACCGTGCCGACCNCCGCCTCGGCCGGCCAATGCCCCGCAGGTNCGAATGTCGTNGCCCGCTGCATAATCAGAACAAGAAGTAGCGTTGTGCCATCGGGAGTTCCTCCGATGGTTCGCATGTGAGCAATTCGCCGTTCGCCCGAACCTCATAGGTTTCGGGATCGACCTCCATGTCCGGTGTCATGTCGTTCAATATCATCTGCTTCTTGCCGATCTCACGAATTCCTGTCGCCGGGAGCACAGCGCTTTGTANGCCAAGTGCTCCCGCGGCATCTCGCTCGCANGCCAATTGGGAAACNAAAGTGAGACGGCTTGCNGCGAGCGATTTCCCGAAGCCGCCGAACATCGGGCGATAATGAATAGGCTGGGGTGTCGGGATCGATGCATTCGGATCGCCCATCGCGGCAGCCGCTATTGTGCCGCACTTGAGCACGATGTCCGGTTTCACGCCGAAGAACATTGGTTTCCACAGCACGAGATCAGCATACTTCCCNACCTCGACCGACCCCACGTAATCAGCNACGCCGTGCGCGAGCGCGGGGTTGATNGTGTATTTCGCGATATAGCGCTTGGCGCGGAAATTATCGTTATCACCTGTCTCTTCCCGCAACCGGCCCCGTTGTTTCCGCATCTTGTCCGCCGTCTGCCACGTTCGGATAACCACTTCGCCGACCCGGCCCATCGCTTGGCTGTCCGAGGCGATAATGCTGAACGCACCCATATCGTGCAGCACGTCTTCGGCCGCAATGGTCTCGCGTCGAATGCGGCTCTCGGCAAAAGCCACGTCCTCCGGGATATTGGCGTCCAAGTGATGGCAGACCATCAGCATGTCGAGATGCTCGTCGACCGTATTGACGGTGAACGGTCGTGTTGGATTGGTTGAAGACGGCAAGACATTCGCCTCCCCGCAAACTTTGATGATATCCGGCGCGTGGCCNCCCCCCGCCCCCTCTGTATGGAACGCATGGATATTGCGGCCCTTGAGCGCTTTGATCGTGTTCTCGACGAACCCNGATTCGTTCAAGGTGTCGGTGTGGATCGTCACNGCAACGTCGGTTTCCTCGGCAACAGACAGGCAATTATCGATTGCTGCCGGTGTCGTGCCCCAGTCCTCGTGAAGCTTGAGACCGCAGGCACCACCCGCGATTTGCTCCTCGAGGGCGNCTGGTAACGTGGCATTGCCTTTNCCGAAAAACCCGAGGTTCATCGGCAATCCTTCNGCTGCTTGCAGCATACGCCCAATATGCCAAGGCCCCGGTGTNCAGGTGGTGGCNTTGGTGCCTTCAGCNGGNCCCGTGCCNCCGCCCATCATCGTNGTAACACCGCTCATCAANGCNTCCTCNATNTGNTGCGGACAGATNAAGTGAATATGNACGTCGAGACCTCCGGCGGTGAGGATGCGGCCCTCTCCGGCGATGGCTTCGGTGCCCGGGCCAACAATGATATCGACACCCGGCTGCACATCTGGGTTCCCGGCTTTGCCTATCCCAACAATCTTGCCGTCTTTAATGCCAATATCCGCTTTAATAATGCCCCAGTGGTCCAGGATCAGCACGTTGGTGATCACCGTATCTACGGCGCCGCCTTCGCGTGTCACTTGTGATTGGCCCATGCCGTCGCGGATAACCTTTCCGCCGCCAAACTTCACTTCCTCACCGTAGATAGTCTTGTCGTCTTCGACTTCGATGAAGAGGTCCGTATCCGCAAGTCGGACTTTGTCACCCGTCGTCGGGCCGAACATCGCCGCATAAGCTGAGCGATCAATTTCGAACGCCATGTTTAGCCCTCCGCCTTTCCGTTTATCAGGCCATTGAAGCCGTAGACTGTCACGGTTCCGGCATATTTCACCAAGGCAACTTCGCGCGACTGCCCCGGCTCGAAACGCACGGCTGTCCCGGCTGGGATATCGAGGCGAAACCCCTTCGCGGCAACGCGGTCAAACTCCAGCGCGGTGTTGGCTTCGTAAAAGTGGTAGTGAGAGCCCACCTGGACCGGCCGATCGCCAGTGTTTGCGACCACCAACGACTTGGTCTCACGACCCTCGTTGAGGGTCAAAGAACCTGCCTTACAAATCACTTCACCCGGTATCATGGCGCTCCCCTTATCGGATCGGTTCGTGGACGGTCACTAATTTAGTGCCGTCGGGAAAGGTCGCTTCGACCTGAATTTCATGCAGCATTTCCGCGATACCTGGCATAACTTGACTGCGCGTAATCACGCCAGCTCCATCGCGCATNAAGTCNGCTACCGAACNNCCGTCACGNGCNCCTTCGACNACGTAATCGGTGATNAGGGCCACCGCTTCCGGGTAGTTGAGTTTCACGCCCCGTTCCAATCGCTTCCGCGCGACCATCGCCGCCATGGCGACGAGCAGTTTGTCTTTCTCTCTCGGTGTGAGGTTCACTTAGCTTTCTCCCCAATCATCAGACGTACCAGAGGCGTGACAGGTTCTCCGTGAGGCCACCGGTACGTTTTCGCATTTCAATCCAATAGCGTTCGAAGCGCTTGCGAAGCGCGAGCGGATTCTCGCTGAGCCACCTAGCGATAAGCACATTGCCGCGACATGTGGCACCGCTTCGTACTTCATGGTCGTTACCCGCCAAATCCTTTGCATAATGTAAATTTGCGGCCGCGTCGGGACCGACGTAAATAGCAGTCGCATAAACGCGAGCACCACCAAAACCAGGCGGCGTGTCCAGTGTTCGAAGGATATCGCCTTCTAATAAAAGCGTATCCGCCCAATCAAGCCGCTCCGCCGTATCGCGGACTTCCCAGGCATCCCGGACTTTTCCTCGCGTCATGACCTCCCCGCTTGCAAGCCTCCCAAAAACGAGGCATTCCCCTGCCAATAGGCGGCCATTAGGGTGGACCCTTGCGACAGTCCGGCGATTGAGCCGCGCGCCATCAAACAGGATCGTTTCTTGCGGCAGCCACTCAAGCCAGGCATCTTTCCCAACATCAAGAAATATTTCCACTTCGCTATCGGGCCCATTAGATCGGTATACCTTCTCAGCCGATTGCCCAATGGCACTTAAAGTGGTTTTGTCGTCAGCAAAAATTTCGATATTTAGGCGGTCGCCCCCAACCAATCCTCCAGACACCAAAGTAACCGCTGCAATTGGAGGAGAACCTCTAGGCCCTTTTGGAAATATTACTCTGAGCGGTGTTCGTTGGTCGAGCTTCTTCAGGCAGGTAAAACCGTCACGTAGACCGTAATGCACGACTGCGGAACCATTCATGCGGGTGAGCACACTCCTTGTGTTCGAATGTATTGCTTTGCTCAGCGACCCGGGCCCCATACCTTTAACAGAACCATAACGTGCGGAGTGATTACACACTTACTTCAGCAAGTATTTCATCTTTAGCGAACTCACTTTTATGCCCACTTAAAGTAACGCGCCCGCGCTCGAGAACAACGAAAGAGTCCGCCAATTCGTAAGCAAAATCAAAGTATTGCTCCACCAAAATAATACCCATAGCGCCCTGATCACGTAGGTAACATATCACCTTCTTTATCTGCTTGATTATATTCGGTTGAATTCCCTCCGTGGGCTCGTCTAGTAAAAGTAATTTTGGGCGTGTGATTAAAGCCCGTCCAAAAGCAAGCTGTTGTTGTTGACCACCTGACAGGTCACCTCCACGACGGCTTTCCATTTCTTTCAGTACCGGAAAAAGCTCAAAGATTTCGTCGGCTACTACGCGATTAGCCTTTGAGACGCAATTAAAGCCAGTTTCCAAGTTTTCCTTAACCGTCAAAAAAGGAAAAATCATTCTACCTTGAGGCACGTAGGCGACGCCAAGGGCAGCTAAAATATGTGGAGGTGGAGTTTTAATATTTTGCCCGTCCAGGGTATATGCACCTGATGACCGGTGATGCACTCCCGAAATCGCTTTCAATAAGCTCGTTTTACCAACACCATTTGTTCCCATGACACAATTTATAGAACCCTTTTCAACTGATAAGCTTACGTTGAATAATATTTGTGATTGTTTGTAGTGGAGACAAACATCGCTAATTTGAAGCATTAATACTATCGCCCTAAATAGACATCTATGACATCTTTATTGTTCGTAACGAATTCATAACTACCTTCCGCGAGGACGGAACCTTCATGCAAAACTGTCACTCGGCAATCAAGCCGTCTAACAAACTGCATATCATGCTCGACAACAACCACAGCATGATTACCAGCGGTGCGTTTTATAAGGTCAGTAGTATGTTCTCGCTCCGATGGTGTCATTCCAGCTGCAGGTTCATCAATCAGTAATAACTTTGGCCCCTGAGCTAAAAGCATCCCTATTTCCAGCCATTGTTTCTGGCCATGCGACAACTCGCCTGCTACTTTATTTTGGTATTCTTTAAGCCCTATCTCAGCAGCTATTTCATCAATCCGCTCACGGTCAATAGGATTAATTTGATAAAAAATAGCAGATATTGGATCACGTTTTTTTTTAAGAGAAATTAATAAATTTTTAAGGACAGTTTGATTTTCAAATATTGTAGGACGTTGGAATTTTCTACCGATCCCAAGGCTTGCTATTTTACTCTCTGACATTTTCAGCAAGTTTTGCGTGGGTATACCCCACTGAACCGTACCAGTATACGGCTTCGTTTTTCCTGTGATAATATCCATAAAGGTAGTTTTGCCTGCGCCATTCGGTCCGATAATTGCCCGTAANTCACCCTCACCAATTTCGAATGACAACTCNTTGATTGCCTTATACCCATCAAATGACACNGATACACCTCTGACTTCTAGCAGAGAGTTCATTGGCTAATCCCTCGGATGTGAAAAACGGTCAACCAATCCACCAATGCCTTTCGGCGCATAAAGCGTCACCAAAACAAATCCCAAACCCAAAAAAACTGTCCACCAATCCACCCAATTCAACGTCACGAAACCTAATGACACACTCGGNACTTGCCCTCCTGTAAAAGCCGATGACAAAAGTGAGACAGCAGCCGCACCTATAACAGCCCCGTATATTCGGCCTCTTCCACCAATCGCGACCCAAACGGCGAGATAAATCGAAGCTATAGGCGCTAATTCAGCGGGATTAATAATCCCAGCCTGCGGGTAATAAAGTGCTCCAGAAATTGCCGCAATTATTGCTGTAAGTGTAAATACGAAAAGTTTATATGCTTCTACATTATAACCGAGAAACCTTACCCTAGGTTCATCATCTCTTATAGCCTTGATNATACTGCCAAACTTGCCAGAAACTAACCACTTTCCCAACAGGTAAGTAGTCGCCAAAACNAATGCAGAAGACCAGAAAAACCAAATCGANATCAAAGATTGTGNAATGTCCGTNAGGCCCGGGATATTTTGTAGACCTGAAAGTCCGTTATTTCCTCGAAGTCCAGAATCGTTTTGAAATAGGTAAAGCGCGAGGGCTAAGGTCATAGCCTGTGTTAAAATTGATAAATAAACGCCGGTAACTCTTGANCGAAAAGCAAGCCATCCAAATACGAGAGCTAGTGACCCCGGAATTATAATTACTAAAGCTAATTGGATCCAAAGNCTATCCGCAAAGTACCAAATTATTGGTAATTCCGACCCGCCCACTACCCCAAAAATTTGAGTGCCAATGGCATCTGTAATTTCTTCTGGAGTGGAAGGTAGGGGATTATTCGCGAGTGAGGCGACTACGATATCTCTGGTACGCTCGTACATCAGCCACATACCGAGCATGTATCCGCCTAGGCCAAAAAACGCAAAGTGGCCNAATGACAAAATTCCGCAATAACCCCACACTAAATCCATTGCAATGGCCACCATACATAAACAAAGTGTCTTGCCNAGAATTTTGATGAAGCTTGTGGATATNAATCCAAGCCCAAANCCCTCCGATAAAATTGTGGTGACGAGTACTAAGGCGGACAGAACTGATATAACGATAAAAATGTCCGGATTGGAGCGAAAAAGAGAGCTTTTGTTATCTGTAAGTAGCGTTTTAGAAAACATATTTAGNCCCCCGCCGCTCGCCCTTTAAGCGCAATCAAACCGCGGGGCCGAAACTGGATAAAAATTATGATGAATATGATCATGTAAGTTTGCGCGGCTAANGTATTNGACGGATTAAACCATTCAATTGCTTTTTGTAATGAACCAATCATGCTGGCCCCTGCTAGGGTCCCGATAACGCTACCCACACCACCTACAACTACCGTCATAAACGACTGCACAATATAATTGCTGCCAATTTCAGACGTAACTTGCGCGAACAATCCGATAGCAATGCCGGCTATGCCGGCGATGCCAGACCCGAGACCAAATGTAAGCATGTTGATACGGTCAGGATTTATACCCATCGATGAAGCCATCTCGGGGTTCTGCGTAACGGCGCGCACTTCGAGGCCGAAACGGGTACGATTTAATGTGTACAGCAAAAAAGCGCAAAATATGGCAGCAAGCACAAATATGGCTATTCTGATGTAAGAGATTGATACAATATCATTGAATACTAACGAACCGTCGAGCCATGACGGGGATGTCAGAGGTACCGCTTGAGTACCAAAAATATTTTTTGCCAATTGCTGAAAAGCGATAGAAATACCAAATGTAGCTAAGAGCGTTTCTAAAGGCCTGTCCATAAGGTGACGTATGACCAGACGCTCCATTAAGACACCAACTAAAAATGTAATTACGAAGGCTAGTGGCAGGGCAACCATCAAAGAGAGCGTATAATTAGGAATGAAAAGCTGAGTGACATAACCTGTATATGCGCCAATCATTATAAATTCGCCGTGGGCCATATTTATCACGCGCATAACCCCGAAGGTTATTGCTAAACCGATCGCCGCCAGAAAATAAATTGATGCTAACGAAAGAGCGTCGAGGCTTAAGTCCAAAAATTGGTTTATTTTCGCGGTTTTATTTATCGAAGAGAGGGTTGCTTGCGCCGCTCTCGTGACCTCTGCTTCTTTCTCCGCGTAAAGTTCATAAAAGACAAACCC
>PBOR01000014.1 GCA_002724395.1 Rhodospirillaceae bacterium | reverse complement strand
CGGAATTACTTGGTGCTACTATGTTGGTTCGACAAACAGTTCATAGCCTTGAACGCAGTCAGGTAGGGCTTCCTGTCTATAAAAATGCATTTGATTTGATGCCAATTGAAAATGATTTTTCTCCAGCTCCGATTACACCGAGACCAACGATTAAAAGTCCGATGACCGCAATCGTGACAACATTGACTTCTGGGGAAACGATAGATGTAGATGATACGTTTCGGCCCATGATTCGCTACAAGTGGGATAGCGACAATCGTGCGATCCGTGTCCGCCTTGCACAGGGGTGGGCAGGAGCCGATCACGGCATGCAGATATTGCCTCGGGTCGGTGATGAGGTGCTAGTGGAATTCCTTGACGGCGACATAGATAGGCCGGTGATAACAGGTTCCCTTTACAACAGTGCGTCAAAGGCTCTCTTTGATCCGACCGAGACAAATAAAATTTCAGAAATTACTGAGACGGACGGACAATTCAGGTATGTGAGCGGGATACATGACGCGGGTGGCAACCAATTGCTGATGTATGACCAGGAAGGGGCAGAGAGGGTCGTCTTTGCATCGGCTGGAACAAGAGACGACATGGTGGCGGGCCGTTATTTGATGGCGTCCACAGATACAGTGGAAGTGACAAAAAACGACAAAGTAGAGGATGTATTAAACGACTATACATTGTATATTGGTGGAAACTTAAAAGTGGATGTCGTGGGCGATGTGCGTTTTGTGGTTGGCGGCAGTATACTCTCGTATGAGGCTGAAGGTCCTGACGATGTAAAGAGGAAATAACGGAACTATTTTTTAGTCCAAGATAGATCGAGAGTTACAAGAGATGGCCGAAAACACTATAATAGAAGTTGCTAGAAAAAGCTATGACTCAGGATTTCACATGTATTTCAACGTCGCTGCGGAGGTGACGATGAATATTGCAGGTGATTACAATATGAAGTTCATGGGTGTTTGGATAACCTTCCAGGCGTCTATGTCTGCTAATCTTGAGGCTCCAATTCTTTTTGGTAGTGATCTTGTTTATTTTGGGCCAAGATTCGAAAGCTTGACTGAGTTTAAGAATTACGGTGTGCTAAAAGTGCAAGGTGCTGGCCAAATAGCGCGCGGAAATGCGGTTGGTGAATCGGTGGCAAGGTCATCTCAGGCCGCCCTCGCTGTAGCCAAATCGGGGGTCCAGGGGACCGAACAGTCTAGAACAACATTCCACAACAAAATAGCGCTTCATGCGAGGACGACTTAGCATTAAAATAGACAAGAAAGCAAATGGCTGAAAAAACCAAAACGAAATCAGAGTTTGAAACTTCAGTGGGAAAAGGTGGGGCAGCTAGATTGATGGCAGATGCTGTGGCATCAGCCACGGTGATTGCAGAAAAGAATTTAGCTTATCAGTCATCGAATTCGATATCCCTCGAGGATCATAGAGACGTATTGCACACCGCTGCTGAGGCATTTCACTTACGCTTCATAAATCGCCAAAAAGAGAATAACACTGAAGATATTGAGGAGGCTGATGATCTCCCTTTTGATGAGAAGATTGTTGCAAAAATGAGGGCGTTAGAGGGAGGCGAAAATAGTTGAGAAAATTGGCGAAGACGTTGATGAAAGTCAAAGTTTTGATTTTTATTATGAGGCAAAGGTAGGGTATGGCTCGCTTGTGGCGCCGGCAGGTAAATCGCTAGAGACGGTTCTTGCAGACACACCCGAAAACTGGGAAGAAATGTCTGCAGAAGAGCAGGCCGCCTGGACTGACGAGGAAACAGCGAAATACAATGCAAAACACGAAGAAGATGATGACAGTACGGTATGGGGCGACATGATCGCAGGGATGTTTTGGCCAAATGATACGACTAGCGATGCGGGTCACTACACTTTGGGTTCTAGGTTTAAGGTTAACGCCGCTCTCAATTTAACCTGTGATTTGGGAGGTGAAGTGAATTGGGGATTAATGGGACTAAATATCATCAATAATATGAGTTATGAATATACTGTTGGGGGAGACGAAACCGACTGGGTTGTCTATGTTTTTCAGGACAAGAAAATTAACCTTTCTCATAAATTAGCAAACATGACCGCAAGTGCCTACCAAAGTGAGTTCAGCGCAGTCCGCCAACTGGCGTCTCTGGCCGATGCTGCAATTTTTCTTTCTGATAGCAGCACCTCTATTTACAAACAAGAATTTTCCACTGTGAGTGGCCTCTAATCGAGAATGAAATATGAGTACTGAAACTGATAGAGCTGCAAAAGAGCTATTCCATGTAAAACCGTCGATGAAGTTCACGGCTGCCGTAACATGCTACAATAATATGATGACTACGACAAATTGGGAGGGTTACGGGAAAATAGCGCCTGATGATCTTGAAACTACAAACGGAAAAATATCTGCGACTGCGCCTGCAAGCGAAAGAAAGGAGGCAGGAGGCCGCACGAATATTACGATGCCGGTCTTGACGCTAGATATGGATTTTTCGGCAAACGTAAAAGTAGGTGTTGTAGGCGGAGACGCAACTTTTACGACGCCTATTTTTCTGGAGGTAGAGACAAATTATTTAAGCATAAGCCACATTAAACCGTACTCTAGTAGCTGGTACTTTTGGCGAACAGACCCCTGGACAACTTCAAAAGAGGGAGATCTTGCCTTTTTAAAAATGGTTTTTAGTCAAAACGAATTTCATTCGGCAAGTAGTTACAATAGTTCAAACGCAAACCAAATCAAAGCCGTGGAAGTCGACAGCAGTAGACTAGAAACCATTAATCCTCCAACACCAGCAACTATACCCCCCCCCGCAGCGGCCGCTAATGCTGGTGCCGGGGCTGCTGCGGCCACGTCCGCTTCAAGTCTAATTGCAGCAAAAGCTGCAAAGAAAAAAACAAAAACTTTAAGCACGAAACTTAAAGCTGCGGCCAGCGAAAGCCCTCTTGATAAATTTTTTGAGAATTTGGAAAATGTAGCTAACGTAAATCAGCTTCTTCCATCAAAACTTTCGATGCAATCCGTCGATGAGATTTTTGCGAGTGGGTGGCGTTCGTTGAACTTGAGCGAAGCTTTACAAAACACCATTAAGGGCGCGGCCGAAGAGCTTGATAAATTAAGTAGACAAAAAAGCTCACTTGAACAGCTGAAACAGTATTATAGATCTAATCCAACAATTCCAGGTGCAAGCCAGCAGGTAGACAAGATCGATGCGTTTTTAAAATCAGACGGAAACCTTGGAAAGCGACTGGCTGAATTAACGGGCGCAATAAACGAAACAAATACCAATTTTACAAGTGCTATAGAGTGGGATCGTGCTTTCAAGAGTCGAACCTTAGAGCTAAATTTCGATGCGGCGGAAATAACAGACGCTTTTGATGCCGCTAAAATGTGGGACGAACTGAATCTGACAGAGTCCATTTTAGAAAATGATTTTGGGATAATTGGCTCTGACGGATTGCAGAAGGTGAGTCAGTGGTTCAATCCCCCATCCCCGCGAAATTGGAACTTGGATGAGCTAAGCGGCAGAATTGCTTACTGCGCCGAGTGGAATAGTATCTTCCCAAACCAAACTTTGAGAACGTCGGACCTCGTGGGGACAAATCTAAACCGGCACCTTGAATATGTGGAACGATTAAATAATTTCACAACCTTGATAAACAATACCAATGGAAAAGCTGAAGCGTTTAGACAACTTTCAGATGCGGGTGTTTCAAATATAGGCGTTCAAGCAATCGATACTGCATTGAACTTGAATAGAATGGGAAACCTTTTTAATAATTTGTTACTGGGTGACATGGCGACAGCCCTAGTGTTGTTTTCTGCCTTGCTTACGGGTAAAGAGGATTGGACGGCCGCCGAGGAGGATGTAGATGAAGACTGAAAATGTAGATGCATGCTATTTATGGTTATGAATAATTTCTATCAGGTGCTTGCTTTAAGAAAAACAAATCGATGAAGATCTTTAAAGCCCCCCGGTTTTCACTTCTCTATAAAACGTTTATGAAAGCTGATCGTATTGACCTGATAGTATCAGTGCTTTCTTTTGTTCCGTTTTCTAACCCAAAAGAACCAATGCAAGAAAGTGACGCCATCCCAAAAGTTCAAGAAATTTTAGGATCACAACCCCTTTGTAATGGGGATCCAAAGCCAAGGGGTGAATGGTTGGCTTTTGGCAGTGGATTTTCTCCAACGGGCGATCCTGTTCAGGAGTTATTGACATCTATCTCTGTCGATGGAGCAAAAAAATCGCTGCGATTAACAGGTGACAGGGAATGGATGGCACCNAAAAATTCATCTATCCGTATTTCTGACGCGTCACCTTTTAAGGCTATGAGAATTGATCCATCTCGGGCGTTTGGGGGGCCGGAATTTAAGGATAACCCCATTGGAAAAGGTTTCTGGCCTACAAAAAATATCCCAGACCAATTTCCACTTCCCTGCGTAACGTATCCGGACAGCGTTATCGGAAGGCCAGAAGACATTGTGCCCCCGGCTTTTTATTGTGGCAGAGATCCAATGCTCCCCGAACGTCAACAGTTTTATGGGACATATGACCAGGCGTGGGCCGAAGCTTATTTCCCGGCCTGGCCAAATGATTTCAACGAGGAATATTTTCTGACCGCGCCTGTAGATCAACAGCAAGAAAAATATTTTACAGGGAGCGAGACATTCTCCATGGAAAACATGCACCCGCAACAGCCACGTCAAACAGTAACGCTGCCCGGCATAAGGGCGCGCGGCTTTTTAACAATTAATCGGCAGCAGGNCGAAGAACGCTTTGAAGAAATCGAATTTAAAACCGACACGGTTGTTTTATTGCCAGAAATTGAATTAGCCGTTGTCATCAATCGTGGTTCTATACCGGTCGAGTCTATGGATTTTCATGAAGCCGTATCATTGATAACAGCTTTTGAATGGCAGAGCGATGCGCCTAGGGGCAGTGATTATTACAAACAGGTTCGGGATAAAAGAAGTGACTTTGAAACGGCAGCAGAGTCGTACTTGAAGTTTAGCGATTTGTACCCTTTGAACTGGGTCGAACCCAAAGACCCAATGATTGATATAATTAAACCGCGTGACCCGACGGTAGACATACATGGAAGACCGCAGATCGATACAGTCTGGGGGAAATGGAAGGCTCGCTTAGATGAGGGGTTAGACAAAATTGGTGAAACTGACTATGAGACATTCGCAGAGAAAGCAGCGGAAATAGCCGAAGATCCAGATGTGACAGCAATAAAAGCGGAGTTNCGAGGCTTGCAAGCAAAAACCAGCAAGGAAATTAAACCTGCGGATATCTTGTCAACCGCAAACTCAGAACGTGCTTTTTTGATGGTACAAAATTATGTTGACGCCCAGGTGGACGCCGGTGAGAACCTGCTAAAAAAACATTGCGCATTTTTTGGCCATGATTATAACGAATTGAAGGCGAACGCCCTCAGAACAGCGCCTAAGACGCCGCAGGAAATTCTTAAACTTTTAAACTCCGAGTTGACGCGTATCGCAAACGATGGAAATTCACCCCAAGCCGTCAAGGAGGCAGCCCAGCGCGCTATGCCGCTGTCCGAATATGGTTTTAGTGAAGCCGAAGAAACCTTCGCTGAATTAGAAGCGGGCGCTAGAGCAGAAATGGGGAGTGGCACTCCAGAGGTCGATAGAATTAACCCGGCCGAAAATGAAGACGTGCGAGAAGAAGTGACGGGGGCTTTGACCCGGAAAGATTCGTTGGTAAGAGGTAGTTTTGCCGGCGCCGATTTATCCGGAATAGATTTTTCCGGCGCGAAGTTATACCAGGCAGATTTTACGTCGTGTGATTTATCTGGAGCCTCTTTTGTTGGAGCTGATTGTGAAGAGGCATGCTTCGCGCATGCTAATCTGACAGATGCATGGTTCGACGGCGGTAATTTGATAAAAACAAATTTCGGAAAGACTACCTTGGACAATACCACTTTTAATCAGGCCTCGCTCGATGAAGCAAACTTTAATGAGGCAACCGGGAAAAGTACGTCTTTTGCTTTTGGGTTATTACCTGATACTCAGTTCAAGGACATGGCATTAGATTCTCCTA
Source organism: Rhodospirillaceae bacterium (assembly GCA_002724395.1). Lineage (GTDB taxonomy): Bacteria > Pseudomonadota > Alphaproteobacteria > UBA8366 > UBA8366. The sequence continues at coordinate 5,870 of PBOR01000014.1, read as the reverse complement.
GCTTCATCGGGTGTACATTGACAACCGCCCAGTTTTTTAATTGTTCTTTAAAAAAGGCAGACTTTTCGACTGCTAAGCTAAATCAATCATCATTTTTCAACTGTGATCTCTCCTCATCTAAATTTCACAAGACGGAAGCCGAGAAAACACTTTTTGTTGGTGTAGATGCCAAGGAGTGTGACTTCCGTGTCTCAACTTTCAAAGAAACGTCTGTGCATGAAAAGTCAAATTTTCATAAAAGCGATTTCCGTGAGTCGGACCTTCGTTCATCTAATTTTCGCGGCGGTATATTTACCTTCGCAAATTTTACTAATGCAAGCTTGAACAATTGTGATTTTAGTGAGACTGAGCTTTACGGTGCTATTTTCGCCGCCGCAACAGGAAGTGAGATACGTTTTATGCGGGCAGTTATAGATCACGTTGATTTTAGAGGGGCGGATTTCAGAAGTTCCTCATTTACGCTTTCCAAATTTATAAATTCGGATGCTCGAGGCGTAAATTTTTTCGAAGCCGATTTTGTAAAAGCACATATCAAAGATGTTGAGTTTGGAGATGCAAATATAGGACGCACAATTCTAGAGGGTTTCAGGTTTTGAGAAAGGAACAGGAGGAGGCTCTTGAAGAGCTATATTTAACCAAAATGCTCACAAAACGTGATTTGTCTAATTGTGATTTTTCAGGTTTTAATTTTTCTGGTTGCGCTTTTGCCGGCGTGGATTTTTCTGGTTGCAATCTTAGGGGTGTAAATTTCTCTTCATCTCAATTTGCATTTTGTGTATTTGAGGGCGCTGACCTGGACGGAGTATCCGCTTTATCTTGTCAGTTTATCAGCCCGGATTTTTCGCGTGCTAATATAAAAAATGTAGACTTTCGCGCTACGACAATCATGGAGACGAGTATTGCGAATGCGAAAATTTCCGGAGAAATGCTTTCAACTTGCATTCTATCAGAGGTTGATTTTGTCAATGCTATTGTTGATGGGAAAATAGAAAAACTGATGGCGTCAGATTGTAATTTCATAGGACTAAAAATTTTAAATGGAAGTTTGGAACGTTGTAGTTTTACGTCATGTAAGTTCGAGGAAACAGGCGTCACGGGAACACGTTTTTCTGAGGTCAGTTTCGTAGAAACAGAGTTACTGAATTGCGAAATGACAGATGTCAGTATGGACAAATGTCTATTTAAAAATATGGAATTCCCAGATTGGTATTTTAGCAGTCTTCAAATACAAGCCTCCCAATTTGTTGAATGTAAGCTTCCACGCGCGGTATTCTCGGGCGGGAACTATGAAGGATGTGGCTTTCTCCAGTCTGATATGACGGAAGTAAACTTTGAAGAAGCAACAGCGACGAGTTGCAACTTTGCGGGCGCGGACCTAACAAAAGCGAACTTTAAAAACGCAAAGCTGGATTATACAATTTGGAACGAGGCTAATCTGAAGGCGGTACATTTTGATGGAAGTACCCTTCAGGGGAGCTCTTTCGAAACAGCAAACTTAAACAGCGCTGTTTTGGATAACTGTGACTTATCCTATGCGAATCTTTCATTGGCTTTGATGAGTAAGGCGTCTATCAGAGACGCTGAGCTGAATATGGCAAAACTTGATCTTATCCAAGAAGAAGAAACCATATGGACGGGTTCAAATAAGAAGAAAGCACAGCCGGTAGACGAGCCAAAAATAGCCGCACTTCAACAAAAACACATCCCAGAAGACACGGAATTTGACATTGATTTATCGTATATCAAAAAAGAGGCACTTAGAATTTTTGATAAAGTAGAGAAAGGAAAGACACGTGGATTTAGCAAAGAAATTTGAAAATTGTGAGGCAGCGGATCACTACCTGCGTTCTCCTCTCCACTCAAAAGCAGCAAGTTTTGGAGTGATAAAATCAAAAGAGGGATGTGAGTTTGAAATAGAGATATCGGGAACATTACGATGTGCCAAGAAGGCTGTAACTTGTCTTTTAAGTCCAGTGCCAGGTGATTATGTTGCTGTGCTGACTGACGGTTCAAATTATTTTGTCACTGATATTCTAGTAAGAAGCGATCCAAACAGTGCAAATATTATAGAGAGCGACGTCCCGGTCAGTATCTCTGGGACGTCAGTTGAAATTAAAGCTACTGAAAAATTTAACGTGGTTAGTGCATCGGGACTTTTATGCCTTGATAGTCTCCAGGTTATGGCATCCAAGCTTGGAATTACGGCGGATACGGCAGACAGTAAACTTAAAACCATAAGCCATTTTGGGGACTCTCTTAAGACTGCGGTTAAACAAAGCTTGATGAGAGCAGGCTCTTCTCTTAGGATAATAGAGAAGGGTGATATTCATAAGGCTAAGAATACAGAAATATCTTCTGAAAAAATGCTCTCGGTAAAAGCGGAAATGACTTGTGTCTCTGCTAAAAAGGATCTACGAATGCTCGGGGAACGTCTCCATTTAGGGTAGTTATTAAATGGTCTTTCAGATAACAAATTTACTGGGGATGCATCTTGCTACCCCTGATCCGTGCAACACCCCGCCATCAATGGCGCCTGTTCCCTATCCGAATATCGCGTATACCACCACGTCAATACCCACAGCCACCCATGTTTTTTCATGTTGTGGAATAGCTTTGACGATGGCTGTCAAAGCAGTCACAAGTATAGGGGATAGTGCAGGCGCTGGTATGGGGATCATGTCGGGACTGATCATGGGGCCTGCATCATATGTAACCGGGTGCTTCACCGTTCTTATCAGCGGCCAGCCAGCTGTAAATACGGGCAAATTGACGATGCAAAATTCTACTAATTGTTATGGAACAGCCGGGCTGTTACCCTCACAAGCTAGGGTATTTATACTTGGCTGACGCCATGGAATAATTTGCTTAGCAGTCCTCATAAGATTTAAAGAGAGCTTGAGATTTTTTGCAGGGCTTTTTGGACGGGACGATCCCAATCATTGTGAATAGACTGTCTTATAAGTTGGAGCGTAGGGTAGGATGTCGATACGATTGTCTTATATCCCCAATAGTAATTTGGAAGTAATGGTAAAAGCAGCACGGTTGGTTTTTCAAGGGCACCGGCTATATGCGCGGCTAAACCATCACTTGTAACCAAAAGGTCAAGTCGATCAATGGCAGCGGCTAAATCTTCTAAATCTTCAAACAAACTTCCGAGATCTGTAACATCAAAATCTCTTAAGTTTCCAGCTTGCAGCTCATCCTCAATAGTTCCAAGACCAAAAAACTGGGCATTTTCTAGGCTCAATATTGGCTCGTACTCTTCAAATTTAAGTTCCTGCTCCGGTCCCGTGCTGACCCCTGTGTTTCGCCAGAACAGTCCAATTGACATTTGGTTGCTCTGTATCAAAAGGTCATCCCAGTTTCGTCTCCTGTCTGGTCTTGGGTTTAAATAACGGCCTTTGTTGGGTAGAACGTTGCCCTCCAGACCCAAAAGCGAGGGTACAGCATGTAAGTGGGTCACCTTGACGTTTTCAGTCAAAAGTGNCTCATCATCAAAGTCTTCTTCAGTAACTATTTCCTGTATTCCGTTTATTTGCATCAGCAGAGGTTTGAGTGACGTGCGAACAACTACGCACAACCTATCGCATCGATCAGCGATATCTGGAATTAACCTGGCTAGCCACATAATCTCGGCTTCTGGGATCCCTGCAGTATATAAGAAAAGTTTTTTTGCAGTATGCTCACCTGCCCATAAGAGCTTAGCTGGCGTGCCGGTCTTAGCAAAAACTTGTTCAAATCCTTTTTTCATAATTGCCCACGGTTCTTCTTCGTCCGTAACAAGCTTAAGTTGATGCAGTCGCGCTTTAGCTTCAGGTTCATCGCCGGCTTGCGAAAAGGCATCTTTCGCCTTCGAGATTTGCCCCATCTCAGCAAATGTTTTCCCTAAAGCGATGAAACCACGTGAAAAGGATAAGCGTTCTGAAACAGAAACAAGAAAAGACGAGGCGGCTGCCTTTAAATCTCCACTCCTGTAATGCGTTTCGCCAATTTCATAATCGATGATGTGTGGNTCTGGAAAAATATTTCTTGCAGCCTTGAAGCAGTCTATAGCCCCATTCAAATTTTTTAATTTTCGATAAATGAGGCCTTTGTTGAAGAGATTTATTGGGTCACCGGGTTTAATAAGTAGCACTTGATCGATATGTTTTATTGCAGCTTCATTTTCATTCATGGAAGCGAATATTGACGCTATATTGCTATGAGCGTCGGCGTATTCAGGGTCTATCTCAATTGCCTTATTCAAATATCTAAGCTGCTCCTCTTTGTTCTCAGGATCAGACTTCATCTTAAGAACGCCCATGTTGTAGAATGCCTGAGGTTGATTTGCATCTATGTTCATAGCTTTTTGCAATTGATCCTGCGCCTCATCAAAGCGTCTTTGTTCCGTCAAGTTAGTGCCCAGGTTGTTCAAGCCATCCACATCGTCTGGATAAAATTTGAGAAGTTTTCTAAATGAAAATTCTGAAGCCTCCGGATCACCTATATTCATTAGAATGATACCGCGATTGTTTAGGGCGTTCCTATTTTCTGGATCTAGATTGAGAATTTTGGCATAAAATGGTAATGACGCGGTGGGCTGGTCGGAAATGCTTGCAATTTCGGCCATACCTGTCAGAGCTTCAATATTATTTGGGTCAACGCCTAGGACTTTACTCAAAACCGCGGCTGTTTCTTTTGCCCTTCCCGCTCTTTGATGAACGCGGGCAGCCCGCAGGGCCTCCTCAATGGGATCCTCGTCCGCAGGAAATTGCCTGTTTTTATCTAATTCTTCAGTCATTTATTGACAGTGTCTTAAATTTTCACGACCACCGGTCGAAAGATATATGCCATCTAATAAAAAAAAGCTAATAAATACGACGTTTTAGACGATGTGATTAGGCGCCTTGTCCTGTTTCCATCGGCCTTAGCTAAAACACAGAATAGCAAGCAAGGGCTATCGACAAAATTACTAAGATAGGGCACAGCCAGTCAAAGACTTTCTCTACACGCGCCGCGGTCTCTTTTTTGCCATTAAGGAAAATTTCGCCAACGCCTATACTTGAAAATAGATTTAATACTATAGCGCCAGTTGCAATCATGAATATCATGTCTATGAGGTTCATATAGTGTGTTTGGGGGATTTCTCCTGCTAGTGTAAACTTGAGTGCAAAAACAGTTAGCAACAATGTCAACTGGCCTTGGACACGCGCTTCGTAATTTGCTGCATGCCGCATGGAGCTAAAAAGATTTAGAAAAAGTGAAATTAGAAGCACACCGCCTAGGGGGAAGAAAATCTTCTGCAAAGTATCATTAAAGTCATGCTTTATAATAAAATGAAAGCCATTTTGAGTGAAAACCTGATCCGTCGTACTCAGTCTATGAGCAATCTTTTTATCAATATAAAAATCTACTAAACTCCAATTACCGACGAGTACAGGCGTATCCTGCTCGGGGTGCCCTAATTCAAAGTGAATTGGATCAAACACCATTTCGTGCGCGTCATGGGTGAAGGCGACAATATCTAAATTTAATTGGAGGGTGCCAAAAGGATACTCACGGATGTCGGTGTTGATTGGCAAAATAGTCTCAAACTTTTCGAAAAGCTCCAAACTGCCGTCTTTGTTAAGATGAATTGTGCTGAAGAGAGTCTCTCTCCGATGAAGTTCTGACTTTACAATAAATTCTGGATGCCAGATTTTATTGATAATTTTATCCATTTTTTCGCCGGCATAAGTATGTTCTTTGAATTCTGACCTTATCTTGTTTATATCTTCGTCATTTCGCCATTTCAGCAGTAACTCCGCCTCAACTTCAAAAGTACCCGCACTTATATCGATATTGAAGATTCGGTCTATCACCATAAACACTTTAACGTGCTTCGATCCGCC
>PBOR01000031.1 GCA_002724395.1 Rhodospirillaceae bacterium | reverse complement strand
TACTAAACCGTATTAGCTTCGAACACTACTTATCGACCCTCGATCAAACCAATTGGCAAAACTTGGAAACCCTCGCCTTGGAAATCCTCGATGATATTAATAATGAAGTTGTACCCCGTTGGGCACAAATCGTCTTAAATAGCGCCAACGATAAAAGCAGTAATGGCCATAGAGTTCTAGTTGAAGATCGGCAACCAAATTGGGAAAACGTATCACTCTTAAGGCACCTTAAGTGAGCTGTTGTGATCAATCTATCGACGCATTCGGTGGTTGTTAAGAGCCACCTCATCTAAATCCATCTGGTCTCGCCTGTCGAGTTCTTCCGCTACTTCGTCATCATATTTTTGTTTGACGATCTCATATTTTTTTACCTCCGCGAAAGCTTCGGCCACCCCTTCCCTGGCCGTCTCAATTAGACCGCGCGCTGCCATTAAATCCTGATTAAGCTGATCACGTTTGTCCAAGGCAACTCGGATAAAATTTGGATAGTCTCGGTGCACCTCTGAATTCTCATACGAGAGTTTCTTTTCCGCTTCGACTTGATTAATCAGGTTGGCAAGCGCATCTTCAATTTTCGCAGCCTGATCCTCTAGATTCTTTAATTCTCGGCGCTTTTCGTCCAGTTGAAAACTATGAATCTTTATCAATTTAGCAATCGCGGTCACATCAACGGCTCCTCGAGGGATGGTAGCATTCTAGTCTCCATCGCTGGAAAGAGGCACACTGTCCTTCGCTTCCTGTGTAGTAGGTGCAGTATCAATTTCCGACGTTTCGCTCGGTTCTATAACAGTTTCAACTATTGCAGAAACATCCGATGTCAGAGTACTTGCATTGGAAGCGTTTCCCTCCGGTGGTACTTCACTCGCCTGCGCGAAATCCGATGGCACCGAATCAATACTGGCCATTTCGGGAGTAACTGCTTCCAGATTTCTACTTGATACATCAGGGTCTTCAAAGGAAATTCCCAGTATTTTAGCTAACTGCCCGTAACCATCCTGCAAAATTGCGCGCTCACCTTTTTCTTGTCCCAAAAATTCCTCTATTCCCTCACGGTAACGAATAGCCTCATCCACTTGCGGGTCGCTGCCATGACGATATGCACCTAATCGAATGAGTTCAGACATATCTTCGTAAACTGCCATTAGTGCTTTAGCCTTGTCGATAATTTCGTTCTCGGCCGGTCTATTGCAGTCCGGTAGACTTCGAGAAACACTCTTCAGTATATTTATTGCCGGATACCGATTTCGTTGGGCAATAGCCCGATCCAGCACAATATGCCCATCCACGATACCCCGCACGGCATCAGATATTGGCTCGTTATGATCATCACCTTCCACCAATACAGTGAATAGCCCCGTTATGGTGCCTTCCCCGATACCAGGGCCTGCCCTTTCCAATAGTTTTGGCATTTCTGAAAAAACGGTTGGGGTATAGCCCTTACTTGCCGGAGGCTCGCCAGCAGATAGCCCTATTTCACGCTGCGCCATTGCAAATCTCGTGATGCTATCCATTAAACACAATACATCCTGCCCTTGATCTCTGAAATATTCCGCGACCGTCATGGTCATTTGTGCCGCTTGCCGGCGCATCAATGGAGATTCATTAGATGTAGCGACCACTAATACGCTGCGTGCCAGTCCGTCGGGGCCCAAATCCTCTTCAATGAACTCCTTTACTTCTCGCCCGCGCTCGCCAATTAGTCCTATCACAATTACATCCGCCGTGGAGTATCGGGACAACATTGACATCAATACAGATTTACCGACCCCAGAGCCGGAAAATATGCCCATGCGTTGTCCTCGACAGCAAGTAATAAACGTGTTCAGTGCGCGTACACCAAGATCGATTTTACCCGCAACCCTTTGACGTTGGTGTGCCGGTGGTGGTGATGCGTTTAAAGGATAAGCAGCTGGGCCTTTTGGCAGTGACGGTCCACCATCAATTGGGTCTCCGAAAGCACTAATCACACGCCCAAGCCAACCATTATCTGGAAACGCCACTGGCTGGCTTTCGCCAATCGTCGCGCGGCAGCCTAATCCAACACCCTCGAGCGGGCCAAAAGGCATCGCAAGTGCACGATCATCTCGGAAACCGACAATTTCGCAAGGTACTGGGGTATGGTTGCGGGCTTCTAAATGGCATCGATCACCTACAGAGAGGCAAGCACCGAGCCCCTCTATTTCAACCAACATACCTTGAATCGCTTTAACACGACCATACAGCCTGAGATCGCTCAAGCGCGAAACACCGTCTATCGCTTGTTCAAGAATTTCATTCATCAAGATCAACCTACGCTATCGTAAACATAGCATATCTGCTGGCCGGCAACGAATTATCTCTAAAGGTGTAGCATGGTAATAATTTTAAATGAGTTTTTAACGTTCAACCGTTAACCTTTATTAACGGGCAGCTTTTTTTATGTAAGAAACACTAGGCATATTCTTTCGGTCAAAGGTTACAAGTCTATCTCGGAAGGTAACGACCTTATGCTAGCTCTAATACAACTCTAATGTCCTAAACCATTGGGGAGATTAAATGGCCTCGTCAAAGATGATTATCGATGCCCTGTCAGAAAGAATGACCGGTCATGCTAATAGGGTTATGATCGGGCTAAACTGGACACTAGTGGAGGGACCTACGGGCATTGGTCTTGCACATACTCCTGTCCGCGGAACCTCTGGTTGTTACGGTTTATCTAATGCAGGAGAATTATCGGGGAAACCTTTATCCACTTTCGCAGTCGGGTTGACGTCCGCAAATCCATTTGACCGCGCCCTTGCCCTCGCGGCAATTAATGCTCATCACAATAATTTCAGTCTCACCGGTAGTAGTGCAAACGGCATAGACGTTGCTGCCAACCAGCAGAATAAGACCGTTGTTATAGGCCGATTCCCCGGTATTAGAAACCGTCTCCCAGAGGCCAAAGTTATCGAACGTAATCCTGGCCCTCATGACTTCCCAATTGCAGCCGCTCCAGAGTTATTAGCTGATGCGAAAACTCTTCTCATTACTGCCTCTACCCTAACCGATGGCTCTTTATCCAAATACTTGGCCTTAGCACCAGATGCCTTTACGGTTCTAATGGGTCCCGGCACGCCTCTCTCTCCATCCTTATTTAAAGCCGGCATCAATATTTTAGCCGGCTTTGTTATTGACGACAAAGAAAAGGCCTTCATAGCAATCGCCCAAGGTGCTGCCGTGAAAGCGCTGAAATCGTGCGGACGAAATATTTGCCTACAAGCGCCTTAGGTTAAAGCAGCAAGAATTCTTTCCGCCTTTTTAAGGTCTGTGGGATTATTGATATTGAAAAATGGATTCAATACGCCTGCCTCAAACGGCACCTCACAGACACGCCAACGAGCCAGCCAATCCCCCATTTTCCGCAAACCGTCCGCTAATAATGCAGACCGCAAGGATTCCGCCGAAGCAACCGGCCAAAGCGCACACACCGGATGGCGCCTACCTGCGGATAAGGCGACTGCTATCTCCGAACTAGCGCCTGTTGAAGTTTGGCTCTCAATCAAATGCTGAACAAAGTCATGAGGTAGAAATGGTGTATCAACTGGCGCACTTACAAGCCACTCGCATCCAGGCAAAGTTTCACGTGCCCATTCCAAACCGGTAAGCAACCCCGCTAAGGGTCCAAGCTGACCTTCACAACAATCAGCTAAGATAGGGACGGAAAGATACCTATAGTGCGACTCATCTTGATTGATATTAAGCAAAAGATTGTCAACTTGTGGCCGTAATCTACTGATTACCCTTTCCAACAATGTTTGCCCACCAAGTAAACATGACGCTTTACACCGATTACCCATGCGCACTGATGTACCTCCGGCAATAACCACGCCCGCGATTGGGCTGCTCACGTGTTGATCTCCAATTTCAAAGTCCATAGACTATTCCGATTACTGTAAGCTCGCTTTGACCCATCAAGCTACTATTTGGCTTACTTAATGCTTTCCTTTAAAGAGTTTTGGGCCCAGCATTTTGGGGCCGGGAAACGAAATGGCAGTTACACAGTACCGTTGCACGACATCATTACCAACACGCTTTAGGAAGATAATCTATCCGTATTGACATCACACATCGGCTTTCGACCATTATTAGACAAGGGTTTTTTGGTAAGCGACTGCGTAAATACTCTGAAATATAAAATTGCCAAGGACTTGACTTCAATTCTAAAACTACAACTCTCAGGAAATATGTGTCGATTTCCGCAAAACAATCGTATTGCTATAGTAAATTGACCTCGACTTTGGAAGCAGCGCAGGCCGCGAAACGTTTATAACGACATATAAATTGGTGTAAGAATTATTATGAAAACCAATACCGCCTCTTCTCAACCAGGATCAATTATTGATCCATTCGGACGCACAATTTCTTATTTACGCGTTTCGGTAACAGACCGTTGCGATTTTCGCTGTGTCTATTGTATGTCCGAAAATATGACATTCCTTCCTAAATCCGATGTACTGAGCCTCGAAGAACTTGATCAAGTATGCAGTACCTTCGTAGAAGAGGGTGTCCGCAAAATACGCCTAACTGGTGGCGAGCCTCTGGTTCGTAGAGGCATTATATGGCTATTTGAACGTTTGGGCCGGCACCTTAAAAACGGTATGCTCGATGAGCTCACAGTTACCACTAATGCCAGTCAATTGGCCAAACATGCTAATGACTTAGTCACCTGCGGTGTGCAGCGCATCAACGTATCTCTAGATACGCTGAATCCTGATAAATTTAAACGTATAACTCGCTGGGGTGATTTTGAGACGGTCATGCTAGGACTCGAAGCTGGAGTAAGAGCGGGTTTGAAAATCAAAATTAATTGCGTCGCCCTAAAAGGCGTGAACGATGATGAGATCCATAATATGGTTGCTTGGTGCGGCAAACGCGGGTTTGATCTGACCTTTATTGAAGTTATGCCAATGGGAGATATCGGAAACGAAACCCGCCTTAACCAGTATTGGCCCTTATCCATGGTACGTGCAGAACTAAAACGCCGTTGGACGCTAGAAGAAAGCGACTTTACAACCGCTGGCCCGGCCCGTTATTGGCACATCAGCGAAACTGGCGGGAGGGTTGGATTCATTACACCTATGACCCATAACTTCTGCGAATCTTGCAATCGCGTTCGCCTAACCTGTACAGGGACGCTTTTCATGTGCCTCGGCCAACATGATTGCGCGGACCTTCGTACGTCCCTTCGAGACAGTAAAAACCCCAATGCATTAAAACATGCTATTCATCAAGCTATCAGCCATAAACCCAAAGGCCATGATTTCGCAATGGATCGACGGCAAGATGCGGTTTCCGTTGATCGGCATATGAGTGTAACTGGTGGTTAATCTTCAATTGATAGAAGCAGGCGGCGCGCTCCCCTCAGAGGGCCGGGCATCTGTCGGGGCCGCATGGTGATGAAACATCCGCCATCGTCCCGATTGCTTAACGAATAAATTTGTCGCAATCAAAAAATTACCTTTGATTTCCTCGAAACATACCACTGTACCCACCGGGTCATTCACCAATACTTGAGGCGATTGCCCCCGAATCTCCGGTGACTCAGGAGCTTTCAGAATGCGGCGCCAACTTTCCAGCACCGCTTCACGACCGTAGATAGGCTCCCAGCCCGGGTGAACCACGCACACCTCCATCCTTTCGGCCCAAACATTCATCATCTCCATCATATCACGACCGGTGAAAGCTGAATAAAAAGTGTCATTAGCAAATAAGATGGCTTGAAGTTCTCTCATTTCTCGTTTCCCTAAGAACATTTTTTCACGCTTATGGAGTACCACGAAGTTTTTCATTCGTGACATCAACCACTCTGACACCCATTACTCTGCTTAGGCGAAGAAAAGAATCAAAATCTGGCATTTAGCCATTCCCGGATATTAAGGTAATTCTGCACGCAAATTTTGTTTGCGATCGCTTAGTCCCACTATAATCATTTTTCCCCATTTACACTTTGGGCAAGAACTGCACACCCAGCGTGCATCGCATTTTCTGCTTTTTCTAATTCTTATCAAAAGTTACAAACCCATCATGCTGAGGACAACCAACTCGATTGATATCGACCCTAACACATTATATTTGTCACCCTTAGTCAGTTTTGATTAATCACAATCCTCTCTTCAGTCTATAACATCTGTGGCATGCGGCTATGTGCAAACCACCCATATTTGGGCAAAAATAAGGAGTAGGCCCGCACATATCGAGCGACCACCGCCAGTCATTTGTGGTAAGTGCTACCAGAAAAAATGTGCTTGGTTATACTAAATACCAGATATTGATTTTGGACTTTCTTATGAACATAAATAAAATATCTTTTTTAGCCTCAGATACGCCTGAAGCAATAAACGCGCTAGCCTCGTTACAAAAACGCTACAAACATGTAGCGCCAGAAGAGGCAGATATCATTGTCGCCCTTGGTGGCGACGGGTTCATGCTGCGGACGCTACATCAATTTAAGAATAGCAAAACAGCCATTTTTGGAATGAACCGAGGTTCCGTCGGGTTCCTGATGAATGAATTCAGTGAAGAAGGCCTTGAAGAACGTCTTGCAAAAGCAGACCCAGCAACTGTTCATCCGTTAGCTATGCAGACCACTACAAAAGATGGAAACGTAACCGATACTCATGCAATCAACGAAGTCGCCCTTTTACGCCAAATTCAGCAAGCGGCCAAAATTCGTGTTCTTGTGGACGGCATAGAACGAATACCCGAACTAATTTGCGACGGCGTTCTCGTTTCCACACCAGCAGGCAGTACTGCTTATAATCTCTCGGCGCATGGCCCTATTGTGCCGATCGGTGCAGGAGTACTTTGCCTGACTCCCATCAGCGTTTTTAGACCGAGACGCTGGCGTGGCGCTATTTTGCCACAATCTGCTACAATATGTTTTGAGATACTAGAATGCCATAAACGTCCAGTAAGTGCCTGCGCTGATGATCATGAAGTACGGGACGTCATCCGGGTTGAAATTCAGGAGGATAGCTCAATCTCAATGACACTTATGTTTGATCCGGAGCATAATTTAGAAGACCGGATTCTGAGGGAACAGTTTACTCTTTAACGATTACTATTCTGCTGCTGCTACAAGTCTCGTCGTCGCAAAATCTGCAATTGCGGCAATTAACTTGTCCAAGTCCGCTTTCAAGGCTTCAAAATAGGAAATTTTCTGCAAAGTTCGCTCATTCATATAAAGCGACCTATTGATTTCGATTTGTAAACTATGGCGTGCAGCGGCCGGGTTCGAATAGGCTCGAACTAGTTCGACACCTTTATATGGATCATTAATAGCAACAGAATACCCTAAAGATTGCAAGGTGTCCGCGACTATAACCCTAAATTCCTGGCCACAGCTGGTCCCATCCCGATCCCCCAAAACGAAATCGGCTTGCGCGCACCCACCGCGATGCAATACACCAGGTCTTCTAGATGAAGGCATTGAGTGACAATTCAAATGCCAGACTTCACCGAAACGCTGATGAATATATTCAATCGAAGTACGAAGGCAGTCGTGATAGGGGCGCCAATATTTATTAATGCGACGGTGTACCTGGCTACTGGGTAGTGGATCTCGATACATCAATAAGTCTGGCGGACAAAAGCGCCAAATTAATCCATGACCCAATTGCGCCTTTTCGCCAATTTTTACTGGATCTGGCCAATCACTGCTTAGCAAAGCTGGATCCAAATCATCTAACGCACGATTTGGATCAATATAACTGCGCGGAAAATGTGCCTGGATAAATATCGCGCCAAATTTAGGTGCATTAGCAAATAATTCTTCCACATACATATCTTCTGCGCGTCGTAAGGACATTCGCGGCACCGAACAAACTAGATCATTAGGATAGAGCGATCCGCTGTGAGGGGAATCCACGACAACCGGACTCGCGGGCCCTATAGGACAAGCCCTAGTCAAAACGCCCGGAATCGACAGAGATCTAAGTCCACCGCTAAGATCATCTGATCCAGAAACCTCGCCAATTGGCATTCTTCCTCACTGTCCCAGTATCGAACGGTCACTGCGCAATATCGGGGAGATAGTTTCTATCGAATAATTTACCAAAAAGAATGAATTAACTGCTTCGGCATTGCAACAGAACGTTTTCAACTTGTCTGTCTACACGTGAAGTGCTTTTGCAATGTTATCTACCGCCTTAAGACCACTTCCCGTCAAAACCAAAACCACTCGATCGTCTGCACTAATCAAGCCGTCTACCATTAACCGCGTTAATCCAGCAGCACCAGCGGCAGTCGTTGGCTCTACAAAAAATCCACCTTCTGCCAATAAATGCAAGGCATCGCATATCTCTTCTTCAGAAACTGCTATTAAACCACCTTTTGTTTCACGCACCGCTGCCAAAACTTCTGCCAAACGAACCGGTTTAGAAGATGCGATACCATCGGCTATCGTCGGCTTAGCGTCTATGTCTACTGGTACATTAGAGCCCGACGCCCAGGCTGCATAATAGGGCGCTGCGTTCTCCGCTTGAATTCCATATATCCTTGGGATTCTATCAATAGCACCAGCACATACCAATTCATTGAAGCCAATATGGCAACCTATAACATTACCTCCTTGTCCCATTGGGGTTACGATTGCATCAGGTACATCAAAGCCGCACTGCTCCCAAATTTCGAACGCCAGGGTCTTAGTCCCCTCCAAAAAATAGGGCTGTAGATTGTGACCGGCATAAAACCGCGTTTCTGTCTCAGCATATGCTGCAGCTGCGACATCGTCTCTAGTACCAGCAACCGCTATAACATCCGCGCCAAGCACTGCCATTTGCTTCTGCTTGGCCTCTGGCGCATTCGCAGGTACGAAAATTCGGCTATCAAAACCCATAAACGCGCCGTAAGTCGCTACTGATGAACCCGCATTACCAGACGAATCTTCTAGAATTTCGGTAACACAAGTTTGTTTGAGATAATTTAACATCACCGCTACTCCACGATCCTTGTAAGAACCCGATGGCATCAGAAAATCCATTTTCATCAATATTTCGCGCCCCTGCCAAGTCGAGGGAACAAGTGGCGTCCATCCTTCACCCATGGAAAAGTACGTCATCTTAGGAAGCCGGATAGCCTTGGCATAGCGCCATAGAGACGTGACGTCTTGATTAATGTCACTTGGTACCAAGCCCTCACCTGGGATGAGATTGACATAACCGCCATCATCTTCTGCACACCAGCGCGGCGTATCAACCGGCCAAGTGATGCCAGTCCTAGGGTTTATGTAGTCTGGAAGAGCGCTCAATTCAGTCCCCATCAAATTAATCACCAATTTCTATCTCAAAAGTACAATAAAAAGAGCTAGCATTTTGGCGCAACAGCATTGTACTTCGACCTTCAACTTCACATGATCCGCAACTGATGGTATAGGGGAATTACTACAACAGCAAAGATCTAGGGGAGAAATATGCTGTACCGAAGCATATGTACACTTTTCGCATTGGTCATTATGGGCACGGCTTCGCTTGTCCAAGCACAGACATCGCCTGAGGGTGCTGCCAATTTTTTGCGAAAAGTAGGTGACGAAACCATTATACTTTTGAAGGATAGTGGCCGGGCGCAGAAGGACAAAGAAGCCGAGTTACGGCGAATTCTCGATAAAAGTATCGACATGGAAACGATTGGGCGATTCGCACTCGGTAAAACTTGGCGTGAATTGAATGAAACTCAGAAAAACCGCTACCTCGCCTTGTTTCGCGACTATTTGCTTTATTCCTATTCTAAACGTCTCCTCACCTACGCAGGTGAAACTTTCAGCGTAGTTCGCTCAAAACCTGTCCGCCGCGATGCTTTGGTCTACACTCTCATCAAGCAATCGTCCGGTCAGCCACTCAATACTCACTGGCGAATTCGCCATAAAGGTGACACGTATTTTGTAATTGACGTTATCGTCGAAGGCATCAGTATGGCAGTGACCCAACGTTCCGAATTCAGAACCGTGATTCGCAAACGCGGCGTGGAGGGTTTTTTCAATAGCCTCGAATCAATCATTGGCAGAATGCGCAATTCTACGGGGTAGAGATTTGGCCTTATCAGCAGAGCGGCGCATCAGAGAAGGATCGCACTATTTCAACCGATAAACTCATTCGCAAGCTGATTGCATTTGATACGACAAGTCGGGAATCCAATCTCGAACTTATAAATTTCATAAGAGAATATCTTGACGACCTCGGTATCTCAAGCCAGCTCGTTCATGATGACACCAAACAAAAAGCCAATCTTTACGCCACGCTCGGTCCATTAGATCGCCCTGGCATTATGTTATCTGGGCACACAGATGTTGTGCCAGTGGATGGTCAAGATTGGAATAGCAACCCATTTACTCTAGTAGAAAAAAATGGCCGGCTCTATGGTCGTGGCACTTGCGACATGAAAAGCTTTGTCGCTGTTGCACTTGCCTACGCACCTAAATTCCTTGAACGGGGCTTAGAAACCCCAATCCATTTGGCCTTTTCCTATGACGAAGAAATCGGCTGTATTGGTGTAAGACGTTTAATCGACGTCATAAACGGGATGGCGATTAAGCCGAAGCTCTGCATTGTCGGGGAACCTACCGATATGCGGGTTGTCGTCGCCCATAAAGGCAAAACGAGTTACCATTGTACAGTTCACGGTTTCGAGGCGCATTCCAGTCTTGCACCTCATGGGGTCAACGCAATTGAATTTGCGGCTGAGCTTATTGCGTATATAAAAATAATGGCACGCCGTATTGCGAAAGAAGGGCCGTTCGATCCTCTTTTCGACGTACCTCATACAACTCTTCACACCGGCATAGTTAATGGCGGTACGGCACTGAACATAGTGCCCAAAGAATGCTATTTGGAATTTGAGGTACGTTATTTACCCGACCAAAGGGCGGAAACCTACTTGGATGAAATCGAAGCGTTTATTCGCGATACACTCGAGCCAGAAATGAAATTGATTAGCAATGCTGCTGGCTTTGAAATCACCGTGAAATCGACCATGCCGGGTCTTAATATGGATCCCGGCGATGACGCGGTAAATTTCGTCAAAGCACTCGCTGGTCAAAACGATCACGCCAAAGTCGCTTTTGGCACTGAAGCTGGGCTTTTCCAACAAAGCGCTGGCGTGCCAACCGTAGTATGTGGCCCGGGTAGCATCAATCAGGCTCACAAGCCAAACGAGTTTATCGAAATGAGTCAGATAGTTAAATGCGAGGCTTTCATGGACCGCCTCATGGAGCAAGTGTGCGATATCTCATAACTTCGCAATGCGACGTAACATCTCTATCGTTAGCAGAGCATACCTAACAAGCTATGGTAGATGAAACCGTAAAACGTCAGCCTATTTTTAATATTCCCGCTGTCATTCGAATTATAGCCATCATCACCATCATTATTCATTTTCTGCAACTCGTTTTGAGCCCCATGCAATACAATGAATTAATTCGGTATCTGGCATTTATACCAGCACGCTTCAGTCTTCCAGACGTTTGGCAATTCGAAGGTTTTTGGCTTGTAATTTCGCCGATTAGCTATGCTTTCCTGCACGCAGATGGTTATCACTTACTGTTAAATATGTTTTTCCTGCTTGCCTTCGGCACCGCGGCCGCACGCCGCGTTTCA
Source organism: Rhodospirillaceae bacterium (assembly GCA_002724395.1). GTDB lineage: Bacteria > Pseudomonadota > Alphaproteobacteria > UBA8366 > UBA8366. Next base: position 113,913 of record PBOR01000031.1, on the reverse strand, counting down.
TGGTCGATCTTCCTGATTTTGTACGCAGCGGGGTCAATCACATCGGCATTCTTTTGGATGGTATTTCACGTAGAAGCGGTAACGCCGCTCGTGGGTGCCTCGGGTGCGCTATCCGCTATCGCAGGTGCGTTAGTAAGAATGTCGATCGCGCCCAAGATACCACACAACCCCCGTTACCCCATTATGCCTGCAAAGACCGCTATATTGTTTGGCTGCTTTTGGATTGGGTTAAATCTTTTTTTTGCATTAACCGCGGTGACCTTCTCCTTTGGTATCGGCAACATAGCATGGGAAGCACATATTGGCGGCTTCATTTTCGGTTTTTCTATAGGTCGTCTTATCGACGGCGCAGGGCTAAATATCCCTATCGCACGGCCACCCATTTCGATGTAAAAATCATAATTATGACAGCTGTGAGGAACGAAGAATGGATGCCATTGAAACTTTAATGAGTAGGAACTCCGTACCGGCAAGATTGCTACGGGAGCCAGCACCGGAAGGGCGTGAGTTGGAGGAAATCCTTGAAACGGGCATGCGTGCGCCTGATCACGCGGCTCTGCGGCCGTGGCGATTTCTAATTATACGTGGCGAAGCAAGAAATAAGCTCGGTGATATTTTGGCCGATGCAATGGCACTTAACGATGCAACCATTAGTGAAGAACGCCTGGAAAGCCAGCGGAAAAAACCGTTGCGCTCGCCCCTTATCATTGCAATTTATGCAGATGTTACAGAGAACCATCCAAAGGCACCTGAAATTGAGCAAATTATTACTGCCGGTGCAGCAGCTCAAAATATCATCAATGCCGCCCATGCTAAAGGTTATGGCGGCATTATGCTGACCGGTCCTCTAGCCCATGATGCCCATGTCAAAGGAGCGCTTGGACTCGCGAAGAAAGACCAAATCATCTGTTTTCTTTATCTGGGTACGCCGTCTGAGGAACCTCGGACCAAACCACGCCCGCCGGTAACCTACTTTATCAGTGAATGGACCGGCGACATTCGCAAAGCGAAAGCTGCAGGGTAATAACCGATTGCGTTAATCATACGTTGGTATAATCGCTCCATCGTGGAACACGTAATTGTTTACGGTAGTCACAACGGCGTAATCGCAGTTAATGCGAAGCGAGTTTGGAATTGAAATAACTTTGGCACAAAATCAAGCATGACCCTATACATCACTATCGCTTGCCTAATCTCGCTAATCGCACGCGCCAACTTTAAAATCGCAGTATTTTTATACCGCTATGCATCACCTTTTGATGGGCGCTACGCTCATTCATGCTCATCAAATAACTTTCATGTAGGTTTGGTGATTCCTGTCAATAATTTAAATAGCAAACCATCTACCTCACCGGGATGTTTATGCAAGCCACAAAACGCTATTTCTTCCGATGTCCGCTTTCGAACTACAAATTCAATTCCGGCTTCACCAATTGGCGTTAAGGTCTGATCGAACCTTGGCAAAACATAGCGGTAGCCCTGATTTAATAGCTCTACTTTCACAACCTCTGCAGCCTTGCCTAGTTTGGGCAGGAGATCAAATAAATTAATTGACTTGTCACTCCAAGATTCCGACTTGGAAATTGTGAAAGTCCACTTATGGTCTGCATTAAACGTGCTAGGGAAAACACCCTGCTCGTATAAGTCTTCGTCCGGTACGATAACCACCAGATAGCCACCGGGTTTGAGAATTCGAAACCAGTTCCTGAGCCCCTTTTTGGGATCCAACAAATGTTCTAGACAATGACTAGAGTGAACAAAATCATAGGTTTCATCCTTCACACTTTCCATGAAAGTGGCATCACCATCGCCCAAATCCCAGGTACGCACTTCGCGGAGACGGGGAAACAACTCAGAATATAAAAATAGCGGATCCGGTGCGCCTCCGATATCAATTCCATCACCAGCAAAGTATCGGTTCATAAAATTTGGGTCGGACATGCGACGATTTATCGATTTACTACATTCTTTCATGACAGCCGATCCGACTATTAAAAAGCCAGTTAATTTCCGCCAGCCGGCGAAGGTGCTTTAACGCGAATAACGTAACCGGATTTTATATTTTTTTCTGTTTTCAACCGCGCTTCGAAATCCTTTGCTTCGCTTCGGTTCGCGTACAAACCTGCCCGCAAGTAATAGAGCGTTCGGCCCGAAGGTGTCTTACCGGATTCTACCCGCAACCCCGGTATATCCGCAGACATCTTCTCAAGCAGGCGTTTTGCATTACTGTCGGACGAAAATGCACCGAGTTGAACTGTATAGGCAACACTGCCCGGAACCACTGGACTGTCTGGCTCCGCCGAACTTAACGTCTCGGAAGGGTTTTCGCGCGAAGATGACACTACATTTGCTGGTTTGCTCGTACCAACCGGAGCAGCACTATAATTTTGGTCAGGCACGATAGAATCTTCTGAAGAAAGTCCTGACGACCCAGAACTCAAAGGCACAACAGGACGCGGCTTAACGGGTTTCACTACCCTCAAAGCCTCTTGCTCCGTTTTAGGCAACGCGGGTACCAGCTGTTGGAGAGATTTTAACGCCTCGGTTTCTACTTCAGGAGGTAATGGTGCCTCTGGCAGTGCCTTTTCCATAATGGGGTTATTCGTGGGTACCGTTACACCGGACAATGCAGCATCTGATGCATTACTTGGTGCCCCGCGCGGCTTTGCCTCCGATACATCGCTTTGACGTGCAACGACAGCTTGTCCACCGGATGTTTCAGACGACATGAGTACTTTTAATGGACCGGCACCGTCATCTTCTTTTTGCTCGACAGCTTTAATTCTTGAGCGATCCGTATCCACTAAAGAAGGCGGCGGAAGTTCATTGCGGTTTTTCGCCATCTGAACACCAGTATTAGGCTGAAAAATTACATAAGAGGTCAAGAATCCTCCGGCATAAAGTAATGCCGCAGCTGCGATCATACCCAAAACTATTGAAATCACTGCGCCTCGACTCAAAGAAAACCGAATAGAATCAGCTGGCCGAACGGCTACTGTTTCCGTTGAAGGCATGCGGGAACTCAGCTTACTAGTACCCGCAGAGGAACTAGCTTTCCGCTCGGGTAGAATTCGGGGATCCTTTCCAGGATCAGGCGTCAGCCTATCAAATTCATCAAACAACGACATCGCTAGTACCTTGCCTTTTGAACGGAAATAACCTTTTCGACTATTAAATTTCTATCGAATAGCAATATACCAGATAAATTAGACATAGCAAATGTAAATAAAATAATATATATTATTTATATTATATTTATAATTATTTGATAATTTTTTAATTAAAATAGATAAAGCCAATTTTTAAAGTTTTTATTCTCTTTTTTATACCTGGCAATCAATATTGGTTTTTCACTTTATTTAGAGGTAAATCAGAATAATTTCTTTTATTAAGCGCTGTCTAAACAAACCCAATCAGCTTGGAGACCCTTTCAACTCTACCTTATTTCCTTCGGGGTCGTGGATATAGAGTGATGGTCCTAAACCATCCGCCCCATAACGGCTTCCCTTCTCTCCTATATTCACACCACATGCAGTCAAATATTTCTTCAAAGTATTCTCATCAAATCCCTCTATGCGAAGACAAAAATGATCCAAGTTTCGACCGCCAGGCCCTGGAGCAGCACCACCGCTGCGACCAATTTCCCCCTCGACGTCTACGAGGTCGACCAAGCTGCATCCAAGACGAAGCTGGACCAGTCCAATTTCTTCGACTTCACGCTCTATGGTACCGCCCAAGGTATCACAGTAAAATTTTATCATTGAGGTCATGTCAGATACTCGAAGAACAACGTGATCGAGCCCGATTAGAGAAAATGGTGCATTCGCCATCTATAAATTCCTAGAATTATAAATCGTCGCTTACATCTCTAACATAACCGTCTATAAAATTTCAGCATAGCAAATCTCACAAAATTAAAAATACATCCAATAATCTTTAAAAAAATATCATAGAAAATTCTATGATTTCCGCATAAAAAAAGTAATTAAATCATATAACCATGATTATTTATTTATTTTATATTGATATTCTATTATTAATTTATTATTATTTTTTAAAAATACTTTGTTTTCTTTTATTTTTTTTAGATAGGGATATAATTTCCCAACTAAGGTTTTACAACAATGAGTTGGAATGCGGCCGTAGATTTTCGAAAAGCTAGCCCCCAAGAGGCTCAAACCAGGCCATGCCAATATTATGGCAAAGTTCTAAAGCTCAATGCTGACGTTATTGTAAGCGCAGTCGCAGATGGGCAAGGTAAGGCGCAATTTTCGCATATTGGCGCTAAAACAGTAGTACGAAGCGCTTGTAATACCATCCGGACCAATGCTTTACACTTCCAATCCCTTGTGCGTAATCCAAATGAAGGAGCTGCCGTAATAATTTTCGAAGCCCTTTTAGATAGCGTTCAGGAATCTCTGAAATCTGCCGCTGCCGATTATTTAGTTTCTGTTGATGATTTGGCGACATCCCTAATTGTATTTATCGCGTGTCCGTCTGGACTGGTCGCCATGAAAATCGGTACTGGCTTCATCGTCTATCGCCAAAGTGGAAGACAATATGAATTCATGTTTCGTCCCGGGGAAAAGCGAACCAACACCGAAAATCAATACATCACACAACCAAATGCACGCGATAATATGGAGGTTGCTGCACAAAATGGCCTGACGGAATTTGTGTGTGCGTCAACAAACGCATTAGAACCTCTTTCAATTCGCAGTGATGGCTATAGACCGCATACGCCGTTTTTCAGACCACTGGATCAATGTACTGCGTTAGCTAGGGATGATGACGAACTGCATAGCAACATTAGGGCGTTTCTCCGCTCAAAAAACCTTACAGGCAAAGTTGATCACGACTGTACTCTCATGTTGGGCGGCTATCGAAACTAAACTTCATACCTCGCGATCCTACCTCAAAGAATTCAACCAGCATTCCACCAACCCTTTTCATTTTCGCTTCCTTGTGCCACCAAAGCCCTAACAAATATTTAGTGAAATTCTGAGGGAGGATGATATGGCGGGCCGATTAGCGGGCAAAGTAGCATTAATTTCAGGCGCAGGGTCCTGTGGGCCAGGTTGGGGCAATGGTCGCGCGACAGCAACATTATTCGCTCGAGAGGGAGCGAAAGTATTTGCCGCTGATCTCAATGAAGAAGCCGTCGAGGAAACGCGCAAGACAATTGAGGAAGAAGGCAATTTCTGTGCCACCCATAGTTGCGACGTCACCAAATCAGATCAAATCAAAGAAATGGTCGCAGCGTGCATCAAAGAATTCGGTACCGTCGATATCCTACATAACAACGTAGGCGGCTCGGCAGCCGGTGGCGCCATGGATATGGACGAGGAGATTTGGGATCGCCAAATGGATCACAACCTCAAACATGTTTTTCTCGTAACCAAGGAGGTGCTTCCACATATGGTGAAACAGCACAGCGGTTCGATTATTAACATGTCGTCCACGTCCGGTCTTACCTATGGTGGTGCATTTCAAATCGCTTATGCGACAACGAAGGCTGCGATCCGCCGCTACAGCCAAGCCGTAGCTATTGAATTCGCGGGACGCGGGGTCCGCTGCAATACGATTATTCCAGGCCAACTCCACACTCCGATGGTGGAGGTGCGCTTGGCTGGACAGCGCACTGGTGGTGACGTAGATGCCATCATCGCCAGTCGCAATGCTCGTATTCCGATGGGCCAAATGGGCGATGGTTTCGATGTGGCATACGCAGCAGTTTATTTTGCATCCGACGAATCGAAATTCGTTACCGGCTCGGAAATCGTCCTCGACGGGGGCATGTCATTGAAATGTACACCGCTACCAGATGATTATCCTCAATAGGCCAAGCGCAGTGGAGGTTCATTGCAGAGTATTTAGATGCCTAGCTTGCCTTGATATCGGCTATCGGCGCTAATTCATACGATACCGGGGTCCTGCACCGGAGGCGGTAGTTTGTGCAGTATTTATCAAATTATTTCAGGGTCTAACGCAACAGGCGCGTAAGAGGATAAAGTAACAAGATCCTACCCAGAGATACTACCACCCTTCAGTTTTATTATAATAAGGAATAGTAGCAAAAGCGGGAGAGCTGAAATGCGTAAACGCCCCAATATCCTCTTTATTACGTCCGACCAACACCGTGGTGACAGCTACGGCTTCAGAGGCCGTAAGGTGAAAACACCCCACCTTGATCGGTTGGCCGCAGATGGTGTATCGGCAGAAAATTGCATTACCCCCAACCTGGTCTGCCAACCCTCCCGAGCGTCCATCCTCACCGGCATGCTTCCACTCACACACGGCAGCTCTGATAATGGTTGTGATTTGAACCCGGCTTTTGGCGAGAAAGGCTTCGCGGGCACTCTTGGTAACGCTGGTTATGACACCGCCTTCATTGGTAAGGCACATTTTTCTTCAAAGGGCTCGATCACGCCCACCGGCACGCCCGAATGCAAGCTAAGCTCCGCAGATTATAGCTCGAACTGGACCGGCCCATATATGGGCTTTCAGCATACAGAACTCATCGTCCATGGACATTTCCATCGCACCCGACGGCCCATGGTGCCCCCCGAGGGACAACATTTTGAACGCTGGTTCTTCAGCCGCGAAGAAAATGTTCTTGATTTATGGAATACGGACATGGGTCCGGAAAGCGGTGTCAAAGATGTTTTTAATTCGGCCCTTCCAGTTGCCTGGCACTCCTCTAGTTGGGTCGGCGACCGCGCTATCGACTGGATTACTAGTCGCGATAAAGAAAAGCCTTTCGTGATGTGGGCGTCTTTTCCAGACCCGCATTACTGCTTCGATTGCCCTGCGCCCTGGGCTTACCTGCATCACCCAGACGAGGTGGATATTTCGCCTACCCCTACTAGGGACTTAAAGCGACGGCCATGGTGGCATGAAGCGACCCTATTCAGTAAACCCATTTCGGACGACCCGGAAGTCGTTAAATGGCGCACTGAAGGTTCGCGCACTGAGCAGCTATCCGAACATCAACTTCGCGCTATGACCGCTAACTATTTCGGTATGATTTCCCTCATCGATCACAATGTAGGGCGACTGCTAGATACTATTGATGCAGAAGGCATCGCCGAAAATACACTTGTAGTTTTCACGTCCGATCATGGTGATTTATTAGGCGATCACGGTCTATACAAAAAGGGCCCAACATTTTATGAAGGGCTCCTCAATGTCGGTGCCATTTTCCGTGGTCCCGGCGTGCCCGCCGGCGGAACCATTCAAGATCCGGTATCCACATTAGATATCGCAGCAACCTTCTACGACTTTGCTAATGTAGAAAAACCGAAAGGGATTCAAAGTCAGAGCCTTAGACCGCTCATCAAAGGACAAAACAATATATCACGCGATGTGGCCTACAATGAATGGCACCTGTTTGAGAACCGCTGCGGAGTGCCTCTGGACCTTCGGATTGTCCGCACCAAGACACACAAGTGTGCCTTCGAACTAAAAAGCGGTGCGGGCGAACTCTACGATTTGGTTAATGATCCGCTTGAAATGGATAACCTATATAATGATGCCAGTGTACGTGCGGTTCAAAAAGAATTAGAGGATATGATGCGCGCCCGGCCGGGTAAAGTTCTTGATCCTTTGCCGCCGCCCGTAGCCCCAGGAACTTCTTAATCCATACTTTGCTATCTCTCGATCTGAATCGTCCCATAAAAACACCTTCCCTGCTGCGAGGACACTATATGACCACTAATAACCGCGTCGCCGTCGAACCACTCATCGCGTTTGGCACCACCGTCTATAAGAAATTAGGCGTCTCTGATGAGGAAGCCCACCTCATTTCCGATAGCTTGGTTCAGGCAGATCTATGGGGTCATCAATCCCATGGTGTCATGCGGTTACCATGGTATGCAGCACGCATTGAATCCGGCGTCATGCAGGCGGTCACGGAACCTAAAACACTTGTGGATGCGGGTGCTATAACACTTATCGACGGTCAGGACGGAATTGGCCAGACTTTGGCCCAATTTGCCGTTAAAGATGCTGTAAAACGAGCACGGAAACACGGAGTTGGCGTCGTCTCAATTCGTAATTCCAATCATTTTGGTACCGCCATGTATCATACGCGCCTGGCTGCTCAAAAAGGCTGCATCGGTTTTCTAACCACAAACGGTAGCCCTGCTATCGCGCCATGGGGTGGGCGGGAGAAACTATTTGGTAACAATCCACTCAGCTTTTCCGCCCCTGCAGGAAAACACGGCCATGTGATCCTTGATATTGCCAATACTAAAGTGGCACGCGGTAAAATCTATCTTGCTCGGCAACGTGGCGAGCCAATTCCTGAGGGTTGGGCGCTGACCCCGGAAGGGGCACCAACGACAGACGCCGCCCTCGGAGCGGAAGGCGTAATCTTGCCGGTTGGCGATCACAAGGGCTACGGCATCACTTATATGATGGATGTGCTCTCAGGCGTTTTATCGGGCAGCCAATTTTGCGATGGGGTTTTCGGCCCTTACCAAGCGGAAAAGAAAGGCGGCACCGGCCAGTTAATGCTCGCACTCAATATCGAGGCTTTCCGCCCTTTAAGCGAATTCGAAGAAGACATGGAAGAAATGATCTCCAAAACGAAGGCAATCCCGCTGGCACACGGTTTTGACGAATGTTATTTCCCCGGGGAACTCGAGCAGCGTAACAATAAAGAGAACCGCAAAAATGGGATTGCTCTGCCAAAAAATACCCTTGGTGATTTGCGCAAACTGGCGGAACATATGAGCTTAAAAAATTACCTGCCATTCTAGAAATAGGGAGAAATACGATGGCAAAACGCCCCAACATCTTATTGATCACCTCGGATCAACAACGCGCGGACTGCTATGGATTTCGAGGCCGCAAAGTTAAAACCCCTCATTTGGATCGAATGGCGGCAAGCGGCACACACTTCACCCAATGCATCACGCCGAACGTAGTATGTCAGCCCTCACGCACATCAATCTTGACCGGGCTTTTACCACTTAGCCATGGGGTCGTGGATAATGGTATAGATATTACCGAAGAGCTGGCCGAAACCGGTTTTTCACGGACATTAGCCAACAGCGGATATAAATCCGCTTTTATCGGCAAAACACATTTCTCCACTAAGGGTACCTTCCAGCCTACCGGCCGGCCGGAATGCCATTTCAGCTCGGCTGATTATGCGGAGGATTGGACCGGCCCTTATATGGGCTTCGACTATATCGAAATGATGTGCCACGGCCATTTTCACAAAAATCGCAACCCGGTAATGCCGCCGGTGGGACAACATTTCGAGCGTTGGTATTACGGCCACGGTAATAGTGGTCAAGAAGTATGGGACCTTTGGGCAGAAGAATTGGCGCCCAAAACTAGCGCTGCTCAAACCTGGCATTCGGCTTTACCCGCGCAATGGCATACTTCAACCTGGGTCGGCGACCGAACGGTAGATTTCCTATCACGCCATGACGATAAGGAGCCGTTTGTTCTTTGGGCTTCCTTCCCGGATCCGCATCACCCGTTTGACTGTCCTGAGCCTTGGAGCCGAATGCATAATCCGGAAGAGGTCGATATTTCGACCATACATAACAAAGACCTGGAACGCCGCCCTTGGTGGCACAAGGCATCGCTAGAAAGTGAACCAGACTTAGATGATCCGGAACTGCTCGAGTTTCGCAAACATGGCTCACGCTGCCCAGACCAGACCGAAGCGCAACTTCGCGACATGACAGCAAACTATTACGGCATGATTTCGTTGATCGATCATAATGTGGGTCGTATCTTTGAAGCATTGGAAACTAACGGCCAACGTGAAAACACTATAGTTGTTTATACCACCGACCACGGCGACATGTTGGGCGATCACGGCCTTTACCTAAAAGGTCCGACGCATTACGAAGCTCTGTTGAATGTCGGATTAATCTTTAATGGGCCCGGCGTTCCTGCGGATAAAATTGTCGATGAACCAGTCTCAACGTTGGATCTGGCTGCCACTTTTTATGATTATGCGGGCATTAATAAACATGAAAATATTCAAAGCGAGAGCCTACGTGAACTGGTCGAAGGGAATGGTAGCCGGGATGTCGCCTACAATGAGTGGAATGTAAATGCGTCGCGCTGTGGAGTACCACTAATCTTGCGTACTATCCGCACTAAAACCCATAAATGTACTTTTGAGCTCGAGAGTGGGGCCGGCGAGCTGTATGATTTGGTCAATGACCCAAACGAAATGGATAATTTATTCAACGACACCGCCGGGTCGATCGCCCGTAAAGAGTTAACCGAGATGATGCGGGAACGCCCCGGCGTCGTGCTCAACGAGTTTGCTGAACCTGTCGGGGCAGCATAATAATCACTCTAATGTTTAGGCTAAACTGCATACGGCAGAATTACATCTCCAAATATTAATGATTAAATAGATTGCAAATGGTGACTTTGCTGTAAGCTTATCGCTGAACAAAACGTCTAAGGTGGTATAGATAAAGTTATCACATTTTAGAATATTAACATTCTAGTGCACATTAAGGCAGACGCGCTCTAAATGACGCTCTATCTCAATACTTTGAATTAAACAGTCGCACTACGAAATTAAAATCTCGATCAAGGAGACGATTATATTTATCGTCTTCAATCTTTCGCCATGCGGCGGACCTTAAAACTAGTTCATCACGAAGCATCCACGCATAAGGATAAAACTGGCCACTAATCGTCTGAATTATTCTTGATCGTTCTGGTGCCAAGCCACCGCGATTGAGTTGCACAAATTTTTGGGCATCCATAAAGATCGGTTCATACTTTGCAAAAAACATAATCTTTTTACGTTCAAAAGATCCATATTGCTTGATGTCACTAAGTACATCATGCAACGCGACCGCGTTATCGAATTGCTTTTCGTTTAAAGTACGGAGCGGTGTGCCATCAATACCCTCTTTCTCGAGCCGCTCCACCACCTCATTCGAGACTCCATAAGATACCGGCTGAAAAACTTTCTGGCTGAACACGTTTTGTAAAAAGAACAACCCTACAAAGCAGATTAAGCCCGCAAGAATAGGAGTTATCACCCAACCAAGACCAATAGAGCCAAAAACGCTCCATTGGAAATTCCGGGCACCCTGGACCAGCGCTATCCCTAAAACTGCGCCCACAACCGCTTGCGAACTCGATACTGGCACTAAGGGAATCGATGGTAGACCATTAGTCTCCAGCAGATATTTCAAGCCTTGAGACGCAAAAAGAAATAGCACAATAGAATGCGACACCACGGCTACCCACGCAGCAATAGGAGACAATGGGAGGAGATCAGCGCCGACAGTTATCATCACTCGTTTGGAATAAGTGACGACACCAACGCCAATAGCAATCGCACCAATCAGAAATAGTTGTTGGACCGAGGTCAGAGTGAAAAGTGTACCAATAGAAATATCACTAAAGGGCGAGGAAGAAATGAAAACACCCATCACATTCGCAATATTATTAGCACCCAAGCTATAAGACCCAAAAGCACCAGCTAAAATCAGCCCTAAACGCGTATAAGCATCGATTCTAAGTAAATGAATCTTTGCCCATCTCACAACTTTAACGGTGCATTTAAAAATGATCGCCGAACAGATTGCTGCGAGGACAGGACAGACTACCCACGTACTAATAATTTTTGTCAGCGTTACCGTATCGGTAAGCGTATTAGTGAAAAAGTTCCAACCGATAATAGCGCCAACAATCGCTTGACTTGTAGATACAGGCAATCCCGCCTTCGTCATAAGATAGACCGCCAATGCCGCTGCGAAGGCAGCCATGAAAGCCCCAGGCAATGCATTCACTGCACCTAACTTGCCGAGTGTTTGTGCCGCACCGGCCCCACTAAAAACCGCACCTAAAATTACGAAGATAGAACAAATGATAGCAGCCGTTGTGAAATTGACCATGCGCGTAGCGACGGCAGTGCCGAACACGTTCGCTGCATCATTTGCCCCCAGCGCCCAACCTAGAAACAAGCCACTACTCAGAAATATGAGCACCCCGAGTTCCAAGGGAGTTAGACCGAACGCTTAATGGCATAAATAGCGAGCCTATCGGCAACGTCTTCAGCCCAATCGGCAATATTATCGATATTTTCAACAAAATACCGAAGATGCATCTTTTTCGCGAGATCCATTTCAGAATCGAAAATCCTTCGCTTCAATTTTGTCGAAACCTTGTCAGCCTCTTTCTCGTAAAACATGACCTTATGGTTATGGTAGGTAACACGATCGAAATCACGGAAGAAAGCTCGCGAAGATCGCGCCAGAGCTTCAACCGACTGCACGACCATTTCCGTTAGTTCCACAAAGAGCGGGTGAAGATCCTCTGGGATATCGGGCTTTTCAATATCAAACGCCCAAAGGCAGCTTTCGCATAGATTGAGAACATCATCCAACGTCTCTATCAGGCCCAATACATCTCCCCGGCTTTCAGGAATTAGTGTTTGAGAATAAAGCTGCGTTTCTATATCCCGGCGCAATACATCTGCGGCACTCTCGTTATCATTTACGTCTTTACGCTTTACAACGAAATCATTACTCGGCCCTTCGTTCAAATAGGACTTAATTGCCAAGTCGAATAACAGGGCGGATTCTGATAGCCGGTCCAAAAATTCATCTATCTGGCGTTCTAAGGTCCGCGTCTTGCGGAACATTATAACGTTTTTCGATAAAGCCATCGGACACCCTCTAATAAATATTTTTCACGCTGCCGAAATTTAAAACCCTAATTATCGTCCGATAAATAAAACAGTTCAATAAAAATTATAATTTTTTAGTATTTTTACATTTTATACATTTATTATGAATATTTATTATGTATTTTATAAAATATATTTTCTATTTTGCAAATAATTACTAATTTTTTTGAAGTAGACCTCATATAATAATAAATATTGTAACATTTCTGTAACAAAATATCGTTTTTTTTATTATAATCCTAGCACAAGCAATGGTTCATCCTCACGAATTAATCCACATTGGTTTGCAAGTCCAATTTCGCGCTGGAGGCAATTTTTAGACATGCCAGCTCACGACTAGACAAGACTTGGATTCCGGGCTAATTCCTAGCCAAACTAAAAACAATTTAAATTTCAGGGGACGTCATGACCGACCACCTTAAATACGAAGCCAAAGACAATATTGCTACTTTGACTTTACATCGCCCGGAAGTACGCAATGCACTATCGCCTAAAATGATTGATGCAATTGTGGAGCACCTGGAACAAATTCGTACCAACGATAACATCCAAGTGGTGGTGCTGACCGGCCATGGAGATTCCTTCTGCGCCGGCGGTGATATTAAGGCGATGAAAGAGGCTGTCGAGAAGAAGAGCCCGATGGTTGCCAAGTATAGCCTTTATGACGGTATTCAACGGATCCCTAAATTGCTGGTAGATTTCGACAAGCCAATAATTGCTGCGGTCAATGGTCCCGCCACCGGCGCGGGCCTTGATATCGCTTGCCATTGCGATTTTCGGATTTGCTCCGAAGATGCACGGTTTGCGGAAAGCTACGTAAACATGGGTCTAGTGCCCGGTGCTGGTGGCTGTTGGGTATTACCCCGCGTCGTCGGCCTACCAATGGCGCTAGAATTAGCCTTTACAGCAAACCTAATTGACGCAGAAGAAGCTCAGCGCATCGGCCTCGTCAATCATGTCTATGCGAAGGCAGACCTTATGGAAGAAGCATACAAACTTGCACGCAAAATCGCTCGCAAAGCGCCAATCTCTGTTCGCCTGATAAAACGTGCGATCTATCAAGGCATGGATATGGATATTCGTGCCCATCTTGATCAAATTTCGTCCCATATGACATTGGCCCGAGCCAGTGAGGATCATACGGAAGCGGTAAACGCATTCCTTGAAAAGCGTTTTCCGGTCTTTAAAGGTAAATAAGGCCGCAAAGAAGGTACCACAATATGAAAACCAAATCCGAAAAAGAACTCGAAGCGGAAAAGCGTCTCGGCGGCAATGAAGATCTATCGTTCCGGTTCGCAACCATTCACGAGATTATCCAGCATGCCCACAGTACAGTTAGCCAAGGGGTCTGGGACTATATGGCTGGTGCCACGGACAGTGAGACCACGCTGCGCCGTAACCGCCATGGCTACGATAAGCTCGGGTTGCGGCCGCGTGCTATGAAGGATGTTACCCATTTCGATCCGTCGACGGAATTCTTTGGCAAAAAAGTTCGTATGCCGCTTATCCTTGCCCCTGTAGGCTCCATAGAGAGTTTTGCAGCTGGAGGTGGAGCCGTGACAGCAAAGGCTGCGGAACGCTTCAATGTGTTCGACATGTTGAGCTCACGGTGCGCGCCAGGCCTAGAGGAAGTTGCTAAAGCAGCGGATAACCCGCGCATTTTCCAGCTCTATGTCCGCGGCGATGATGACTTCGTTGACGATTACGTCCAACGCGCAATCGATAGCGGCTATGACGGGTTTGCGGTGACGGTCGATTCCGCTTCCTACAGTCGCCGCGAGCGCGACCTCGCAAACCGGTTCATGAAGAAATGGCGAGCCAACGTCTCCGATGAGGAACATATCTGGCAAGCCAAATGGACCTGGGACAACGTCAAACGATTCAAAGACAAGTGGGATATTCCTTTCGTCCTAAAGGGAGTTGGGGATGTCGAGGATGCAGCCCGCGCGGCACAAGAAGGTGTGGACGCGGTTTATATTTCCAACCATGGCGGCCGCGCGCTGGATCATGGTCGCGGTACGATCCAAATTTTGCCGGATATCGTGAGCGAGGTGAAAGGCAAGACCAAGATTATTGTTGATGGCGGCATACAACGCGGCACTGACATCATCAAAGCGATGGCAATTGGTGCTGACATGGTCGGAATTGGTCGTTTACAATGCGTCGGTCTTGGTGCTGCCGGTCAGGACGGCTTGATCCGGGTGCTGGAAATCCTTGAGGAAGAATTAGGCATCGCCTTCTCTCTCATGGGTGCACAGACTTGGGAGGATATTGGACCGGACAGTCTGGTCGAAGCTGACCCTGTGCATGACCCTAGCGTTTGGTCGAGCCACATCATGACCGAACTGCCGAAGCATCCATACGGCAATTAAAGCCACTAACTGAAAGCCTAGCTAGGACGGCAGCCGATGCCCAGCATCAGCGTCACCCCACTCACCGATAGATTCGGCGCAACATTAGGAGGCGTCGATGCATCGGACTTGTTGGATGACGCTATTTTTCCGGGAATTGAAGCGGCCTTTCATAATTTCGGCATTATCGCCATTCATTGCCAACATATTGACCATCAAATGCTACTCGCCATTAGTTCTCGCTTCGGCGAGCTAGACGTTCATCCGCAGCCACAATTTACAGTACCTGGGGCTAACGAAATTTACGTATTTGGCAATACCCGCCCGGAAGGCAATGCCACGGGCGGTCGCTATTGGCATTCGGACCAGTCTTATCTCACCAATCCCTGCGCTATCGGTTTAATGGTGGCCGCTGAAGTACCGGAAGTAGGTGGCGATACGCTGTTCGCCGATATGTATGAAGCCTATGAAACACTCGACGTCTATACTAAAGATCTAATAGCACCGCTGACCGCTACCCACCTATGGCATAAGATGAAATCGCCCGCACGCATTGCCGAGTTAGATGAAAAACAGAAGGTGAAGCTGCAAGGCGCGATACATCCAGTGGTGCGTATCCACCCGAAAACCGGCAAAAAAGCACTATTCGTCAATGAAGGGTTCACCACTAAAATAAACGGACTCCCAGACGTCGAAGCAGAAATACTTCTTGACGAACTCTTTAAACATTGTACCCAACCGCAATTTCAGTACCGCCATCAATGGCAAGTGGGTGACTTGGTTATTTGGGACCACCGTTGCATGATCCACTCAGCCACCTACTATAACCCCGAACAACGGCGTACCCTATACCGCACCTCTATCAAGGGCGAACCGTGTATTCCTACCAGTGAAAGCAAAAACTTATGATCGATAAATTCGATGACGATAAACCTCTCAAAGGTCTCACCGTATTTGATGCGGCCCAAGGGGTTGCGGGGCCAAGCTGCGCCTTCCTGCTAGCACAAAATGGCGCCGATGTTATTAAGGTCGAGCCGCCACGCGGTGATTGGGTGCGCCAGGCAGGCAAAAAATACGGTGACCTTGCAGCAGGCTATGTGAATTTTAACCGCGGCAAGCGTGCTATCTGCCTAGACTTCAAAACAGAAGACGGCCTCAAAGTAGCCCAACGTATGGCAGGTAGTTGCGATATTGTCATTGAGAGCTTTCGCCCTGGCGTAATGGAGCGGTTCGACCTGGACTACAAGCGCGTCGCCATCGCTAACCCATCCGTCATCTATTGTTCCATATCCGGTTTCGGCCCAGTTGGTCCCAACAAAGACAAACCGGTAACCGACGTGGTCGCCCAAAGTTTCACTGGCTGGATGGGTATCAACAAAGGCAATGATGGCGTACCCCACAAGGTGGGTATGACAGTGATGGATGTCATCACCGGGCTTTATGCCCATCAAGCGGTTTCCACCGCCCTCTACCGACGAGCAATTACTGGCAAGGGTAAGTTCATCGAAATGAACATGATGCAGGCAGCCGCAGCCTTTCAAGGACAGAAAATCATCGAGCACGTGAAACAAGATGGCAAAATCACCGTCCTCGGCGCGCCTACCGGAACCTTTCCAACGTCGGACGGCTCCATAAATTTAAGCGCCCGCGAGCCAGACAAGTATCATCTACTGTGTAATTTGATCGGCCTGCCGAGTTTAGAAGATGACCCACGTTTTGATACCTGGGACAAACGAATAGAAAATGTCAATGAGCTGACTGCAATCATCTCCGAAGTCACCAAGTCAAAACCAAATGCATATTGGATCGAAGAACTAGATAAGCTGGACATTATAAATAGCCCAACCGCAAGCTATGATGATTTCCTAAACCATGAGCAAACCAAAGCCGCCAATTATCTAAATTGGGTCTACCATGAAGGCATTGGCGAAATTCCTATGGCGACTATACCTGGCATACCGGAATTTAAGCCCGGCCCAATGGCCCACGCGCCACATCTTGGTGAACATACAGAAGAACTGCTGGCATCTTTTGATTATGGACCGGAAGAAGTGGCGGCACTACTCAAGTCCGGCGCAGCCGTCAAATACACCAAGTAATTTACGACCTTCATAAACCACTTCTTGTACGCCTCCGCAATCCCATCTGCGCCATAGCCCTCTTCTTAAAATATGTTTTCTATGTGTTATGGACGCATGGCTCATATGTTGTCCCCGAATACCGATTATACAGCTAAAAGGCGCGAAATGTTACTCTTGCTGCTAATGTCAAAACATACGAATAAAAAATCCACGGGCTGCTCACCCAATCAACATTTTCAAAATGTGAAGCCTCACCCAATCAAACTAATCAGCAGCTGTTAGTTCGACGTTCCAGCGTGAATAGCCGCTTGTCGCCCGGCAATCCGGCCAAACGTTGCGCCCGCCATAAGGCCCGTGCCACTCGCATAGCCGTGAAAATATAGCCCTCCTACCATTTCGCCGGCCGCGAAGAGGCCTTTGATGACAGAGCCGTCGGAGCGTTCTACTTCGGTTTGGCCAGACACCTTGACACCGCCAAACGTAAAGGTGACACCCGCGGTGACCGCGTAGGCATCGAACGGCGGCTCGTCAATAGGATTAGCCCAATTAGACTTGTTGAGTGACAGACCTTCGGTACAGCGTCCATCATGGACATTCGGGTCGAACGGAATATCCGTACGGCAGGCTTCGTTGAATTCCTTCACCGTTTTCACGACATTTGCCGCGTTCACGCCTTCCATCTTTTCAGCTAATTCCTCAATTGTATCAGCACTATATTTGGTCAGAAAGCGGCAACGATACTCGGAGCGCAGCAAATGCTGGACCTTGGCATCGAAAATTTGAAAGGCATACATTCCAGGCTGTTGGAGTATTTCACCGCCATAGCGTGCATAGACGTAGGAGTGAAAATCTTCGCCCTCATCACGGAAGCGCTCACCATTTGCGTTGACCACGACCGAAAACGGAACGTTATGTTTTTGGAACTGATCACCAATTGTGATATCGCCATAAGGCGGTGCGTTCAAATCCCATGCCACCGCATGGGCACCAGAGAAATGACCATAGGGCATAGCGCCCAAATCAAGCGCCATATTAAGCCCGGCACCGTTGTTATAAGCGGTACCACGTACTTTAGCTAAATCCCAGCCGGGACCGAGATAACGAGCACGCATTTCAGCGTTACTTTCAAAACTGCCGCAAGCAAGAATGACAGACTTCGCCTTCAGCTCATGTTCTTCTCCTTGATAACGAACGCGAACGCCTCTGACGCCAGTGCCTTCGCTGTGAATGAGTCCAATAGCGGTACATTCATAAATCACTTTGACACCAAGCTTTTTCATTTGCTCATGCCAGTTCAGCACCAACTGCTCACCGCCGCCATTGATCCGTAACGCTAAGCCGCCCCAAAACCGAAACTTACCGTCTACTTTGAAAGCTTGTCGCCCGGTCGCAGGAATCAACTCGACACCGTGAGATGTCATCCATTTTGCACTGTCATAAGAGTTAGTAACAAGGATTTCACACATGTCACCGTCAGCGCGGTATTGGGTCATGCGGAAAATATCATCATAATATTGTTCGTGGGTGTAGGTGCCAAAATCTATATTGTCCAAATCTTCATCGACCAGACTTGGGCAAAGAGAAATTAAATCATCGACATTGTTATAGGAAAAACGAAAGGCTCCACCGGTAAAAGCCGAATTACCGCCACGCGCATCTTCTGGCGCGGTTTCGATCATCAGAACCTTAGAGCCATTTTCCACAGCAGATGCTGCGGATGCACACGCCGCGTTACCTGCGCCAACAACGATAACATCGATATCTGTAGTATCGATACTTGCCATGAATACCTCCCAAAATTTACGCTTGCTAACCAGTCAATTGGAAACCTGAATGATAGCCTAATTTTGCGCTTAAGAAATGCTATTAGAACCGATTGGTCAAGAGACCCTTTAGTCCTCCGGGCGATCTCCAAATAGCACCTCATACCGTTCGCAGAACTTATCCCAGGCTTCAGGGTTTATAAGCCGCGCAGGACGCTTGCCATGCAGCACTTGGCCCATCTGCTCCGCGTTCCAAGTAGACATATTAGTGCGCGATTCCACCGTCACCCCCGCAGTGTGATAAGTCGCGATAAGGTTGTCGAATTGGAGCAACGGGTGGTCCATTGCCGGCGGTTCTACCACCCAAACATCAAGACCGATGCCTCGGATTTGTTTGTCTTCCAGAGCTTCCACCATAGCATCTTCATTCGCAATACCGCCACGGGAGCAGTTGACTAGGAAAGCGCTCGGCTGCATAAGAGCCAGCTCCGCACGGTCAATCAAATCTTTAGTTTCCTCGTTATAGGGACAATGGATCGAGACAAAGTCCGCCTGCGCTAATAGCTCTTCTAAGTCGGTTTTGATCGCAGCTCGCTCTTTAAAATCTTGATCGGAAATATATGGGTCGTAAGCAATCACCCGCATGTTGAGTCCGAGGCCACAAATACGAGCTACTCTGCGCCCTGTATTACCAAGACCTATGATGCCAACGGTTTTCCCTTCAGCATTCCAGCCTTTAAAAGTCTCTCGATCAACGCCTCGCTCGGTCCGTAATGATTTGTCAGTTTGAGGAATATTTTTGGTCAGCGACAACATCATACCCACAGCATGTTCCGCCACTGCTTCCGCATTAGCTCCAGTTTGATTAACCACCAACACACCACGTTCAGTACAGGCAGCAACATCCACCGGGTCGTAGCCTGCACCAGACGTAGAAATCACCAGCATATCTTTGCAGCGATCAAGTAATTGACCAGTCCCTTTATAATGATCCGGCACCTCATCACGTGCCGAGGTGATACAGTAGCCATGACACCTCTCGATAATCTGCCAATTCTCATCTTCCGGGCTATCGAATTCGAGTTTGTTGCTCACCAGCGTATCGATCTTTGACAAAGCGTCATAAACGTTGGGTGTTTTATTGTCGTTGAACCAAAAAACGCGCCGAGCGTTATCTGCCATTTGGACGTCTCCCTATAAAAATAAGCCTTTGGTACTGCGCGACATAGTAGCCTGTCCAGAGGGTGACTTGACGAAATTCGCAAATCACGCCAAATCTCTCCACCAAACCTCGAATACCACGGACACTCAATGACCCAAAATGGCTATAAACGCGACGGCATTGCCGGCACCTTCCATGCCGTGCTTGATTACA
Source organism: Rhodospirillaceae bacterium (assembly GCA_002724395.1). Lineage (GTDB taxonomy): Bacteria > Pseudomonadota > Alphaproteobacteria > UBA8366 > UBA8366. The sequence goes on along the minus strand of PBOR01000031.1, from coordinate 93,655 downwards.
CCATATTAGAATGGGAAGAGGGCAACGCATTGATAGAAATGCAAGTTCAGCCTAAGCACCGTAACCGTGGCAGTTCGATCCATGGCGGCGTAATCGCGACACTTATCGATATTGTAGGTGATATGGCGGGTATATGGACGCCTGAGGGTGAACGCAAGACGGTCACAATAAATCTAAACGTCAATTTCATTGCCGGTACCAGCGCTGATATCGTACATGCACGTGGTAAAAGAGCACACGCCACACGAGGAACTTTGTTTTCAAACGCTGAAATATTTGAGCCTGATACGGGCAGACTGCTCGCAAACGGGCAAGGCATCTACAAACTACTCCGGCTAGGCACGGAAACAGCGCCAGGTATAACGGCTAAGAAGAGAGCCGAATAATGACGGAACTAGGCTTTAGGCGAGCAGATATCAAAGGCACTTTCCATGAAGTGCTTGATTATACGGTCGTTGAATGGGCAGACGGTCATGTACTGGTTGAAATGGAAGTGAAACCAGAACATCGTAATTTGGGAGGGAGCGTCCATGGCGGCGTATTATCATCTTTAATAGATCTTGCAGGCTTCCTTGGCGGCAGCTGGTCTCCAAACGGACCAGGCCGCTCAGTCACTATCAATCTCAACGCTAGTTTCATCGCTGGCACGAATGCAGATGTCATAACCGCCGAAGGCAAACGCACGCATGCGACTAAAAACACGCTTTTTTCTAAAGTTTGGATACGCGAGAAAGATTCCGGTAAATTACTAACCACCGGCCAATGTACCTACAAACTCCTGCACCCAGACACGAAGGAAAGCCCGGGCGTGGCAAAAAAGTAAAATCCTGACTATGCCTAAGACAGGCTAATCGCTGCGTCAAAGTCCTCCAGGTCAGGCTGTTCATCAAGAGCCAGGATCAAGGAACGAATTTCTTCTGCACGCGCCGTGGAAACCGCCTTAGTCGCATTGCTCATATATTTTTCTTCAACCTGATCCACTGTGATCGGATGCTCATCGGTACCAAGATTATGCTGTTGAGCATGCTTCAGCTCACGGCCATCCTTAGTGCGTACGATGACGGTTCCGGAGAAATAGTCTGGATAAAGGGTTTCTGTCGTAGTCTCGTAATGGATCTTGTCGCACACCGCCAAAACCTCGGGATCGCCATAAGTTTCGGGTTCGATTTCAGCAAGCGTAAATTGACCCCGACAGAGCGCCGCAGCAGTAGTGAAGTGCACGCTGAATTGCGCTTGATACGAAGATTGCGGGCGCCGTTTACTTTCTTCCGGTGCACAAACCGCCCCCTGATTAGGATGAGCAAGTACTATAATAGACTCAATATCATCTGGCCTCAGATTATGCTCTTTGCGAAGTGTTATACCCGACTCAATAAAAGCATGAAGCCAATGGCATGCAGGGAACGGCTTGTAAGCCACATTGCAAAGCTCCCAACTCTCCCCTAAGCCCTCCGTCAAAACATTAAGGTCAATCTCCTGACCATGGGCATAGGTGCCGTAGAGCCCTTGATCATATTCATAGACCGTATCTGGACCGGTAAAGCCGTGTCGCGCCCAAGTAGCAGCATTTACCCCATTTACTGCAGCGATACCGGTATGCATCCGCTTAGCCCATGCACCATTCGCATGATAGGCCCGCGTCGGCCCACCGAAGCTGGCGACTAGCCCTTGCGCATTAGTATATTGCTCCACGGTCAAATCGGAGAGCTTACCGGCCACGATAGCGCAGCCATAAGCACCAATGATACCTGTTGTATGAAATCCATTAGCGTGTATTCCGCCGGCAGATGCCTTGGCAACACGGGTGCCAGTTTCCACACCTAATAAATAAGCCTCCAGTGCCTCTTGACCGCTTTTGGCGTGGGCCATCGCCATCATCAGTGCCGTCGGCACGGTACTCGCAGATATATGGATGACCCCAGTCGTGTGCGTGTCGTCGAAATCAAGGCCATGAATGAGAACACCGTTCACCATAATTGCATCGCGAACCGGTAAACGGTGCGCCAAGCCAATGATGGGGAAATCTCCCTCGCCGCCTAGGTCAAGACCGGCACTAGCTGCCTTATGCCCGTAATCCTTAGTGGAAGAGGCTAATCCTATACCGATAGAATCCAAAACATGCAGCTTGGCCAGCTGAACTATCTCTTTCGGCACGTTGTTCAGCGAAAAGCTCTCGGCGAACCGACCAACCTTTTGCGAGACAGTCATTTTTACTTCTGCAGCGGCTTGTTGAAATTCAGCCGGCGTGACCACATTACTCATCAAATTACTCCTTCGAGATGACTAGAAGAACTCTACTGCAAACTCAGTATTAAAAAAAGATAGCCAAAAGCAGAAAGGATAAAAAAGGAGAGGCCGAAAAGCCTCTTCTCAAAATGACTGGTTTCTCGATTTACTCAGCTGCCATAATTGAATTATCCTCATCCATCTTTTCGTCGTCCCAAACTTTCTTCGGCATAGGCAAGCCTTCAAAGACGGTATCATCAATGGGCTGCTTCGGTGCATTGCCGCGCCCTTCCATATACATTTTCAACTGCCGCACATGCTGGCCGGGGTGCCATGTCACACGCTCCAAGAGTTCGCGCAACGTAACATCACCCCAATATGCATTGGCAGGTTCAGTCCCGTCGCCGCCATAGGCCGCATGCCATGCCTGAAAGCGCTTGAGCACGCCCTCTCCATAAACCGCAAGGTCTTCGCCGCTCATTATACTATCGGGATGGGCAATATCCGCAATTGTAGTATGGAACTCTTCCGCTTCACCATCCATCACCTCACAAAAGCCCTCAACGATGCGATGAACGTGGAAGCAAAGTTGGCGTATCGTGCGGTCTCGATTGGGCAATTTCTGATCCAGGTCATCGATGGTCATTTGACGTGTATAGCGCTGTGCAGCACCGAGGATAGTATCCATCTTGGCCGCTAATTCATCGACCGAGAACTCAGTAACATCGCCAAGCTCAATACCAACAAATTCGCAAACGTCGGCCATTTTTTGCCCCATCACATATCGGTCACCCTGGGACACAGCAGGAATACGCTTAATACCAATTCTCTTCAACATGGCCATCCCTTCGGGATTGCCATGCACATTAACTGATTCGTAGACAACCCCACGGGTCGTCAGAAACTCTTTGAGTCTCAAACAGCTGGTTCAACCAGGCTGCCAGTAAACGTAAAACGGTTCAGCCATCATATTTCCTCCTAAATAATTAGTTTAGTATGCAGCGTGAGAGTGCCGAACGCAATCAGCTAGGCTTTACTGCTGCCCCGGCTTTCTAAAAATTTTAAACATTAGCGGCACGATTGCGTAGATCGACATAGAGCGGAAAATATGAACCGTCGCTATCAACGGCACTTCGATCCCCATAAATAACGCCACCAGTGCCATTTCCGCCTGTCCACCCGGCGACAATGCCAACAACAAAACAATAAAATCTACTTCAAGGATATAGGTGCCGAGATACGCAAAGCCGCCAGTAATTAATAGTAAAATCATCGTCCAAACGAGCGAATATGCCGTAATGCGCTTAAGGCTCAATATACTTACGCCAACGAAATAACCACCAATGGACACGCCTACGACCAACTGAGCTAAAGAAAATACCACCTCTGGCGGTTTTGCCTCGGTCCATCCGAACAAGTGAACAATAACACCCGCCAACATCGGGCCTACCAACGCGGCTGCAGGAACACGCAATTGTTTTGCAACTAAATAACCGACCGCTGCGGTTGTCATCAAAATTATCGCGTCTATCGCAGCGAGGTCAGCAGACAATCTCGGCACATCTCCTTTGGTCGCATAAGATGCGGCTTCGGCAAAACGAATATAGATCGGCACCGCCAAAACTACGATCACCACGCGGACGGAATGGACCATAGCGACAAACCGTGCTTCACCACCCACCGCTTCGCAAAGAAAGGGCATTTCCATGAGCCCGCCTGGAGAGCTAGAAAAGAACGCGGTCGTCACATCTTGGCGACAAATCCTACAGAAGAAAAATGTACCTGCACCGATGACAGTAATGAGATATAAATAGTTGTAAATTATAATTGCCAACCAAGTACTCAAATGATCGAGGATCGCGGGACTAAATGCGGTTCCAATCATGCTACCAACGATGGCAAGCGCCGTATTACGTAATGGTTTCGGCACACCGACTTTTAAGCCAGTCAAAGCGGCAATCACTGCAAAACTCATCGCCCCCAGAATCCACGGTACCGGTAGCGTCGCCCATACAAATAAATGTACACCCACCAAGCCAATGGCTAAGGTAAAGGCGAGACGCTTAAGAGCGTCGGAGGAAAAAGCTGTAGGCATCGGAAAACCTAAGAGCGGAAAACGGTGGTAGTATCTGCCTATCTAGACCCGAGGTTCACGCCTGTCTACGTCCACCTACATAAGACCAAGCTTACCGCTTGACAGATCGCGTCTCCACCGCGAAATTCCGATCAACGAAAAAAGGGGAGTTTCCAAATGTGCGGATCCAAAACGCCATCACAATATGTGGATAATTTCGACGAAGAATATGATGTAGTTGTGGTTGGCTTCGGCTACGCTGGCGGCGCTGCTGCTATCGCTGCTCATGACGGAGGTGCGAAAACCTTATTAATCGAAAAAATGCCTATGCCTGGCGGCATCTCTATTTGCGCCGGCGGCGGCGTGCGGTTGGCAGTCGATCGTGACCCGGTAGTCGAACATCTTTGGGAAACAAATGACGGCACAACACCGCGTGCTATTATCGAATCTTTCGTTGATGAAATGATGTTGCTCGACGATTATTTAGAAGAACTCTGCAAGGTCAATGACGCGACGACGATTACCATCGAAGGTCGCGGTGCCAATTATCCCTTTACCGGCTTTGATCAAATGAAGTTTGTAGAGGTTGACAACATCCCCGGCGTCGATGTGCTCAAAGAATACCCTCATGCACGCTCCCATAGGAACGGTACCAAACTTTTCAAAGTAGTCGACGACAATGTGAAAACACGGGGTATTGAAGTGCGGTTCAGCACGCCTGCTCGACGTCTCATAACGCAGAATACCAACGAAGTCAGAGGTCTCTGGGTAGATGGCCCCGATGGGCTAAAGTCAATTAAGGCCACTAAAGGCGTTATCCTCGCCTGTGGTGGTTTCGAAGCAGCGCCTGAGATGCAGCGGCAATTTTGGCAGATTTATCCAGTGCTCTCCGCAGCCCACCAAGGTAACACAGGCGACGGAATCAAGATGGCAACCGATGTCGGCGCGGATCTATGGCATATGTGGCACTACCACGGCACTTACGGTTTCCGCCATCCAGATCCAGATTATCCGTTCGGCATGCGCATGAAACGCCATCCAGACTGGGTTCCGACAAAGAAAGAAGCCGATATCCCAATGGCTTGGATATTAGCCGATAAACACGGAAGGCGGTTTATGAATGAATACCAGCCCTACACTCAAGACACTGGGCATCGTGCGTTAGATTTCTATGACACATCTAAAATGGAGTTTCCCTACGTGCCGTGTTTCATGATCGCCGATGAAAATGGTCGTGAACGCTATCAATTTGGGGCAACAATCTATAACGATAGCACCATCGATCCTTACGAGTGGAGCAAGGACAACCTTAAGGAAGTTCAAAACGGTATTCTGAAGAAAGCAGATACAATCAAGGAACTGGCGGAGTTAATAGGCTGCGAATTTACAACATTAGAAAACACCATCAACGATTATAACGCGTCAGTTGATAGTGGTGCGGAAGATCCCCTTGGACGTCCACCGAAAACACGCCTCAAGATCAAACGCCCTCCTTTTTATCTAGGCGAGATTTGGCCGGTAGTCTCAAACACCCAGGGCGGACCGCGTCATAATGAGAAATACCAAATCTGCAACGCGTTCAATCAACCAATCCCGCGTCTTTACGCGGCCGGTGAATGTGGCGGAATTTGGGGCTTTCTATATTTGGCAGGCGCGAATCTCACTGAATGTTTCGTTGGAGGGCGGGTATCCGGCCGCGAGGCGTCGGCAATGTCAGATTGGGACTCTTAAGCAAGTTCCGCAGATTTCTCAAAAAATTTTAAATGCACAAAATAGCACCTGCATCCAGGTAAGGTGCACGACCGCGAATTACAGCTTAAACCTTGCAAGTTAAAATTTAACATGTCCACATATGATAAATAACTCGTCCCAGGATAGAAAAACTTTCACAATCAGCAAAAAGTCCTTTTCAGAGTATGCTTGTGGGCAAAGCACCTCAATTTCAATAAAATCACCGAAGATCGTTTCCCTAACATCAATTCCTATCACTCAAATTATTCTATCCTAACTCAAAGCTCATCAAATCTTCGCCCCAAATTAGTTTCCCGGAATAATTCTTCGCAACATCTGCTATAACGCGCTCACGTATGCCGTCTTGGTCAATAGCCGGTCCGTGATGGGAAGTGACCAGTGTCTTTACTCTGCATTCCTCAGCCAGTTGGCCCACCACTTGCTGTTTTGTCGGCACACCTTCTTTTTCCTTTTCCATATCAAAGGAAAAGCTATTGAGATAATGAACCATTAAATCTGCATCCTTTGCGAGGCTATAAAGCGGCTTAGCAGGTCCTTTTTCTGCTGGCAGTGAGATATCAGACGAGTAAGCGAACACTGCACCATCGGCCTCTAGACGCACGCCGTAGCAATGCAGATAAGGCTGATGGTGAGGGACAGTCGCCAAAACCACCTTCCAACGGTCACCGGTAATTTCATCACTTTCTCTCACCTCGTAAACATCCGCTTCAGGCCAAGGGCGATCGCCTTCGCCGCCGCGGCTCCTATAAATTTCAAGACTATTCGAATGATTGGTGCGCGCTGTCAGATCGATCTTAAAGGCACCTTCTGGACCGAATATTTTATCGATCATATCCTTCAGACCCGGCGGCCCAAAAACTTTCATTGATGCAAGGCCAGGACTACCAATATCCCAACGATGAAAGAACAGACGGATAAAGTCAGCGCAATGATCAAAATGCAAATGACTAAATATGACATGCGTAACGTCGGTTACCGCAATACCAGCTTGCATCATATTGCGAAAACAGCCGGGCCCATGATCAATCAGAACTACGTCCGATCCAACCTCAACCATATAGCCGGCAGAGGCTCGCTTGAGGGATGGCACCGGACTGCCGGTTCCGAGAAGTGTTACCTTCATAAAAATAGCTCTCTATAAACCCAATTTATCTTGCCAATATTTAAGCGCTACAATTGGCGCTAAAAACCATGGCTTACCGGTATAAAAGGGTAGCGTAGGATGCTCGCTATCGAATACGGTTTGGCTATTTGGCTTGCCTAGTACCTTTAGGCCCGTTTTATGGCCCAAATAATTTGCATTCACTACACCGCTTCCACAAAACCCTGCTACATAGAAAATATCATCATTCCGAGCCAAATGAAGCATGTGATCAAACGTATAGGCAATGAAACCACCCCAGCTATGGGTGATTTTGACTTCGCTCAGCTGCGGAAAAATTTCAATCAACCGACGATACAATAAGCGACCACTTTTACGACGGTCATTTATTTCCGCGGCCCCTGCCCGGCTGCCAAATAATATACGATCATGACCAGGCGATGCCCTGAAGTAGCAATGCAAACGAGAAGTGTCACCTAATTGACGATTCTCTGGCACCAGTTGGCCCATTATGTCAGGCGCTAGGTGTTCAGTTGCGATTATCTGACTTTGCATCGGCAAAAGCCGCCGATGCAACCACGGTGTTTCCTTACCAGTGTAGCCGTTCGTTGCCACCACTAGCTGACGGGTCCTAACGGAACGAAAACCTACCTGCAATACGAAACCACCATTCTCTCGCCTAATAGCGTTCACCTTCGAACGCCCTAACACCGGAACGCCCTCGGCCATTACCTTTGCCAGAAGACCCTGATGTAATTTTCCCGGATGTAAGTTCGCATCTTCTCTTAGAAATCGGCCGCCATGATATATATCCGAACCAATAAAACGCTGCTGCTCCGCCTTACTGACCATTTCACCTTCTGTACCTAAGTATTTTTCTTGGAGTTCTAGATCACGCCCAAGCAAATCGTAATCTTTCGGCCGGTGACATCCAATAAACCGACCAACGCGATGTAAATCGCATTCAATACCTTCACTCTCAATAAAATCATATAGCCATGAGCGAGCCTCGCGCGTTTCCGAATAAAACCGAAGCGCTGTTTTGAGGCCATGCATTTTTGTAAGTTTGGCAAACGAGAAACGCAAGGTCGCCCCTACCGCACCACCATTACGCGAGCTTGCACCTTCGCCCGGCCTATCCGCCTCTAAAACAGCAACGCCCCGCCCACCTCGTGCTATGGTCAACGCGGCAGACAATCCAGAAAAGCCAGCACCAATGATAACTACATCTACAGCGTTAGGTATTCCTTCGCTGCCTATTTCTGGCCTCGGAGCCTCATCCCACCAATAAGGGGTGAACTTTGCATTATCGGTAAAAATTTCATTACCCATTAGCGTGCAAACCCTCAAATTTTCATGATACAAAATAACGTGCAATAACTCAGATTGAAAGGTAATGAATTATGGGCTCTGCTGTACCAAACAAACTTTCTATCTCCGATGCTACTACAAAAATCGCGGACGGTACTTTGACATCCGAAGCCCTAATTCAATCTTGCTTAGACCGCGTCAGTGAACGCAATGATATTGTCCAAGCTTGGGCTTTCTTGGAACCTGACTTAGCACTGGCACAAGCGCGCAAACGCGACCAACAGAAGGCGAAAGGGCTCTTGCACGGTATCCCAATTGCCATCAAAGACATCATCGACACCGCTGACATGCCGACAGAATGCAATTCACCGATTTATAAAGGCTACCGACCAGACAAAGACGCCGCCGTCGTGGAACTGCTGCGCAATGCTGGCGCTGTAATATTTGGCAAAACGGTAACGACAGAGTTTGCTTCTACTTTTCCTGGGCCAACCACTAACCCGCATAATCCGGAACACACTCCGGGGGGATCATCCCAAGGTTCGGGTGCTGCTGTTGCAGACTTTATGGTGCAAGGAGCACTCGGCACCCAAACAGGTGGCTCGGTCATTCGACCAAATGCCTATTGCGGTACCGTCGGCTATAAACCGCCTTATAACACCTACGACAAAACCGGTGTAAAGCCTCTCTCTTCAACATTTGATACTGTAGGGTTTATGGTCCGGCACTTGGACGATGTTCCTATCGTCTCGGCAGTACTTGCAGGCCGTAATCCGGTAAAGGTCAGTAAAGGCATTGCCCCGAATTTACTACTTCACCGAACGGCTCAATGGGATGAGGCCGAGGAATGTGTTCAGAATTTACTCGAAGAGTGTGCAGAAAAATTCGCTGCATCCGGCGCATCGGTGCGCGACCATAGCTTCGACGAGCCTTATGACAACGTTCAAGCGATGCAAAGAGTGGTTATGGCCGTCGAAGCATGCCGCGACTTCAGAAAAGAATGGACCGAATACCGAGACCTTCTAAGCGAGCCATTTCAGCAACTCTTGCTGCGAGGGTTTGAATGCTCCCCTGAAGAACGGGGCGCAGCTGAAGGCCTCGTCAAACATGCAAGAGAAAATTTACCAAACCTGTTCAAACCTGGGGAAATCATACTGACCTTGGGGGCACCGGGGGAGGCACCGAAAGGCCTTCACTCAACCGGTAGTTCCATATTTAATCGTGCCTGGACCTTCTTCGGCGTCGCCTGTTTGTACCTTCCTGTTACTAAGGGGCCAAACGGGCTTCCAATAGGCATCCAACTCGTCGACCCATTAAACGATGAGGCACGCCTCCTTAATGCCGGGCATTGGTGCGCACGCGCACTTGGATTAACCATTACTTAGCGTAGGTTAATACTTTAGTTAACTGAGTATTGGCGAAGCAGAAAAAGCAGTTTAGGCTCAGTCTATGACAAGATCCGTCCTCATTACTGGCGGCGCGCAACGCATTGGTGCCGGGCTAGCAAAAGCATTAGGTAACGCAGGCTGGCATGTGTGCGTGCATTTTAATCAATCAGAACAACATGCAGCTGCAATAGTTGCTGATATTAAAGCAGACGGCGGGGTAGCCAACGCTATCCACGCCAATCTCGAAGATCCAGCTGCGGCAAGCCAATTAGTTGAGCAATGTATTAAGGTCATGGGCCATCTGACCTGTCTCGTAAATAATGCATCAATATTTCAATACGATGGGATTGAAGACATATCCGCCAAAGCGCTCGACCAGCACCATGCAGTCAATTTGCGCGCGCCCATGCTCTTAGCCAGTTGCTTCGCAGAACAGCTTCCCGAAGGCAAAATTGGCAATATTGTCAACATACTTGATAGCAAAGTATTTGCACCCAACCCTGACTACCTCTCTTACACGCTCAGTAAAGTGGCCCTAACCGGTGCGACAGAAGCACTTGCCATGGCCCTCGCGCCGAGAATCCGAGTAAACGGCGTAGCTCCTGGAATAACCCTGCTTTCCGGCGAACAATCGGAGAGCCGGTTTCAAAAAGCGCATACCACGAACCCCCTAAAACAGGGCTGTACAATTGAACAAATAGTCGCATCCATACAACTGATCCTTGACTGCCCAGCCATGACCGGCGAAATCATCACTATCGACGGAGGTCAGCGTTTGCAGAAGCTGCCCCGTGATATCGCTTTTTTAACCTGATAGCTGAAAGCATCCGGACCTTGCCTGTCACATCTAAGAAATTTTTTCTCAAAGATTATGCGCTGCCTATTTCAATCGGAATTCACGATTCCGAAAAAGAAGCACCTCAACTTGTGATTATAAATATAGAAATGTACTTCGAAGATATGAGCCTAGAAACCTCAGACGAAATTGCAGATACGGTGAATTACGATTTTCTGCGAACCGATATCGAAGCCCTTGCCAAGACCCGGCACTTTAATTTACAAGAAACTCTCTGTCATGAAATAATAAAAATATGTAAAAATGTTAAAGGTTTTAAACGAATAGTTGTTTCTACAAGTAAACCAGACGTATATAATGATTGTGATACTGTCGGTTATGAAGTAATGTATGAATATTAATTTATTTTTCCGTATTTATATATCTTTATATATAATATAATTCATTGTTCATTCATCGGCCTAGCGTACGCGAGGTAGAGCTGCTGCCCGAATGTAGGACCAATAGCAGACTCAATCATGATGCGTCGGTCTGCCACCTGACAAACAATAGTAAGCCTTCGCGGTTATAGATCCCAACATAAATACGCGTAAGTATGCCCGCAGAATTAGTATAGGATATTACCGGTGCAACGGGGGGGAAGCTTATGAAGCTTTATAATTACTGGCGCTCGCAATCCAGCTATCGCATTCGGATTGCGCTCAACCTGAAAGGGCTCGATTGGGAATATATTGCTGTTGATACCGCAAGGGGCGAGCAGCATGGCACAGCATACCGAAAAATACATCCAAACGGACAGATTCCTGTTTTAGATGATGGCGACAACCGAATATTGCAAACAATGGCAATCACTGAGTATCTGGAAGAGACCTATCCAGACCCACCACTCTACCCCAAAGACCCGGCCGAACGCGCCCGCGTGCGCGGCTTTATTCTCACCTGTACCTGCGAGGCACAGCAGCGCACCGGTAGACGCATCCGGGACTATGTAGAGGAGCGGTTCGGCTCAGAAATTTTACAAGAATGGTATGAATATTGGACGCCCCGCAGTTTAGAAATGCTAGAGAAACTGGTTGCCGCTCATCCTATGACCGGTGATTTTGTTCACGGCGACACGCCGAGTGCTGCAGATTGCTTTCTCGTGCCTTATTTTTACCAAGGGAGTTACCGCGACGCAGACTATACGACGATGCCAACACTCAAGCGCATCGTCGATAACTGTCTTAGTCTTAACGCCTTCCAGAGAGCCCACCCTGACAATCAACCAGATGTGGCTCCTGACAGCCGCTTTTAACATGCTAAAATATGGAATAATAAAACTTAGGAGACACATTCAATGGCTAATAACGTGCTGTTCATCATGTCCGATGAGCATCAGCAAAAAGCCGCTGGCTGCTACGGGCATTCTTTCGTCAAAACACCAACACTCGACAAATTAGCAAAAAGCGGCACGCGCTTCACCAACGCCTACACAACCTCTCCCATCTGCGTACCGGCACGCGCCAGCTTCGCGACCGGTCGATATGTGCATGATATTGGCTATTGGGATAATGCGCATGCTTATGAGGGGCGGGTTGAGGGCTGGGGCCATGCCATGCAGAAAGCCGGCATGCACTGTCTTTCTATTGGCAAACTTCACTATCGCAGCGAAGAAGACCCTACCGGTTTTTCCCAGCAAGTCGTTCCGCTCCATATCGTCGGCGGAGAAGGCAGTGTCTCCGGCTGTGTGAAACAACCACTTGGGCCGCCGATTAAGAAAAGTAAGCTCGCTATCGAAATCGGACCGGGCGAGTCCGGCTATACTCGCTACGACCAATCGATCATGGAAAAAACCTGCGAGTGGCTTCGCGATGAAGCGCCGAAACATTCGGACCAGCCCTGGGCATTATTTTGTTCGTTTGTTTGCCCGCATTATCCGCTTATTGCGCCGCCAGAATTTTATGAGATGTATCCCCATGATATACTGGAACATCCGAAGGGAAATGCGTTGGACTATGAGTTGCATCCTTGGATAGAAAAGATGCAAAAACTCAATTGCCATGATGATTTCTTCACCAAGGAAACTCGCAAGATAGCGATCGCATCCTATTACGGTCTCTGCTCCTATCTCGATTCCAATATTAAGAAGGTATTAGATACATTGGAAGCCTGCGGTCTCCGAGACGATACATTGATTGTCTACACCGCCGACCATGGCGAAAACCTTGCAACCCGCCGGTTATGGGGCAAATCTAACATGTATGAAGAATCAGCGGCCATCCCTATGATACTTTCAGGGCCTGGCGTTGCTGCCGGCAAAGTCGTCAATACACCGGTAACTTTAGCGGATGGATCTGCAACCATTCTGGAAGCTGTTGGCCTGGGCAAAGAAACGATCAACGATGGTAGAGCGTTACAAGAGATAGCTAATGAGCCAGACGATATGAACCGAGTCGCTTTTAGTGAATATCATGCCAATGGCGCGGACACTGCGTCTTTCATGATCCGTAAGGGTAATTTCAAATATATTTATTATGTAGATTATGAACCGGAGCTATTCGACCAAGAGAATGACCCGGAAGAGGAGTCTAACCTCGCCACGAACCCAACCTACGCATCAACCTTGGCTGATTTTCATGCAGAACTAATCAAACGAATTGACCCAGAAGCGGTCAATGCAGAAGCCCAAGCATCACAAGCAGCCTTAGTGAAAGCTGCCGGCGGCAGGGAAGTCGTTCTCAATAAAGGTTCATTCCAAGGTACGCCTGCACCCGGCGAAAAAGCCGAATACATACAGTGAAAACACATAGGTGACCTAATGAAACTAATGAACGTGCTGTATATTATGTCCGACCAACATCAGGGAAAAGCTTCCGGCTGTTACGGGCATGATTTTATCCAAACACCCAACATCGATAAATTAGCCGCATCAGGGACACGTTTTACCCGCGCCTTTACCAATTCTGCCATATGTGTGCCTGCCCGCGCCGCACTCGCGACCGGCAAGCACGTTCACCAAACTGCGTATTGGGATAACGGCCATCCATATGAAGGAAAAGTAAAAGCCTGGCACCATATGCTGCAGGAGAATGGTGCATCAGCAACCTCCATCGGCAAACTCCATTTCCGGAATGAAACCGACGATACGGGCTTCGAGGAACAAATCATCCCGATGCATGTGGTCGAAGGCAAAGGCGACGCACGTGGCTGCATCAAGAGGCCCATGACAGGACCGATGAAGGAAAGTGGCACCATGACCCAATGTGGCCCAGGCGACAGCCCCTACCTAGAATATGACGCCAACATTGCCAATAAGGCCTGCGAATGGCTGCAAGCCAAAGCCGCATCTCCAAATAAAGATCCGTTTTGTGCATTTGTTTCCTTCGTTTGCCCACACCCACCTTATATCGCGCCACAGGAACTCTACGATATCTACGACAAAATGGAGATGCCAATGCCGAAAATGCGTGATCCTGAAGTAGAATATCATCCCTGGATTAAGCAGTCGCAATGGATGCGGAATTATGATGATTTTGTAACTGAGGAATCACTGCCAATTTTGATGAAATCCTATTACGGTACCACCTCATATCTTGATAGTAATATCGGCAAAGTACTTGCAACACTGGAACAAACTGGACTGCGCGATAGCACAATCGTAATCTACACCTCCGACCACGGTGAGAACCTTGGCACCCGGCGCCTTTGGGGCAAATCTAATATGTATGAGGAGGCATCCTTTATCCCCATGATTATTTCGGGACCTGATATTCCGAGTGGCAAGGTCTCCGATACGCCGGTTACGTTGATAGATATCGCGCCGACAATTTTGGATGCCCAAGATTTAGATGAAGTAAGCGTCGCGCAAAAATTACCGGGTAGCTCATTAATCAAACTCGCGCAGCATGATAGCGACATCAATCGCGTCGCCTTTACCGAATATCACGCAGCGGCAGCGGAACGATCAGCCTTTATGATCCGCAAAGGCAAATATAAATACATACATTATGTTTCGTTTGAACCGGAATTGTTCGACCTTGATACCGACCCTGAGGAACTAACAAGCCTTCATAAAGACGCCGCTTATACCGACGTACTCAAAGCAATGGAATCGGAATTAAGAGAAATTTGCGATCCGGAGGCCGTAGATGAGGCGGCATACCAATCCCAATGTAAAAAGGTAGAGGCTGCAGGAGGCCGCGACGCGCTAATGGCGCGCGGCAAGTACCAGGGCACTCCGGCTCCTGGCCATGACCCGGTGTTTATGACCTAGAGAATGAGAATATGAGTATTACTATAAAAAAGCTCGGCGGTATGCTGGGAGCAGAAATTTATGATGTCGATTTATCAGCTAACCTCGACAAAACGCAAATTGCCGACATTCGTAGGGCATTACTTGATAACCTAGTTATATTCTTTCGAGACCAAAACCTAACCGATGAAGATTTGGTGCGCGTAGGAAAATATTTCGGCGAACTCGCCCCATTACCGCCGCACCGTCAAAATCCGGGTAGCCAGCCAGAAATTCTTGTAGTCGAGAAAAAACCGAATGATAAACTAAATTTTGGTTACGAATGGCATTCGGACACCACCCATCTACCTATCCCCCCATTAGGCTCGATCCTCTATGCACTAAAGGTACCTAGATACGGCGGTGATACAATGTTTGCCAATCAATATGTCGCCTATGAAACACTATCCGACAGTGTAAAAGACACACTGGACGGCATGCGCGCCATACACGGCAACGGACGCATAATGCGAACACTTGAAGATAAGGTGTCGCCAGTGAGAGGCCAAGAAGCTGTCTCCGCCGCTTGGTCGACAGATACCTCTTCGCATCCCATCGTCCGCACCCACCCCGAAACAGGCAGAAAAGCGCTCTACGTGAATATTGCCCATACTCAAAGTATCGAGGGCATGGAGATTAATGAAAGCCAGCCTTTGCTCCAAATGCTCTATGAGCATTCGACACAAAACCATTTTACCTGCCGATTTCAATGGGAAAAAGGCTCAGTCGCCTTTTGGGATAATCGCTGCTGCCAACATCTAGCACTAAATGATTATCCGGGCGAGCATCGTTTAATGCATCGTGTGCAAGTTAAAGGTACAAAGCCTATCTAAAGGGTAGTGAAGAATGAGCGCAATTATAGAAAATGATATAGTTGTTGAACCTGTCTCCGACGCTATTGGAGCAGAGGTGCGGGGGCTCGATTTGAGCCAACCCATGGATGTGAGAACCGCCAGCATACTGGGCGACCTATGGAATGCTCATCTCGTTCTATTGTTCCGAAATCAGAATCTGGAACCGCGTCAATTCGTAGATTTTAGTCGCTCTTTTGGTGATCTTGACGAAACACCGGTCGATAAAGACGGAAAGATGATGGTAGACGGTATTCCCCAACTACTTATCATTTCCAATGTTGAAATTGATGGTGAACCACTTGGCTCGCTTGGTAATTTGGAATGCGAATGGCATACAGATATGTCATACAACTCCAAACCGCCAAAGGGCAGCGGCTTATACGCACTTGAAGTGCCCGATCAAGGTGGCGACACAGGATTTCTCAATATGGAGCTGGCCTACGAAACTATAACGGAAGACCTTAAGGCTGAAATAATAGGCAAACGTATCAAACATGACGCCACTCACAATAGTGCCGGACAACGCCGTAAAGATATGCCCTATCCTACGGACCTGACGAAAAGCCCTGGCGCTTACCACCCCATCATCCGTACCCATCCTGATACGGGTAAAAAATCTCTGTTCCTTGGGCGCCGGGCTAACGCCTATATTGAAGACTTATCACTAGACGCCTCTGAAGAACTTCTGGATCGCCTTTGGGCTCACTGCACCCAGAACCGATTTACCTGGCATCACCAATGGCGCGTAGGCGACCTAGTGCTATGGGACAACCGCGCAGCAATGCACCGTAGAGATCATTTCGAGCCCAATACCCGTCGCCATATGCACCGCACACAAATCAGCGGCGATAAACCGGTTTAGGAGATAGGCCTATGCACCCCTTTCGTCCTGCAGAGCCAGGCGTTAAACTCTCCGACGTCGAGACGCCTGCACTTATTATCGAAATGAACGCATTTGAGCAGAATCTTGAAACCATGGAAAAGGCACTTGCAGGCTCAAACGCTCGTTTAAGAGGGCATGCTAAAGCGCATAAATGCAGTAATATTGCACTCCGTCAAATCGAAGCTGGAGCTGTCGGCGTTTGTTGTCAGAAAGTTTCTGAAGCCGCAGCTATGGTTGCTGGCGGCGTTAAAAATGTATTAGTTACCAATCAAATTATAGCACCGAGAAAACTAGCGCGCCTGTGTGCACTCGCCAAGGACTCGGAAATTGCAGTACTTTGCGACGATGCTGCAACAGTACCAATTTTGAGCAAGGCTGCGCGAGATGCTGCCATCACTTTGAACGTGCTAGTCGAGATCGAAGTAGGCGCCGAACGTTGTGGTGTCGATCCAGGTGAGCCTGTGGCTACCCTCGCACGATTAATTGATGCAGAAGATGGACTACACTTTGCTGGACTCCAGGCATATCATGGCAGCGCGCAGCATAAGACAACTGCCGAAGAACGTAGGCTCGACATTGAATCGACGTTAGAAAAAGTAAAAACCAGCAAAAGGGCCCTTGCCGCAATAGGCCTGGATAGAGACTGGGTGACAGGCGCAGGAACCGGTAGTTTTCCGACAGAACGCGATAGTGGGCTTTATACCGAAGTGCAAGCAGGCTCGTACGCTTTCATGGATGCGGATTATGCAAAGATTCTCGGAAATGACGGCATGCCGTTCAAAACATTCAGACATAGTTTGTTTCTGTGGACAACTGTCATCAGCGTTCCCCGACCCGGACAAGCCTTTCTCGATGTTGGACATAAAGGCCATAGTAAAGACTCAGGGCTCGCAACGGTGGCTGATTTGGATGGAGTCGAAGTCGATGGACAGTCGGATGAGCATACCAAGCTAAAGCTCGGCCACAATGCAAAACCACTTAGCACCGGTGACAAGGTGAAATTAATACCAGGCCATGTGGACCCAACCTTTAACCTCCATGACTGGGTTGTGTGTGTGCGTGGCGAAACAGTTGAAGATGTTTGGCGGATCGACGGCAGAGGCCCTGGTTTCTAGGGTCCAAAGTTTTGGGAGAAGAACCCATGGAAGCAACGGTTTTACAGGATAATTTCGCGGTGCGGATCGATGGCATCGATTTAAGTACTCTTGATGGCGACGACCTGGCCGAAGCAAAAAAGCTTTGGATGGAAAATAAGATTGCCATATTTACTGGGCAAGATTTAGACGATGACGGTCTCCTGGCGTTCACAGGAAGGTTGGGACCTCTCTTCGTCCACGTGCAACAGAACATTCTCGGCGATGGCCCAGATGAAGTTATGTATATGTCCAGTATGGATGCGGTTGCCCCGGTGGCAGGTGACCTCGCCTGGCATTCCGACCAGAGCTATACGCCAGGACCGGTATTTGCCACGATTCTCTA
This sequence comes from Rhodospirillaceae bacterium, assembly GCA_002724395.1. Classification (GTDB taxonomy): domain Bacteria; phylum Pseudomonadota; class Alphaproteobacteria; order UBA8366; family UBA8366. The sequence continues at coordinate 75,520 of PBOR01000031.1, read as the reverse complement.
CGGGATTACTATCCCCGAAGATGGCGGCAATACCCTATTCGCCGATTTGACGGCCACCTATGAGTGCCTTCCTGATTATCTCCGCGCTAAAGTGGATAATGTCAAAGCCTGCTATTCGCCAGTAAAGAAAGGCCGCCCGCGCCGCAGGCCAATGAAGGACGACCAAATAGATGAATTGTCTGACATTTGGCACCCACTAGTACGTAAACACCCCTACCTGGATCGGAAGGCGCTCTATCTAAGTCCGAACCATATGACCCGCATAGGTGATCTCTCCGAAGAAGACAGCGATGCGCTTTTGGAGGAACTGATTATCCACGCATCTAAATTCGTTTACTCCCACCGCTGGACGCCAGGCGACGTGATTATGTGGGATAACACACAAGTAATGCATCGACGCGACAGTTTCCCCTCCACACAACCGCGTTTTCACAAACGCACGGGCTTTCACCTGCCGGAGGAATTGAGGACGCCGGTCACAGCCTAACCTTGCTTTAACACCCCATAAACAGCCTCCGCCACATCGAATAAGCGTCGGTCTTTCATTCTTCCCGCTACTAACTGAACGCCCATGGGTAAACCGTTAGGTCCCGTATAAAGGGGCACCGTAACTGCTGGTGTACCGAGCATGGTCCAAAGACTATTAAAAATAGCGCTGCCAGTTCGTGTATGGCCTTCCAATGCCTCACCAGGGGCTGCAGGGCATAAAACCGCGTCTACGGCTGATAGTGCATCATCCACTTGCTGCTTGAGCAACTCCAAACGCATCGTTCCCTTACGGTATTGCTCATAAGAAGTCTCCACACCGTTCTGCATACGCCCATCTTTAAGATCATCGCTCAATTGATTTAGCCGATTCAGGCGCTCCCAGGCTACGGTCCGGGCAAACTCCCATCCAGCAATAGTGGTATGTAGCGCACGATAATCCTCTTCCCCTGGCAACGACATATCGATTACGGTCGCCCCCGCGGCTGCCAAGGTGGTAGCAGAATTCTCCAAATGATCATGTGTCGCCTTATCCGCATCATGCCAATTTGGCGTCCGGTAGTAGCCAATCTTAACCGTTGAAATATCCGGCGGATTGACCGCCTGCATCGCTTCTTCCAGAACTACGGACCGAAATAACGCTAAATCCTCGATCGAGCGTGTAATGATACCTACTGTATCAAAACTAGGCGAATTTGGCAGAACTCCGTTACGGTTTATATCCTGGAACGTTGGTTTATAGCCAACCGCACCGCAATAGGTAGCAGGCCGAATGACCGAGCCGCCAGTTTGCGTACCGAGTGCCATGGGGACCATTTTATCACCCACACCGGCAGCCGAGCCGGACGATGAACCGCCGGGCGTAAAGGCAGGATTAAAAGGATTACGCGTCTTACCGGGGAAACGGTGACCGAACTCGGTCGTCACTGTCTTACCAAGAAGCACAGCACCTGCCGAACGGGTGATCGCCACGCAACCCGCATCTCGGCTTGGTTGATTGCCCGCATGGATGGGCGAGCCATAGCCAGTTGGCATATCGTGGGTATCGATGATGTCTTTCGCTCCAAATGGAACTCCCTTTGCGGGGCCGTTATTCCCAGACCGATCAATTGCTCGAGCATGTGCCAACGCACTATCACGATCAAGATATTCCCATGCAAGAACCGCTTCCTCGCGATCCTCGATACGTTCAAAACAACTTGCTGTCCACGCTTCGGCCGTGAGGTTACCCGCTTCAACAGCTTTGAGGCCTTCCGTCGCTGTCAGTTCATAGGCTTCAGTCATATTCTACTCCTTCGCCGGCTGGGCTAACATTATGGAAGATGGCTCTTCTGAGCGCATTAAATCCTGGCGTAATCGTGCCGACATTTCATATATATAAGGGGCTGCCTCATACACTTCATCCATCATCAATCCGTCTAGCTTGAGCCCCGCCCCTTCGACAGCCGCCGCCGCTCGGGATTTAGTGGCCTCATCCACACCGGCAATATCTGGGATGACTGGTATTTCACCGGTAGGCGGTTTCTCCATATCTGGTGATAATTGCGGTCGACGAGCACGCCATACGGTTGCCTTTTCAAAAGCATAGGCCGCATTTAGAACAGTCGGCTCGGAAAAGGGCTTGCCACAAACCATTACGGAAACCGGCATACCATCATTATCAAAACCGTTACAAACCGAAATCGACGGACCAGCAACGACATTGTAATGCACTGATGCCTTTGCTCCTGTCCAATTGCTTATCGAATTATAGGCCGGAAATTCAGGTGCCGGTCCCTGACCCGCTGTAATCAAAACATCATAATTTTGATAAATCTCTTCCATCTCTTGCATCATTCGGCGGCGTAGTCGGCTAGCCTGCATGTAATCAATACCGGAAATGAGACAAGCCGGAATGGTGCGGCTGCGGAAGTCATGACCAAAATCACCGGGACGCTTCACCAAGTCAGGATAATTCACTGAGAAAATTTCAGACTCACCCATGGTCAGTTTTACAACCCGATACTCTTGTAACGGCCGCACCCGCACATCTTTTACTTTTGCTCCAAGGCTCTCAAATACCGCAATGGCCTCGTTCATGCCTTTGATGGAGGCGTCAGGAAACTTGTTTTCTTCCTCGTAAAAGTGGCGGATCACGCCTACCCGAAGCCCCTCTATATTGCCATTCAAAGCAGAACGATAGTCGGGGTATGTCACCTTTGCGCTGGCCGGATCGCCAACAGGGTCGTAACTCACCATTCCCTGTAGGCCGATAGCGATATCTTCGACATTCCATGCCATGGGTCCTGCGTGATCATAAGAATAGGAATTTGGGATAACACCGGCCCGGCTTACCAAGCCATAGGTGGGCTTAAGCCCCGCAATTCCGCAAAGCCCTGCAGGCCCCCGAATAGAACCACCTGTATCGGAGCCCGTAGCTAACGGAACCATGCCCGCTGCAACACCGCAACCTGAGCCGCTCGACGAGCCTCCGCTAAACCGGTCTAATTTCCAAGGGTTTCTCGCTGGTGGCCAAGGCAAATCCAAAGACGGTCCACCGTGGGCAAACTCATGGGTTGCTAATTTACCCATCAAAATCGCACCAGCCTTTTTCAGGTTAGCGACTGAGGTAGCATCTTTATCCGGCACATTGTTGATGAGTATTTTTGAATGCGCCGTGGTACGAATACCCTCGGTCTCGTAGATATCCTTCAAAGCAAATGGAATGCCGTGGAGAGGTCCTTTGTAATGTCCTGCGGTAATATCAGCTTCAGCCTTTTTCGCCTCATCGCGTGCTTGATCGCCAGTTATCAACAAAAACGCATCCAAAATTGGATTCAGTGCTTCAATTCGCTCAAGAAGCGCATCAACATATTCTACAGGCGATAATTTCTTTGTTTCTATAAGATTACTCGCCTCAGCAATCGTCAGAAAATGCAGATCATCGGTCATGGCTCTTACTCCCACTGGGGTCTAATTCTGCCATCTTAGCCTACCTATTGCTTGCCAGGCTATCCGGTGTTGCAATAGCACAATAATTGATCAGGAGGATTTCTATGAAAGGTGTTGTCGTTTGTCCGCAACCACGCGCTGCGGACGCAGGAGCTGCCGTTTTAAAAGACGGTGGCACCGCATTCGATGCGGCTCTTGCTGCTGCTTTTGCGCAAATGATTTGCGACCCCTTCATGTGCGGATTAGGTGGTATGGGTACATTGCAATATTTTCGTTCCGATACAGGCGATAACGGGATGATCGATTTCCACGCTCGTGCAGGGGCAAAAGTAAAACCCGACATGTGGGAGGCGGATTGCACCGGACGCACGCCGGTTTCTGGTTATTCATTGTTTGACGATTTTCGCTCAGAGCTAGGCTACACATCAATTATGACACCGGGGACCCCCGCCGGCTTCGGACTGTTCCATCAGATGCTCTGCTCTCGGCCCTGGGATGAGCTTTTACAACCGGCTATCAAATACGCACGTAAAGGTCTTCCAATGACGCCTTATACACGCCGCGTCTGGACCCGCTATCGCATGGAAGGCATCCCTGATGGCATGACCCGAATTAAAGCATCCGATGAATGCGCGCGGATATACATGCATCCGGAAGGACGCCTTTATGACGAGGGAGAGCTTTTTAAGCTGCCTGATTATGCCGATACCCTTGAACAATTAGCAAAGACCGGGCCCGATGATTTTTATAGAGGTGACCTTGCCAAGATTATTGCCGATGACTTGGCCGCCAATGGTTCATACGTGACGGCGGAAGATCTTGCGGACTACAAGCCGCAAGTTGGGCCACCAGTTGAAGGCCACTACCGAGGATTGACCGTGCGCTCAAGCCCACCGCCCAGTAGCGGCGCTACGTTAATTGAAATGCTACAAATTCTAGATCACGTGGATCTAGGGAGTTTTCCTCACACTAGCGCGGAGCATCTAGATTCGGTAGCCCGCGCTATGGCAGCTGCCCATGCGGATCGCAATGAACATTTAGGCGACCCCGCCTTCACCGAAACGCCCACCGAATTGTTAATTTCCAAAGATCGTGCAGCCATGTGGGCAAAACGTATTAAGAATGGCGAGACACCTGGTACAAGCCAAGAAGCGCCACCGTCCTGCACTACCCACCTCTGCGTATATGATGAACAAGGCAATGCCGTTTCAGTGACACATACGCTCGGCACCAGTTCAGGCGTAACTACGCCAGGGCTTGGCTTCACCTATAATAATTCCATGAAGTTATTTGATCCTATTCCTGGCCGCCGTAATTCCATGGAGCCCGGTAAAGCGCGCACTACGGGAATGGTGCCAACAATGGTATTTAAGGGTGGCAAACCAATAGTTATTGCCGGCGCACCGGGCGGCAGCGTTATTATTAGCGCTGTGCTCCAGACTATCTTGAATGTATTAGATTTCAGCATGTCACCAGTCGAAGCAGTAACTGTGCCGCGTATTCATTGCGAGGGCAAAGACCTCCATGCGGAAGCAACCGTACCCTTAGCTGTCATACGTGAATTGGAAACGATGGGCCATGCGGTTAATCACAAGCATGAGAGTTTCGCAATGGACATGTCGATGGCTCATGTTATCGTCATTGACAAAGATGGTATTATGCAAGGTGGTGCTGATCCGAGAGCTGGCGGTGGTGTTGCCTATTCACGCTAGTATAGATCGTCCGGCGAGTTTTGGGTAACTAAAGCAAAAAAGGCGGCAAGAATTGCACTTCCTTTGCAAAATTGTGCTGGGGTTTTCGTGATATACGGTCGCAACATATTCAAAGATGACGACCTCGCAGGCCATTAATGATGATAGAAACCTAATGCTATTGCCTACATCAGAACTATTCGAAAGCTTAGATTTCCCACTCGAAAAAGGTGGTAATCTTCGTAATTTGGCTATTGCCTATGAGACTTATGGCACGCTCAATAAGGCTGGCGATAATGCAGTTCTTGTCTGCCACGGCTATACTAATAACCAGCATGCAGCCGGAGACGATGGATGGTTCGCGGGGCTAATCGGTTCTGGCAAAGCAGTAGATACAGATCGATATTTCGTCGTGGCAGCTAACATGTTGGGATCGGCCTACGGCAGCAGTGGCCCCGCCAGTATCAATCCCGAAACCGACTCTCCCTATGGGCTCGATTTCCCTGACATCACAGTAGGCGATATGGTCAATAGCCAGCTTAAACTACTGGATCATCTCGGCGTTAACCAACTAGCCGCATTAATTGGTAATTCCTTCGGTGGCCACCACGCCTTTCATTGGGCAACCACTCATGCGGAAAAAGTACGCTCAGTCGTAGTCGTCGTCAGCGCTATCATAGGGCGGGGCGACCAGGCCACCGTAAATAAACTAGTAGCCCGCTTCTCTTCATGCCCCGGTTGGAATGACGGGCAATATTACGGTAACGAGAAGGAATCAGGCGTCTATGATGAAATGTTGAAAATCCGGGTCGAAACGCTCAAACAATACAGTTACGATAATAAGATTCGTCAGGAAAAAGGTAACGACCCGGGAATTGTTGAGCGAGAACTAATCCGCCTCGCCGAACCCTGGGCGAACGATTTTGATGCTAATTCTCTGATTGTTCTCCGTAAAGCAGCCATCCAATTTGATGCGCGTCCCAACATCGCAAACGCAAGAGCACCACTACTCTACGTACTTTCGCGGTCAGATAAATTATTCCCACCATCAATTGCACCTGATACCATCAAAATGCTGCAAGATGTCGGTGTAGATGCCACGTTCTTTGAACTCGATAGCGACAACGGCCACCGCGCGCCATCCGTCGATTGGCAGAATTGGACCAATGAGTTGGACGCGTTTTTGAAGAAGAATGCACGCTAACCCTTTAACTTCTTGAAAGTCTCCGGATCAAACGAATCGACTTGAATAAGATCATAACGCGCGGCTGCCGCCTCTTTCAGAGTTGCAAGCTCGGTCTTTGTAATGATTCCAAGAGTGAGACCTGCATCGGCGACCTCATCCTCTTCTACCTTATCGAGCGCACCAGCCTTGATGGCAGCTTTCAGTTTCTTTTCAACAGGAATACTTTCCACCACCTTGGATAAAGTTTTCTCTAAGCGTCCAAGTGCGTCTTTTGGATCGTCGGACACAAATATGTCTTGGCTCAAATGTTCTCGGGCAGGATTACCATTGAGTAATAGCTTGGCCACATCTGCACCAAGAGAATCGTTAGGCGGGCGATAGCGTGCTCCTAAAGGGAATATCAGCCAACGTAAATTCCATGCCACAAGCCTGTTCGGTAAATTATCCAATACGCCTTTTAGAGCTTCCTGTACGTTATAGAGAGCCATTTGACAGCCCCAGTCGAGCAAGGGACGGTCAATATCACCCCGACCTTCATCGTGAAAGCGTTTCAACGTGACACTGCCTAGATAGAGCCACGCCAGCGCATCGGCAAACCGACCGCTTATCTTTTCGCGCCGTTTTAAAGAACCGCCCATGGTCGCCATAGCAGCGTCAGATAAGAGCGAAAAGGCCGCGCTAAACCGGTTAAATGCGCGATAATATGGTGCGGCAGGACCGGTAACTGGTGAGCGCGTGAAGCGGCTCCCGGTAAAGCCCAGAAACCAAGCCCGGACCGCGTTCGAATGGACGAGATTAATATGCCCGAACAAAGCCTTATCAAACCGCGGCACATCGCCAGCATTTGCCGCCTCCATTTCATCATGCACAAACGGATGTGCGCGAATTGCACCTTGACCATAGATAATCATAGAACGGGTTAAAATATTTGCGCCTTCGACCGTGATACCGATAGGCACCGCCGTGAAGCTGCGCCCCAAAATATTGCGCGGGCCCCGGCAAATACCAGCACCAGCCTGAATATCCATCCCATCATTGACCACGAGGCGCATTGCATCCGTACAATATGCCTTAATAATGGCGGAAAGCACGGCAGGTTTCTGTCCAGCATCCACCGCTCCGGAGGTTATCTTACGTGCCGCATCCATAAGATAGGTATATCCACCAATCCGCGCCAAAGGCTCTTCAATGCCCTCGAAGCGACCGATTGGAAGTCCAAATTGTTCGCGCACCGTCGCATAGGCACCCGCGGTACGTGCCACCATCTGTGCCGCTGCCACCGAGAGTGAGGGCAGTGAAATTGACCGACCTGCCGCCAGACAATCCATCAACATGCGCCACCCTTGGCCTGCACCGTCCTTGCCACCGATTATAAAGTCTAAAGGCACAAAGACATCCTTCCCGACGATCGGACCATTCTGAAATGGAACACCCATGGGATCATGGCGGTCGCCAATCANGATGCCATCAATATCGCGAGGGATAAGTGCGCAAGTTATACCGATATTTTCTTCGCAACCGAGCAAACCGTCTGGGTCGAACAAGCGAAAGGCAAGCCCAATGACAGTCGCTACCGGTGCCAGAGTGATATAACGTTTCCGCCAATTTAGTCGCATGCCCAGCACTTCTTTGCCATCGAACATGCCCTTACAGACGACCCCCCTGCTGCGCGGCGAAGCGGCATCACTTCCCGCTTCAGGTTCGGTCAGTGCAAAACAAGGAATATCTTGGCCTGTAGCCAAACGAGGCAGGTAGTATTCCTTCTGCTCTTCAGTNCCATAGTGTAGCAGTAACTCTGCCGGACCCAGTGAATTTGGCACCATTATCGTGGTACCAAGCGGAACACTTCGGCTCGAGAGTTTTGTGATCACAGCGGAATGCCCAATGGCCGAGAAACCAAGGCCACCATATTGCTCCGGCACAATCATACCAAAAAATTTATTCTTCTTAATAAAGTCCCAGAGCACAGGACTAAGATCACGGTCTTGATAAATTTCATAATCGTCGGCCATACGGCAAAGCTCTTCGGTCGGCCCATCGACAAAGGCTTGTTCTGCATCCGTTAAAGGCATCGGTTTAAACGCCAAAAACTTTTTCCAATCGGGTCGGCCGGAAAATAAATCTTTTTCCCACCATACCGTACCGGCCTCCAATGCGACCCGCTCTGTCTCACCCATTCTCGGTAAAATGTGCTTTATGATGCTAACTAGATTGCTAGAAACAAGGGCCCGACGCAGCGTCGGCATTCCGAATATCAAGGCCAAAACGCCGATGATCACCACAGTTGTCCAGAAAAGGCCAGGCATACTGATGCCCGCTATGGCACGGGAGGTAATAAGACAAACCGCTGCCAAAACCCACGCCCAGTAGCCACGCTCCCAATAAAGCAATACGAAAAAAAATACGAACCCAACGATCAGTAATAACAAAGGTGATCCGCTCAGCATGGTTCATTTCTTTCTTCGACAGGTTCGGGATCATCCTCGTACCATTCAACGTCCCTATGATTGAAGGTAGTTTCCAAGCTCGGTTTTACAATATCAAAGTAGGGTGAAAGGTCGAAATCCCGCGGTGCATAGAGGCTATGATGGCGAATATGGAAATACTCTTTCGCCACAATCTGCCCCTGTTTCGTATCGTGCTCAGATTTCTCACGAATATTAGGCAAAATCGGATACTTGATACTTTGAAAAGCCTGGGCGATTAGTGACGAACAAATTGTACGCGTAGGATCCCCGCTGCCGAGTGCTAGCATTCTGCGNCGAAACCTTTTAGGCACCGGTGGTTTTGGCAAAAGATAACGTAACAAATCGAAAATATTCTTTAAATCGTACTGCATTCCCCGGCGCTGCGCACTAACCATAAAATTTACCAACGCTTTGCGATCCTCATTGCTCAATCCGACAGGGCGGCAAATACGAGTATTAAAGTTCCGGTACTTAGAAAGCGGCACAGCAACCACTCCAAGCGAGATTTCAGCCTCTATCAACGCATTAGGCTCAGCACCGGTTGACGTCAAATTGTGACTTTCACCGATGTAAAAGGCCGCATGAGACCATGAAGACTGAGTAAGATATTTAATAGCCACCGATACCCGCTGATTCCCCTCAACCAACAGAATATCGCCTGGCTGTAATGTCTGCTGTAGGAGTCTAATCGGCGTCACCGACACCGCCGAATAGCTACCGGATTCTGTGTCCAAATACGAGGCCAACGCTTGGCCAATTTTGTTAGCTATCCAATTCAACATGAGATTAATTTCTAAGCGGCTTTCCGGTTTTTAGCATATGGCTAATGCGAGCTTTGGAATCTTTCTGTTTCGCGAGCCATAGGAAGGTACTTCGTTCTAAATCTAACAAACCTTGGTCTGAGATAGTCTCCGTAAGATCTGTGCTACCACCGGTTAACACCGCGGCCAACGCTTTGCTGACAACCACATCGTGTGGCGTTGCCTTGCCACTGGTCCTAAATCCATCGATAGCCATATCCAGTGCCACCTGACCCGCCGGCCCAGGCAACACAGCCTCGCCGGGGTCGGGCGGCGTATAATTATCCACCATCCTTAGGGCTAGCGCTTTAGCATCGGCGAGCACGCGATCTTTATTCATAGAAATACCATCACCGTCACGCAATACCTGCATATCACGCGCTTCTTCAGCAGACGTCGCCACCGCCGCAAGGCCGATAAGCTCAAATACTTTTGTAACAGCCGGCATCGGTCCCTTCCCCACTTTGGGATTGGTTATCCAGCGCAGCAGCATTTCCTTGCAGCCACCCCAGCCAGGGATCAACCCAACACCTACTTCAACCAGGCCAGTATAAGTTTCTGCATGCGCCTGTATGGCATCAGAGTGAAGCAAAACTTCACACCCACCGCCCAAAGCCATGCCCGAAGGTGCGGAGACAACGGGGAAAGGCGCAACCTTCATATCTCTAAAAGTGTTTTGACCTTTCTTAATTGCCCAACTGATCAGAAAATAGAAAAAAAATTTGGCCGCAATCATGACTACCCCGATATTGGCGCCAACAGAGAAATTACGCGCATCATTATGGATAACCAGGGCCTTAAAGCCACTTCGTATTTTTTTAATAGCCGTATCGATCATAAATAGCGAGAACGGGTCGAGGGAATTCATACGGCTATGAAACTCAAGACACAGCACGCCATCGCCAATATCCCAAAGACTGGCGGACATATTCTTTGCTATTGGCTTGGACTGGCGCTTTATATCTGCAAGCAACAAAACACCGGGTGCGCGCGGCACTTCCTTAAAGGTGCCCTCCACGCTCAAGAACTGCAGCACACCCTCGTCAGTTCGGTAGAATGATTTTCCCGAAACTGTATTTATCAATTCGGGCACCCTTATACCGTCAGCATTCAATTTCGTTGCAAACCATTCAACACCGAGTTGATCGATCAACTCGAAGGGCCCAAATTTCCAATTATAGCCGAGCCGCATAGCTTCATCGACTGCCACCACGTCATCAGCGATTTTCGGCACCAAGCTTGCCGCATAACTAAGCGTTTTAGACCAAACTGCCCAGCCATACTGGCCGCCGCTATCTCGGTGATCGAGTAACGCCCGCAAACCGCCCTTCTTCGAGGCTTCAACACTATCAAAGCTAGGTTTCGTTGCTTTGGCATAATCGCCAGTCACCAAGTCAATCGCCTCTTTGACCTGTTGCCCACCCTCATTACTGAGGCGATAAAAACCACCGTTTCCTTTCCGGCCTGTATGGCCGCTAGCAACCATTTTTTCGATCATTTCCGGCGGACGATAAACGCTATGAAAAGGGTCGTCTTCGGGCAAGCCTGCGGCCATGCTGGAAAGCACTTTGGGCATTAAATCGAGACCGACCATATCTAACAGCCCGAACACACCGGTACGCGGTATACCGGCTGGCCGGCCAATTACCGCATCTGCCTCTTCAATCGACATTCCCCGGTCCATGGCCTCAACCACAGCGCATTGCAGCCAAAAAATGCCAATCCGGTTCGCAATAAAACCTGGCGTATCATTACAAACTACTACGCTCTTTCCAAGGGTTCGGTCAGCGAAATTGCGGATGGTTTCAAGCGCATCGGACCGCGTCTTGGTGCCTGCTACCAATTCCAATAAGCGCATATAGCGAGGTGGATTAAAAAAGTGAGTGATAAGGAAATCTTTTTCCAACCCTTCCGGCATCCCATCGGTTAACTGGCGAAGTGGTATGGTCGACGTGTTGGAAGATATTATTGATCCCGGCCTCCGGGCTAAATCAATTTTCTCATAGAGCGACCGCTTAATATCAATGTCCTCGATGACCGCCTCAATGATCCAATCGCATTCTCCAAGTTGATCCAAATCATCTTGGATATTACCCGGCGCAATAAGACGGGCATTTCTTTTGTGCATCAGCGGCGCCGGGTCGGATTTCAACAGACGCTGGATAGCCTCTTTCGTAATAGCGTTTCGGTCTTCCTTTTTTTCTTTGACAACATCCAACAGGAGAACCGGAACACCACCATTGGCGATCTGAGCAGCGATACCCGCTCCCATAACACCGGCACCAATCACCGCAGCTTTTCTTATTTCCGCCACTTAGAGCGCCTCCATTATAGTAGCGATCCCTTGACCGCCACCAATACATTGAGTGGAAAGTGCGTATTTTCCTCCTTCGCGTTTTAAAATCTGCGCCGCTTTACCAGTAATCCGAGCACCCGTCGCACCGAGAGGATGACCTAGAGCGATAGCACCCCCATCCAAATTCACTTTATTTACGTCCAAATTGAGATCCCGCAAACAAGCAAGCGACTGCGACGCAAACGCCTCATTAAGCTCCGCTACATCAATATCATCTATACTAAGACCCGCGCGTTCTAACGCCTTCTTAGACGCAGCGACGGGACCAATACCCATGATTTCCGGCTCACAGCCCGCGACAGCAACCGATTTTATACGCGCCAACGGGTTGAGATCATTTTTTACCGCAAAATTTTCGGTACAAACCAGCGTAGCCGCGGCACCGTCGGTCAACGGAGAAGACGTGCCCGCAGTTACCGTACCGGATTCATCGAAAACCGGCGATAATCCAGCTAAATCGTCCATCGAAGTACCCGAACGAATACACCCATCCTCTGTCACCGCGCCATTCTCGCCGTCGATTGGCACTATTTCACTTTTCAGGCGCCCTTCGTTTCTGGCAGCGGTTGCCTTCTCCTGGCTGGCAACGGCAAAAGTCTCTTGCTCTTCACGCGTCAACTGATATTGCCGCGCCACATTTTCGGCGGTATCTCCCATGGAAATATAGGCATCGGGCATAATGTCATTAAGACTAGGACTTGGCAGAGGATTATACCCACCGATGGGAACACGGGACATGGATTCAACCCCGCCGCAAATGAAAGCCTCTCCAGCATTGAGTTGAATGGCGCCAGCCGCCATGTGAATGGCGTACATTGATGAGCCGCAAAACCGGTTGATTGTCGCGCCTGCCACCGAAATCGGAAGACCGGCCTCTAATACAACCAGTCGGGCCATATTCATGCCTTGCTCTGCCTCTGGGAAGGCGCAGCCTAAAATCATATCCTCAACCTTGGTGGGGTCAATGCCTGTTTTGACCACTAAAGCCTTTACTACTTGAGAAGCCATAAAGTCAGGGCGTATTTTGGCCATATCGCCCTTCAACGCGAAGGTGAATGGCGACCGTAAATATTCAGCGATCACGACAGACTTCATGGCTTACACTCCTTCATTATCCGCCAGGCCAACGATTAATTTGTTAGCCTCCCGCTGAGCGGCTTCTTCGGCAATCAATTCTTTCTTGGATAGTTTGCCAACCATCGTCTTGGGCAGCTCCTCCCGGAATTCAACGAAATCCGGCATTTCTATGGGAGAAAGCCTATCCTTCAGAAATTTAAGTAGTTGCTTATCCGTCAGTGCAGCACCGGGTTTCAATTTCACAAAAGCTTTCGGGGCTTCTCCACGGTAATCATCGGGCACTCCGATGACGGTTACTTCTTGAACAGCATCATGAAGTTGAATGGCTTCTTCGATCACCCTTGGATAAACATTATAGCCACCACAAAGGATCAAATCCTTTATACGATCAACTAAGAAGATATAACCATCTTCGTCAATATACCCGACATCGCCGGTATGAAAGCGCCCATTAATCATCGACTTGGCAGTCGCCTCCTCCCGCCCCAGGTAACCCGCCATCACTTGTGGCCCTATGACACAAACTTCGCCCTTTTCGCCAAGCGGCTTTAAAGCCTGCTTTTCATCAGGGGATCGAACTTCAACGACTGTACCGGGAAGCGGCAAACCGATTGAACCTTGCTTGTTCTTCGCACCAATAGGATTGCAAGTTACTACCGGCGAGCACTCGCTTAGGCCATACCCTTCCACAAGCGAACAACCTGTTTGCTTCTCGAATTCCTCTTTGACTGCAATTGGCAAGGGCGCACCACCGGAAATACAAACCTTCAAACTTGTGAGATCGTAATCCTGTAAATCGTCATAGCCGTTAATCGCGATAAAAATCGTTGGCACGCCCATCATCAGCGTCACCTTATTTTTAGACAATGTTTCAAGCACTTGCTTCAAATCAAACCGCGGCAAAAGGTACATCTGTGATCCACTAATCAAAGAGAGGTTCATGACGGTCGTCATTGCGAATGAATGAAACAACGGAATGACACCTAAAACACTTTCATCACCCCCATCGATACTAGGCATCCAATATTTAATCTGTTGAGCGTTGGCCAGTACATTGGCGTGGGTCAGCATGGCACCTTTCGGCAAACCGGTGGTGCCACCGGTATATTGTAAAACAGCGATATCTTTTACCGGATCAACTTCAGCCATATTTACCAGGCCATTATTATCAACCAACTTGTCAAATTGAACGTGCTGCAAATCTTCAGATATATCGGAAATTTTACTACGCTGCAGAATCGAGAAAAGAACCCCCTTTATAGCTGGCAGAATATCGATCATGGGGCAGATCACGACCGTCCGCAGCAATTGCCCTTTCAGCAATTTAGCGACTTTGGGATAAAGCTGGCGTAGATCCATGCTCACCATAATCTTTATCTCAGCATCCTCGACGATTTGCTCCAATTCGCGTTCTGAGTACAGCGGATTCATATTCACTACCGTTCCGCCGGCCTTTAAAACAGCGAAGTAGCAAACAACCGAATAAGGGGTGTTAGGCAAACAAATGCCGACCCGGATCCCGTGTCGAACACCGATCTGACGGAATCCCTCGGCAGCTTTGTCTACTAACGCACCAAGATCTGTATAAGAATATTTACGACCCAAAAAATCAATTGCCGGTTTCTCGCCATGCTGCTTCACGGCATTATCAAGCAAAGACCATAGCGGCGCGTCTGCAATTGGTTCGCTCCAACTGACACCAGATGCATAGGATTTTTCCCATAGATACGGCACACCAACCTCAGTCATCTCTATCGGAGCGAGTTGGTCGGTTTTTTTCCATCAGTGCCTGACTTATTTTCTTAAACCGTGAACTCATCTAACCCTTGATCCTAATGGCGTCACTCATTTTGGTATGAAGACGATTGCTACCCACAGAAAAAGCTATAAACTAGGTAACTTTTCCACTATTTGGTTTGCCGTTTCTGAAAATGGGCTTGTCGTTTTTCCGCAAAGGCAGCTTCTGCCTCGCGATGGTCCGCGCTGAACCAAAGTTCAGCGAAAATATCTTCGGATTGCTCAATTTTTGTTCCTTCGGCTGCTATCGCCACCTTCTTTACAGCCTTTAGTGAAAGCGGCGCTGCTTTCCCAAAACCTGCCCCGATTTCTAATGCCCGTTCCAACACAGAACATTCTGCCACCACCTCATCCACCAAACCAACCTTTTGGGCTTTTTTCGCATCAATCGTCTCACCACCTGCTGCCAATATTACAGCCATTCCACGGCCAACCAGTTGGACGAGACGTTCGATACCGTGCCACCCAGGGATAATACCAAGACGGACTTGCGGCAATGAGAATGTAGCGGTTGCCGACGCAATGCGTATATCGCCAGCAAGCATCATTTCAAAACCACCACCGAGGCAGTAACCATTGATAGCCATAATCACAGGGATGTCGAGCGCCTCCAACCCGGACAAAGCGCGACGGGTACAACCCATTACTGCGTCTAATTGATCGCGATGCTTAACAGACCGGTACTCCTTAATATCCCCCCCGGCACAAAAAAACTTATCACCACTCCCGGTTATGATAACGCAACAAAGGCTTTCGTCGCAGGCCACCTGGACAATCGCCTCTTCTAAATCCTTCGCTACCGATCCGTTTATCGAATTACCCGCTTCGGGTCGGTTTATGCTGATAATAAGTGACGTGCCGCAACGTTCGATCAGTAACATGCTACAATTCCATTCACGCTGGTTCTTAATTCCGCAAGATCACATCGTCGTCAACCAACTAAACGACTTCAGTTAGTTCAGCCTCGAATTTTCGACTATCAAATCTATCACCTAGAGCAAGCTACTAATAAATGTGGAGCCTCCTGGATCGCTGAAGTCCTCTGCTTAAGCCATTTGGGGCAAGAAAACGCACTGGTATTAACTTTACTTTATCATGCCCGCCCTCACACCAAACTGCATCATTAAATAATACACGCTGAGCATCGCGCGCATGAAATTAAGAACACCAACCCCTCCAAAGGTCGCCAGCCCAGGAATTCGGGTTTCTGATGTATTTAAGAATCTTTTTTTGCAACGCGTGATAGTAATGATAGTCTGAAACTTCATCTATACTGAGTTGGTACTATTAACAGGAGGGACGATAATGGGCTTGAAGGAAAACCATGTCACTGTACCGACCAAACATGGGCTCTGCCCCTCTTTCATAGCTTGTCCAGACGAGGACGGTTCCTTCCCAGCGATCATTTTCTATATGGACGCGCCCGGCTTTCGCGAAGAAATTTGTAATATGGCCCGACGTATTGCCAAGTCCGGCTATTACTGCATTGTGCCAGATATGTATTACCGACTTGGCACGGTCCGGTTCAATCTACCGCGTCGCGACGATTCCATGACCACGGTTATCAAAGCTGCAATGAACCATTTAAGTCATGAGGGTGTGAATGAGGATACCGATGCTTGGATCCAATATCTCGACGCCCAACCGGAAGTGGATGAGGGGCCGATGGGATGCGTTGGGCATTGCATGAGTGGACGCCACATAACAAATGCCGCAACAAGGCATCCCCATCGTATCAAAGCAGCTGCTGCCTTTTATGGTGTCGGCATTGTAATTGATGCTGATGACTCACCCCACCTCTTTTTGGGTCAAGCGAAAGCCGAATTCTATTACAGCTTTGGCGAAAACGATCCTACGGTGCCCGACGAAGTTATTCCTGTTCTGGAAAAAGCACTCAAGAAAGCAAAACTTAAACATTTTGTCGAACAACCCGAAGGTGCTCGTCATGGCTATATGTTTGCGGAACGCGCGCCCTATCACCCCAGGCTCGCAGATGCAGGTTGGAAGAGATTACTAGACTTATTTGATCGAAACCTCAAAAGGCACTCAAAAAAGAAAAAGTAGGTTGCAATAAGGCCAATCTTCGAAGAGGTCCTCAGCTACATCTGTCAGCCAGTCTAGACCTTCAAAGCTTTTTTTTGGTCATTAACGGTATCTAGAATTTCGGCAAATGAGTCTTTGTTAGCAACAAACGTTGTGCTGAGTTGGAAAGAAATGTGCCGATATATGACGAATTTCAGTTGAAAATAACCCAAGGTACTTGCGACAATAAAAGCCATTTTATTCCGCTATCACCTTCTCGGCGAAGGCTTGTATTTTACGTAGATTGATTACGCACTTTTCCACCACCCCCGGATCCCAGTCGGGCAAAACCCGGGGTGCCGAACGGTCTTCGCCAATAGCGCGGCAATGTAGGTTCCGCATCCGCTCAATATAAGCCATATCTGCCATCATCTCGCGCACATCCGGCGTGATACGAGCCTCGACTTCGTCAGACAGTACTGGTCGATTAGTATGGTTTTGGTCAAAAGCCTCATCCTGAATACCGCGTTTGTGGAACACTGCATTTAACAAGCTCGTCCCCATCATCATGGAAAATTCAAGTACGGCTAAATAGTCCGTCTCAAGATCAAGTTTGGTGAGGGTAATATCCCATTGGTGAGCCAATTTCAGATGTGCATCAAGTTTCATACCCGCCCCCCTACTCGCCCATAACTTGTTCAGTGAAGGCTTGCATATTGCGAATAATGGCAATACATCTCATTGAAACCTCAGGATTCCAGTCGGGCAGGTCCCGCGCATCGCGAAGTTTACCGGAAATACCGCGGCAGTGGAGACCGCGCATCTGCTCCACATAATGTAGATCATCCATAATCGCTCGAACATCCGGTGTAATACGTGCTTCGGCTTCAGGCGGAATCGGAGGGCGCGTAGTGTGATTTTGGTCGTAAGCTTCCTCACGAATACCGCGTTTGTGGAAAATAGCGTTTAATAGGGTGGTTCCCATCATCATACAAATCTCGATGGCTGCCGTGTGATCTTCTTGTGGGTCGATCTTCGAAAGCGTAACGTCCCACCGCTGGGCGAGCGCTATATGTGTCTCTAAGTCCATGCCATCCACCTTTTATTGTTTTGAGATACGATGCCTGATGAGAGCCATCCAATATGCCGAAACTCAATACTTATGTGCTTTATAAACAGCAGATTACGATATAAACCGTTAAAGTAAATATTCTCAAATACAATCGCGGGAAGGTAAGCGCTATGCCAAAGCTAACCGGTGGACAGGCAGTCGTTCAGTCCTTAGAAGCAGAGGGCGCTCAGGTCGCCTATGGAGTGCTAGGCAGCCACCTCATGCCCACCTACGATGCACTTTACGATAGTCCGATTAAACTTATCACGCCGCGCAATGAAGATTCGGCCGGTCACATGGCTGATGCCTACACCCGTGTATCAGGCAATCCTGGTGTAGTACTAACCACAGTCGGACCAGGCGCTGCGGGTGTCGCCTGCGCTATGGGCGAAGCCTATAACGAATCTTGGCCGATGCTTCATATCTCAACACAAATCCTGAGCGAGCATATGGGCAAGGAAAAGGGCTTTTACCATGACGGTCCAGCACAAAGCGAAATGTTCGTGCCCGTCTCTTCTTGGCAACACACCGTGCAAAACATTGGCGAAATCCCCGAAGCCATTAATGAGGCTTACCGACGCATGCGCACCGGCCGGCCACGACCAGTCTTTCTCGAAATTCCAACTGATTTTCTTCATTGTGAAGCAGATTTTACAATTTTACCGCCAGCCAATGTCTCCCCGCCACCGGTAAATCAATCTGAAATTAAAAATGCAACCGACCTCTTGAAACAGGCAAAACGGCCAATTCTTTGGATTGGTGGCGGCGCAGTCAAAGCCTGTGCCTCCGTCGAAGTAAAGGCTATGGCAGAAATGCTGCAAGCCCCAGTATTTTGCACCAACGGCTCCAAAGGTGTTCTACCGGACGATCATCCGCTTGCGCTTGGAAATCTGCTGACAGTGAGCGACACATTACAAAACGAGGTGCTCGCCAAAGGAGATGCCGTGCTTGCCATCGGCACACGTTTTTCGCAGCGCGCCACTAAGCAATGGACGCTTCCCATGCCCGAAAACGTTATTCATTGTGATATCGACCCGGCGGAATTTGGCAAGAACTATAAAGCCAAAGTTACTATTGAAGGCGACGCCCGGGTGGTACTGCAAGCATTAATGCATAACCTGGAAAAGACTGGCTATATCGTTGCGGAAAGTCGCCTTGAGGCAATACAAAAACTCAAGACTACGGCTGTCGCTGAAATGAAAACCAAGCAGCCGGAAGTTTTCCAAGCGATGCAAGATATTCGCTCTATTCTATCGCGAGATGCTATCGTTGCATCCCAATCCATTATGGGACACTGGACCCGTTTTGGCTTCGAGTGCTACAAGCCTGGCCAATTTCTATTCGCCAATACGTTTGGTTCTATGGGCTTTGCCTTCCATGCTGCCGTTGGTGCCAAGGCCGCTTTCCCGGAACGAGAAATTGTTGCTTTCTGCGGTGATGGCGGATTCATGTTTGGCTGTGGGGAATTAGCAACGTTGCAACAATATAATCTATCTATGCCCGTCGTTATATTTAACAATGGCGGCTACTCCATAATCCGCCAGCGCCAAGAATCGCGCTATAATCGCCACATCGGAACGGTGTTAACTAACCCGGACTATGTCAAATTAGCTGAAGCCTTCGGCTTTCACGGCAAGCGGGTGCCAGAAATTGAAGGTCTGGCCCCAGCTATTGCGGAAGCCCTGAGGGCAGATAAAACCACCATAATTGAAGTCCCTCTTGAGTTTGAAGGATATCGAACGACAGCAGAGAACGAAAGGCTCATGACCGGCGGTTCCAACGCCGGGGTTTAGGCTAAATTAATCCAAAGGAGTTTTTGTGACGATTTTAATCACTGGCGGCGCAGGGTTGATCGGGCTTTACACAGCCCAACGCTTTGCCAAGCAAGGCAAAAGCGTGGTGTGTATCGACCTTCTTAATCGCCCCGCCCATGCAGCCTACATTTTGGGCGATGCGGCACCTGACATTCCCCATCTCCAAGCGGACGTGCTTGATCTTGATAAGCTCACTAAGATCGTACTAGATAACCAAGTTCAAGGTATTATACACGCTGCAGCGGTGGTAAATGAAAATGTCTTCCTTGCAAATCCGCTCATCGGCGTGAAAGTCAACATAATCGGTACCGCCAATATGCTGGAACTTGCACGTCAGCATGACCTCCAGCGAGTTGTATTTTGTTCATCTGGTACAATTTATGGGCCCAGCGCCGGCAAACCACTGGTGGAAGGCGATGAGGACCCGAAGGGCTTCTACGCAGAGACCAAAAATATTTCTGAACGCCTGATGAACCAATACCGGGAGAAGTACGGCACAGACTCTGTCTCTGCCCGAATTTCCAGCGTCTATGGCCCCGGCAAGACATGGAATGTGGAGCATTATCCCATGCAGAAGCTCTGCTTTCATGCACTCAATGGCAAAAATTTTGAAATGAGAGAAGGCGGCGATTATGTCCGCGACTTCACCTATGGATCAGATGCCGCGCTGGGCATCGCGCTCGCCTACGGTAAAGAGAAACTCGCACATACGGCATATAACATCGCCGTCGGCAAACTATTCTCGGTAACTGAAGTGGCTGATATATTGAACAACATCGTGCCCGGCGCAGCCTTAACCGTGGGATCGGGTAGCTTTGAGGGTAATATGGCGCTCGCCGGCAGCCTCCGCGGCGCGCTCGACATTACGCGCGCAAGAGGTGATTTGGGGTTCGAACCCGAATTTGAATTAGAGAAGGGCTTAGGCGCCTACATCGAGTACTTACAGGCACATCCTGAAATTATGAACTAATGCGTAAGGATCTGACTTAAAAACAATTGCGTCCGTTCGCTATCCGGTTTGGTGAAAAATTTACCCGGCTCAGCGGTCTCAACAATCTCACCCTGATCCATAAATACCATCGTGTCGGCCACCGTTTTAGCAAAGCCCATTTCATGGGTCACCACGATCATAGTCATACCGTCTTCCGCTAATTCCACCATCACATCGAGCACTTCCTTAATCATTTCCGGGTCAAGGGCGGAGGTGGGCTCGTCGAATAGCATTATTTTCGGCTGCATGCAGAGCGAACGTGCAATAGCTACGCGCTGCTGTTGACCGCCGGATAATTGTCCCGGGAACTTATAAGCTTGTTCAGGTATTTGGACCCGCTCGAGGTATTGCATGGCAATCTCCTCCGCGGCCTTTTTCGGCATTTTGCGCACTAACATAGGTGCTAGCGTCAAATTGTCGACCACTCGCATGTGGGGGAATAAATTGAAGGATTGGAACACCATGCCGACTTCACTACGGATAGCCTCAATATTTTTGAGATTATCGGTCAATTCTATCCCATCAACGATGATCGTACCGCGCTGATGGACTTCAAGCCTGTTGATACAGCGGATCATGGTAGACTTCCCAGAGCCCGACGGGCCGCAGACCACGACACGTTCGCCCTTTTTCACCGACAAGTTGATATCCGCCAAAGCTTGAAACTCACCATACCACTTGTTGACGTCTTTCAACTCAATGACAGTTTCATTAGTAGCTGCTCGAATAGCTTCAGTCATAAAATTTCCCTAATCATTTTTAACGCCGACCTTGATCGAGCCATTGCTCCAAATTCTGGCTGTATTTGGAGAGCGCAAAACAAAAAATAAAATAGATGAGTGCAACAAAGAGATAGGCCTCTATCGTGAATAAGCGCCAAAGCGGGTCTTGCATAACAGCGGTCGTAGCACTCAAAATATCGAACAGGCCAATTATCAAAACATATGACGTGTTTTTAAAAGCAGCGATGATGTGATTCACGATTCCGGGCAAGCAAACACGAAGTGCCTGAGGCAAGATAATACGTACCATCATTTGCCAGTAACCGAGCCCTGTGGCTTCGGCTGCTTCATATTGGCCGCGCGGAATTGCCTGTAAGCCACCGCGAATAACCTCCGCCTGATAACATGCAAAGAAAATCGCCATCCCAGCCATAACTCGCACCATGACATCGAACTCAAGCCCTTGTGGTAAAAATAACGGAAAAACGTTAACGGCAACAAACAGGATGGTGATCAACGGAACGCCTCGCATGCATTCAATGGCCGCAACACATACTGCTTTGATACCCGGCAGATGCGAACGCCTTCCTAGCGCAAGCAAAACCGCGATGGGCATACCGAATACCACAGTGCCCGTAAACAGCACCATGGTCAGCGGCAAACCACCCCATTGCTGAGTCTCAACAAAGGTGAGCCCAAGGATACCACCCCACATCAGCAGGCAGCAGGTAGCGAGATTGGCGATCCAAAGTGGCACAAGAATTTTCACATGCCAGAATCGCCGCGTTAGCGTAATGCAAATCGCTCCAACATAAACAATTAGGGCGACGACCAAACGCCAATGTTCTTCATAGGGATAAAGCCCGAATAACATTGGCCGGTGCTTTTCCGTGATTACCGCCCAGCAAGCACCTTCCGATGCCCGACAGACTTCGTGGGTTTGCGCTCCCCAGACCGCATCGGCAAATGCCCACTGAATGAACGGTGGGATGAATTTTATGATGAAGACACCAATGATGACAGTAAGGATGGTGTTCCCTATGGTACTAAAAAAATTCTCCCGCACCCAGCGTAACGCAGCAACCTTTTCTGCTACCGGCGCTTGCGCCTGTTTGCGCTTGCCATTCCGCATCCGATTCAACTCTATATCGGCCATCCCTACCGCTCCTTGATGGCAACGAGTTTGTTATAAAGGTTCATGCAGGCCGAAATCGTCAGACTAATTGTGAGGTAGACGAGCATCATTATTGCGATGGCCTCCACAGCTTGACCTGTTTGGTTCAACGACGTGTTACCTATATTAACCAGATCCGGATAGCCGATGAGGACGCCGAGAGAGCTATTTTTGGTGAGGCTCAAAAATTGGCTCGCAGTAGGTGGTACAATAACCCTTAGCGCCTGAGGAATAGTGATATAACGCATGACAAAACCACGCCGAAGCCCAAGCGCGTTAGCCGCTTCTATCTGACCTGCGTGTATTGATTCAATACCGGAACGCACAATTTCCGCAATAAAAGCCGCCGTATACACGGTAATCCCGATCAGCAGCGCTATATATTCCGGCGACAACGCCATACCACCTTGATAGTTAAAGCCTCGCAAAACTGGGAAATCCCACCTTAACGGTGCCCCGCCTATTAGCCAAACCACTAGTGGCAAACACAGGGCGATTCCGATACTGGGCCAAAAAGTCGCTATGTATCTGCCAGTTTTCTCGCGTCTGATACGTGCCCAGCGGGTAAAAACGGCCGCGCCACTTATTCCAACTACAAGTGCCAACGCAATCCATGGATAGAGAGGATGGTCGAAAGGGAACGGCAGCATCAAGCCTCGATTAGAGATAAAAGCGCCGTCAAATGGCTCGATAGCTTGCCGGGGGTGCGGTAAGAGTCGGATAATCGATGACCAAAATATTACATGAAGCACAACCGGAACATTGCGACAAATCTCCACATAACCGGAGGCCAGTTTCGCAACCAACCAATTACGGGAAACCCGAGCAATCCCCATAGCGACGCCTAGTATTGTCGCCAAAATAATGCCGAAAAAAGCCACATGTAGCGTATTCAAAATACCGGCGAGAAAGATCCGCGCAAAGGTTTGACTGGAATCAAAAGGAATTATCGATTCACTAATACCGAAACCAGCCGGCTCATTTAAGAAATCCCAGCCCGTAGCAATATTCTGTCGAGCTAAATTCTCATTTATATTGGTGTATAGATACCAACCAAGCAGCGCTATACCTGCCCCAAGCAAAACCTGATAGACAATGCCACGGAAGGCGATACTATTCAGGATAGAGTTATCGCTTTTGTTTATTTGCGGCTGGCCAGCCATAGCCCATTAGGCCTTCATGAAGTGCATTTGATTGCCAACTATAAGAGAAACGCCGCCCGACCCGTTCAGCCGAGCGGCATTTCCGGAAACATAATCTATTTCATAGGAAAACCATACATCAGGCCACCCTTTGTCCACAGATTATTGATGCCACGCGCCAGATTAAGCGGCGGGCCCCAATTACGGTCATAGACTTCACCATAGTTACCGACGGCTTTAATAGCGTCATAGGCCCAGTTTTTGCCAAGACCGATCTTTTTACCCAAATTACCACTGGCGCCCAGAAGACGTTTGATATTCGGGTCTTTAGACCCTTTCATTTTATCTACGTTCTTTTGCGTAATACCCCACTCTTCCGCATTAAAAAGTGCGTGAACCACCCATTTAGTGATGTCAAACCATTGATCGTCGTCGGCACGAACACCCACTGCAAGAGGCTCTTTGGAATACACGCCATCGAGAATAATATGGTCGCCCGGAACCTTTGCATCAAACTGTTGATGGCCCGGCAAGCCTGCCTGATCCATAGCAAGCACATCGCAACGACCAGACATATACGCGCTTACAAGCTCCTTAGAGTTTTCGATAACCACTGGGGTCATTTTCATACCCTTAGACTTGAACAACGCTGCAATATTCTTTTCCGTCGTACTGCCCGGGAAAACACAAATCGCAGCACCACCCAATTGATCAACTTTAGTAATGTTTAGTTTCTTACGCACCATAAAGCCGGTGCCGGTATAGAAAGTTGGCGGCCCAAAATTGAGACCAAGCGCAGAGTCGCGAGTCAAAGTGATAGTTGTCGTGCGTGATAGCATATCGACTTGGCCAGATTGAAGGGCCGGGAACCGTTGAACGCTGCCGAGCGGAATATACTTTACCTTATTGCCGTCTCCGAGCACCGCTGCAGCAACCGCTTTACAAACATCAACATCGAGGCCTTTCCATTTCCCTTTCTTATCGGCAATGGCAAATCCATATCGCCCTTGGTGAACTCCGCAAATTAATTCACCCCGTTTTTTTACAGCAGTTAAAGTTGGCCCGTCCGCGGCAAGCGCCGGTGCAAAAGTAGCTCCAACTGCACTAATGGCGAAAGAGGCTATCGCCGATAAAAAGGCTAATTTTTTCATTTTTTAACTCCCAGGTTTTGGCAATTACATCAAATGTTATCGTGCAATCCCCTCTAACAATGGACAACTCAATAACAAATTTTATGCTGCGTCGCACAATAAGTTAAAGCTTTCCACTTGTAACCATGACAAATAGACGCGGCATCCGTCCATATCCACTCTACATGCGGGGTTATTTTAACTCCTAAGGAAAGGGAATGACATGCTCGACAAATGCCGGACGCCCTTTGAGCCGTTCATACCAAACGTCCATATTTTTCAATGCAGGCTTATCTGCAACCAACGCGTAATATCGGTGCACATGCATACCAAGGGCGCAGTCGACCATGGTTAGATTATCACCCATGATATAATCTTTTCCATCAAGTTGTTTTTCCAACATTTGGTACGATTTGGTGAGTTCTTCGCCTGCTGCTTTCATTGCCGCATAGTCACGCTTATCCTCTGGCGTATGGACGATACCTCGGAATATCGGGCCGGTCTTAGGTGTCGCGACAGACAAGTGCCAATCCATCCACATCTCAGCCTTTGCCCGCTCACCAGCATCCGTCGGATACATATCGCCAGCGCTATACTTACAACATAAATATCGGATTATTGTGTTTGATTCCCACAGGATGTTCCCATCAATTTCGATGGTTGGGACAAGCCCATTTGGATTCATTTGAAGATACCATTTCTCATCATTTTTGCCAAAGTCTCCGCCCACATCCTCACGTTCAAATTGAAGTCCCAGTTCGGCTGCACACCAAAGTACTTTACGAACATTACTCGAGTTCTTGCGTCCCCATATTTTCATCATATTTCGCTCTATTTTATTTTCACACTCTTGCTTTGAAACACTACGAAGGTCCGACGACACCAAGACCATTGCGCAAACCTTCTAAGACCATCACCATATCAGACGGCACATTGGCAATATTAGCGTCCGGCCCAAAGGTAGATACGAGAAACTTCATCATCTCAAATATATCGTTCTTTGTGGTTCCCTTTATCCAAAAGCCAGTCAGTTCCACCAACAAGTGCGCTGGATCAATTCCGTCCTGAACCGCCTGTACCAAATCGGCCTGCACTTCTCCGTCAAGTACCAATTCGGCCGCTTCAACCAAAACAATCTCACAACCAGCATTTATGCAAATATTAGCCTGATCAATCAGTTCTGAGACGTCCTGCTTTGAATTCTTCGAACCAACTTCACCATGCACTTCAATACCTAAATCAATAACCATTTTAATCAGTCGCGTTCGTTCGTCATCTGATAGCGGCACGCAATTATCAGAAACTTCGATGGCACTAATTCCAAGCCGCTTAGCCTCGGCGAGAAAAGGCTTCACACCCTGCCAGCCTTGTGTCGCAAACACATATTCCAGAAACTGACCACCAATGAAACTACGAGCCTGGTGCTTATCCAAGAGCTCGAGTTTCCGGGAAAAATAATCCTCTTGATACAGCCTCGACGAGCCGACCGCGATTTTCCAAAGATCGACATAAGGACCAGCAATTCCCAATAACGAACTTACGTGCTCTATGGGCTCGCCAAAATCAACTACCATTGTAAGACCAGTCTTACGCGGTTTAACGCTGCTTCGGCCTTCCGCCAATGGCACCAGATCAAAAGGTTGTTTGTTCATCGGTAGATGTAAATCGGGCTAGTCCAAGCAAGCGTTCCGTCTTCTTGTGTCAGCCGAATATAAATAGCGTTATCACCTTGATTTTTTAGTTCGATTGCGCGCTCGAAGCTAAATGCCTGATGTGTGTTCTCCGTTGGAAGTCTAAAAATTTTTAGGAAACGAGGCAAAACACCACTATTATCAAACACCTCATCTTCATAGCTAATATCTTCCAATGGCACGCCGCACTTAACTAACGGCGTTTCCAGCTTTAGCGTACCGCCATAAGGATCTTCCACCCATATATCGAAACCTCCAATATTGCCGGTCGTTAGCGCACGCCATGCAAGACCGCTATCGCCAACGCGATCTAGGGTCTTATCTCGATTGAAGAAGTTGATAGGAGACGCGTCGACTATCTTGTTATCTGACAGTTGAGCCGAGCCATCCCAAATCACCTGGCGGAACCGGCCCCGATACTCCGCACCTTCCCAAACCACACGAATACGATTGCCAAGTTCTTCTTTTTTATAAGGCCGGATTGTTTCTATGTGATCGAGCCCATTAAAAATATCGATACGCTCAATAGGTGCCGCACCTATGATATCCGCTGAAAACTTTGCGCCACCTTCTGGAAAATGCACAATATCGCCCATGATAGCCGATTGAGTTACCGCGCCCTCAGCTGGTCCAAGGTTAGGATCATCGTGATAAAGAGTTCCTTCTTTATCAAAACTAGCCTGCACATCAATAATCATACGCCCGCCATGTCCACCGGTCGTTCCATAGTGGTGGCGCTTGCGTATACAATCCAGCATTGCTTTGCGAGAAAGCTCAGGCATCAAAAAGCATGTAAGCCCGCCAACGGCTCCAAACAAAGAGGCACCGGGATAACTTGCACCCGGACGCCCCTTGTGCCCATCCGAATTAGAAACAATGCCGCAGCGATATCCCATCTCGAGAGCATCCTGTACTAGCCACTCAAAAGTTCCCCAAGAGGAGTGAATTTCCATAGATTTTTCAAAATGTCAGTCATGGGCAAGTTTCACATCTGCATAACGCCCGCCGCAATGAGCATAGCTGACCACGTCAAATTCCTTGTGCTCGGTCAATGCTTCAAATAATTCAGCAGCACTATTGCAATCCGTATCTATGTCGCTTTGATCTTCAACCAGCGCATGAGATGAACGTCGAATTTGACGACCCTCTTCAGAAAAATAGACATTGCGATCTCCACCCAGTCCGGTATTGCCTGACCATTCATATCCCGGCAACACGACAAAGCTACCATCAACATTAAACTCCGCTGACAGACGATCGAGTTCGCCCCAAAATTCGTTGGTGATTTGGAAATCATTACCTTGATGACCGGTCGCATCAATAAAAGCTTTATCACGCGCAAATTCAAAATACTGTCGGGCACTATTGTTGCCAATCGTTTCTTCCGACTGACCGTGCATATCACCCCAAAAATGTACTAGTTCAGATTCTTGCACGATGCGGAGCGGATTACTCTGTGCCGCAATAAAATTATCACCATCCACTAAATCGATGATCACTTCACAGGCCTTACTCACTGAAAGCTCGCTGACGTTAACCGTGACCTCTCCTGGCTTAATCGTAATAGTCTAGGGCAAGCCATTGACTGGTGCGCTCGCTCTCAACTCAAAAGTTGCGTCAGACTGATCCGATGGATTACCCCATTTATCCTCACCTTTAAATTTTAATGCAAAGGATTCATTAACGCGGCGCAACGTTGGCAGAACTGCAATCCAATCTTCAGGTGGTCCGGCAACAATGTTTATAACCGGCTGCTCCGGCATCGGCTGATAATTAAAAGTCGCGATAGGATCGACCAAAGTGTGAAACTCAAATGTATCCTCGAGAAATGTTTGCAGCCGCATACCAGGCGAGCCTTGGCTTGTGTCACCAAATGTAACAGTAATGGTATCGCCTTCCCGCAAGAAGCCTTTCACGACCTTTATATAAAGGCAACGATCCCACGGACGCACATTACCCTTTGGATCGTAGTTATATTCAAGCACCGCATTGTTGCTAGCAGCCACCGTGGTGTAATTGGCCCATTTCGGGTCATCAAATTGTGGGCGGGTTTGATCGGATGCAAAACGAAAACAGATACGCATAGACCCGCTATCATCGATGCCGAATTTACCAGCTGTGTAGACAAGTTTAAATGTCTGGTAGGAGCCTGCTTCAAAGGATCCGCTCGGGGATAAAGAAATACTACCGAGTTCTTCCGGGGGGATTGTCGGCTTAATAGGTTTGCTAACCAAACCACCCAACGCTCCGCCTGTAGCATCGTCGGGACTTCCCATCGGTTGTTCACTCATTTTCATTTTCCTCAAATTTCAAAAGCAACCGGAACATCGAACCTCTGCATGGATCGCTATGCACCATGTCTGTTTTCTAGACGAGCCATACGTTTTCCAAGGTAGTCCATTCGCCATAACAAAAAGGCGGTGAAGTAATCTCCATCTCTTCCTCCTGCATTTCTAACCGACGCAGCAATAATTTTGGAGACCACTCAATGTGCGATCATATTTGGCCGGCAATATGATGTCAAAACCGCTTTATTATTTCGATTTATGCATTAGGCAAAAGCTACGAGAGGCCTAAAAATGCTCCTCAAGGCCTTCGGATAACTCTTGGGGTGCGCGCAATTGATAATGCTTCTTCGAAAGAAGGCAAAGGCTGGGCAAAAAGTACTATTGAACGAATGAGTAAGGCCGCCATCGCGTAAAAAGTGAGCTCAATAGAAGTCTGGAAAGACATTTATACAGCGGCACGATTCTGGCTAACGCATAAAATTAAAGGCCCGCCGACCTTCGCCGGCGGACCAAATTTAGGTTAAAACAAGCGGCAGCGTTTCAACAATATTGGCCGCTAATTATGACTATTGTGGTCGCATGTCTGACCCATCAATACCTGCCACTTCAACAGGTGCCTTCATGGCATCTCGGCGGAAGGGTTCGCCCAATTCCTGGTTGAGGATTACTTCTATAAACGTAGTCTCTTTTTTGTTCATCTGCACGTCCACAGCAACCGCCAACTGATCGGTCAATTCCTGCATTGACGTAACTTGGACACCGTTGACGCCACACGCTTCTGCGATGTTGGCATACTGGACATCGAGATCAAGTTCTGTGCCAACGAAATTATCTTGATACCAAAGCGTAGTATTGCGTTTCTCTGCGCCCCATTGATAGTTGCGGAAAATAATCATGGTGATTGGCGGCCATGGGTCGCGACCACACGCAGTCATCTCATTCATGGAGATACCAAACGCACCGTCACCAGCAAAACCAACGACAGGTGTGTCCGAGTTGGCAATCTTCGCACCTAGAATAGCGGGAAAACCGTATCCACAGGGACCAAAAAGGCCCGGTGCTAAATATTTCCGTCCCTCATCAAAGCTCGGGTAAGCATTGCCGATTGCACAGTTATTACCAATGTCAGATGAAATAATAGCTTCTCTCGGAAGCGAAGCCTGAATAGCGCGCCATGCCATACGAGGCGACATTTTGTCTGGTTCACGATTACGACTGCGCTCATTCCAAGTAGTGCCAGGGTCATCGTCTTCATGATCCATAGAGGATAATTGTTGTTGCCACGCGGATTTGGTTTGATGTATGAGCGCCTCACGATCATCACGATTACTATCGCCGGCCGTTGGGGACAGACAACTACTAATCTGTTCAGCTACCTGACGTGCATCGCCCTGGATCGCGACCGTAACTTTTTTGGTCAACCCTATTCGATCCGAATTAACATCCACCTGAATAACCTTTGCGTCTTTTGGCCAATAATCAATTCCGTAGCCCGGTAATGTAGAGAACGGATTGAGGCGTGTTCCAAGAGCTAACACCACATCGGCTTTCGAAATCAGCTCCATTGCCGCCTTCGACCCATTATACCCCAGCGGACCCGCAGCCAAAGGATGGTTGCCAGGGAAAGCATCATTATGTTGGTAACCGCAACATACCGGCGCACTAAGCTTCTCAGCCAGTACAGCAGACGCTGGAATACCGTCGCTCAATACCACTCCAGCACCATTCAAGATGACCGGGAACTTTGCCTCGGATAAAAGTTTTGCCGCATCAGCGATCGCGTCCACACCGCCCGAAGGCCGTTCAATTTTGATAGTCTCAGGAATTTCAATATCGATAACCTGCGTCCAATAATCGCGCGGTACGTTAATCTGCGCAGGTGCACTGCCTCGCCATGCTTTTTCAATCACTCTGTTCAGAACTTCCGCGACGCGGGTCGGGTCGCGCACTTCTTCTTGGTAGCAAACCATATCCGCAAACAAGGCCATTTGAGGAATTTCTTGGAAACCACCTTGTCCCATAGTCTTATTGGCCGCTTGCGGTGTAACCAATAGGAGCGGCGTGTGATTCCAATAGGCAGTCTTCACAGGCGTGACGAAATTCGTGATCCCGGGTCCGTTCTGAGCAATCATCATACTCATCTTGCCGCTAGAGCGGGTAAACCCGTCAGCCATCATGCCGGCATTGCACTCATGCGCGCAGTCCCAGAAGGTTATGCCCGCTTTTGGAAACAGATCAGATACCGGCATCATTGCTGAACCAATAATACCAAAAGCGTGCTCGATACCATGCCGTTGCAATACTTTTACAAAAGCCTCTTCTGTTGTCATTTGGGTCATCTGCGAAACCTCCCCTTAACGTTAGTGTTTTGTAATATCTAGCCCATGAGACGGCACTTGTCGCCCGTTTCGTCTACTTCGTGTTCACAGCAGTAACGATTTGGTGAATTGCGACCTAGTATGAATAGGCATAATGCAAAATAAAAAATTCTTCAATTAACAAAATGGATTATCCCGTTAAATGAGATATTGAACAATATAACTGATCATAATTATTCAATATCTCATTTAATAGGACAATTTTTCCGAAATAGTTTTTTTTAGCTGTTTATTAGCCTATAGTTCAATGAATTCATTAGGGAGAAAATTTATGAGCCAAGCTCAGCAATCCGCCACCGAAAGAGACGACGCATCTATCATCGATGAATTGATGATAAATGGCCGTCGCGCCATGGCACAATTTGCAAGTGCAGACCAAGCCCGCGTCGATGAAGCTGTAACCGCCCTTTGCTGGTCAATCTATAAGCCAGAGCATGCCCGTGAAACTGCTAAACTAGCTGTAGAAGGCACGGGGCTTGGCAATATTGATGATAAAATTACTAAAAATCAGCGCAAGAATTTCGGCACCCTGCGCGATCTAATGCGGGTAAAGTCAGTCGGTATCATTGAAGAAATCCCTGGAAAAGGCCTAGTCAAATACGCTAAGCCAGTCGGGGTTGTCGGCGCAGTTGTGCCATCGACCAACCCATGCGCCACCCCAGTCAACAAAAGTATGATGGCAATTAAAGGTCGCAACGCTGTAGTCATTGCCCCTTCACCCGCTGGTTTCAAGGCGACAAGTCGCGTGGTCAAACTGATGCGCGATGAACTGGAGAAAATCGGACTACCCGCCGATCTTGTACAAATTCTGCCTGCACCAATCTCCAAATCACTCACCAACAAGCTTATGGAAGAAAGCGATTTGGTTGTCGTCACCGGCTCCCAGAATAACGTCCGAAACGCCTATAAGAGCGGCACACCCGCGATTGGCGTTGGCGCAGGTAATGTCCCAGTCATCATCGATTCAAGCGCCGATCTAGACGATGCCGCACAGAAAATCATGGCGTCTAAATGTTTTGATAACGCCACCTCTTGTTCCTCAGAAAACTCTGTCACCATTTTGGACGATATTTATGATGATGCCATCACTGCCATGAAGAATGTCGGCGGCTACATGTGCACATCTGAAGACAAGGAAGCAATTCTCAATAATCTTTGGGTCGACGGGCACCTTAATCGCCATGTCTTGGCCAAGGACCCCGATGTGTTCGCGGATGTCTGCGGCCTGCCGGAACTAGCAAAACAAGCTAAATTCTTCATGGTGGAAGATGAAGGCGCGGGTAAAGACCGACCATTGTCCGGCGAAAAGCTGTCTCTTGCGCTCACAATTTATCGAGCTCCTTCAATCGAAGCTGCCATGGATCAAGTGCAAGACGTCCTCAACTTCCAGGGCATGGGCCATTCCGTAGGGATACACACTAAACACCCAGCGAACGCGCAGATTCTGGCGGAGCGCCTTGATGTCGTCCGTGTTCTCGTCAACCAAGCCCACACCTTTGGAAATGGTGGCAGTTTCGACAATGGCCTCGGATTTACTCTAACCATGGGCTGCGGGACTTGGGCAGGAAACTCAATCAGCGAGAACCTTGGCTATCACCATTTCATCAATATTACCCATTTGGTAAAAACTATTCCCGAGGACAAGCCTAGTGAAGAGGACCTATTCGGTGCTCACTGGGAAAAGTACGGCAAATAATCACATAAAAGTAGGTCACCGATGAATTTTGAAGAATTCGCCGCTAAGCCATTACTTGCGGCCGCGGGCATCAACATACCAAAAGGCATTATTGCAAAAACAGCTGACGAGGCGGCAGCGGCGGCGGATCAGATCGGACCCTGTGTCATCAAGGCACAGGTGCCAACAGGCAAACGCGGCAAGGCGGGCGGCATTAAGCTTGCTCAGGACGGAGATGAAGCCAGGGCAATGGCTAAAAAAATAATTGGCATGACCATTGACGCGCATACGGTCGAGAAAGTGTTGGTCGAAGAGCAAGCGCCCATCGCCCAGGAACTTTACCTCGCTATTTTGAATGATTCGGAATCACGTGGCCCCATAATTTTATTTTCTACATTGGGCGGTATGGACATAGAAGAAGCAGCGGAACAGGACCCCAAACAGGTACGGCGCCAACCAATCGATATTCGCCAAGGTTTAGACCTAGCCGCAGCAATTCGGATCCTCGGTGATCTGAATCTCGGCACTATGAGCATGCCTGTCGCTGATACCATGGTCAAACTCTACAATGCCTTCTTGGAAAATGATGCAGAGCTTTTAGAAATCAATCCGCTAGTGCTCACCAAAGATGACAAAGTTATCGCCCTAGATTGCAAATTCTCTATGGACGATTCAGCCGTAGTCCGGCATCCCGAAAAAGCTCAGACCGGCACGCCAGATAAAACCACAGAGCTTGAAAAGCGTGGCAAGGAACTGGGCCTCAAATATATCGAACTCGAAGGTACCGTAGGCATCCTGGCTAATGGTGCGGGCCTCACAATGACGACTATGGATGTGGTCAAATATTTTGGCGGAGTTCCGGCGAACTTCATGGAAATCGGGGGAGAAGCTTATACCAAGGGTAAACCAGCGCTTGAGCTAGTTCTATCTAATCCGAAGGTTAAGAGCCTGGTAATCAATTTTTGCGGCGCTTTTGCACGGTGTGATGTTATGGCTGAAGGCATAGTAGCAGCCTGGGAAGAAATAAAGCCCACACTGCCTGTATTCTTTTCGGTACACGGTACCGGTGACGAGGAAGCACGCCAACTACTGAAAGAACGTCTAAATATCTCACCTTATGACACGATGGATCAGGCCTGCAAAGCAGCTGTCGATGCGGCTCAGGCACATGAGGGAGGGGTCGTATAATGATCGTCCGCAAACATGAGAAAGTGATGATCCAAGGTATTACTGGCAAGCAAGGCACCTTTTGGACCGAACGTATGCAGGAATACGGCACCAACATTGTAGGTGGAATCGTACCAAAGAAAGGTGGCCAAGATCATCTCGGCGTGCCCGTTTTCAACAATGCGTTTGATGCAATGAAAGACGTGCCTTTCGATGTGGCAGGCTTATTTGTGCCACCGCTTTATGCAAAATCCGGCGCCGTTGATGCCATCGAAGCCGGAGTCAAGAAACTGGTTATTCTAACCGAACATATTCCAGTTCAAGATGTGATGTATATTGTCTCTGCTGGCAAAGCCAACGGCACACAGATCATCGGACCTAACACCACGGGCGTAGCGACGCCAGGCGAATGCTTTGTCGGCTTCATGCCTGCCTTCAACAGAAACATCATGCGTGAAGGTGAAGTAGGCGTGATCTCGCGCAGCGGAAGTCTTGGCACGTTAATCTCGCTCAATATCACCCAAGCGGGCCTTGGCCAATCGGCATTTATAGGCATTGGTGGTGATCCAGTGATCGGCACCACTACGAGGGAAGCACTTAAATGCCTTGATGAAGACCAAAAAACTAAGGCTGTTTTCATCCTGGGCGAAATTGGCGGATCCATGGAAGAGCATGCTGCTGAATATGCCGCCACCATGAGGAAACCAATCGTCTCGTTTATTGCAGGCGGAGCTGCCCCAGAGGGCAAGAAAATGGGACATGCTGGCGCTATCGTAAGTGGCAACAAGGGTACCTTCGCATCAAAAAGGGAAGCGCTGGAAAAAGCCGGCGTTCGGATGATCGACACACCATCTGACGCAGGAGCCGCAATGCTGGACGCGCTGAAGACGGCTTAAGCGCGAAACTTAACTTAGCTCTTCCTGTGCACTATTGGTTCTCCCACGCGAAGTCCGCGGCAAAGCCTTCCGCATAGCGATTCAGTGCGGGCACGTGCGCTGTGGCTTGGTCGATACTCAATCGAGCTAATGGCGCATGCATGGCTAACCCTGCAATAACGCGTTCACCGCGGCTAATAGGAACGGCAATGCTGATAATACCGTCATGGAACTCTTGGTTATTAATCGCATATCCGCGCTTGCGAATACTCTTCAATTCATCTTCAAGCGCCGCCAAGTCGGTGATCGTATTATCGGTAAAGCGTGCGAGGTCTAATTTTTCGAGGATACGCCTCCGTGTTCGGCTCACTAAATGTGCAAGAAATAACTTCCCCAAACCCGTCGCATAAAGTGGCACACGGCTCCCAGGATGCAACTGAGCACGCAGTGGGAAGTCGCTTTCAACCCGATCCAAATATTTTACTGCATCGCCGTCTATGATACCGATATTGCAGGTCTCACCCACTTCGGCCACTAACCGTGTCAACGACAAATGGCACGGTGTGTAGCGCACGCACCACTCCAACACATCACCAGCAACAGAGCTTAAGCGTGCCCCGATGCCGTAGCGGTTGCGTCCCGGTTCACGGGCTAGAAAGCCTGCCGCTTCAAGCTGACGCACGGTCCGGTGGACGGTCTGTTTGGGACGCCCTAACAACTCCGCCAATTCCGGCAACGCCAAAGGGCGATCCTCCTTTAAGATTATCTCGACAACCGCAAATGCCTTTACCATTACCGTCTCGGAATCGGTAGTCATATGATCGCTCTCGTAATCGCGTAACGTCAGGCGTTAATATATGGTGCGGACGGCGGGACTCGAACCCGCATGGCCATGAGCCAACAGATTTTAAGTCTGTCGTGTATACCAATTCCACCACGTCCGCATTTCGTCACGATCTTAAAGGAGCCACCGCCCGGGCGCTAGCGAACAAACTCTAATTTCTCAAATTTTTACGTATAATAACTAATATGAATGCGGCTTGGTTCACCTATGTCTATTTAGCCGCAAGGACCGGTTTGTTACAGCTGAATTTTCGCGCCCGGCACCCAAGGGGGAACCTCGGTCATGGTTCCTATCGCCTGGGCCATCTTTATCGTGTTGGCAATCCTCGTATATATAAATTCGCTCATACTTGAATAAAAGCTAATTCCGCTCACACGGTCCTGCGTGTCACCCAACCGGAATCCAAATAAGCAGTATTACCCACACGACTAGTTTGGAGATGAGCGCGATAGCCTTTTACACCGTCTACGACGATTTCCTTCTGGGTTGATGCTGGCGGGTCAAATTCACCATCCTGTAACAAGGCTTCAGTCAAAGTACGCCCTTGAATATACGCCGGCACTGACAATCCCAACAGTGTCAACGTTGTTGGGAAAACATCGACAATCCCAGCAGGTAATGAAGAGACATATTTAATTTTAAAAGCATTGCCGCCAACCGCTAGCCAATTATTCAATTCTATTGGATGCAATCCACCATGAAGCCCGCCGTTCACGGGATAGTCAGAATTCTGCAGCGTGTAACCGACCATTCCATATTCATTTTTGCTGTCATGGCTTTTTAGAACTAAGCCGATGTCCGGCGTACGCGGGTGATCCCAGCAAAGATCTGCGTGTTTTAGCGTCCCTTCTTCCGCGCGTGTTGAAATTGGACCGCACCAGTCTTCACCTTGCAACCACTCCACTATTCTCCGAATAAGGAAGGGATCTGAATCACGCACATAAATTCCACCCGCGCTAGATAGTTCCAACGCCGCATCGGCACCGTCTTCCAGTGTCTTGCCAACAGAAAACCCAGCCGCTTCCATCTTGCTACTGAGATCAAGGTTTTCCGCTTCGACCGTGATCTGTCCGTGGTCCGATGTGGTAATGATTTGAAGTGCCTCACCTGGCCCATCAGGTCCGTCGCGCCAATCAACAATGCGCCCAAACTGTTCGTCGACGCCACGAATAGCGGCCAAATTCTCTGGCGCCCCAATACCCTTATAATGGTAACTGGAATCAGGCTCACAAAACCATAACACCATCACGTCGGGGCACATTTCCGGTTCTACAAACTTCAAATAGATATCAGTCGCGTATCGGTTCCACTCCATGGATGGGATTTCGTAATCAGGGAAATCACCAACTTTTTCTTTGACCGCCGCAAGTCCGCCTGGTGCGACAGTCGCCTCCGGGGCATGCAGCGCCATGCGGAAGCCACCTACCGTTTCCGCCTTATGATTAAGCATCCGACCGCCACCGGGCGTACCGGCACTTAAACTTGCGTAAACTTTTCCGGCCTCCTTAAGAAACTCACCCATCGAAGGCACACCCAGCAATTTACCGTCTAATCTTTCATCACCATCGCGCAATTGCTCTTCAATACCCGTATTGAAGATTTGTCCAGGCGCCGCAATTGGGTCTACAAATTTATTGCCAACAATACCATGAAGCCCTGGGTAGCAACCGGTTACTAGAGCGGCTTGATTAACTCGTGTCTCCGTGGGGAAAGTGGAATGAGCGTCTGGCCAGTAGGCGCCACTACTCGCAAATCGGTGCAAGTTTGGGACTAGTTGCGGTGTCGCCATATCGGGACGAAGAGCATCAAAACAAACAATCAGGACACGGCGATCAGGCACTCTCCGTATCCTTGCCCTTGATTGGATCGCCACCAAGGTCTGTAATCATGTCGAAGACAGCTTGTTGAGCTTCCTCCAATTCCGTTTCGTCAAAGCCCCTAATCACAAGCGACAATCGGTAATCCCCACGGGCGTAGTGAGGATAAGAGCCAATATCGATCTCGGGAAACTTACCCTGAATATCGCTTAAACCACCAGCAATAGTCCCTTCACCCAAATTACAAAGAACGCTGCAACTAAGCTTTGTAGCCCCACCTTCTAAGCTACCCGTTATGTTGTCCATCATCGCTTGCATAATTCTCGGCACACCAGCCATCACATGAACGTTCTCAATTTTGAAGCCCGGAGCTGTTGAAATCGGGTTATCAATCAACTCAGCTCCCTCTGGTGTATTGGCCATACTCATTCGCGCGGCATTAATTTCAGTGCCATTGAATTTATAATGCTCTTCCAACCGGCGTCGTGCTTCCGGATTCTGAATTAGTTTTAGCCCTACCGCCTCAGAAACTGATTCTGCGGTGATATCGTCATGAGTCGGCCCAATACCACCGGTAGTAAAGACGTAGTCATAGCGATGCCTCAGTGCATTCACTGCATCAATGATTTCTTGCTTTATGTCAGGCACCACACGTACTTCAGCTAATTGCACGCCAACGCTATTTACACTTTCCGCGATATAGGGAAGGTTTTTATCATGTGTTTGTCCGGATAGTATTTCGTCTCCAATGATAAGCAATGCGGCTGTGACCCGCTTTTGTTGTGACTTATTATTTTGAGCCATCGTGACCTCCTGATTGGTAGAGCGATTGTATCTAAGGAGACGGCCAACGGGAATGCATGATTAGGAGCTTTTGCTAATTTTATAAAAAGCCCAATATCCTAAGATTTAAATTTCAAATTATGATTGTAACTCCACTCCTAAGTCCCTTAGCCAAAGCGCGCCCGTCTATTGAATGCTTCAGCATCCCTGCGACGACAGTTCTCATCATAGCTCCTAAGATACACAGTTATGGACTAGCCGTGATTATCGATAACTCAAATCTAATAACAAAAAAAGAAAGCAGCCAGCAAAGCTGGCCGCTCCCAATAACATTCATAAATTCCTTTAGTGAGCGTAAGATGGGTCCATCTTATCTAACCGGCGAAGATGTCCCGGCCACCCGCGATCACCTAGCTCCGTGCCGCGGTTCTTAAACTGGTTATTAGTGTGAGCTGAAACCGCTTCAGGCACGAGGTGTAGTTCTCCACCAGTAGACATTGCATCCACCTGGGCCTGGCATGATTTTTCTAACCTCATCAATTTATAAAAAGCATCCGAAACACTAAGCCCAGCAGTTAACAGCCCGTGATTCTTCAGCATTAAAGCCATATTTACGGGACCTAAATCACGTTGTAACATTTCCCGCTCATCCAAATTGACAGCCACACCTTCATAATCGTGGTAGGAAATTGCGTTATAGAAATGCATCGAGTGCTGCGACATAGGTAACAACCCACATTCCATAGACGAAACAGCGATACCAGCACGTGTATGTGTATGCATGACGGAATTAAGATCGTCTCGTCCCGCCAAAACGGCACTATGGATCGTATATCCAGCAGCATTTACGCCAAGCCCCAATGGATCTTCAAGAACATCCCCATCCAAAGTGAGTTTGATCAGGCTGGTCGCCGTAACTTCTTCGAAATACATACCATAAGGGTTCAACAGAAAATTATCCGGCTCACCTGGAACTCGCGCCGACAGATGGGTCCCGGTTAAGTCCGTCATGTCGTATTGTTCACAGAGCCGATAGGCGGCAGCGAGATCGACGCGCGTCTGCCACTCTTCTGCCGATACTTTATCTTTCAATGACATACTAAATTCCTCCGACTTAATTAATCTTTGTAGCTGGGGTCCATCCGATCGAGCCGGCGCAAATGGCCTGGCCAACCTAAATCACCACCCGCTGTCCGGCGCTTTTCAAAAAGCTCTTTGGAACTTTCCTGCACCGATGGCTCAATCTCAATCACCTTGGCTCCCGCCGACATTCCGTCAATTTGTGCCTGACAGGCCCGCTCCAATTTATAAATCAACCAAAATGCATGACCAATATTATAGCCGCAGGTGAGCAACCCGTGATTGCGTAAAATAAGTGCCAAATTA
Source organism: Rhodospirillaceae bacterium (assembly GCA_002724395.1). Taxonomy (GTDB): domain Bacteria; phylum Pseudomonadota; class Alphaproteobacteria; order UBA8366; family UBA8366. The sequence continues at coordinate 35,718 of PBOR01000031.1, read as the reverse complement.
TCACCAAGATCCCGTTGCAAACGCTCGCGCTCATCATGGTCATGCGCAACGCCTTCATAATCATGATAACCGGTGCGGTCGATAAACCGCGCAGAATGTTGGGACATGGGAAGCAAGCCACATTTTAACGCAGAGACCGCCATACCAGCGCGCGTATGGGTGTGAAGTGCACAATCAACATCAGGACGCCCCATCATGACAGCGCTATGAATAGTAAAGCCCGCCAAATTAAGATCAAACGGTGTTTCTGTCAGCACATTACCGTCGTAATCCACCTTGATTAGGCTGGAAGCGGTGATTTCATCGAAATACATGCCATAAGGATTTAAAAGGAATGTATTGTCTTCACCTGGCACGCGAGCGGAAATATGCGTACCCAGCAAATCAGACATATCATAATGATCCACCAAGCGGTAACACGCGGCTAAATTAACCCGCGTTTCCCATTCCTCTTCAGATACCTGTTCTCGGATACTGAGGACGTCATCCGGATGTGCGCTGGCTACTGCTGCCATAGATTTTCTCCCTCAAAACGTTTCTATGATTCAGAATGCTGATAGATTCATATCACGATTTTTGCTCTACTGACCAGATGGCGAGCAGCGCACGCCACTACATAGGATTGAAGCTGATCGCCTGATGGATTATAGGCAGGGTTAATAAATGCAAGGGAGATACTCATGCGCGTTTACACAGGCATGCCACAGGACAATCTAAATAATTCGGCAGATGCTGCAGCGGAGGCAGAAAACGCTGGCTTTGATGGCATCGTCAGTTCGGAAAACCAACACGCACCATTTCTTCCCCATGCCGCAGCCATTCCAGTTACCAGCAAAATCAAACTAATGACTGGGATCGCTATTGCATTCGCCAGAAGTCCTATGGCGGTTGCGGAAACTTGTTTTGACTTACAACATAGTTCCGGCGGTCGGTTCATACTTGGATTGGGATCGCAAGTCCGAGCCCATAATGTCCGCCGATTCAGCGTTCCTTGGAGCGCACCAGTCCCCCGGATGAAAGAGTATATTGAAGCGTTACGTGCGATTTGGAGCTGTTTTGAGAAAGACGAAAAACTAGAATACGAAGGCGAACATTATCAGTTCAACTTGATGACCCCCAACTTCAAGCCACCCGCGTCCGGTCAGCCAATGGTGCCAATCACCATAGCCGCAGTAGGGCCGGCGATGCTCAGGCTCGCCGGAGAAGTCTGTGACGGAGTTAGGCTGCACCCGTTCTGCACGCGCAAATATATCGACCAGGTTGTGATAAAAGAGCTTGAAACCGGCATGAAACGAAGTGACCGAAAACGGGAAAGCTTGGAAATCGTTGGCGGTGGATACATTGTGACCGGTCCGGATGAGGAAACGGTAGCCAAAAATTTAGAGTGGGTGCGCTATCGTGTAGCCTTTTATGGCTCGACGCCAAATTACTTTCCGGTATGGGAAGTGCACGGACTGGAAGACCTTGGCAAAAAACTGCACCAAATGTCGCGTGAAAAGCTGTGGGATGAGATGCCCAACGAGATTGACGACGACGTGCTCAAGCTTTTTGCCGCTATCGGCACATATGAAAATGTAGCTAAGGAAATCGAGACCCGCTTCGGCGGTGCATCAGACTCCGTCGCGAGTGGCATCCGCGAAACCGACGATCCCGGCATGCCAGCTGGCCTCATTCAGGACATCCAACGCATCGCATCGCCATTTAAGAGCTACAATACCCCCTGGTAGAGCGTAGTGTATAACTTTGTCTGAAGATTACCTTTGTCTTCGCTTTATAGCGCGGTAGGATTTGTCTTATGTACGTAAAACACCCGACTTTTATATTTACTGCCGCACTGTTTTTGGGTGCGTGCCAGAACCTGTTGGTAAATGATAAATCTGAGAAGGCTGGACTACCCTCCTCCCCCACAGTTACAGCCGACCAAGTGTCCTCGCAGCATGGAACAAACAAGAAATCCATCGTAGTTCACTCAAGCGACCAAATTTCAACGAAAGAAACCGGACTTTCTGGAGAAAAATTAAAAGAAAAAACGCCGAAAGCAATCAGTCGCCCAAAAACTGAAAATGGTTCAACCTCCAAACCAAAACAGAACATACTGGCTGAGATCAGGAATTTTTTTAGCCAAATCTTCGGTATCAAATCCCTTGATAATACAGCCAGTATCGAAAACAAAGAACAGTCTTCATTATCAAGCAGTGCAACCGATAACTACACGCCTCCTACAAAACTGAGTGTTGCAAAAGCCACCGCTGGCAAACCCAGCAGGTCGGCGCCTGCTGCAGACATACGGCCAGAACAAATCGAACGTCCCTACTCTGCAGCGTATGGTGTCTATCAACCATTAGCTGAAATGGGCCATGCTTTTGCACAATATGAAATGGGTCTGATGTATTTGCATGGACACGGAGTCACAAATAATCCATCGAAGGCCGAACAATGGTTCCGTAAAGCCGCTCAGCAGGGTCACCCAGATTCAAAAAAACAGCTTCGCGCACTCATATTAGGTTCTGGTGCAAAAGTTGCCTCGGTTTCAGAGAATATGGGCGTTAAGAAATCAACAATCCTACCCACGCCTCTCAACACCGAAAATCTATTGGAAAATACTTCAACCGCTACTCCCCAATTAATAGTCCCAAAGGGCTCGAAGGAAAAAGTATCTTCACAGGACGAACCGCCAACGGTCCTCATTACTTCGGGATCAATAACCAGTGAACCATTAAAGCCGGACGAAAAAGAGCCAACCATTGTTGACCGGATTTCACCCAACCAGACTTTAAAGGCCCTAAAAAAGAACCCAGATCAAGCCAGCCTGACAAAAAAAACCGAGGATTCGACCTCAGGGTTATTAGGAGATGAGAAAAAAGCACCACCACCTCCAAATGCCGATTACCCCCGAGCGAACCCAACGCCGGCAAAAGCACCTGCGAGCCAAGTAAACGAAGCAAAATCTAACCCGGAAGAAATAGTCGGAAACAAACCCGCGAAACAATATCGCAAAGGGCTCGCTAAAGAGAGAGCAGCAAACGAGCCTAAAATATCGAGCACATCGCCCATCCCCGCTAATGAAGTCCTTTTGGTCGAACCAAAACCGGTTCAAACAAAAGTAAAAACAGCCACACAGGCCGTTGAAAGCCCCACCGAAGGTATCACAAAGAAATCTAGTGCTGTCGAGGGAACAAAAGACAGCGTTGCAAGTTTTAGAGAGGGACTAGCGGCATACAAGATGGGCGACTTTAAAAAGGCCCTTAGTTCTTGGCGGCCGCTAGCACAACAGGGTGAGGCAGAGAGCCAAACACGAATGGGCTACCTCTTCGAACATGGAAAGGGCGTCGAAAGAAACTATCAGCAAGCGGTCGAATGGTACCAAAAAGCAGCAAGGCAAGGTGAGCCTGCCGCGCAGTTCAATCTCGGCGTGATGTACCGCAAAGGGCACGGCGTAAAAAAAGACGATAAAATAGCCCGACAATGGTATGAAAAAGCCGCCGAGCAGGGTCACCCCATTGCTGAACGTGTCGTAGAAGTTATGAAGGCCTACAAAATTGGCGAATAACGAATAACTTCTTAACGACGTTGCTACATCACTTTTATTGAGTTTTCACCAAGCGTTAGCAAAAGCCTTGGCGCACCGGGAATTTCAAAACGACCACCCCTAAATTAAGCGCGGTTATCTGCAACCGGCTCATCGTTAATACGTTAATAATAATCCATGCCTGGGTCGCACGCGACTAACCTCAACGCTACATGCATTTGCCCGGTCGCCATATCCAGCGGCCGGCTACCTTGGGCCCAATCTATACATACCGGCAGGTTAGCAGCTTCCGCCATGCGGATAATTTGATTTGCCTTATACAAAATACCGCATTTGCCAAGCTTTATAATCAATGTCGACAAACCATGTTTCGCGCGTATCAACTTCCATACCTGATACATTCCAAAACCAAGAAGCTTTTGATGTTCACCGCTCAGCTCCATCCAAACTGGGATTGGCGTGATAGATTCGATTTTCATTAATGTCTCTTAATGAGACCTAGGACTCCGCTACCGGAGCGATCATATGTTCCTTTTCCAACAAAGGATATAGGCCACCGGCCATCAAAATATTAAGCAGAGACGTCGGGACTTCTTGCGCTTGCAAACTTTCACCAGTATCTAAATTCTTGACTGAGAAATCTTCAAAAGAGACTTCGGCTGTTTGCCCCTCTTCGAACAAGGACGCCACGCCCGGACATTCCATTGCCGGCAGTCCGAAATTTACCGCGTTTCGGTAGAATAGCCCGTTAATACTCTCTGATACTAGACACCCAATGCCTAGCAGCGCCAGATTCCGGGCAGCAGGTCGCGAAGAGCCCATACCAAAATTCGGCTCTGAGACTATAACATCACCCCTCTCCATTTCGTCTATCCAGCCCGGCCGCATAGCATCGAAAATATAAGCTAACTGTTCCTCCGGCGTAAAATAATAGGCTCGGTTTGGAATAATCTGGTCGGTGTTAACGTTTTCCGGAAACTTCCAAACCCGAGCGCGAACGATTTTTGACTCCATAATTCGCCTCCTAACTTAAATAAGGTGTAGGGTCAGCAATCGCACCTTCCACAGCCGATGCAGCTACCGTTGCTGATGAACCCATGTAAATCTTCGCCGATGGATCACCCATGCGACCCTTAAAATTGCGGGTCGATGCCGTTATGACATTTTCGTTTGCACCAACAATGCCCATATGTCCTCCACCACAGGCACCACAAGTAGAATTTGTGACCACCGCACCTGCTTCTAGTAAAGTTTCAACGATGCCAGCCTTGACCGCCCTACGGTAAATGCTTTGACTACCTGGCGTAATAATAAAGCGGGTTCCCTTGGCAACTTTCCGGCCGGCCAGCACCTTGGCAACACTTGCCAAATCATCGAACGTACCGTTAGCGCAGGAACCGACGAAACATTGATCAAGCTTGGTCCCCGCTACATCGCTAACCTTGGCCGAGTTGTTGACAACGCTATCGGGCAGAGCAACCATCGGCTTGATCTCACTTAGATTAATTTCGCGATTGTCGAGATACCTCGCATCAGCATCCGGCATTTGCGGTTCGAAAGACACTTTTGTGCGTTCTTTGACATATTTCACCAAAATAGCATCCGGCTCAAAGGTAGCGAATTCAGCCGATAATTCAGCGCCCATCGTCGCCATTGTACGCCTAGCATCTATCCCTAAGGTCTCGAGGGCAGGTCCACCAAACTCTACATTCTGGGAAACATGCCCGCCATGTTGTCCCGCTATTTGGAAGAATACATCTTTCATGAACGCATTGTCTGGCAATTGGCCAGTCAGCTCGTAACGAATGGTTTCACCAACTCGGAACCAGGTCTCACCTTTGGTAATGGCATAAAGCATGTCTGGAGTACCAACACCACGTGCGGCGCAATTCAATGCACCGGCGCTGCACGTATGTGAATCGCTGCATAGCAACACGCCGCCGGGCCGAGCATACCCATGCTCTGCCATAAGCACATGGCAAATACCCTGATCGTAGCCTATGTCGTGCATTTTCTTGATCCCGAACTGCTCGACGAATTTACGTGCCGTACTATGTGCGTGCGCGCTACCCACATGAGCTGCGGGTGCCCGATGATCAATCACTACAACAACTTTAGAGGGGTCATGAACATGCAATACTTCACGCCACACGCTAGCCATAAAGTTATTGTCGAATAAACAGGCAATATCTACTTTCACTGTTGCCAAGTCACCCGGCTTAAGCCTTTCACCACTGCCTGCCCGACTTAGAATTTTCTCGATAATGGTCATTCCCATAATCGGTCTCCCGTCAGTATTTTTTAATTCCGCGGACTGCTTAATTCACGTCGACCGCGTATTTTTCTTCCAATTCGTCAAGAAATTTTACATCAAGCATATCGTTTAACTCTTCAAAATTAACACAAAGGTCAGGGCGATCTATCGGCTCATTAGCTTTCACCATTTCATCGAATGCATCCATACCGTTGATCATGCCGCGCATCGCAGATGTCGTCAGCAAGCGCGGATAAGAAACCGCAGCAACTCCCATTTCCTCGAGCCGCTTAGGCGGCACCAACGGCGTAGTCGTGCGCGCGCGAATACCGAGACCCATATTAACCGTCAATGGCTTGTCAACATTTGCAGCAACCGTGCTTATATCTTCCTCTGATAAAAGTGCGTCAGCGAATAACAAGTCCGCGCCTGCTTCAGCATACATATTTAGCCGCTTAATAGCCTCGTCCAGGCCCAGCGGACCACGTGAATCCGTACGCGCCTTAATAATAAAATCTGGATCTTTCTTGGCATCACAAGCAGCGTGAATTTTCTCAACCATTTCTTCCGCTTCGATCACTGATTTTCCAACCATATGACCGCAACGCTTGGGCCAAGTCTGATCTTCGAACATAACCGCAGCCATACCCGCTTTCTCAAAGGCCTGCGTCACGAAATAGACATTAACAGCATTACCGTAGCCAGTGTCCGCATCCGCATGGAGTAATAAATCGCAGCAGTCGGCGATCGCGCGGCAGTTGGAAAGATTCTCCTCAAAGCCCATCAGGCCGCGGTCCGGATAGCCAAGGTGGCATTCCGATAGACCCGCCCCAGAAATCGCTCCACTTTTGAAACCACGACTCTCTACCAAACGTGCGCTATACCCATCGAATAAGCCCGGCGATATAAGAATATCCGGTGCTTCAATTAAATCTTTGAGCCTACGCCCTTTGCTATTTGAATCGGCCATATTGTCCTCCATTATTTCAGTGCTTTTCCATCTACAGCGTATTTCTTGTCTAAGTAGCCTAAAATCAGCAGGTCCATCAATTCGCCAATCTCTTTGAAACTTACCTGCAAGTCTTCACGTGCTTCAGGTTCCTCGCCGTCAATCATACTTTGAAAAGCAGCCATGCAATTCTGCATTAATTGATGATGACATAACAACCGAAACATTCGATAAAAAGCGGTTTCTAGATGCAGAAATAATTTCAGTTATGGATAAAATCACCATCGAATTAAACGAAAAGTTCAATGCCGTTGCACCGGAAGACAGAAATTGTCGTATTACAGCTGCATTATCTTCTGGACGTGAGGTCAAGGCAGAAAAATGTCATACACGCCAGTACTCAGAACGCCCCATCCCGAAGCACTTGGTAGAAGAAAAGTTCCGCAAAATAACTGCCAATACCTTGAGCACAAAAAGCCAGGATGAATTGATTGATATAGTATGGCACCTTGACGAACAGGAGCAGATTGACCAGTTAGTGACCTTAACCGGCGTGTAATCGCCTAAAACATAGGAGTTTCGATATGACCGCCGCCGGCAAGAAATATCATTGCCCTAATATGGTGGAAGCCCCTTTGATGTACTACATCGACGACGGCATTCCCGCTGCAAGTAAAACCGGAGACGAGATAGATAACAGTCGCTCTTACGAAGGCAGCTATGAACATATAACGGTACAGATAAGGGATGCGCGGGTCTTAAGTGACGAATTTAAACTTGAAAAAAATGGGTTCGAATTGGTGAAGCATCCAACAAAAGTTCGCGACTTTTATGATCCCGACGAAATGCTCTCGGTTTACTACAAAGAAACCGAAGAGCTAATCAAAACCACATCAGGCGCTACTCGCGTCGAGGTATTTGATCATACATTACGTTCCAGTGACTATGATTTCCGCGCAGGCAAACCGGTTCGTGAACCGGTACGCCGGGTCCACAATGACTATACCGAGTGGTCCGGACCACAACGGGTACGCGATCTCATTCCCGATGAAGCTGATGAATTGCTAAAACACCGCTTCGCTATCATTCAGGTATGGCGGGGGATCAACAAACCGATCAAATCCGACCCTCTTTGCATTTGTGATTCGCGGCTGTTGAAAGATAATCAACTTTACCCCTCGCGGCGTATTTATCCCGACCGTGTGGGCGAAACCTATGTCGTGACCCACAGTCCGGATCATGAATGGTTATATTTCTCGGAAATGAATCGCGACGAGGCAATGGTTTTCAAAGTTTATGAATCGGCAAAAGACGGCCGCGCACGCTGGACGGCGCACACATCATTCCCACTACCAAACCAGGACCCCATTGCTCATCCGCGCGAAAGCTGCGAAATGCGGGCCTTGGCATTTTTCGGGCCAGAGTAAGGATCCCCCCCTACTGCCGACGGGATAGTTCATGCTAGAAATTTCTCTAAAGAACAACAACCATATTTGGGGAAAATTTCATGGCTAAAATGACAGGTGGACAGGCAATCGTTCGTACACTCGTTAATCACGGTGTCGACACAATCTTTGGCCTACCAGGCGTACAGCTCGACAACACGTTTGACGCGCTTTATGAGGCAAAGAACCAACTTCGCACAATCCATACCCGCCACGAGCAAGGTGCTGCCTATATGGCACTCGGTTATGCACAAGCAAGCGGTAAGATTGGCGCATGCATTGTTGGCCCAGGACCCGGCCTGTTAAACGCCGGTGCAGCACTCTGCACCGCCTACGGCTCAAACGTGCCGGTGATCTGCATTGCAGGGCAAATTCCATCCAACCAAATCGGCCTCGGTCTTGGGGCAACTCATGAAATCATTGACCAAAGCAGCGCCATGCGCGGCGTTGTGAAATGGGTCGGTAGGGCAGATCAACCCTCGGATACTCCCGCGGTTTTGCACGAAGCCTTCAGCCAAATGCTCGGCACTCGTCAGCTTCCGGTTATTTTTGAAATGGCCCCCGATATTATGGGTAAAACGGAAGACGTCAGCTTAATGGATGTGGAAGATTATGATGCAGCACCAGAGCCTGATGAAACCGCATTAGAAGAAGCGGCCAAACTACTGGGCGATGCAGAGAACCCGATGATATTTGTCGGCTCTGGCGTATTCGGCGCAGAGGCGGAATTGCAGCGTCTTGCAGAGCTTTTAGAAGCACCGGTTATAATGAGCCGCACCGGCCGTGGCGCATTAACCGACCGCCATTACCTGGCCCAGAACATGATCACTGGCCAGGGGCTCTGGGAAACTGCGGATGTCGCCCTTGTTATTGGCACACGATTTTCCTCACCAGGACTAGCCTGGGGGCGTGAAGGGGACGTCAAACTCATTCGCATTGATATAGATCCGGCCCAGGCAAAACTGCCTCGAGAAGCCGACATTACAGCTATTACCAGCGCCAAAAAAGCGATGCCGGTCCTCTTAGAAAAGATCGAACCTCGCAATAAGAAACGCGAAAGCCGAAAAAGTGAGATGAATGCGGCTAAAGCGGATACTATTGCGAAGCTAGAAGGACTTAACCCGCAATTTGGCTTTGGTAAAGTTATACGCGATGCCTTACCAGAAGATGGTGTGTTGGTGACCGACGTCACGCAGATGGCAACCTATATGCAAAATTGGATGCCAGTCTATCAACCACGCACCCTGATAACCCCAGGCTACCAAGCCACATTAGGGTATGGATACCCCACTGCACTGGGTGCCAAGGTAGCTCTTCCAGAAAAGAAAGTTGTTTGTATCGCCGGGGACGGCGGCTTCATGTTCAACGTTCAGGAATTATCTTCTGCCGTAGCCCACAATATCGATGTTACATGTATCGTATTTGCCGATAAGGCATACGGTAATGTGAAGCGATTCCAGAAAGAGGGGTATGGCGGCAGACACATCGCAGTCGACTTGCACAATCCGGAGTTTGCCAAGATGGCGGAGACCTATGGAATGACAGGCATTTATGCGGATGGCCCGGACGCTTTGGCAGCAGCCCTTAAGGAAACCATGGACACGCCCGGCCCCGCGTTAATCGAAGTCCCTATCGGTGAGGTGCCCAATACGTGGGCGCTTATTAAGCGGCCATCGAGCGCGGGTAACAAGTCCTGATGGACAGTACTGAACAAAAACTCGTAAATTTTGCGTCGTCAATCACCTATGCTAGCTTGTCTGATGGGGCAATCCACGCCACCAAAGTGCGAATGATCGATAGCTTTGGCTGTGCCTTGGGCGCCATGAATGCACCTACCGTAGCCGCTGCGCGCAAGATCGCCAGTCCAGTTACCGAAGGGCGATACGCTCGGGTGTTCGGTACTTTAGAGACCGTCTCGTTAGAGCATGCAGCACTAATCAATAGTGCAATGGTACGTTACCTCGATATGAGTGACGCCTATTTAATGGCGAGCACGGCACATCCGTCGGACAACATTCCAGCCATTCTCGCTATTGCAGAGGCTATAGGAGCCACCGGTAAAGACGTCCTCTTAGCAACTATCATTAGCTACGAAGCTCAATGCCGTATGTGCGAGGTAGCAACTTTCAACAATAATGGCTGGGACCAACCTGTTTGCGGTGCTCCTGCCATCGCTTTAGCCTCTGCGAAAATGTTGGACTTAAGTCCGCCCCAAATGCGCGATGCGGTTGCCATCGCAACCGTAGCCAATGTAGCGCTCAACCAAACACGTCGTGGCAACCTCTCTATGTGGAAAGGGATGGCTGGTCCTGACGCAGCGCGCGAGGGCGTGTATGCAGCACTCTTGGCAGAAGCGGGCATGACCGGGCCAGAAAACGTGTTCGAAGGCACCGACGGTCTCTATGCGCAGACTATGGGTGCTGATTCCTATGATGTTCAGATACCTACAAGCTTTAAAGGTTATACTTTTGCACTTCAGCAAACCAACGTGAAAGTTTACCCGATCCGCGATGCCATCCAGGTACCAGTTATGACCGCCCTCGAACTTGGCAAAAAAGTTACAGCAAAAGACATCGAAAAACTGGTCATTCACACCTATCGCCACGGTTACTTGAATTGGATCGATCAAGCACCGTTCTGGGATCCCCAAACACGTGAAACCGCGGACCACTCCCTGCCGTTCTGCCTAGCGGCTGCCTTGATCGATGGGGACCTTGATAAAAATAGCTTTGAGAACGAGCGATTTTTAGAAGATGATGTTCGCGCCTTGATGGCGCGTATGAGTGTCGAATTTGATGACGAATATGACAAAGTCGCGCCTGCCACACGCCCCTGCCGATTGGAAGCGACAACTAAGTCCGGCAAAATAATTAACGCCGAGCACGTGCAAACACCAGCCGATATTCTCAGAGGCCCGGATGTTGCGACGGTTGAGGCAAAATTTCGGAAACTTTCATCAGCTTGCATCGAAGAGAAGCGCCAAGACCTACTTCTGGAGAAGCTCTGGGCGTTCGATACAATTAACCATATTGGAGAACTAATTGACCTTACACGGCTATAGCGCCGCTCCGGATCTACTGACACTTGAACGACCACACAATTAATTCCTGCTGCTTCTCTCAGCAGAACTCGTCAGCAAACAGTTGCTTGACGGCCGGTGGGCGGATACCGCGGATCAACAAAATTATGCGAGGTGGCACAACCACTTGCGCATAGTGAATCCACTAGTGATTCGTCTTCTGCGGTGAATTCTTTACCAATGCACCCAAGGTAACTCTCTAACTGCTTGAGCGTCCGCGGGCCTGCAATGATACTGGTAACAATTTTATTGTTAAACAGCCAAAGCATCGCAAAATCTATAATGGAAAGGTCACGTCCAATGATTTGTTTTTTCACCGCTTCGACAAACTTAAAATTCGTCTCCCGGAAATCTCGTTTCAAAATACTACTATCACCACGTCCGGCACGGCTGTCTGCATCAGGTTCCACACCCAAAGTATATTTACCTGTTAGAACACCGCGCGCTAATGGTGAGAACGGATTAACGCCAATATCGTAGAACTCGCAAGCCGGCAGAATATCCGTCTCTGCCAACCGCATCATAGCGTTATAATGAGGCTGACAGATTACCGGACGCGGCACTCCAAGCGCATCACAAATACGCATCAATTCGCCAATTTGCCAGCCGCGGTGATTTGAAAACCCCCAATGAAGTGCTCTACCCGAAGTAATAATATCACCCATGGCCGCCACACTTTCTTCGAGCGGCGTTTCCCAATCCACATGATGCATATAGTAAATATCCACGTAATCAGTCTGAAGCCGGGCAAGGCTAGCGTCGACTGCCTCCATCATCCACTTCCGCGAGAGGCCTTTTTTCCGTTTATCAGAACCAGCCGCCTGACCAACCTTTGTCGCCAACACCCAATCATCTCGGTCACTTTTAATTAGCCCTCCAAGAATTTCCTCAGATTTACCACTGACATACCCATCAGCCGTATCAATAAAGTTGATGCCCGCATCGCGCGCGCCATCGACTATATGAGCTGCCACTTGCGCGTCCGTGCTATCACCAAAATTCATCGTTCCCAAACAGATCTGACTTACTTTCAAACCGCTTTTGCCAAGCAATCGATATTCCATGAAGTTCCCCTCGGGATAAAATTTAACGGAGCCTAACGGCTACCACACGACTGCAAAAGAGCTTTAGAATATGCCCTTGGAATCTGCTTTGCTGCTTTCCAACGCAACCGCATCCGCAATCGGGTTAATCATCTCCAGCGCTTTTGCATCTATTATGGCTAATCGGTTGACTAATTCAATAAACCGGCTCTGCTCTGCATCCCCCACAATACCCTCGGTGAGCCCGCGAAACTTTTCGACATAGTCCCCGAAAATAAACGGCTTAGCACCCAACGGATGTGCATCGGCACACTCTATCGCGTCCTCTATAACCGTTCCATCCGCTAAAGTTATCTTTACAACACCACCGTAAGCCTTCTCCGCCGGATCGATAGACAGGTAACGGCGCTCCCATTCCTCATCTGCTGCCGTCTTCACTTTTTGCCAAAGCTCTACCGTCTTCGGACGATGCGCACGCGTAGATGAATAGGAATCGACATGATGCCAAACTCCATCTTCTAGTGCCACGGCAAATATATAAGGGAGGGAATGATCAAGTGTTTCACGCGTCGCATCGGGCGAATACTTCTGTGGATCGTTTGCTCCAGACCCAATAACGTAGTGACAATGATTGTTAGTAGTAATTAGAATATCTTGAATTTTATTTAGATCGCCTATTCGGTCACGGATCCTAAAAGCAAGGTCGATAAAAGCTTGTGCCTGATACTCCGCAGAATGGGCCTTGGTCCAAGTTTGCAGAATTGCGCGTTTAGGCTCGTCGGCCTCGGGCAACTCAATAGTGTAATGCGCATCCAAACCATCGAGTAACCAAGCGATAACGCTGTCCTCGCCTTCGTAAATTGGCGATGGCGCTGTCTCCCCGCGCATTGCTCTATCGACTGCTTCGATAGCAAGTTTTGAGGAATGCGCCGGTGCCGCGGATTTCCAAGACGAAATTTGGCCTTTTCGTGATTGCCGTGTCGCGCAACAAACATGAAGAGTTTGGTTAATTGCCTGATATATAACTTCTGGCTTAAGACCAAGCATAGCGCCAATACCGGCCGCTGCACCCACGCCTGTATGCGCCACATGATCAATTTTATGACTGTGCAATCGAATGGCTTTCATCAAACTTACATGTACTTCGTAGGCGGTCACCACGCCTCGAATCAAATCCGCGCCACTGCGCCCTTTCTGCTGAGCTACCGCTATCAAAGGACAGATATTGTCCCCAGGATGACCAAATTCCATATGCAAAAACGTGTCATGGAAATCCAGTTCTCGCACTGCCGTGCCATTAGCCCATGCAGCCCACTCCGCGTGAACACGAATTTCATTACCTAAACCAAACAAGGTAGCGCCACCAGGCTTGGCATGTGCCAACGCCTGCGCCCGCGCCGTAACAATGGGGGCCCGGTTGATCGATGCCAGCGCTACCGAAGCGTTATCGATAATCCTGTTCACCACCATCGCAGCCACATTCTCGTCTACATCAACCGAATCTGCCGCAAGCATCGCGAGCTTCCACGCCAATTCTTCTTCACGATCATGGACTTCCGCCGATGACCAAACGCGTACTGAATGTTTTTGCATGCTGCACCTCCAAGAATTTTTTGGCATTATGCATTTCATGTGTGGTCGGTACAGCATCACGTCCCCTGTGGACGCCATTAACAAGCTATTCCAAACAGAGTCAGGAATTAATTTGGGTCCATCCTACAATGTGGCTCCCACCCACTTGGTTCCTTCGGTTCGGGCTGATGGAAACAAGCGGATCCTTAAAAACGTTCGATGGGGCCTCATACCCTCTTGGGCAAAAGAAGCCTCCATTGGCAGCCGTATGATTAATGCACGGGCCGAAACCGTAACTGAAAAAACTGCCTTCCGAAGCGCCTTCCGGAATCGCCGCTGCATCCTCCCAGCCAATAGCTTTTACGAATGGACACGGGGTGAGGGTGATACAAAGCAACCTTGGCGGATTAGGCTGGCGCTCGAAGACTTATTTGGCTTTGCTGCTATATGGGAAAGCTGGCCCGATCCAGAGGGCACAACCGTTGAGAGCTGCAGTATTCTTACCACTACCGCCGCCGCCGATATCCGCCCGATTCATCACAGGATGCCCGTTATTTTGAGCCCAGATGAATTTGAGATTTGGCTAAGGTCACCGGCAAATGACGCGCGTGCACTCTTAAATTCCCACCCCGGACCATTTGCAATTCATACAGTTTCGAAACGTGTAAACAAAGTCGCCAATAACGATGCTTCGCTTCTAATGGAAGTAGAGCCTATTCCAGTCACTAAACAATTAGGATTATTCTAGACGACCCTCTAACCTTGATAACGACGCAGACTTGTAACGATCCCTTGCAACGTCCGTACCTCCTGGCCCGTCAAACCAGCACGCTGAAAAATATTTCGAATATTGCGTACTGTAATGGGCCGTTTTTCCGCAACATGAAAAAATCCGCTATCATCTAGGGTACTTTCCAGACGCGCAAAGAGACTATGTAACTCGGCTTTACTTGCCGGCATTGCATCATTTGAGACAATCATTTCGTTTTCTGCAGACATACCAGCCATACGCCACTCATACGCAACAATCAAAACGGCTTGCGGCAAACTCAGAGAACTGAAATCAGGGTTGAGAGGAACTTCAATCACCGCGTCCGCAAGTGCAACCGCATCATTGTCGAGACCCGACCGTTCCGGGCCAAACAATAAACCATCTGCTAAATTCAACGAGGATCGCAATTCAAGCGCCACCGATCGCGGCGTCAATACGCGCTTTATCTGTTCTCTACGTCGGGCAGTCGCTGCAAAGATACGCCGCAAGTCCTCAATAGCGCTCTCGACAGTTTTAAAAACCTCAGCGCTTTCGATAACCTTATCAGCTCCAGCCGCAGCAGCTTGAGCTGCAGGATTTGGCCAACCATCACGTGGCTTTACTAAACGCAAAGATGTCAATCCACAATTCATCATTGCACGCGCGGTAAAGCCAATGTTCTCACCCAGCTGCGGCTCCACAAGGATGACGGTAGGCGACATCATGAGCCTTGATTGTCAGAGGCCGGCTCGATGTCATAGCCAAAATGGTGAATGAACGGCTCCAAAACGGGGAGCACCGGCTTTAATTGCTCTTCATAGCGTCGCCAACGCTCTTTAGAATCCGTATAAATCGGCTGGGTGACTTGCGAATAAGACGGCGTCAATATAGTTCTATTCTGCGCATGACGATCATAGGACAGAACAGAGTCATCCCATTCGAGTTCCAAGAAGTTCAGCATCGAACGCACCGTACCCTCAAAATTTTCCACCAGGGATTCGTAACGTAATGCGTACCATTTTATAGGTAGTATATCTGAATATTGCTGCCAAAGCCCCATCACCAAAGCATACAATTTCGCTGTCGATTCCAGGGAAGTAAAATGCATCATGGCCCGATTTGAGTTGAAATGCTGCATATAACAGCTAAGACAGGCATCACAAGGATGGCGTTCGGTAAATATAATCTTAGCTTTGGGAAATAACCTATAAATAAGACCTACGTGCACTATATTTAATGGCATTTTATATACTAATGTTTTTCTATTATCTAATTCAATATACTTTCTAACTTCTCTGAAAAAGGTTGACCTAATACTATCTATATTTGAGTCGTTTATTTTACCTAAACAGTCAGGATACTCTCCAAACGAATCTCGTAAGTACTCTATCGTATCATCTATTACTGGTTTTTCATCAATAGTCTGTATTAGAGAATGGGAATCCAGTATTTGCTCCAATAATGTTGTTCCTGTTCTGGGAAAACCAACCACAAATACTAAATCTATATTACCGTCTTCTTTTATTTTACTAAATTTGCGTACCTCATCAAAGTAATTGATATTTTTATTTATTTCAGTCAAATATTGGTCGCGGTCTACTGCTAGCGTAGCCACCCTTTCCTCTATCAAAGAATTCCCGGAACTATAATATTCATATGCTTCCATGTAATTACCAAGGCGATCACTCAAATGACCTGCCTCAAAATATGCCCTGCATAAAATATTCGGTGAATATAAATATTTTATAGACCTAACTATTTCTTGTAGACCATCAAATACTTTTTTATTTCTTCCAAGAATTACTCCATTCAACATCCAAATCTCGGGATTATTTGGATCTATATTCTTTGCTTTTTTTATATATTCTTCTGATTTTTGAAGGTCATTCATTCTTTCATAAACAGTCGCCAATTTGGCATAGGCAAATGCGAGATTCGGGTCGATTTGCACCGCCTTTTCCAGGGCATTAATCGCTTCTTCAATTCGGTGCAAACCATTTAAAGCATTACCTAAGTTAGCCATGGCAGGTGCAAAATCCGGCAACAGCTCAAGCGCACGCTCAAAACAATCAATAGCTTGCTCAAATTTGTCTAAATCCGCAAAAACCGCCCCCAAATTACAATGCGCTTCCGCAAAATCTGGGGCTAACGCCAATGCTTTTTGAAAAACTGGTATCGCTTGCTCAATCAAGCCTCCCTGATGCAACGCGATCCCAAAATTATTGTGGACTAGCGGAATTTCAGGAGCCAAATCCGCTGCCCTTTCCAGTAATTTTATAGCAGCTTCGAATTGCCTTTCATTACGGAGAGCATTACCTAGGTTTACCAATGACGGTGCATGGTTTGGCTCGCTCGTAACAGCGGCCTCGTAATGTTTTTTTGCGCCCTCAGCATTATCGGCCTGTTCTTCCAGAACACCCAGCCCAAATAAGGCGTCCGCATGCCCGGGGTCCATACCGATAATCAGCTCGAATGTAGATCTTGCCCCGTCAATATCTCCCATCTCGTAAAGCTGCGCTGCCTCTGTCATCAGGTCACGGCCAGTTTTGGCAGGGGGTCCTGCCTCTAACGGTGTGTGTTGCCCATTTTTCTTATTACGAGATTTTTGCCTTCGCCGTTCACGTCTATTTGACATA
Organism: Rhodospirillaceae bacterium; assembly: GCA_002724395.1. Classification (GTDB taxonomy): domain Bacteria; phylum Pseudomonadota; class Alphaproteobacteria; order UBA8366; family UBA8366. The sequence continues at coordinate 18,460 of PBOR01000031.1, read as the reverse complement.
GGTCGGTCGCCCTCTTATCCGACTAAAGGATTTTGCGTAATGAGTTTGTAATCGGATAGCGCCTATCTCGCCCAAAGGCGCGGCTAGTAATCTTAACACCCGGCGGAGATTGACGACGCTTATACTCCGCACCATCCAACATACGCCAAACTCGCTCGATAGTTTCTGGCGTATGCCCACGTGCAGCAATTTCGGCAACACTCATTTCGTCCTCTATCAGGCAAGTCAAAATATCATCTAACTTATCATAGGGCGGCAACGTGTCCTGGTCAGTTTGATCCGGTTTTAATTCGGCTGATGGCGGCTTAGTAATTATTCGCTCGGGAATGACCCTTCCGTCGGGGCCCAAGAACGTCGGCAAATTATTCTCATTCCGCCACAAGGACAGCTTAAATACATCGGTCTTATATACATCTTTTAAAACGGAATAGCCGCCGCTCATATCGCCGTACAATGTTGAATAGCCCACCGCCATCTCAGACTTATTTCCAGTCGTCAGCAGCATAGAGCCAAATTTATTGGATATACTCATCAGCAAGAGCCCACGGCTTCGTGCTTGAATATTCTCTTCTGTCACGTCCGCCTCATGGCCCTTAAACAAAGGCTGTAGCATTTCTCCGAAAGCAAGCATCGCGGGCTCGATAGAAACGATGTCATACTGGATAGCCATTAATTTTGCAGCCTCCGCAGCGTCATCAAGGCTTACCTGACTTGTATAGGGTGACGGCATCATCACGCAGCGCACGCGTTCAGAACCCAACGCGTCAACAGCAATCGCCGCACTGAGGGCAGAATCGATTCCACCAGAAAGCCCCAATAATACGCCTCGGAATCCAGCCTTGTTTACATAATCGCGTAACCCTAGAACCATCGCATTGTATATAGACGACAAATCTTCGTACGGCGCTACACACTCCCCAACTGCGCAATGCCAACGTCCACCGCGTCGCTCCCAGCGCGTCGAGATAACGGCCTCCTCCCATGACGGCAACTGCAGCGCCATTTTGCAATCCGCATTAAGAACAAAGGATGCGCCATCGAAAACAAGCTCATCCTGCCCACCAATCTGATTAAGATAAGCCAATGGCAATCCTGTCTCCTGGACCCGCGCCACCGCATGACTCAACCTTCGATCTACCTTATCGCGTTCAAAGGGCGAACCGTTTGGCACTAGTAATATTTCTGCGCCGGATTCTTGGAGGCACTCGACCACATCGGGAGTCCAGATATCTTCGCAGATTGGCACGCCAATACGAACGTCTCGAAAATTCATAGGACCCGGCATCGGTCCGGGCGTAAACACCCGTTTCTCATCGAAAACTCCATAATTCGGTAAATCATGCTTAAATCGATGGGTAACAACCCTACCACCGTCAATTAGCAAAACCGAATTATAAACTTTGCCATCAACCCGCCACGGCGTCGGCAGCAATATTCCAGGCCCCCCTTTTGTAGTATCAGCACAAAGCGTTTGAACCGCTGCATCAATCTTGTCGAGGAAAAACGGCTTCAGCACCAGATCCTCTGGCGGATAGCCCGCTAAAACCAACTCGGAGAAAAAAATAAGGTCCGCATCTGGCAATTCAGCAACTGCTTGCCGCACCATAGCCAAGTTACCCTCTATATCACCCACGGTTGGGTTTAATTGGGCCAATGCAATTTTTAATTGATCCGTCATTTAATCCTGCTCATCTAATCGCTTAGCTCTCACAAGCGGTTGTGGAGCCGCTTATCCTATATATTGATGAAAAATCAACCTTTAGGCACGCTTGCTAAAAAAAACCTGAAAATATAGCAAACAAAAACTGTAGACCCGGGCTATAAGCACGCGCAGCTGTAAAGCTATAACTACGATGGTTCCGTTGGTCTCAAAAGGACTTTCGATTCTCCGCTGATAGAAATATTAGCTACATCGTGAAAGTTAAAAAAGAAAAGGGTGACGAAAGACTGGAGAAATACGAAACTGCGCAGGCAATTAGCCAACTGCAGCTACCTTCCTTTCGACACTGCTGCCACGAAATGCCTTTAGCTCTTCGGCTAACAGGAAGGCCAATTCCAATGCCTGATTTGCATTTAAGCGCGGATCACAATGTGTGTGGTACCGGTCAGACAAACGTTCTTCATTAATCGCCTGTGCCCCACCAAGGCACTCCGTCACATCCTGACCGGTCATTTCTACATGGATACCGCCTGCGTAGGAGCCTTCCGCGTGATGAACGGCAAAAACCTGACGCACTTCCGATAAAATACGATCGAACGGACGCGTTTTGTAGCCGCTCGCTGACTTAATCATATTGCCGTGCATGGGATCGGAAGACCAAACCACCTTTGCACCTTCTTTTTGAACTGCCCGAACAAGTCCCGGTAGATATTTCTCTACATTCTCATGACCCATACGCGATATGAGCGTAATACGCCCCGCTTCATTAGCCGGATTGAGCACCTCTAGAAGCCTTAACAAATCATCCGCAGCAAGGGTTGGTCCGCATTTAATACCGATAGGGTTCTCGATGCCACGCATAAATTCAACATGCGCCTCTTCTAAGTCACGGGTTCTGTCGCCAATCCAGACTAAATGCGCGGAGGTGTCATACCAATCTCCGGTGAGACTATCCTGGCGCGTCATAGCTTCTTCGTACCAGAGTAACAACGCTTCATGACTGGTATAGAAATCCGTCTCGCGGATTTGTTGCACCGCCTCGCCGGTAATACCGCAGGCTTTTAAGAAACCGAGTGCTTCATCAATACGCGCCGACATTTCTGCATAGCGTTCGCTAGCCGGACTGTCTGCCACAAAATCCAAGTTCCATTGATGGACCTGATGTAAATCAGCAAATCCACCTTGTGCGAACGCACGGATGAGGTTTAGGGTCGCCGAGGCTTGATTATAAGCACGGACCATGCGCTTTGGATCAGGTGTGCGCGCGTCTTCGGTGAACTCGATGCCATTAATGATGTCACCGCGGTAGCTTGGCAATTCAACATCGCCCTGCTTCTCAGTCGGCTCCGACCGAGGCTTAGCAAACTGGCCTGCCATGCGCCCAACCTTCACAACCGGGCAGGATGCACCAAAGGTCAGCGCAATGGCCATTTGCAGCAGTACTTTGAAGCTGTCACGAATATTGTTGGCGCTGAACTCCGCAAAGCTTTCTGCGCAATCACCGCCCTGCAGTAAGAAAGCCCTACCTTCCGCCACCTCAGCCAATTGTTGACGCAAACGCCGCGCCTCACCAGCAAATACCAACGGCGGCATTGCTCCCAATTCAATCTCCACAGACTTTAATTCGTCCAGATCCTGATATTCGGGGACTTGACGGATAGGGTACTCACGCCAGCTGTCAGGCTTCCATGTTTTCGCCATGACGATCTCCAATTTCGTCTTTGTTCAGCAGAGGCCGACGCTTTTACGCCTATAAACGTCGAATATCCAGCCTAAAAGGCACTATTATTATAATTCAAGTCTCGGGTCCTTCCGATTTTGTATCGAATCACGATATAACTTTGAACCATACAGATGAATAGTTAACACTACCATCAGCCGTTAGGCTTTTAGATTAGCGCAATAGGAGAAGCTAGAATGAACTCCGAACCCGGCAAACCCGTTGTAGCCCCCTCTGCCTGGGTCGGTGCAGACCTTAGAAGCAGTGAAAGCTGGATATATGAGCTTAGTCAAACACAGCTCAACGAACTAGATAAAGCTTTGCAGGCAGTTGACGCGACAGGTCTTGATGCTCCTGTTATCACCAAAGAACATTTTCCTCTGCCCACACTTAGCAAAACTATCGCTGATCTCGCCCATGAGGTAGAAGAAGGCCGCGGCTTCCAGATACTACGCGGCATCCCCGTTGAGAAATATAATTACCAACAAATGCGCCGACTGTTCTGGGGTATCGGCCTGCACTTTGCGAAACCCTGGCCGCAAACCAAAGACGGCGATTGGTTCATCGATGTTCGTGACGAAGGCAAAAACTACGACGAAAATGCACGTGGCTATCACAGCACATCGGAACTTCGCTATCATACGGATGGTACGAATATGGTGGCACTACTCTGCCTTCAGAAAGCGCGCGAAGGCGGCGAAAGCTCCATCGTTAGTTCAGCAGCCATCTACAATCGCATGCTGGAGAATCGCCCCGATCTGTTGGATGTGATGTACGAGGGTTACCCCCATGATCGCCGCGGTGCGCAGCCCGACGGCGAACCGCGTCTCGCTCCCTGGAAACTCCCGGTCTTCTCTTTTGTAAACGGCCGCTTCATCTGCGTCTATGATAGAAAACCCAGCGAATGGGGGCGCAACTTGGCTGGTGAGCCGTTCACTAAGGTTGATCACGCTGCCTTTGATTTTATAGACGCACTTACGCAAAATGAAGATTTCCGGTTAGACATGGCATTTGAGCCTGGTGATATTCAATTCCTGAATAACTTCCTCATACTCCATTCCCGGAAAGAATATTTTGATGATCCAGATCCAGCGAAACGACGTCACCTATTGCGTCTTTGGCTCGACAATCCAAAAAGCCAGCGCCGCGCGATAAATAAAATTCACCTCTATACAGACACGCCCCTGCCGGACAACATTGATATTAAGTTGTCAAATTAGATCACGGGTTTAGATAGATGCTCAACAACCCGGAAAAAGTCGCTAAATTTGCTAAACTACTGGAAAAAAGTAAACGCGCAGTTATCTTTACTGGCGCGGGCATTTCTACCGAATCCGGCATTCCCGACTTCCGTTCACCCGGCGGCATCTGGGAGCAATTCAAACCGGTCATGTTTCAGGATTTTCTGGCGAGCGAGGAAAGGCGCCATGAATATTGGCATCAAAGGTTTTTCCGCCATGACGATATGGCCAAGGCTGAGCCAAACCGCGGTCATCGGGCGGTTGAAAATTTGGTGCGTAGCGGTAAAGTCACTGCAGTCATCACGCAAAACACCGATGGGCTTCATTTAAAGTCCGGTATTCCCGCAGAGAAAGTCATCGAGCTACATGGTAATTCTACATATGCTTCCTGCCTAAATTGCGGCGCCAAATATGATTTAAAATGGATCAGGGAAGTGTTTGAACGCGACGACAAAGCACCCGACTGTGTTCGCTGCGGCGGACTTATCAAAACCGCCACGGTTGCCTTCGGCCAATCCATGCCGCAAGATAAAATGCGCGATGCAGAACTTCATACCAAAGCCGCCGACTTATTCATCTCCATCGGCTCTTCGCTCCAGGTCTTCCCGGCCGCCGGCCTTCCCGTAGCCGCCAAGCAAACTGGATCAATCCTAGTGATAATCAACCGCGACCCCACCGATCTGGATAGCTATGCCGATATTGTATTAAATGAAGAAATTGGGCCTGCATTGGGCGATGTGGTTGGAGTGAATTAGATACGTAAGCAAGCCAGCCTCGACAATTGGTTTTAGGGGCGTTGCAATCCGGACACTGGAGCAATCAGCATTGCCCATAAGCGATTGAGACCTTCCATCGGGTCTCCTCGATGCGTCTGGAAAGTAACATGCTCATCTGGACCGGCCGTAACAGAAACGCCAATGGACCAGAGGGCGTCAATCTCATTGGGGATCATCGAATATCGCACATCAATGATCCGGCCCGCCACCGACGGGTCTCGAGCCAGATAGCCGTCACTTAAATGTGCGAAGCGTTCAATATCGTACGCTTGTCGAGTATTCTTCCCGAGCATTGGGAAGTCTTTCCGGACAACAAGCTTAAATACAGAAGCGCCAGGAAAGACACGTGGCGCTATCGTCACGCGCACTGCATCGACAAAAAACCGCTCGCCTGTCTCATAAACCACTTTCCACACCACAATATTACCGAAACTTGGTTTGACGGCTAAACGTACTGGAATATGACCTCGAGACATGGCCAACGAGGTACCCATCTTAATTGCCTCATGACGTTGTAACACTCCTGCACTAAGGTACAAACCAGCCCACAAAACCGCCACGAGAGCGAACCTAGACTTTCCATAAGTTACAGCAAGAAGCACTAATACTAGTACGGGCAGGGTGAAGAGCGGGTCGACAACAGAAATGATGCCAAAGGAAACGCGCTCTTCGCTGAATGGCCAACCCAACATAGTACCATACGAAGTAAAGGCGTCGAGCAAGCCGTGCGTACCGTACCCAAGCGTGCTGTAGAGCCATAGCATCTTAAACGGAAGGTCGATCCTGCGACGAAGTAACAAATAGAAAAGTCCGGCACAAACTAGCCCACCAACCGGAATGAAAAAAACTGAGTGGGAAAACTGCCGATGGTATTCCAGAAATAGCAATGGGTCCGACGATGAGCGGATTAAAACATCGAGGTCGGGCAGCATTCCGGCGATTAGACCCAAAAATCCGGCCCTGAGCAGCAAGCGGCGATTTGGTGTTACCGCTTGCGGCAAGGCCGCTCCGATCAATCCTTGTGTCAAGGGGTCCATTGATATCCGTTTAAAAGCTTAGGTATCTGCTCTTAAGCTCTTTCCGTGCGCATTGTCACCAATTCTTCCGCAGCCGTTGGATGAATGCCTATAGTGGCATCGAAATCTGCTTTTGTCGCACCCGCTTTCAACGCTATGCCGATACCCTGCATGATCTCGCCTGCATCCGGGCCAACCATGTGAGCACCAACCACATAGTCTGAGCTGTCATCGACAATAAGTTTCATGAATGTTTTCTCATCGATGCCAGAAAGTGAGTGCTTCATTGGTGTGAAGCGTGACGTGTAAACCCGGAGTTTACCAAATTTTTGTTTTGCTTGCTCTTCGGCATAACCGACTGTACCGATATTAGGCGCACTAAAGACAGCAGTTGGAATATACTCATAATTCATTTCCGGGCGTTCATCGGTAAACAACGTCTTTGCTAACACCATACCCTCCGCGAGGGCAACCGGAGTTAGAGCCACACGATCAATCACATCTCCTAAGGCATAGATTGAAGGAACGGAGGTTTGAAACTTATTGTCAACCATGATCGCTCCATTTTTTGCCAGCTCCACGCCGGCTTCTTCGAGCCCCATGCCACCGCTGAGTGGCCTCCGGCCGGTCGAATACATGACCATTTGAGTTTTTACTACCTCCCCAGACGTCAGTGTCACATGCAGACCCGAACCATGCCGCTCAATAGAGACTACATCCTCATTGAAACGCAGATTAATACCCTTCTTTTCCATTTCTTCGGCCAGGTGTTCGCGCACATCTTTGTCAAAACCGCGCAGAAATAGGGGGCCACGATAGACCTGTGTTACTTTCGCGCCAAGCCCATGCATAATACCAGCAAACTCAACTGCGATATAACCACCGCCTATAATCATTATCGTTTTGGGGAAAGATTCATTGTGAAATACTTCGTTGGATGTAATCACATGCTCGTTACCGGGAAAATTCGGCACGAATGGCCAGCCACCTGTAGCAATCAAGATATTCTTAACTATGAACTGTCTATCGCCCACTTTGACAGTATGCGGGTCAACCACTTCGGCCCGCTCAAAGAAAACATCGCACCCAGCCCCCTTGAGTAGCCCATCATAAATGCCGTTTAATCGATTAATTTCGGTGTCTTTATTTTCGCGCAATGTCGGCCAATCGAAGCCGGGCTTATCCATATACCAGCCATAGCCTTTAGCCATTTGAACGTCTTCAGAGAAATGCGCCGCATAAGTGAAGAGCTTCTTCGGCACACACCCAACATTAACGCAGGTACCCCCCCAATAACGTTCCTCTGCAATTCCTACCTTCGCGCCGTATTGTGCGGAGAATCGGGCGCAGCGCACACCGCCAGATCCACCGCCAATGACAAACAAGTCGTAGTCGTACTCAGCATTCTCAGATGCCTTCTCAGCCATGGGAATTACCCTTCCTTGTCTAAGTCAAAATACGGATTGGAGATTAGGCGCGTCTTTGCCTGTGGGCAATGCCGCCACCACCATCGGCATGGACCCTTTCACAGTACACGTAATATTGCTGGCGAAATTATTTCTCTGCAAACGGGATACTAAGCTGGTCCTCCCAGACCGAATTGATATAGGATTTGCTTTAAGGCACGCAATAAAGCTCCAAACCGTACACCAGGAAGGTATATTATCGTTCCCCCTACGTCACGATCAGATGAAAAAACTAAGCTGCAATTGTGCATTAACTACCGCGCTAACAACCTTGTGGATTCCTGTGGAGCTCGAGGCAGCAAGGAACTAGCGGCAGCTCTGAAAAAAGGCATCAAAGCTAATAACCTCCCGATAACATTAGAAACCAACCATTGTATGAGCAAATGCCATCTAGGACCGACTCTCCGGGTCGTTCCTAACGGGCCATATATTATGGGTTGCCAAGAAAGCGACGTGCCTGAACTTCTTGAGAACCTAAAAAAGGGTGACATTAAAGCACTCGCTGCCCGCTTTCCACTACTTGGGACTGAGCAGGAATAGGCAAGTTAAACCAAGCTTGGTAAAGAAATATAGTTTTCCGCAGCTCAGGATCACAAATCACGGAATAGGGAACCATGAAATTCAGCATTAGCTTAACCTCTGGCACGGACCGACCTATAAGCGCGAGGGAAATCACCGAGTTTGCGCAGACCTCAGAAGCACTCGGCTATCACGGCATTTACGTCACAGATCACTATTATCACAGTCATCCAAATTTCCATTCTATTAGCGCTGCCGCTGTTTTGTGCGCAGCAACCAAGCGAGTCAAACTGGGTTTCTCCGCCTACCAGGTGCCGCTCCGTCACCCCATTGCAGTAGCTAAGAAATTCACAATGTTGGATGCGCTTTCCGAAGGCCGCTTCATAGCTGCACTTGCCACAGGCTCCTATGACAAGGAATTTGATGCTTTCGGCATTCCCTTTAAGAAACGTGGAAAGCTGATGGATGAAGGTATTCGTGCCATCAAAAAGCTCTGGACCGAGGACGAGGTCACCTTCTCTGGTGAATTTTATTCCTTCGAAAATGTGACGATCACGCCAAAACCAGTGCAAAAACCACATTTACCAATTTATATCGCCAGCTGGACTGGTGGCGGCCGCCCTGCAGCACGGGTCGCTGAATTTGGCGATGGATGGCAGGCTTCTGGCCTCCATACGCCGATCTCGCAACTATCAGAGGGCTGGGCCCATATTCAGAACGCTTGTGAAGCAATCGACCGCGACCCGGCAACGATCCAGCGTTCTTATGTGAACACGGTGGTGCATTTTGGCGAAACGCCTGAAAAAGCTTGGAACGAATTCCTAATTCAATCCGAAAAAAATAAAAGTCGGCATCGCGAACTATGCTTTATGGGTACTCCGGACGATGTTGCCGGTGGCATTGAGAAACTTCAAATAGCCGGGATGGATGAAGTAACCTTTTTGCTCGGTATAGACGAGTTGGATAAAGCGAGAATACTCGCCAACGAAATCATGCCAAAATTCTCTGGCTAGAATCGCGCTAATATTATTTGTGGAAGAAGCATTTTGTAATCTTGGGGGCACCAAGTTGGACTGTGAGCACGTCCAATAAATTTTGGAAGAAATTAAAAGATCAGATTCGTGCCTTTTTTAACCCAGCCTTATGGTCTGCGGCATTAAAGTAAGGCAAATTATCCCGCGATGAACAGCCCATCACGGCCAATCGTTCAGCAATTTTGATCGCCTTTTGATATTTGCGTTCCGCTTCAACCAAAGTATGGGTCTTAAAAACCTCGCCACATAACGAGATTCCGTAATGAGCTTGTAAGGTCCTTATTTCCTTTCCTGCGAGCATACCGTCGGCAATCAGAGCAAGCTTAAATTCTTCTTGTTTAGCCAACTGGAAATCGTTTTCGACTAGGTAACCACGGATGTTCCCTTCTGCTTTTAGAGCCACGTCCCAGAACTCTGATTCAGATTGTGTCGGTTCTCCGGAAACTTCCAAAAACGCTTTACAAAAGGCCAAAAACACTTGCTCTTTTACGTCTGCCGATTTCCAAGCAGTATTTCCGAGACTGCCCCAAACAGACAGATCCATTTCGTCATAGACCTTTTCAACTCGGTCAAAGAATAAACGGTGTAAACCTATCTCGTTCAATGTACTATCAAGGTTTTGCTCCTTGTGAATATCGATGGCCGCATAAGAACCACAGACGGGGCAGGTATCATCGCTATAAGCGTTCTTCTTATAGATATGAGAGCAACGTACTTTGCTCGGCAACTGATTTTCACAAAGCATATAGCTGTCTTCGCTGTCCTCACCGATCTGTTGCTGGCCAATCCAATTAAAGCGATTCATATACTGCATATAAGATCGCCTATGGCTCCACAGGCTCCATTCCAGTTTTTCAACCGGCCCAAAGGTGCTCCAATTCGAACTCACATCGATAACGATACATTTGTCCTTACCTGGTGCCGACCGCAGTCCCCGCCCTACAGACTGACCCCATAGAACTTTCGAAAGAGTGGGGCGCAGATGGACAATGATGTTACATTGAGGGTTATCCCAGCCTTCTGCCAATACGCCGACTGAAACCATTGCCTCGACTTCACCTTTTTCATGCATCTTGAGCAGCTTCATCCGCTCACTGATTGGCGTTTGAGCAGTAACCAATGACGCTTCGATACCAAATATTTTGATACTTTCAAGTGTCGCTTCAGCAACCGTTACGTCTGGGCAGAACCAGGCAGAAATTGGCTTAGGTGAGACATTTTCGCGCTCTTCACTATAAATATTTAGCGCGTAATCGATCATTGAGGATTTAACAATGGCCGGAGCCAACTTAGCGACGGGAAAATCACCCGAACTAATATCAATCCCGGTAAGATCAAGATCATGAACGAAGTGAGGACGGTAGATCGGTTTTACCAGAATACCTTCTTCAATCAACGTTTCAATATTGGCGCAGTCAATAATAGTATCAAAAGCAAGATGAAGTTGATCGCGCTGATCGCCAGTACGCCGTTCTGGCGATGCAGTCAGCCCTATAAAGCGAGCTTCTTTTTTCCCGTGTTTCTCAAAATCGTCTAGAATGCGCTTGTAGCCAGTGCCGTTGGGCGACACGCGGTGTGCTTCATCGACAATAATGAGATCAGCTTTAGGAATAGCATCCGCCAAAACGTCTTTCGCCCTCATATTCGTAGAAAGCAAAATTTCGTAACCCTCAAATGCCGGCCCATCGTCCGATACGGTCAACTTTCGCACACGATGCTTTTTGCTGAGCGCACGCTCTAGCTGTTCTAGGAGCACCAAGCGATGGCAGAGTACTACGATATTTTTTCCCTTATAAAACCGCTCGACAATCTCGCTAGCGAGAACGGTCTTACCAGCCCCTGTCGGAGCTTTAAGGATAAATCTTTGGTGCTGACGGATGATCATCGGAAAATCGTCGACGATCTTTTGTTGCCAATTTCTAAGACGCATTGAAAGCCAAATCAAAAGGTGAGGGGGTTACTTAATCGTGGAAATATAGAGTAGTTAGGGGGTTAAACATTAGAACAGACATTCTATTAGCACTTCTTGCTCTTGAATGGTCTTTTTTTTACCCTTTGTTGCTATCCAGTGTTTGTCGATGGAAAAGCAGGTGATAATCAAATTCCGCAATCGTATTCAAAGCTTGGGTACTGCTCAGACTTTGTTATGATAACATGACTGGCGAATTTGATTCTCAAAGGATGAATTGAATACCAACCACTCTTGTCGGATAAAAAATATACAGCAGTTGCAGTACACCAACTAACATTGCAACATTCGAGCTGTGTAACCAACAGGTTGATAGAAAGAGACACTGGCTTGATGACAGACCCAGAAAGGCCTCAGACCAACCTCGATTGGCTAAATATATCTCTGAAGAAATAAGTTCTAAGAATTAAGACTATTATCTGAGACCACAACCCAATTTTATTTCCCATCTAGTAGCCAAAAAAATGCGATACTTTCTCACATTATTTTCTCTTATTACTTTTCTGACATTTTCAAAATTCTCTTCAGCAGAAACTATCCAAATTCTATTTACAGAAGATGATTCGTACAGCATTGAGGTTGCCCACATCGCTGTTGGAGATACTATAAAATGGTTGCCGAAGAATGAGGGGCATAATGTTGAGTTTATTGCCGGTCCGGAAATGCATTCGCTACCGGCAAAGTCAGAAATAAATGAGGTTCACACTGTTATTTTTAAAGTCCCTGGCGTTTATTTGTATGGCTGTACTCCTCACATGAACATGGGCATGTTAGGTCTGATTATCGTCGGCAACGATTTTCATAATTTGGAGAAAATAAAACAGATCCCATTGTCTAGGGTTGCAACTTCGGTCAGGGATCGGTTGATTGGAATTGCAATAAAACAGAAACAGCAATTAACTTCAGGACGCCACCCTCTAAAAACCAAGTCACCACAAAATTTTTTTAAAATGGCAGACACGACCCCATCTGAAGCACAAGCCGCAACCCTACGGCACCAATTGGTCGCAAAGCCTATTATTTTTCCCCCAACCGCGGGGTCATGCGCTTTCCACGTTGCGGATGGATCTCATGAAAAGGTGAATAGTGTGAACAATCCGACCCCGAGAAAAATGTACCAAATCAAAGTAAAAACAATACTCAAGTAACCTATTATCAATCCAGCCAACGCCATTCCAGCCCCCAGTTGGGATCCCTCGCTTCGCCTAATTTGCGATCTTGCAATATGCCCACAGATAATCCCAGCAATTTGCGGAAGGAGCGGAATCAAAAAATTTGCCAGAACTCCAAGTAACGACAGCACAAAGGAAATAACTGCCAATACGTTTGTGGTTGGATTGGCAGCTCTATCCTCAATAATTTTTGGTTTATTCATAAGGTGTAAGCCCATGATATGGTTCGAAAGATATCAGGCTTGATTGAAATCTTGCTAGACGGATTATTCACCCACCTGAAAATATTGCTAATCTGGAAAGTCCACTCAAGGGCAGTCAGGTTTCTCTAACAGTAAGTCTGACAGCTATAAGAAAGTTCTTACTTTTTCTCGTCGGGATCAAAACCAGGCTCGTACCAGGGCCGGTCTACATCTTTATCTTCTGCATGCCCCATGATGCCAAGCTCCGGATCAGATGCCGCGTCTTTCGCCATAAAATAAATATTCGGCCCTTCATCGAGCGCGACCATCTGATGAAGCGCGTTCGGTGGGATATGCACCATATCGCCGACTTCCATCGTATGGTATTCACCTTCAACCATAGATTTAAAACGCCCTGCAATGACATAATTGAATTGCTCTACTTTAGGGTGGCGGTGCGGTTGCGAGCCAGAGCCTTGCTGCTTCTCGATCAAACCTGCCGTAATGCGTTCGCCCTCAACGACATTAGCTTCCGCTGTCGTAATGGAAAGTGCAATTCTCTCGCGCTTTTGCTCAATAATTCTATGGAAATATTTCACAATACAGTCTCCTGTTCAGGATAAAATAAAAATAATCTAGAAACTTTCTTTGTAAATTACTCGTTATAAATTAATTTATTTATACCGGTTTATCAATAGGTTACTAAGCCATATCGCTTCTCGCCCGTCGGCTGGCTCCAGCCCTTTAAAATATAATATTTTTGTGAGGGTTGATCTAGGCTCTGATACCAATCCGATCGACTAACTCCGAAGGACAATGTCAAGTTCACCAGTATCTTTTTAATGGTGCCCCTGACCACAATCATAGAATCCATGAGAGGTTATTAAAATGTACGGTTCAAATCGGAGAAATTAATTGTATAAAAAATCTCCCTTAAACCGGACATTTAATGTCCAAGCAGAAATCTTAAATTCAATCTCAATTATCCAACTATTGAGACAGTGGCAAAACGAGACAGATGATGAGTATCTATGAACGAGAAATTTAAAAAATGGATTAAGGGCTTAGGTCTAGTCGCATTCACCTTTTTTCTGGTTAAGGGAATAGCGTGGATTGCAGTCTTCTATTTTGGATACCAGTGGATTACCTAACCCAATCTAATTCTGGATATTCCTTTGAAATGGGCAGCAGGCCACCTCGAGAGATCCTTATTTCACGTTCATTGCTACGACCTACTATCCTGATGAGTATTTAGTCCCTCTTCGTAGTATTCATCAATTAAGCGCAAATCTTTTGGACGGTTATACGGTCAATTTTCCGGAGACGTAGAATGTGTAGGCTTCATCTTATTGCATGGTTTTTAAACGCAAAACTAGTAGGTTGATTAAATCTCCCTATCAAATATGCGTTAAGAAATACGATCAACATCGTTTATATTGCTCATCAAATGACACTGTATATTGACGAAAAAAATCTGGAAGATATCGACGACTTTGATGCGATCATCGATGTTAGATCACCCAGGGAATTTCACGAAGATCATATTATTGGCTCTGTAAATCTGCCAGTTTTGAAGAATAGTGAATACGAGAAAGTAGGCACCATCTATCAAAATATCTCACCATTTGAAGCAAAAAAAGTTGGCGCAAGGTTGGTATCTTTAAATATTTCTTCGCACTTGGAGACATTTTTTCATAACAAAAAAAAATCATTCCGGCCCTTATTTTATTGTGCCAGGGGAGGCCAAAGGTCAAATTCGTTCGCAATTATTTGTGCATCTATAGGATGGAAATGCTCCACTCTGGATGGCGGGTATAAAACATATCGGAAATCAATAATTGATGAGATCAAACAGTTTTCTGAGGTTTCCAAGATTATCATTATCAGCGGAAAAACTGGGAATGGTAAAACCGAAATTCTCTCACACATTGCATCGCTGGGCGGAAATGTAATTGATTTAGAGGGCTTAGCTTCTCACCGAGGTTCAATGTTAGGTAGTCTTCCTGGTACGGATCAACCAAAGCAAAAATACTTCGAAACATTGCTAGCCGCACAAATAAAAAAAATTGACTTATCCCGGCCGGTTTTTCTAGAGGCAGAAAGTAATAAAATTGGTGAAATTAATATACCGGCAGAACTTTTCAAAAAAATGCGCCATTCAAAATGTATCGTTATTGAGAATACGGTGGAGAACCGAGCTAGGTTTCTAGTTTCACGGTACACAAATGTAATTGAGGATGAGATTGTCGTTGAAAAATTCTTTAAGTTCTTAACATCTCGTTATCAACCAGATATTCCGCAGAAAACGAGAGATCTCTGGGATTCGAAAAGTTGGATTGATTTGGCTACCCATTTGCTCGATAGCCATTACGATCCTTCTTATGAGCGCTCAATGAATCTGAAAGACCGTGAAATACTCTCTCATGTAAAATGCAAAGATGATATTGAAGAATCGGCTCCTGACTTGGCCCGTGATATTATTTCTAAATATGGATAGCGATAGGTCCCACTAATAAAAAACTTACGATGTAATTCATCGCACCCGTAGGATACTACTCCACAGTGATTCTTTAGTAAGAAGCTCTCATCGAAAATGTAATGATATTTTGATCGAGGTCGGTACTATCCAAATTTGAGCGCACACGACTGTGTTCGTAGTTGGTTAAAAAAACAAGATGTTCATTGAGAGGCACCTCAGTGCCTAACTTAATGTAATGTCCAGAATCAATGCGCTTATCTGCAATACTGAGCGTCAAACTGTCATAAAATTTCTTATGGAACTCGTAATCAAGTGTTAAGGCAGCAACTTGTTTAATTAAGGGCAAATCAAAGCCATACCGCACCCCTATACGTCCATAATGGGCATTGAAATCAAATTCCGAGCCAACGGTATCTTCAATTTCAAATCTGTACGCTAGTTTGAGATAGCTTTTAGCCTCATTAAAAAAATAATACCCAGTGATTTCATTCCCATGCAGGATTGAATCACGTTCATTAGCTGTAACAAAATCTTTGTGCTGATTGTTGTAGGAAAGCGTACCGTAAATAATATCAGTTAAAGCATACCCAATTGACGCATCTGTATTATGCAGCCCAAGGAAATCATCTCCTGACAAGTAAGACCTTGTGTATCCATAGTATATACTTAAATCTGCGCCTTTAACTTCCTTTGCAGCGTACATAGATCCGGTGTGGCTAACTATATCAAATTCAACGAGCTCTTTATATCGTGTGTGTGAAAAATCGTACGATACGTCTAAATCGACAAAACTTTTTTTCAACAACTGATACCCTAGCGATACATCCAAAACGGCAGCAATATCATCTTCATCCGATGTCGTATCGACCGGGTCAGAATTAACATTATCATCGAACTGGATGCCCGCACTGCCCGACACCGACCATTTTTTCTCTGCCTGCTTTTTTGCCGTGTCGTTTAATGAAGGAGCAATTCCAACATCTACATTCATTCCCAATTCGTCAGCCTGCGCAAGATTTGGGTTATACGTAAAACAAATGAACACACAAAAGCATGAGATTACTAGGTAACCGTTTATAGCTCGATTAATTAATCCCAGAATCATTGACCAATCTTCCGCGCAGCCCCTTTAAGCCGGTTCCTGATTACCTCTTTGGCGGCTGATCGGGCTACATTCCTTGCGGCTGTCTTTGCAGCTGTCTTTGCAGCTGTCTTCGCGGCTGTCTTTGCAGCCGTCTTCGCGGCTGTCTTTGCAGCTGTCTTTGCAGCTGTCTTCGCGGCTGTCTTCGCGGCTGTCTTTGCAGCTGTCTTCGCGGCTGCCGTTGCAGCTGTCTTCGCGGCTGTCTTTGCAGCTGTCTTTGCAGCTGTCTTCGCGGCTGTTGTAGCCGCTGTCTTTGCAGCTGTCTTCGCGGCTGCCGTTGCAGCTGTCTTCGCGGCTGCCGTTGCAGCTGATTTTGCAATCCCCGGTTTTAACCCAGGCTTGCTCAAACGCCGCTTACCTGAATTTAGACCCGCCTTAAGAGGTACTCGCAACCTAGTTCCGTCTGGCACCCTCAATGTTTTTGTTAATGTTTTACTGGCTGAAGGTTTAACCTTATTTTCATTACCAGCACTGCGACGATCACCGCGATTTTTAGGAAGACCACCTAATTTAGTAGATGTTGAATCACTATTAATAACTTTTTTAGTGTTAGTCTCTTCAGGGTTTTTAGACTTGTTTTGTGGCACTGGTATTGCTGTCGACTTAATTTTTTTGTCGGACGGCTCCTCTTCCTTATTTTTGTCATTTTTTTCATCAGGATTAGGTTGCACCGCTTTAATGCTTCTGCCATTAGAATTTGCGTTCTTGGCAGTTAGCAAAGATTTAGAGTCCATTATGCTCGAAATTTGACGTGCACTGGATATTTCATTTTCTAATTTTTCAATCTCTTTTTGTGCAACAGCACTATCAGGCCCAGATACAAGTTCAGTAGTAGCTTTTTGTAATTTCTCGACTTTTTCATCTAACTCTTTTTTTGCACCTTCAGCTGCCTTAGGAACGACAAAGGGATCAAGCGCCTCTATTTTATCTAATGTTTTTATTGTGTTAGAGCCAGAGCGAGTA
Organism: Rhodospirillaceae bacterium; assembly: GCA_002724395.1. GTDB lineage: Bacteria > Pseudomonadota > Alphaproteobacteria > UBA8366 > UBA8366. The sequence continues at coordinate 1,122 of PBOR01000031.1, read as the reverse complement.
GCTTTAACTAAACTCCCTATACCAAGATTGACACGTCTACCACTTACACGATTCGTCACAATAGCTCGTCCAGAAATGACGCCTATTGTTGTTTCCAAACTACCTCCCACTTTCGATGGAAGATTCTTAATCAGAAGTTTAGTCCCGCGGATACCTATAGAGGCTACAGGCGTTTCAATAGTTATATTTTCGCGGCGTAATTTTCCTGATACATAATAAAATACACCCTCCCCAAGTTTGATGACTGATTTTCCATCCTTGGATACTGGATTATAAACCAACTCATTGACTACAAGCCTCGAATTCCCTCCAAGAGTCAGAATGGTATCATCAACAAATTTAACAACTAATCCGCCATCAGTAACTGTTTCTAGCATCTCTCGCATCGAAATCCCATCGTTGTGGGCAATCTGCTTACGAGTCTGTGCAGCCTCCAACTTTCCATAGGCCATCACTTTGACCTCTAATGCCTTACCAACCTGACCCGCATAAGCGTCAAATGAGGTGTTGACAAAACATACACCAATCAGAATTGAGATTATTTTGCGCATACCGAAACAATGCCCCTATCACTGCTGCCACTGCAGTTTTGTTTGTTTATATCATCACATAACGGGGAATTATAACATTAACTTTTTCAATCTTGATTATTCACCAGTGTGTTCAGGCTTCAGAATGGAAGTGGTCGATAAGACTATCTTGACGAGCAATTTTGAGCTCTCGAAGTAAGGCCGTGGTCTACTTACTCCATGCCGCCAACCCTTCTCGCAAAATCCGATAGTCTTATCGTGCAGGAACTCTTGATATTTAGAATATGAAGGCGAATTAGAGAGCCGAACGGACGTTAGAGTTACATTGAAACAAAGGTAATATTCGACCTCGGGAACCCACCGGCTGGAAACTACTCCACGGTGACGTCCTGTTTTCCAAATGGTGCGATTAGACCCTTCTAACCCGTTTAATTTTTTATTTTCTTGTTTTTTTAAGAGTTCAGGTCCACGGTATCGTCCAGTAATAGGGAATTATTTTTGGGGAGCTCATAAGATGCGTTGTTCGAAGATGCGTTATCCGAATTATCTAATCGCGTTCATATTTGTTGTTATGTTTTCTTCAGCAAATAAA
>PBOR01000030.1 GCA_002724395.1 Rhodospirillaceae bacterium | reverse complement strand
TTACGAACGGCTTACCGGCCCCGCACCTGGTCGGGGAGAGAGGATTCGAACCTCCGGCCCCTACGTCCCGAACGTAGTGCTCTACCAGGCTGAGCTACTCCCCGACTGTGGGCCGCGTTATAGACGTTGGTTAATAGGTTGGCAATGCGAGTAAGGCCAGATTTCCGCCACTAAGCTGAGGGTTGGGAGAAGCAGCAAGGTTGGTAGACCATGTCGTAAGAACTTTAATCAATTATTGTGGCGGCCTAAAAAAACTTCGTGTTGCTAATTCTAATTTCTGTCGAAAAAAACACGGCTAGTATTGCTTAATTACACTGTAATAATAAGCTCAGAAGAATGTTTTTATTCAGAAAAATTTTGTGATTTAGATGGTGGGTCATGTTTAAAAAGTGGCAGGGGAGAACTGAGACCACCTCCCAAGCGATCAAAGACAAGGTATTATTCTAAGGAAAATGGCTTAAGCACTGACACTGCAAAGCAATCGAGTTGGCGGATTGCAGCAAAGTCACGGAATTATTAGGATACGCCATTGCACAGCGAGGAACATTTTAACAATGGATTTAAAAGACCATATTCGTGGCATACCCGATTTTCCCAAACCTGGCATTTTTTTCTACGATATATCGACATTGCTATCCGATCCAAAAGCGTGGCGGTATTGCATAAGCCAACTATCCGAAACTGTCGGCGACCAAAAACCGGATTTACTCGTAGGTATTGAATCGCGCGGATTTTTAACTGCCGCGCCTCTTGCATTAGAACTTGGCATCGGTTTCGCCATGATTCGTAAAAAAGGGAAATTACCGGGCGAAACAATAGCTTATGACTACGATTTGGAGTACGGCGCCGACACCATCGAGATTCAAGCAGACGCAATAACCGCCGGTGATAAAGTTGTAGTAATGGATGATTTATTGGCAACCGGCGGTACTGCGGCAGCAACCATTGAACTTTTGCACCAAGTCGACGCTGATGTACTTTCGGCCTCCTTTATTATCGAACTCGCCTTTTTAAAGGGGCGAGACAAACTTTCGATCCCAGCCAATAGTCTTGTCACATATAACGATTAGAGGTCCACTTTATCCAAATCTTCTAACAGCTCGGCAATCCCTTTTGCAGCCCGCGTCAGGATTTCCTGCCCAAGTTCGGCCGTTGCCAAGCGTGGATCACCGACGGCACCCGACCTATTGAGATCCTCTGTCATCCAGCCATAGGTAACACGCCCTGTGGCCGATAGGTGTTTCGATTGCTCGGCAACTTTTTGCCCTGTAGATGGGAAGTTAGCAATCTGATCCATTCGCACATGATCCGGTGAGATATGCAGCATCAAGGATGTTTCCACTGCACCTCCATGAATACCAAAACATAATTCTTCCGACTCAAATAAATCTTCCAACGAGACAAGGCGGGACCAACTGGACGATGCCACAAACATCGCTTCAGATACACGAAGCTGTCGCGCAGTAATCGTAATTAGCTCGTTTTGGCCCCCATGGCTATTGAAGATTAACAACTTTCTAATGCCGACGCGCGAAATACATTCCCCGATCTCTCGCCAAACCCGGAGGAGTGTTTCGGCATTTAACGTTAACGTACCGGGGAAAGAAGTATGCTCTTCGCTATAACCCACGTTCTGCGCTGGAAGAACAAGCACTGAGAGGTCATCCGGAACTTGGTCCAACCCCGCCTTTAATACCGCCGCATTTATCGCCATATCCACATCGAGTGGCAAATGGGGTCCATGCTGTTCGATAGCGGCAACGGGCAAGATGGCAATGGTATTACTCCAGTCCGATATTGCAAAATCATTGGTAGTTAAAGTTTGCCAGTATCGGACTGGGGTGATCGGTGTGTTATCCGCCATTTTTTCTCTACTTCGTCCCCTATTGCGAGGCCCATGCAAGGGCAAAATACCTCATGATTTTAAGTTGTTCTACCTGAAACCCTGGGCTCCCTTCTAAAAATACTTTTCGACAAATGACTGAAATTTGGTAGACTGCACCTTAAAAGCCCCAGTAGGAAGCACTCGGGTTCAAAGAACGCAGGGGCGTTGTCGATTGCGAATTTAGAGTAACTGAGTAATTCGGCTGGAGCACCTGCTGTGTGGAGGATAACTGTATCGGCTTATTCTCCTTAACAGGATTATACAGCGATTGATTTCCCAACAAACGATAGGGTAGACGAAGCTTTTGCACGGCTGGTCCAGCATAAACGAGCATAGCCGTTGGTGCAGAAGGAATAAGAGGTGGTGGCAGGTGGCCGGTTTTCATAAAGATCTGCGGTGGCCCTTCAGCAACCAGTTGTTCCGGATATTTAACCGGATGATGGTCGGCCCGTGAAGCGTTACGGAAAACGGCAGTAGGATGCGACCTATCAGGATTTATAGACGGATGGTCCGGCGCGACGGGCACCGCCGGATCAAGTAAAGGAGCAGTCTCCGGCGGAGTATCAGCGCCCATCGGCGGGGCACCGGGCAAAAAAGGAGCGGTTCGTGGCGAACCGGGGAGCAGCTGGTTATTTTGTGGCGCCTGACCTGCTGGGTTTCCCATATTCGGAGCCACTCCTTTATTCACCGGCCCAGCCCCCTCGTGACCAACATAGGGTTCATTCTCAGACGCCACATCCAATGAACTCAACAATAATCCGGCGGTCAGTAGAATTCGATATATCCCAAAGTATTCCACGAATTCAGAGGTAAGTTGTTTTGTTTTAGCAATGAAAAGCTCATTTTCAGTGTCTAGCAGGTCGAGCAAACTCCTTTGCCCCATGTCAAACTGCTGGCGATAGGTGTTACGCACCCGTTCATTCGCCTGCACCTCTAACCAATTAGCAAGAAGTCGCGAACGGGCGTTTTGCAGGGCATTCCACGATAGACGCGCCTCTTCTTCCGAAAGTCGAAGTTGACGATTTAACCGTTGGCGTGATACCGCCAAACGGGCCTTTAGTTCACGCTTTCGCGCTAAATCTCGGCTACCCCGAAATATGTTATAGGTCATCACGACCAACGCAGAACTATCAATATGGCCCCCCCTTATACCGCCGACATTATTGGTTCGGTTGGTGCCCAATTGTAAATCTACACGTGGGGAAAATCGCGAATTAGCTGCTTTAAGTGCTTCTGCAGCTGTATCCACATCCGCCCTGAGTACGCGTACAGTTGGGTTCATGTCGGTCGCAAGATCAACGACGGAGTCTAAAGATTGAGGTAAGTGAGAAAGCGGTACCACTGGACGAACTAAATTCTTTGCCTCGTTACCAATAACACGATTGTAAATAGAGTCCGCATCGATTAACCGGCCCTCAGCTGCTACTAATTTTTCGCGCGCCGATGCAAGCCGAGACCCTGCCTGTTCAACATCAGCCTGACTGGACGAACCGCGGGCGACCTGAGAACGGACTATTTTTAAATAGTTTTCGTGGATGCGGACATTTTTTGACGATAGCGTGACCAATTCACGCTGACGAAGAGATTCCAGATACGCTTCAATTGCGTCCAGTGCCACCAATTCTGATGTTTCACGAATTCGCTTAGAGGATGATCGGAGGCGTGCTTTCTGACGATCAACCTCTCGAATTGCAGCAAAGCCATCGAACAAAAGCTGGCGCACCGTAATACGAAATTCGGATCGGGGCAAACGGACAACATCCGAGTCATTATCGTCATCGCGTAACCTTGCGCGGGTCGTCGAGCCTGTGACCCATTCTGGACCATAAGCAATCCGCACATCAATCTCAGGATATAGAATACCTTGGGCCTGCTTTACTTTCTCTGCTGCTGCACGGTGTTTTTCAATCACGATACCGACATTAGGATTAGTTTGAATAGCGGTTTGCACTGCGTGTCGAATACTCATGGCCTGAGACGGCGTTGAAAAGTACTCGACGGCGCAAAATCCAAAAATCGTAATAGCTAGTAATCTACTAACTAAATTGTTATCAGAAGTATTTCGCCTCATAGAAGTGAAACGGAAAGTAAATGATAAACAAAAATTAATGCTGGCGAGTTTTATATTCACAACCATTCAAATATCATAAGATTTTTACGAACACCTTTTCTTAAAAATTTATATGCAAAATACAGAGCACCTATTTCATAAAATGTATCAATTTTGAATTTCTACAAAATATATTTAAAATGATAAGAAAATATTTTATTATATTATGTAAAAATATATTTTTATTTTATAATTTAAATAAAATAATTTTAATATAAATAATTTTTTTCTTTTATTTAGTATTAGTATTTTGCTTCAAAACGCTAGTGCCCGATACTAAGGATGTGCTCCCGAAGAGCAAAATCGGCAAAATATTTGTAATATTAGGAAAATTATGCCGAGTAATATGCACGGTTTTCTTATAATACTCATCACACCACCAGAACATGGTTCCATCAATGGCAAATGCACCCTTCGACCTGCTCATTCTTAACGCAACCGTGATCGATGGAACCGGGGCTGATCGATATAAAGCGGATGTGGCGGTAAGCGATGACCGGATAGCCAAAATTGGAGGAATCAGCGCCCAAAAAAAAGTACCTACAATTGACGCAACCGGAAAAGTACTCTCACCTGGCTTCATCGACGTCCACACACATGATGACCATGCTCTGTTAATGTGGCCCGATATGACCTACAAGGCCAGTCAAGGCGTCACATCTGTCATCGCCGGAAATTGCGGAATAAGCCTAGCGCCCTTGACTTGGGGTGAAGACCCTTTGCCGCCACCCCTAGATCTCTTAGGAGACGGCTACCGCTTTCCCAAAATGGAGAACTTTTTTAGGTCTTTAGAAGAAAATCCACCGTCCCTGAACGCGGGCCTACTTTGCGGGCATACGACGCTAAGGGCTGGTGCGATGAAAGACCTTACGCGTGGCGCCACTAGCAGAGAACTCAATCATATGCGTGAAAACCTTCAAGAAGCACTGGATGCAGGTGCGCTCGGGCTCTCGACGGGCCTCGCCTACACTCCCGCGATGCCTGCGCCCACCAGCGAGATTATTGCTTTAGCGAAATTATTAGGCCCGGCGGGCGGGCTCTACACCACGCACCTCCGCAACGAAGAAGAAAAAGTAGAGGAAGCACTGGAGGAAGCCTTCGAGATTGGACGCGCGGCGGGAGTTCCCGTAGTCCTCTCCCACCACAAAGTGGCTGGCAAAGCACAATTCGGACGCACAAAGCAAACAATTGAAATTATAGAGAAAAATAGAGGCCTACAAAAGGTCCATTTGGACGTGTATCCATACCATGCATCATCGACGGTTATTCGACCCGACAGGCTAAAGCATTCAAAAAAGACACTCATAACCTGGTCCAAATCAATGCCCGAGCATGCCGGCCGCGACCTCGCGGACGTCGCCGATGAAATGGGCCTCCCATTGGAAGACGCTGCGAAAAAGCTCATGCCCGGAGGTGCTATTTATTTTGCGATGGATGAACAGGACGTGCAACGAGTCATTCAGTATCCACCTTCAATGATTGCATCGGACGGTTTGCCCCATGATGAAAAACCTCACCCACGTTTATGGGGCACTTTTCCTCGAGTTCTAGGCCATTACAGCCGAGACTTAGGGCTTCTGCCGCTCGAAATAGCAATCCATAAAATGACTGGTTTACCCGCGGAAACCTTCGGCCTTGCGGCGCGCGGTACTCTTAAAGAGGGTAACTTCGCTGATCTCACCCTATTCGACCCAGAAACTATCATCGACAGTGCCAGTTTTGACAATCCAAAGCATCCGGCAGACGGTATCGAAATGGTTTTCGTCAATGGAGAGTGTATCTACCAATTCGGCGAATCCACCGGGAAACGGCCTGGCAGAACGTTAAAGCGGCAGCACACCGCCTAATGTCCAAAAATACAAAAGAACGAGCATTGACGCTTTGTTACCGGAATGACTAAATGTGCGGTTGAAAGCGTGAGCGCCCCATAAATTTTGAAAGCACTTTTAGGCATCACACCAATTAAAGATTTGTGAGTCTACGAGGTGTGGATAACCGCATATGCAAATTTTGGATATCAGAGAGAGTACAGAAAAAATTCAATCGTCGATGCGAAATGCCGTAATCGATTTTTCAAAAATGACCACAAGCGTGGTTGCGCTCATTACTGATAAAACTAGGAATGGTAAGCCAATAATTGGCTATGGCTGTGGCTCGAACGGCCGCTACGCTCAAGGGAGTATTCTGCGCGAACGCCTTATTCCCCGCATCCTGGAGGCCCAGCCGGATAGCCTCTTGGATGAAAGTGGCTTGTTTGATCCGTTCAAAATTCAAAAAACCATGATGAAAAATGAAAAGCCTGGCGGTCATGGTGACCGCGCAGTGGCGGCAGCGGTAATCGACATGGCTGTGTGGGATGCACTCGCAAAATTAGAAGAAAAACCGCTCTGGCGGCTACTATCCGAACGATACAACGAAAATAAATTTGATAAAAAAGTACTCGTTTACCCCGGCGGTGGTTATTACTACGACGGTAAGGAAATAGAAGGCCTACGAGCCGAAATGGCCCAATATCAATTACTTGGTTACCGTATTCTAAAAATGAAAATTGGCGGAGCGGACCTAAAAACGGATTTAAAACGCATAGATGCAGTTTTGGACTTAGTCGGTTCGGGACAAAACTTGGCGGTGGACGCTAATGGTAAATTCGACCTTGACCAGGCGATTAAATTTGGTAAAGCCATAGAATCGCTTGATCTATTTTGGTACGAAGAGCCAGGCGATCCCTTAGATTTCGCCCTCCATAAGGCACTAGCCGAACAATATCCCAATCCTATCGCGACTGCGGAGAATTTGTTTTCCCGTCAAGATGTGACCAATTTCGTACTTTATAGCGGCCTTCGCCCCGAAAAAGACTGGATTCAGATGGACCCGGCACTGGGATATGGATTGAGTGAATATTTACAAACGATGGAGGCCATTGGAACACTTGGCTGGACAAGACGACAACAAATTCCCCATGGCGGCCATCAACTAGGCCTTCATATGGCTGCCGGTTTGCAGCTTGGCGGCACAGAATCTTACCCACTAGTATTTCAGCCCTTTGGTGGTTTTGCTGACGATGCGCTTATTGAAAATGGCTACACCGTACCGCCAGATACACCGGGGATAGGGATAGAATCAAAATCTAAAATGTATAATATAATCAAGAAATTAGGTGAGTAGATTGGATGCCAGAAATAGTTATTACGGAATTCGTTATGGATTCCACGATAGACAATTTAACCAAAGATTATAAGGTACATTACGACCGCGGCTTAGCGGAACGACAAGAAGAAATTCCTGCTTTATTATCCGATTGCAAAGGGTTAATCGTTCGTAATCGTACAAAAATTACGGCCGAACTATTGGATGCCGCACCAAATTTAAAAGTAATCGGCCGACTGGGTGTGGGGCTAGATCAGTTCGATCTAGAGGCTTGCGCGACAAGGAACATCGAAGTATGCCCGGCATTAGGTGCAAACACTGTTGCAGTAGCTGAATATACAATCACTGCTATGATGATTTTATTAAAACGCGGTATCTTCAACGTCAATCAACGTGTCATTGCTGGTGAGTGGCCACGGAATGAAGTCATGGGCTTAGAAGCCAGAAAACGAACTTTCGGTTTGATTGGCTTTGGTGCCATTTCACGCGAAGTGGCTGTACGCGTACATGGGTTAGGCATGGAGGTCCTTGGCAATGATCCCTACGTCGCTGAAGACCACCATGCCTGGGGCAAAACTGTGAAAACATCAGCAATAGAAGTATTTGAAAANTCTGATGTAATTAGTTGCCACGTGCCTCTCACCGAAGAAACCTACCATATCATTGATGCGGCAGCAATTTCAAAGATGCGTACAGGTACAATACTTATAAATGCTTCCCGGGGTGGAGTTCTCGATGAAGCTGCGGTAATTGATGGCCTTAAATCTGGAAAACTAGGTGGCGCCGCTATTGACGTCTTCGAAAAAGAACCGATCAATGCTGCCAGCGGCGCAGATTTTGCTGATGTGCCGAATTTACTTATTACACCACATGTCGCATGGGCAACCGATGAAGCAAATGTAATGACGGACGAAGTGACTGTAGCCAATGTACGACGGGTATTGGGCAAAGACTAATCATAGCAGAGCGGCCATAAACGGCAATTTAAATAATCCGAAAATAATATAATCGCGCATATTATAGGCTTAAGAAATGTTGAATCGAGTTATACCGCTCCTGACATACATTCAGAAAAAGGCCGTGGAATTTGCCGATTACCCTTCTATACCTCGTGATATGAGTATCGTGATGTTTGTTGGTCATATACCGCTGGTGTTTCCAAAAATAGCGAATACTGGACTTTGGTTTCATGTGTAAAGCTTTTGATCGTTCTAGCCTTCAAATTTACCCAAAAAGTATTTATCGAAGCTTACTCCGGTATTAAAATCGCAGCTAAGCTATCAAAATCCCCGAACGTTATAAAATAGTACGAAGGCAATGAACTGCATTAACCGTTAAACGAACCGGTTACTGCTCTGCAATGATCGGATTCCGGAGCAAACCGATCCCCTCTACCTCAACTTCACAGGTATCGCCAGCGCCCATAAATATCGGCGGCGTTCTAACAAACCCTACGCCAGGCGGCGTACCGGAAACAATGATGTCGCCTGGCTCCAAAGTCATTACTTCGCTGATTACTCTTATTAATTCGGGCACTTTGAACATCATATCGTTGGTATTACCATCCTGCAGAGTCTCGCCGTTCAAGCGCGTCCTAATTTTTAGTCCCTGCCCACCTGGCGGAACTTCGTCGGCAGTTACTAGTTCAGGGCCAAAGCCTCCAGACGCATCAAAGTTCTTACCCGATGTCCAGGTTTGGCTTTTGAATTGGAAATCTCGCACGGAACCTTCGTTGAAGACCGAATACCCAGCAACAAATTCTAATGCCTCTTCACGAGCAATATTGCGCCCCTTTGAACCGATGACAACGACCATTTCAGCTTCGTAATCAAGCTGCTCGGAGGCTTTTGGGGCAACCAGAGGTTGCTCATGGCCAACCAACGTTGTCGCTACTCGTAAAAACAAAATTGGATAATCCGGCTTGTCGAGCTTGGTTTCAGCTGCGTGATCTTCATAATTAAGGCCAACGCAGATTATTTTACCTGCATTCCAAACCGGCGGACAGTATGTAATACCATCCAATGCCCGCACCGCATCCGCCGGCGGGTTCTCCAACAAGGCCGAAAGCCTATCTTTGGAAGCATCCCCTAAACCCAGTAAGCCAGGCATATGAGAAGGCAAGTCAGGCGCCGCCTCTGACAAATCAATAAACTCATCACCACGCCGCAGTCCAAGTGTGGGAAAACCCCCTTTTTCAAACGCCAATAATCGCATTTAATCCTCCGTTTTTTTGCCATCGCCCTAATGACTCTGTCGCCGGAGCACTTGGCCATTTAAATTGCCAGTCAATTTGCCTTCCGCCATCGCTACAACACCGCCTACTAGCACCCAATCGATCCCTACGGGATGTTTGCGTGGGTCTGAAAAACTGTTAGTTTCCTTAATCTTTGCTGGATCAAATATCGTAATATCCGCTTTATAACCGGTACGAATAAACCCTACCTCCGGCAATTTTAAGGTCTCTGCGGTCAATCCTGTCATACGCCGCACACCTTCTTCCAGCGTTAACAGCTTTTGTTCGCGTACGTATTTTGCTAGAACCCGGGGAAACGTGCTGTACAGACGAGGATGGGGCTTCGTTCCCGCATCAATCCCATCGCTACCAATCATCGTAAAAGGTGAAGACAACACATCTATTACATCTTCTTCGCATGTGTTAGCGCCGAGCCGTCCAATATCGCCTTTCTCTGCCACAAGCAGATCCATGATAAACTCAAGGCAAGGTTCGCCGCGCTTTTTGGCCGCGTCTGCAATGGACAAGCCTTCCAAATCACGATTGGCTTCGCTTTGTACATAAGCGATGAAGATGTTCTCATATCCCAGCACCTCAATTCGGTTTTCCCACCCTGCGATACCATTTGCCACGTCTTGAGCAATTTGTGCCCGTGCTCGGCCGCTAGAAAGCCGGTTCATTACATCCTCCACCGTCCCAACCAAGGCCCAAGGTGGCAAAATAGACATCATGGTTGATGCACCCTCGGTATAGGGATAGACGTCGGAAAATGTGTCGGTGCCAGCAGTGCGCGCTTCATCCAAAAGTTTGAGTGTTTCCTTTACTTTGCCCCAATTGCGCTTACCAATAGACTTGTGATGGGAAACCAATACCGGCAATTTGCCTTTTACCCCAATTTCTAGCGCTTCTTTGACGGATTCAATCAGCCCATCCACTTGATTGCGCAAATGGGTGACGTAGATCCCATCNTTGGCTCCAGCCACCTCGGCCAGGGCAACCACTTCGTCAGTGTTCGCAAACAAGCCTGGCGCATAGCAGAGCCCGGTGGAAAGACCAATCGCGCCTTGATCCATTGCGTCTTGGACGAACCTGCGCATTTGGTTGAGTTCAGTATCATTTGCTTGACGATCTTCATAACCAAGCACTGCATTTCGGACAAAACCGTGCCCTATGAGGCTTGCGACATTCACACCAACGCCATTCTTTGAAATAGCCTCCCAATAACCATTCAAATCGGACCAATGCCAGTCTACCTCGGGATGGGCAAAGATCGGCTTAGCATGGTCTTGTATCGTATTACGCGTCTTGTCCACCATTGGGAAAACAGACCACCCGCAATTGCCAATCACTTCGGTCGTCACGCCTTGACCAGCCTTACATTCCGCCGTTGGGTCAGCAAGTAATGCCAAATCCGAATGACAATGGGAATCAATAAAGCCGGGCGTTACAACCCTATCGAGAGCGTCAATACGGGTCGATGCACTTTCAGATGAGAGGTCACCAATTTCTGCGATTCGAGTTCCGACCACTGCAACGTCGGCCCGAACGCCCGACGCACCCGTGCCGTCAATCACCATACCGCCCTCAATAATAAGATCAAACATCAGTCCCATTTCCGTGCAATTAAGACTATCAAACGGTAACATGCCTTCTTGTAACTCTCTAGCGGGCATTGAGGTATGGGGTTTGATAGAGGCCACCGGCCTCATAATAGTCCAGCGCCTGGACGGGTCTTTTCGTATTTTGCCTGATGCCGAAGAGACCGAAACCACCGTAAGTGCTTNCATCAAAAGGAACAAAACATTACCGAAAGNAGCCACTTCGAGTGAGCGAATTGCAGTCTATCGCCCTTTAAAGTCTGGCCGTTTCTTGGCGAGAAAAGACTCAATTCCAGTCTTAAAATCTTCCGTCTCAACGCTGATATAGGTCTCATCATGCTCCGCTTGGGTGATGGGCTCAGGTTGGGTGAGTCGACGGATGAATTTTTTATTGAGCTGTGCAGCAATCGGGGCGCCACGAGAAATGCGGTCTGCGGTTGCGTAGGCTTCAGCCTCGACGTCCGCATCGGCAACGATCCGATTCACGAAGCCCACTTCTTTGGCCCGTTCCGCACCAAACAATTCGCCCTCCAACAGAATTTCACGGGCTATCACGGGGCCCACTACTTCCATCACGCGCGCCAATTCGCCGTAATGCATAGTTACACCGAGCCATTTAATGGGCACACCGAAACGACTGCTCTCGCCACAAATCCGCATATCGCAGCAACTCGCCACCTCCATGCCGCCACCGACACACACCCCCTCAATCAAGGCCACTGTCGGATGTCTGCATTCATAAATATCGTTCATCGCACGGTCGATTGTATGGTGATACTCCTTGGCCAATTCTGGGGTCGAACGTTCTTCAGCAAACCGCGATATGTCGGCGCCTGCCGCAAAGGCCTTACCGCCCGCACCACGCAACACAACACATCGGATTGTATCGTCAGATGAAAGAAGCTCCAACGCCTCCCCCAACCCGTGCCACATCTCTTTGTCTAGAGCATTTAGCTTATGGGGATTGTTGAGCGTGACGGTGGCTATAAAGCCGCCCCGTTCAATACGAATTTTATCAGTCATAATAATTAAAACTATGCTGGCGCAGCGTTGCCACCATGGGCAAGATAATCAAGTGCCGCAGCAACACCGTTCTTGTTGTGCGGCACACCTGCCAACCCTAGCCCCATTTCAACCCCACAAAGTGTGCCCGCCAACATCAGCTCGTTAAAATCACCAAGATGACCGATTCGGAATACTTTGCCGGCGACCTTGCCGAGCCCGTTGCCGAGCGACATGTCGAAATTTTCCAAGACAATCTTTCTATAAGCGTCTGCATCATGACCGTCAGGCATAAACGCCGCCGTTAGCACATCCGAACGCGCCGCTTCGTCCTTACACACAATTTCCAAACCCCAGGCCTGGACCGCACGACGGGTCGCCTCGGCAAACCGCGCGTGGCGGGCAAAGACATTATCGAGACCTTCCTCTTGCAAGATGGCAATCGCCTCGCTCAAACCATAGAGAAGGTTGGTCGCAGGCGTATAGGGAAAATAGCCGGTTGCATTTAGCTTCAGCATTTCATCCCAAGACCAATAGGATTTAGGCATTGAGGATAATTCCGAGGCTTTTTTGGCCTTGTCACTAACCGCNTTGAAGCTTAAGCCCGGCGGCATCATCAACCCCTTCTGAGAGCCCGCCACAGTGACATCAACACCCCATTCATCATGTCGGTAATCAATGGAACCAAGACCGGAAATCGTATCGACCATCAGCAGCGCCGAATGACCCGCCGCGTCAATTGCTTTCCGGATAGCCGCAATATCATTGACCATACCCGTCGAGGTCTCATTATGAACCATGCAGACAGCTTTGATCTCGCCCGCCTTATCGCCCTTCAGCAACGCTTCCACTTCGGCCGGGTTGACCGGGTGCCGCCAATCGCTCTCGATAAACTGCGGCTCAAGACCAATCCGCTCTGCCAACCCCTTCCAAAGAGTAGCAAACTGACCGGATTCGTACATTACCACCTTGTCGCCGAGCGATAGAGTGTTGACCAAAGCCGCCTCCCAAGCACCGGTGCCCGAAGACGGAAAAATGATCACGTCATTCTCAGTTTTAAAAATCGGCTTGAGATCGTCCAATAATTGGCGCGCCATTACACCAAAGTCGGGTCCACGATGATCCATCGTCGCTTTATCAATAGCGCGTAAAATCCGATCTGGTACATTCGATGGCCCGGGAATTTGCANAAAATGTCGGCCGCTACGATGACTCATGAAGTTATCCCCACTAAAAATCGCCTTACATAACACAATGTATACAAAACTTGTAAATCAATCCCGAATAAAAGCGCCTTTTATCGATATTTTGACAAAGAATTCCTATATTGTATACAATTTATAGTTAAAGGCCAACTCTCCGAACTTGTAAGGATCGATCTTATGGCGCATCGCCACCCAATTGTCACTGACGACCACGCCCGAGTGGGAGACAGCGCGCTGGCGCGACGGCTCTCCAGTGAAATAGAAGGCGACGTTTTGTTCGATCCGTTCAGCCGCGGTCGCTACAGCACCGACGCGTCTCATTATCAAATTGAACCCATCGGAATTGTGGTGCCAAAAACCGAGGCCGATATCTACACCGCAATAGATATTGCACGAGACGAAAATATACCGATCTTGCCGCGCGGCGGCGGCACATCACAATGCGGTCAAACCATCGGCGAAGCGCTGATCATCGATGTCAGCAAACATCTCAACCAAGTAGTGAACTTCGATCCGGACCAACAGCACATCACCGTTCAACCTGGTATCGCCCTGGATCAATTAAACCACTTACTCGATCCGTATAATCTGATGTTCATGGTGGATATCTCTACCTCGAGCCGGGCCACCATCGGCGGCATGACCGGCAATAATAGCTGTGGCTCGCGCTCCATCCGTTACGGCACCATGCGGGATAATGTCCACGCCGTCGAAGCTATCATGGCAAATGGCGAAACACACAATTTCGGCGAACTACCGGCAGATTACGAAAACAAAGATCTTCCCGCCTCTTTCAAGGCACTCGCCAAACAACTATTAGATTTGGGAAACCGCGAAGCAGATGAAATTCTCACCCGCTTTCCTCGGCTCATGCGCCGTGTTGGCGGATATAACATTGACGCGCTAATCCCCAGAGCATCGAACCGACCAGGCGGCGCGACACCCAATCTATCTCATCTTTTGGTGGGTTCAGAAGGCACTCTTGGCTTTTCTACCAAAATCAAACTTGGCCTGCACCGACAACCGGCCCATAAAGNCCTCGGCATTTGTCATTTTCCTACCTTCTATAAAGCTATGGAGTCCACCCAACATATTGTAAAGCTCCATCCAAGCGCCGTTGAGCTAGTCGACCGAACTATGATGGATTTGGCACTAGGAATTCCCATCTTCCGCCCGACCATTGAAAAATTTGTAAAGGGAATGCCAGACAGTTTGTTGTTGGTTGAATTCGCAGGTGAAAGCGAAGACGAACAACACGAGAAGCTGGATCGCCTAGATCAGCTAATGGNCGATATNGGTTTCCCGGATGCGGTCGTCCGGGCCACAAACAGTGCCGATCAAAAGGAGTTCTGGGAAGTACGTAAGTCAGGTCTCAATATTATGATGTCTATGAAGGGTGATGGAAAACCAGTTTCTTTTATCGAGGATTGCGCCGTCCCGCTTGAAGACTTGGCGGAATATACCGATCGACTTACACAGGTCTTTGAGAAGCATGGCACCACAGGCACATGGTATGCGCATGCCTCCGTCGGCTGCCTACACGTTCGCCCAGTAATTAACCTGAAAGACCCGGAAGGTGCTCATAAAATGCGCACCATTGCCGAGGAAGCCTTTGAAATGGTCCGCGAATACAAAGGCTCACACTCCGGGGAGCACGGGGATGGACTGGTGCGCTCCGACTTTCACAAAGATATGTTCGGCAAACGGATGATTAAAAGTTTCGAAGAAGTGAAAGATATCTTCGATCCGAACCAATCTTTAAATCCCGGCAAGATTGTACGTCCACCAAAAATGGACGACCGAACCCTGTTTCGATTCAAACCAGGCTACCAGCAGCTGCCGTTAGAACCGGTGCTGGACTGGTCCGACTGGGGCAGTTTTGCTAGCGCTACCGAAATGTGCAATAATAACGGCGCGTGTCGGAAGTCAGACGCCAANGTCATGTGTCCATCCTTCCGCGCCACAGGCGACGAAAAACACCTTACCCGTGGCCGCGCCAATACTTTGCGGCTCGCCCTCTCAGGTCAGCTTGGACCAAACGCGATCACCAGTGATGCTATGGCTGACACCATGGAGCTTTGCGTCGGCTGTAAAGGCTGCAAGCGAGAATGCCCAACCGGTGTCGACATGGCGCGTATGAAAACCGAATTTCTGCACCATTACAAAAAACGCCATGGGTTCTCATTGCGCGACAAGTTGGTCGCATACTTGCCAGACTACGCGCACTACGCAGCTAAAATACCATGGCTTTTCAATGCGCGTAATTGGTTGCCCGGCATGGCGGGCATCACCCAACTCATTACCGGATTCAGTGGTAAGCGAAATCTACCCCGATGGCGGCGTGATTGGTTTCGCTGCGGGGAAGGACCNTTCGGCCCCATAGGTGGGCGCGAAGTCGTCCTTTTGGCGGATGTCTTCAATGCCTATTTCGAACCAGAAATTTTACGTGCCGCCCTGGCTGTTCTCACCAAGGCCGGATATCGAGTGCATGTGCCCGGTCGAAATAAGGGACAGCCGCTCGATGAAGGACGCACACTTTTAGCTGCTGGCATGGTCGAAAAAGCAAAAGACCGCGCGCGCGATATGTTGGACACACTATACCCTTATATCGCTAAGGGCACCCCAATTGTCGGCCTAGAGCCCTCTTGTCTTCTAACGCTCCGCGACGAATATTTGGCACTGATTCCCGGTAGCGAATCTGCTGCATTAGCCGAACATGCATTGTTATTCGAAGAGTTTCTTGCGGCAGAAGAAGAAGCTGGAAACTTAAAGCTATCTCCCAATCCGTTACCCCAGAAAATGGCGTTTCTGCATGGCCATTGCCATCAAAAAGCTTTTGCCGCCATGGGCGCCGTCGAGAAAACACTCCGGCTTATTCCAGGCTTGGAAGTTAAAACAATCGCCTCCAGCTGCTGCGGCATGGCGGGTAACTTCGGATATCAAACCGAAACCTATGACATATCAATGAAGATGGGAGAGTTGGCGCTGTTGCCAGCTGTGCGTGATGCGGATGCGACCACCTTAATTGTCGCGGACGGGACCAGCTGCCGCCATCAAATCAAGGATGGTGCTGGCCGTACGGCCATCCATGTGGCATGCGTATTGGAAGCGGCCTTAGCGTAATCATGCCTGACGACGTACCCAAAACGGCTTCACGCCACGAAGACCTCGTTCGCCAAATTCGAGATTTGGTGATCGACGGCACGCTTGCCCCTGGTGAACGGCTGCCTGAACGGACCCTAACGGAACGATTTGGCGTTTCTCGCACGCCGCTCCGTGAGGCGGTTAGAGCGCTCGCTTCGGAAGGCATTCTCGAACTACTTCCAAACCGCGGGGCTCACGTAAAATCACTGACCCCGCAAGAAGTGGACGAGCTATTTCAAGTCATGGGCGCGTTGGAAGCCCTTTCGGGAGAGCTTGCCTCTAGCAATGCTACCGAAGGCGACCTCGCCGAAGTTCGCGCGCTGCACTACCAAATGGTGCTGCATTTCTCGCGTCGAGAACGCATGGAATATTTCCGTCTAAACCAACAAATCCACGAAAAAATTCTCAGTATCGCTGGCAATATCACACTCAAACAAATGTATCGAACACTCGCAAGCCGCATTCGCCACGCGCGCTATATCGCGAATATGTCCGAAGACCGGTGGGCAGAAGCCGTCAAAGAACATGAAGCCATTCTCGCAACCTTGGAGGCACGAGATGGACATGCACTTGGCCGAATATTGCAAAGCCATCTTGCCAAAACTTGTGATAATGTGCGCCAAATCATCAAAAAGGGAGAACCAGCATGAGTATTACACGACACGACGAAAACGCCATCATGAGTAAAGTTGTAGAGCATAACGGCGTCGTTTATATCTCCGGCAACACCGCAAATGACAATTCCGTCGGCATGAAAGAACAAACCGAACAGGTCTTGGCTATCATTGATGGTTATCTCGCCAAAGGCGGAACCGACAAATCCAAACTTTTAACCGCCATGATTTTTATCTCCGACATGTCCCTCAAACCGGAAATGAATGAGGCTTGGGAANCTTGGATTACGCCGGGCTGTCATCCCACACGGGCTTGCGTTTGCTCAGGTCTAGGGTCTCCGCAAACCTTAGTGGAGATCATCGTCACCGCAGCTAAATAGTTTAGGAGGCAGCACCCGCCAAGTCCGATACTGGCCTGGCATGCGACGGATCTTTTGCGAAAACGTCCTCGAGCGCTCCTGCAGCGTCGAGGACGAATTCGTCTTGGTAGTNCGGCCCGCAAACTTGNAAACCAAACGGCATGCCCGTCGCATCAAAGCCGCAGGGCANGGCTGTGATCGGATTGCCGGGAATGGTTAGCCCCCAAGTGAGCGCCATCCACTCAACGTAGTTATCGAATTTTACGTCGTTTATTTGGTCGCAATAGAGCTGCGCAATCGGAAAGGGCGGGATCGCAACCGTCGGACAAATAAGCAGATCGAACTCTTGGAAAAAATGGTTCATCGAGCGAAAAATATTTGTTTGTTCACGCAACGCCCAGGTGATTTCTGCCGCATCCAGCTTTAAGCCCGCTTCGTAATTGTTNATTACGTTCTGCCCAAGCTCATCACAGCGCTTTTCGTAATGATCGCGGTGGCGCGACAAAAAATGAACCGCCCGTAAAACCCAGTTACAGCGGCGCACATCGCCTAAATCCGGTGCGACATCTACACATTCTTTAAACACGGATTGTAATGATGAAACCGTATCACGAAANACGGACCGAAGACCATCATCCACATGTGCAAAGCCAAGATCCTCACTGACCGCGACACGGAGCGTGCTCAAATCAACCGGTTCCGCCGCCCCAAACCGACCCTCCGTCCACGGTGTCGAAAGAGGATCGCTAGCGTCATAACGCGCCATAACCGATTGCATCAGACGCGTATCAGCAATGGTTCGTGCCATCGCTCCCTGCACGCCATAGGTCGTAAAGCCAATTCCATGTTTCTCTGTCGGAACGACACCGGGCGTGCTCCTGTGCGCAACAACACCACAGTAGGCAGCCGGAATACGAAGACTTCCACCGGAATCCGAACCGGTCGCCAGCGGCGCCATATTAAGCGCAAGCGCCACACCGGAACCGCCGGATGATCCGCCACAAGTGCGTTTAGGATCAAACGGATTTCCCGTCGCCCCATAGACTTTATTGACAGTATGCGCACCAGCACCGAATTCGGGCGTATTCGTTTTGCCCATAACGATGGCACCGGCAGCCCGCAGTGCCGCAACATTGCTCTCGTCCGCCTCAGGCACGTGGTCCTTGTATAGCAAAGAGCCATGCGTTGTGAGCAGACCTTCTGTTTCCTGTAGATCCTTGATCAAGATTGGCAAACCATGAAGCGGCGGCAAATCCCCTGATTTCACTTCGGCCTGTTTTGCCTCTTCGCGCGCACGCTCAAAACACGTAGCCACGACAGCATTCACCTTCGGATTCACACTTCCAATTTGATCAATGCATGAGTCTAAAAGCTCGACCGGAGACAGTGATTTTTTCAAAATTAAGTCACGTGCGGTAACCGCATCAAGATCGCAAGGCCTATTCATACGTATTGATTAACAGCTCAGACGGGTTTTCAAAAGATCTGATGCCTACTGATGCGTCACCGGCATGGATATTAGTAATCTTGCCCATAGCCCCATTCAATGTAGCGCAGTATGCTATGAAGAATTGGAATAGAATCATTTCAGCGGGAAATATAACAATGGACCTTCAACTCGAAGGAAAAACAGCCCTGGTGACCGGCGCAAGCCGCGGCATCGGCGAAGGCACCGCCAAGGTTTTGGCACAAGACGGCGTGAAATGCGTGGTCAGCGCGCGACGTATGGAACTTTTGGAAAACCTAGCGGACGAAATAGAGAGTGCCGGGGGCGTGCGCCCCACTCCAATTTCTGCAGACTTGTTCCAACCGGGAGCTACAGCAAAATTAGCTAAAGACGCTGAAGATGCACTGGGCAGTGTAGATATTCTAGTAAACTCTGCCGGCCGCAGCAAAAACCCCGAAGCGCCAAAAAATTTGCCATATGATTATCCGTCCGAGAAATGGGACGAAGAAATGTATCTTAATTACGGTGCGATCCGGGAGATCACCTACGCTTTAATACCTGGCATGACGGAGCGGAAGTTTGGCCGGGTCATCAATATCACTGGCAAATCAGAACCCGAGCAACCGCGCACTGCCAACCCACCTAAGGCCGCTGTCCACGCCTGGGCAAAGGGCCTCTCGCGCAAAGTTGCTAATGACGGCATTACCATCAACTGTATCCCCCCTGGCAAAATTGTTAGCGAACAAATCTTACGTAATTATTCCAAAAAAGAACGCGAAGCCTATGAAAGCTATGACATTACGTTAGGCTATTTCGGTGTACCGGAAGACATAGGCCATCTTATCGCTTATCTTTCCTCACCCTTGGCCTCGCAAATCACCGGCACTGTCATCCCCGTGGATGGCGGGTTCCGCAAGCACATATTTTAAGAGAAGCGAATGATGGCTAGAAATTGGCAACTCGCCGANAAAACGGCACTGGTACCAGGNGACAATGATGTCGCCAAGGCCATTCGCACGGCTTTGACTTCCAAAGGTGCGACAGTATCCGCCACACAGAGTGGCCCGGCACAAATANTGGTAAATGCCNGCGCCGACATTCGTAATCCGTCCTCGACCGCGTTGGATGCAGATCCAAACAGTTGGGCCGCTGACATGGAACGCTGTTTCGAAGGCCCCCGCAGGCTCACCCATGAAGTGCTTCCGAGCATGATAGAGAATGGTTTCGGGCGCATCGTCAATGTGATTGGTACGTTCGAGCCCATGCATTTCAACAGCGAGTTTGCAGCATGGAGCGCTATGGCGGCGTGGTCCAAAAGCTTGACCCGCGAAGTGGGCAGGCACAACATTACCATTAATTCTATCCAACCAAGCTTGATCGACACCAAAACTACGCATGANAAATGGAGTAAGGACGAGCTAGAGGCCTATATCGCAAAACGCATTCCGACCGGGCGCATGTGCNCACCGGAAGAAATCGCAAACCTCGTCGTCTATCTGGTTTCGCCCTATGCGCGTTATATCACCGGGACAATCATTCCGATCGATGGCGGCATGAGCAGACATCAGCACTAATATTCGGCAAGAGGATACACTGGCGGAATAGGGTCCACCATATCCATTTCTGAGCCTAGGTCTGCTTCGATTTCGGCCATAGNCTTGACGAGAGCATCAAACCGCAAACCAACTTCTTGAGTATCCGCATCTGGAATTTCGAGACCTACTAATCGCCCTAACGTCTGAATATCATCACGCACAGTGTTGTTGCCATCCGCTCCGTTATNAGGAGGATCTTGTGGTTCGGCTTCTTCGCTAGCACCTGCCAGTGTCTCCTCCAAATCAGGATGCNGTTCATACCATCTGGCTTCCTGCTCATAGGCGTGCGCTACCTTATAAAGCATTGCCTCGCCATATGGTTTTGCCGCCACTTGGAAACCCATCGGCAAACCGCTGCTGAAGCCGCACGGCACGTTTATCGCTGGTACATTTGCGATGTTAAACGGATAAGACAGCATGCGCCTTACATGGGCCACCTTTTTAGAGAAATCCTCGGGCCTGCTGAGGTTAGAACGTGTGTCACGTATAGGCTCTGGTGGGACCACATGGCTAAGACCCANAAGAATATCNCAGCTCTTAAATTGCTTCAGTAGCTGCCCGCGCACTAAAACTCGCGCCCGCATAGCTCGCGTATAGAAGGTGGCCGGCACTAGAGCTGCGGCAGCCACGCGAGATCGAATACCATCATCCACTTTATCCCAATGATCACGAAGAGCTGTGCGTATCAACATAGAAGCAACTTCTGCATCCGACGTAAGCATTTGGAGTGGCACGCAATACTTAGCCCACGGCAATGATACATCTTGTGTAACAGCGCCGCGCCCGACCAAAATTTGCAAAGCCGTATCGAAGGCGGTTTGCACATCTGGGTGTAACTCGAGATCTCTACTCAATTCACGCACAATACCAATACGAACGCCGCTCAAATCACNATTTAGGCTGGCCGCGTAGTCTGGAACAGCTTCTGAGCCAGTTAACGGATCTTTGGGNTCATGCCCAGCGATAACGCTGAGCACCAGAGCGTTATCCTCAACAGTCCGGGTTAACGGACCAAAGGTATCCTGGGTGTAGGCATACATAAATCCACCATAACGACTGACACGACCAAAGGTCGGACGGATCCCCGCCAGCCCCGAGGCCCATGCAGGTCCGCGAACAGAACCTCCCGTATCTTCGCCAATGGAAAAACTACAAAGNCCCGCCGCGGGCGCAATGCCAGAACCGGATGAAGAACTCGCCGGTGTATGTCCGGGATTCCACGGATTNCGAGGTTCGCCGAAATGGAAGGTGTTGGCACCGCCTTTCCCAAATTCGTGCAAATTTTGTTTACCCAGTAGTATGGCACCTGCTTCTTTNAACCGCCCCACCACCGTCGCGTCTTCATCGGAACCAAAATCCTTTTTGATTATCGAAGCTAGTGTCGTGGGCACTCCCTTGGTCTTCATCTGATCCTTCACGCCAAATGGGATNCCATGCAACGGGCCGCGATAATTTCCCTTAGATATTTCNCTTTCGGCCNGCCTAGCCTGCTCAAGTGCTAGGTCCTCACAGATACTTGTCCAAGCATGGAGGATCGGGTTCCACCGCTCGATACGCTCCAGATACATTTCCACTAGATCGACTGGCGAAATTTTCTGCGATTTTATGAGCCTGCCCTGCTCAGCCACACTCATAAATGCAATTTTAGTCTTATCCATTTGCCTCTCCTATTTTGTTTACACTATACCCAATCATTACGCGGTTACCCTCTCTCTTTACGGCATGAGGGCTTTACCGATAAAACAAACGCCATCTTCAAGGGAGATTATTATGGATTTTCAGCTAACCGAGGAACACAAGCTGTTCCAGGAAGCCGTAAGGGGATTCGCCGAACGNCACTTGGCAGATGGCGCCCTCAAACGGGCGCACAGTCACGAATACCCGCACGATGTGGCCAAGCTCATGGCGGAGCAAGGCCTTCTCGGAATAACCATCAAGGAAGAGGATGGTGGCATCGGCGGNACNCTGTTCGATGCGGTGTTAGCGATTGAGCAAGTTAGCCAGGTCTGCCCACGCTCAGCCGACGTCATCCAGGCTGGGAATTTTGGGGCAATCCGTACTTTCGCGGAATATGCAACCGCGGAACAAAAAGAAGAATATTTACCGGGCCTGCTAGCCGGTGAAAAAGTGGTCGCCGTTGGCATGACCGAACCCCAGGCAGGTTCGGCCGCCACTGATTTGGAAACTACCGCTACGCCGGACGGTGACGGTTATCGCATAAACGGACAAAAGGTATTCATCGGCAATAGTGAATATGCAGATGTTGTGGTACTTTACGTCCGGTTCGGACCAGGCCTTGANGGCATTGGNTCTGTGCTGATCGAAGATGGAATGGAAGGTTATACCAAAGGCGCACCGACACCCTATCTCAACGGGGAACGCTGGGTTGCCATGTTCTTTGACGATGTTTTTGTGCCGAAAGACAGGGTNCTTCTCGGCCCGGGCGGCTTCAAAAAACAGATCGCAGGCTTCAATGCGGAACGTATCGGTAATACGTCACGCTCCATTTCCCTAGCACGCCTCGCCTATAATCGCGCGCGCGAATATGCCCTTGATCGTGAGCAATTCGGCAAACAAATCTGCGAATTCCAGGGTATTCAATGGAAATTTGCCGACATGAAAGTAAANCTCGATGCAGGTCANCTCTTGCTTTATCGCGCAGCGTCGAATGCNGACCGCGGCTTACCAGATGCACAGGAAACATCGATTGCTAAGTTATTCTGCAACCAAGCNGGATTTGAGATTTGCAATGAATCGATGCAAGTGATGGGTGCACTTGGCTTTTCACAGGACACGCTCGTCGAATACTGCTTGCGNCGCACCCGCGGCTGGATGATTGCCGGCGGATCTTTGGAAATGATGCGTAATCGTATTGCCGAAGGCGTCTTTGAACGCCGCTTCTCGCAACGCCCCCCCAGACCTCAAACAGCAGCAGAGTAGATCATGGCAAAAATTAGTCTCGGAAAAGCATTGTTTGAACCCCGTGCAGTAGCCTTNATCGGCGCGTCCGATNAAGGCCGTCGTCATCATGCCATGGCCCCGCTCTACCTTGAGAAGCACGGCTATAANGGCCGCATCATCCCGGTTAATCCGAAACGGAAAAAAGTTTACAAAAATAAATGCTATCCAACAGTCTCCGATGCATCTGGGCCAGTTGATCATGCGCTGGTGATGACGCCAGCTAAAACCGTGCCCAACGTCATTCGAGACTGCGGCAAAGCAGGCGTTAAAGTCGCCACAGTCTTTAGCGCGAACTTCGCCGAGGCAGGCCCCGACGGGATACGTCTACAAGAACAAATGATGGATGCCGCGCGCGAAGGTGGCGTCCGCATAGTCGGACCGAACTGCATGGGCGTCTACTGCATGGACCCGCCGGCGATCATTTCGCCCAATCGCATAATGCAAATCCCAAAAATCCACAAAGGTAATATCGGCGTCATCAGCCAGAGCGGAAGTTTGACCGGCACTTTTGTTTCGCGCGGCCAACATCGTGGGCTTGCTTTCTCAAAAATTGTTTCCATCGGCAATGAGTGCGACGTTTCCGTACCCGAAGTCGGCGAGATCATGATCGATGACCCAAAGACCAAAATCATCCTGATGTTCCTGGAAACAATCCGCGACTACAAATCCTTCGCGGCCATGGCGGAACGAGCGTTTTCCAGAAACAAGCCTATCGTGGTTTACAAAATCGGCCGTTCGGATGCAGCTCAGGAATTCACCGCCTCCCATACCGGCGCCATCGCCGGGACCGATACCGCCGTCAACGCTTTCTTTAAGCAGTACGGCGTCATTCGTGTGCGCCATTTTGAAAGCTTGTTCGAAATGACCTTCTTAGCTATGGGCCGTAAACCGATCAAAAACAAACGTATCGCCGTCATCGCATCCACTGGCGGCGGCGGCGGTATGGTCGTAGACAATCTTGGCGTCAACGGAATACAGCCGACCCCATTGCCGAAGGATGCTGAACAACGGATTTTCGATGCTGGCGGTACAGTCTCAAATGGACCGCTGATCGATGTGACGCTAGCAGGTGCCTTTCCAGAGAATGTAAAACGCATTCTACAAGAAGCATTCGCAGCCAAAAATAACGGCGCCGTAATTATGACGCCCGGCTCCTCGGCAGAATTCAACCCTGAACGCACGGTGACACCGCTCAAAGAGTTTCTCGGCCATGAGAAGCCTTTCGGCGCAGCCCTCATACCAGAGGCTGCCGATACGGCACGCCTTATGAGCAGCATGAAAATTCCTGCTTTCAAGTCACCAGAAAGCTGTGCGGATGCGATGCGTGGCTTCTTGGAATGGGAAGAACCGCAGCCGCTACCAAAAAAACCTACCATAGATCTAAAGCCTGTTGCCCGACACCTCGCGGCTGCGGGTAAGGTGCTTGACGAATTTCAATGCCAACGAATCTTCAAAGCACTTGGCATTAAGCAAGCCAAGTCAGCGGTAGTACCTTCTATAAAGAAAGCGCTTACAAGATCTAAAACAATCGGCTTTCCCATGGTCGTGAAGGTTGTCTCCCAAAACGTCTTGCACAAGACCGAAACCGGTGGCGTCGTGCTCGGTGTAGAAAACGAGAAGCAATTAGAAACTGCCATTAAGAAGATCAGACGTAACATTAAAAAATCCGTACCGAAGGCAAATATTGAAGGCTTCTTACTGCAGAAAATGGAGTCCGGCCTGGCCGAAGTGCTGATCGGTTACCGGGTCGATGACATTGTAGGGCCAACCATTGTTGTTGGCTCGGGCGGCGTCATGTCGGAAATTTACAGCGATGCGGCTGTTCGGATGGCCCCAGTGTCTAAGAAGACTGCGCGGCAAATGATAAAAGAAGTAAAGGGCTTGGCTCTTATCCGTGGCTATCGCGGCCTGCCAAAAGGAGATTTGGACGCAATCGCTGATGCCGTAGTAAAACTCTCACAACTAGCACATTTCAGCGACACGATCGTCGATGCAGAAATCAATCCTCTCATCGTAAAACCCAAAGGGGTTGTGGCGGTTGACGGCTTAATCATACAAGATAAATAAAAATGACAAATTTAGGAGCAAGTTTATGGCTGGCCCAAGCCTAGCGGAAGCCCTTTTTGAACCTCGCGGGATTGCCCTCATAGGCGCATCCGATGAGAAAGGCAGAAACAACGCGCGACCTCAGCAATTTCTGGAGAAGCACGGCTTTAGAGGTAAAATCTACCCAATCAACCCGAAGCGAGAGAGCGTTTACCGGGTAAAAGCCTACCCGTCAGTAACGAAAGTGCCTGGTCCAGTAGATCATGCTTTTATCATGACCGGCCCAAACGTGGTACCTAGCATCATGCGTGATTGTGCTGAGGCAAAGGTCAAAGTGGCGACGATCTTTACCGCCGATTTTGCAGAGTCCGGGAGTGATGGCGCAAAACTCCAAGCCGAAGTCGTCGCAGAAGCAAAAAAAGGCGGAGTGCGGGTCATTGGACCTAATTGTATGGGCGTCTACTGCATGGACCCACCGGCGATGATTTCGCCAAACACTGTTCTTCAGCTGCCAGAAATCTACAAAGGTAATATCGGCGTTATCTCCCAAAGCGGCAGCTTGACCGGAACCTTCCTATCACGTGGTCAACATCGCGGCATGGGCTTCTCCAAGATGGTTTCCATCGGCAACGAATGTGATATCTCCGTGGCAGAAGTGGGCGAAATGCTTATCGATGATCCAAAGACCAAATGCATTATGCTATTTCTCGAGACAATCCGGGATGAACCCGCTTTCACTAAAATGGTGCGACGTGCTTATACAGTAGGCAAGCCAGTTATGGTCTACAAACTCGGGCGCTCGGAGGCAGCCGCTGAATTTACCGCTTCGCACACAGGAGCCATCGCAGGCACGGACAGTGCGGTAGAAGCCTATTTCCGCCATCATGGCGTCGTTCGTGTCGATCAGTTCGAGACATTATTGGAAATGCCAAATCTACTATTGGGCAGAAAACCACGCCCCGGTAATCGTGTTTCGGTCATTACTACGACCGGCGGCGGTGGCGGTATGGCGGTTGACCGGCTAGGCGTTGCAGGATTAATCGCGGCTCCCCTGCCAAATGACGCCGTTGAACGGATCGAGGCCGAAGGTGGCATGGTTTCTAATGGCCCTTTGCTCGACCTCACTTATAAAGGTGCTACAACTGAAAACACGGACCGAGTGCTCAAAGAAGTTATGGAGTCAGAGGCAAACGATGCCGCCGTGATGGTCGTGGGCTCTTCGGCCCAATTTAATCCGGAAGTGTCAGTGCGATCGCTGGTTAAATTTGCCGGACAAGCAAAGCCTATCGGGGGCTTTCTTGTGCCAGAGGCAGCCGAAAGCGGCCGTATGTTAACCGAAGCCGGCGTGCCATCTTTCCGAACGCCGGAGAGTTGTGCTGATGCTATGCGTGCATTTCTTAATTGGAATAAGCCGAAGCCAAAACCCTTAAAAGCCAGAATCGATATGGCTCCAGTTCGCGCAGCCCTTGGCACGGAAGGCTCAAGAACGCTGGACGAACAGCAATGTCGATCGGTTTTTAGTAAGCTGGGAATTCGCCAAGTCGCAGCTGCCTTCACCAAAACCGCAAGTGCCGGCGCAAAAGCAGGTGATGCGGTTGGTTTCCCCTGTGTCGCCAAAGTGGTCTCGAAGGATATTTTGCACAAGACCGAAGCCGGTGGCGTTGTGCTCGGGATTGACACTGAAAAGCAACTTGCCAGCGGACTCGCAGATATACAAAACCGAATTTCTGAAGAATTGCCTGAGGCAAAAATTGATGGCTACCTGATACAGAGCATGGAGAAAGGCTTAGCGGAAGTGCTAGTGGGTTATCGCCTCGATGAATTGGTCGGACCGACCGTAGTTTTGAGTGCAGGTGGCGTTCTCGCTGAAGTGTATAGCGATGCGGCTGTTCGTCTCGCTCCGGTGAATAGAGCCACTGCTTTCGAAATGATTGAGGAAGTTAAGGGCCTCGCACCCATCCGCGGTTATCGCGGCTTACCAAAAGGCGATTTGGATGCCTTAGCCGACGCTCTCATAGCACTCTCACAATTAGCTTTCATCAAGCGCCCAAAACTGATAGAGGCAGAAATAAATCCACTTATCATAAAACCAGAAGGTCAAGGCGCTTTAGCCGCCGACGGCCTCATTTTTTTGGAATAATTTTATAAGGGATAGGGAAATGGTGCAAAACGTAAAATTACCAGTAGGACTGATTAACAAGGGTGGTCGTAATACAAAGCTCCGTGACTTGCTAGCGCAAGACGATATCCTTATCGCGCCTGGTGCCTTCGACTGTATTTCAGGCCGTATCGTCCAGAACGCCGGTTTTGAAGCTTTGTATCTAACCGGTGCGGGCATTTCCATGAGCTTAATGGGCGCTCCCGACCTGGGCATGCTTTCCTATGGTGAAATTATCGAACATATTCGGCGTATTGCGGACGCGGTAGAAATTCCCGTCATTGCAGACGCAGACACTGGTTATGGTGGTCCACTCAATGTCATCCGAACCGCACGTGATTATGAGAAGGCAGGCATTTCCTGTATCCAAATAGAGGACCAACAGTGGCCCAAACGCTGCGGACATATGATGAATCGCGTCATTGCACCGGAGGAAGAGATGTGCGGGCGCATCAAGGCTGCGGCCGACATTCGCAATGATTCGAATTTCGTAATCATGGCGCGCACGGACGCCCGTACCAATCACGGTATCAATGAAGCCATCGACCGCATGAATGCATATATCGAGGCCGGTGCGGACGTAGCTTTCGTAGAAAGCCCTGAAAGCGTTGATGAAATGCGTATGATCAATGAGCAAATTTCAGCGCCCACCCTAGCTAATATGGTCGAAGGTGGCCGCACGCCTTTTATTCCGTGCCCCGAACTCCAAGAACTGGGGTACAATCTTGCCATTTACCCTGGCTCCATGGGCCGCGTATTAGGCAAGTCAGGTACTCGCGTACTGGAACATCTAAAGAAAACTGGCACGACAGACGGTATGCAAGATTTAATGTACGATCAGCCAGATCTGTTTAGGTTGTTTGACTATAAGGACTGGACCGAGTACGAGGCGCAGTTCGGAAAGCGGGACTAAACCTTCAATACAACCAGTCCGCCTCCTGGCGGCGCTTCTCCTCAAAAGCTGTTATCTGTTTGTTATACTCCAGGGTTACACTGATATCGTCTAGGCCGTTTAGCATGCAGTGCTTGGAAAACGGCTCAATATCGAAACTGTAGGTGGTGCCGTCTGGACCCATTACCGTTTGCGCTTCCAAATCAACCGTAATTTTTATGCCCGGTTCCGCCAGCAATTGGGCCCGAAGCGTCTCGCAATCCTCCGCACTCAACTTCACCGGCAACAAACCGTTTTTCATACCATTATTGTAATGGATATCGCCGAAGCTGGGCGCGATAACCGAGCGAATACCATTCGCTAAGAGCGCGTAAACCGCCGCTTCCCGAGACGAACCGCAGCCCCAATTCTCGTCAGCAACGATGATCTCGCCGTGCCGATAGGGCTCTTGATTTAAGATGAACTCCGTTTTTTCCGAACCATCCTCATTGTAACGCTTATTATTGAATAAAAAGAGGTGATAATCGGGATCACTCCGCTGTTTCTTGAGAAAACGCGCGGGAATTATTTGGTCAGTATCCACATTGACTTGATCAAATGGAATTCCAATAGCCGTAAGCTTGGTAAAAGGTTCCATCTCATTTCTCCTCCATCAGGCTTCGCACATCGGTGAATTTTCCCGTAATAGCAGCAGCTGCCGCCATAGCGGGACTGACGAGGTGCGTCCGCGTTTCCGGCCCCTGACGCCCTTCAAAATTACGGTTTGATGTTGAGGCGGAACGTTCGCCGCTATTGAGTAGGTCGCCATTGAGACCAACGCACATGGAACAACCCGAATGGCGCCACTCAAAGCCAGCATCGATGAAAATTTTATCGATTCCTTCGGCTATTGCTTGCTTGCGAACTTGTTCAGAACCTGGCGAAATCATCGACCAACATTTAACCTTTTTGCCCTTAACAACTTCCGCAGCGTTTCGCAAATCCTGCATACGACTATTGGTGCACGACCCAATGAAAACGCGATCAACCGGAATGTCAGTCATCTTTTGGCCAGGCTTAAGGCCGGTATAATCGAGTGCACGCTTCATTGCCGCACGCTTTTCCGTATCAGGTTCTTTTTCCGGATCTGGGACCGCTTCGGTAATGGAGATTGCGTGTTGTGGGCTCGTGCCCCAAGTCACCATCGGCGCAATGGCGGAACCATCGAGTGTCACTTCGGCATCAAATTTTGCGTCGTCGTCAGTCGGTAGAGTCTGCCAATACTTCACCGCACGATCCCATTTTTTGCCCCTCGGAGCAAACTCCGTGCCATCGATAAAGCTCAAGGTCTTGTCATCCGGTGCGATTAGGCCCGTTCGCGATCCTGCCTCGATGGTCATATTTGATAGCGTCAACCGTCCCTCAATATCCAATTGGCTGACGCACGGGCCGGCATATTCAATAGCGTGACCAGTGCCACAGGCTGCCGTCTCCTGTGCGATTAGAGCCAAAGCTACATCCTTACCAGTAACGCTAAAACCTAGCTTACCAGTGACGGTCACCCGCATCAGTTTAGGCTTCTGCTGCCAAATTGTCTGAGTTGCCAAAACATGGGTGGCTTCCGATGCGCCTATTCCAAACGAAATGCAACCCATCGCACCATGGGTCGAAGTATGACTATCGCCGCAGCAAAGAAGGATACCCGGCTGAGTGATACCCAGTTCCGGGCCGATCACATGGCTGATACCCATACGAACATCATCAAGGCCAAAATGATAAATACCAAATTCACGAGCAGAAACTGCGAGCCCCTGCACTTTCTCTTTCGCCTCCGGGTCATCCATGTCTTCTATTTTACGGATAGTAGTCGAGGCGTAATGATCCGGCGTACCAAAGGTCTGTTTAGCTTGGCGAACTTTACGCCCCACTTCGCGCAACATTCCAAAAGCATGGAACCCGCCGTCATGAATAATATGCCGATCGATATAAAGTAACGACTGGCCATCATCCCTCTTCAGAATTTCATGTGCATCCCAAATCTTTTCAAATATCGTTCTTGGATTTGGCATTTCTCCCTCCCATTAAAGCCGAATATATTAACCGGTCGTCGTATAAGCACCACCATTCACGTGAATTGTCTGCCCGGTAGTATAACGTCCAGCCGGACCACAGAGCGCCCGCACCATGGCAGCGATATGGTTAGGATGCCCTTCTACATCGGTAAGCGTATTGCCACTGCGTAACCCGGGTGGTTTTGGATGCTCACCACCAGTATCGGTTAAAATACGACCCGGCACCAAGCAATTGGACGTGACCCCATACGGTCCACCTTCATGGGCCAGGGCGGCCGACATGCCGGTTAACGCGGACTTCGCGGTTGAAACATGCAACCGCTCCCGCACGCCCGTATGGCCTGAGAGGCCGCCAATATTGATTATAGTACCGCCGCCAGCCTTAATCATTTTAGGTAACGTTGCCCGCGCGCAAAGGAACGGTGCTTCCACATCTGCCTTCATAATCTCGCGGAATGCCTTGATATCCATATCTTCTAACTTGCAGACTTTCCGAACGGACGCGTTGTTAATGAGGATATTAATTTTACCCAATTCCGCTATCACTGCATCAACCATATCGTTGACTACGTCCGGCTCGGAAATATCGCCGATAAAAGTCATTGCCTGGCCCTGCCTGTCCCGAATCTCTTTGGCAACAGCCTCAGCTTCTTTCACTGAGGTAAGTGCATTCACGCAAACCGCTGCACCCGCATCAGCCAAATCAAGACAGGTCGCACGCCCAATATTTTTTGCACCGCCTGTGACAATGGCCACCTGGCCTGACAGTTCTTTCTGTCCAACAACCATATTACACTACCCTTTATAAAATAATTTTAGTCATACGCCTTGTCTCGATCATGTAGGTTCAAATATTCACGGTGTAGGATATACAGCCCGCTCGCAATGACAATCCCCGTACCTATAAGGGTCCAAGTATCAGGGATGTCGCCCCATATAATGAAGCCGGCCAAACCTGCCCAAAAAATAGCAGTATAACGGAAGGGGGCTACCGTCGAAGCCTCCGCATAACGGAATCCCTCGATCATGGCGTAATGACCCGCACCCACAAGAAGTGCACCAACAAAAGAGAAAAAGACCGATTCAATTCCAGGCATTAACCAAGGACCAAAGCTAGGCATGATACTGCCTGGGTTTGCTGCAGCATAAAAGCCAATAGGAATTGTACAAGCCCCCACCATGCCATTGAGAATAAAGGTGGTCATCAATACGGCAGTAGACGACTCTTTCGCCGTCATCTGACGTGTTATCAAATCCCGGGTCACTGCCAAAAATGCTGAACCCAGCGGGAACAGTACCGCCAACCTAACAACATCTCCGGTCGGACGCATAATAATTAGAATTCCAGCAAACCCCACAATCACCGCGCTCCACCGCCGCCAACCGACATTCTCGCCCAGGATAGGACCTGCCAAAGCTGCCAGTAATAAAGGTCCGGCAAAAGTAATGGCAACAGTATCCGCTAATGGTAAATATGTCACACCCAGCGTGAAAAAAATAACACTCATAGACACGCAAGCCGCCCGTAAAATATGTACTTTTAGATTGTTAATACGAAGCGCATCCCACCCCCCATTCATCCAAACCAAAAAAAACAGCGGTACCAACAATACAAAGGCTGCCCGCATAAAAATAATCTGCCCGACCGGAAACCCATCGGAGAGCCACTTCAAAACTGCATTATTTAGATTCATGAAACACGCGCTGGCCACCATAAAGGCAATGCCTTTTAAGGGTGCCGCTTGGTGGACGGATAGAACCATGCTTCAGCTGCCCTTCTGCGCATTAAGTTGGTGTTGACGATGCAAAATATACAGGCCACTCGCAATTACGATACTCACACCGAGCACGGTGAGTTGGTCAGGCAAATGGCCCCAAATCATAAACCCTAAAATAGTGGCCCAGATTATTCCCGTATAGCGAAATGGCGCTACCACCTTCGCTTCCACATACCTAAACGTATCAATCATGAAGAAATGTCCGACAGCAACACAAATGCCAGTCATCAGAAACAGGCTAAGATCAAATATATTTGGCATCACCCAGCCAAAAGGCGCTATTAGCAGGCTTCCAAGAGTGGCGATGAGGCTTGATGTAAAGAGTATCGATAGCGAACTTTCGTGCGCGGTTAACTTTCGCGTAACGATGTCTCGCATGGCACCAGATAATGCAGCAGCCAGTGGAAACACCATAGCAAGCTGCAGTGCACCGCCTGTTGGGCGCGTAATGATGAGAATACCGACAAAACCCAAAATGACCGCTACCCAGCGACGCCAGCCCACCTGTTCGCCCAAAAAGGGAATTGCAAGCGCGGTGAGAAACAATGGCGAGGCAAATGTCAATGCTACTGTTTCCGCCAGCGGCAAGTAAGTTACCGCCAGCACAAAGAAAAATCCATTAAGAAACTGTAAAAATCCACGATGCCCATGTGCCGAAAAATTATTTGGCCTAAGGATTTTCAGTCCACCGGTCCGGTAGGCGATTACCATTACAATCACAACTATAACCAAGGACCGCATGAAAATAATTTGGCCGGACGGATAGCCCGCTGATAGCCACTTTAAGAGTGCATTATTCAAATTCATGAAAAAGACACTCAAAATCATATAGGCTATACCCTTAAACGGCGCAGCTTGGTGCGTATCGCTAGTCATAGAAAATCCCTAGATAATGCGGCTCCACCCTACGCCAGCACAGGATCAGCCGCCAGCACCATCAGCAACCCTCCTATTGATTGACTCATACTGGCGCTGAAGGCTAGGAATCCATTACGAATATGACGATCAGACAATTCAGGAGAGAGAGAATGGGCCAGGCGCTCGACCGCGACGATATAGACGTATATTTACGTGAGGTTGGTCTGCGTGACGGACTGCAGAATATCAGCACTTTCTTTCCTACCGAGGCAAAGAAAGAATGGATTGCCTTAGAAGCAGCTGCCGGCGTAACTGATATCGAAGTATGCTCTTTCGTTCCGCCGAAGCTCATCCCCAATTCCAAGATGCTCTGGATGTTGTCACCACAGCAAAAAAAATAAGTGGCTTTAATATTTGTGCTCTAATGCCAAACTTAAAAGGTGCTGAACGCGGCATCGAAGCAGGCGTGGATCAATTGAACTACGTCACTTCCGTTAGCGAAACCCATAATCTAAAGAATGTTCGCCGAACACCGCAAGAATCAGTAGAAAATTTCAAAGAAATTGTAGATTTTCGTGATCAAAAGGCTGAAGAAACTGGCAAAAAAGTAACCTTGCTCGCAGGCTGTGCAACCGCCTTCGGTTGCACCCTAGAAGGTGATATAGATCCTAAAGCAGTGATCAGTATAGCCAAACAGTTCGTCGCTGCCGGGGCAGATGAAATCTCGCTTGCCGATACAGTCGGTTTCGCCAATCCGGGCCAGATCAAATCCCTTTGTCGACAAGTGATGGATGAGTTAGAAGTCCCGATTACCATTCATCTCCATGACACGCGCGGTATGGGAGTCGTAAACGCGTATGCAGCGTATGATGCGGGCATTCGTCGCTTCGACGGTTGCCTCGGTGGGCTTGGTGGCTGTCCTTGGGCGCCGGGCGCCACCGGAAATGTGGTTATGGAGGATATGGCCTTTATGTTTGAAGGTATGGGGCTACGTACCGGCATAGACATTGAAAAACTCTGTGCAGTCCGCAATATCATTACCCGCGAATTACCCGATGAATCGCTTTCTGGCGGAATCGCAAAGGCCGGTATGCCGGTGAACTTTGCACAGGCGACACCTCTCGCTGCAGCAGCGGAGTAACGCTCAATGAGTAACGACGAAGCAAAACTAATTCTCGATGATGAAGATTTTCCCGAACTTAGAAATGAGGTCCGAAAGCTCTGTGAAAAATATCCGGCTGAATATTGGTTAGCGCTGGAAGATGAGCCTCCGGAGTCTAGCTACCCAACCGAATTTGTCCAAGAGCTTACCGACGCGGGCTATCTAGCAGCCCTCATCCCAGAGGAGTATGGAGGCTCTGGCCTATCGCTCCGAGCGGGCTCGGTAATTCTCGAAACGGTCTGTGAAATGGGATGCCAAGGCTCTGCATGCCACGCACAGATGTATACGATGGGAACTGTACTCCGTCACGGCTCGGACGAACAGAAAAAGCAATACCTGCCAAAGATTGCCACCGGAGAATTACGCCTCCAAGCCTTTGGCGTTACGGAGCCGACTACCGGCTCTGACACAACTCAACTTCGGACTAAGGCCGAACGAGACGGCAATGGCTACGTTATCAATGGCCAGAAAGTCTGGATCAGTCGCGCCGGCCACTCCGACGTGATGCTGCTTCTGGCACGCACCACGCCGACGGAAGAATGCGAAAAGCGTACTGATGGTGTTTCAGTTTTCTTGGTGGACATGCGCGAAGCTAAAAAAGACGGCATGGAAATCAAACCTATTGATGCCATGATCAATCACAATACGACGGAAATATTTTTCGATAACGTCCACATCCCGGGCGACGCAATGATCGGCGAAGAAGGCAAAGGCTTCCGCTATATCCTTGATGGAATGAATGCGGAACGATGCCTTGTCTCGGCCGAGTCCATCGGCAATGCGCGTTTTCTCCTCAACAAAGCGATTAAATATGCGAATGAACGAGTAGTTTTTGACCGGCCTATAGGTCAGAATCAAGGCATTCAGTTCCCTATTGCGGATGCTTACATCAAGCTCCAATCTTCTGATCTAATGGTACGTAAGGCCACTGCTATGTTTGAAGCCGGTCTGCGCTGCGGCGCGGAGGCGAATTGTGGTAAGTATCTAAGTGCGGAAGCGCTGTGGGCCTGCGCAGAGGCTTGCTTCACTACCCATGGTGGTTTCGCTTTCGCCAAAGAATACGACGTAGAACGGAAATGGCGGGAAGCACGGCTATCGCGCAACGCACCCATTTCACCCAACATGATAATGAACTTCATCGGCCAGCATGTTCTAGGCATGCCGCGGTCTTATTAGGAGGCGGCACTATGAATGATGACATCATGGAAATGACTATTGAAGAAGATTATCCAGAATTCCGCGAGGCCGTCGCAAAAATTTGCGAAGGCTTTCCAGGCCAATATTGGCGTGATTTGGAAGACCAACCACCAGAAGGCAGTTACCCGACCGAATTTGTGAATGCGTTGACAGAAAGTGGCTTTCTTGGCGCACTGATCCCTGAAGAGTTCGGCGGCTCCGGCTTGCCGGTCCGCGCTGGCGCTGTAATCTTGGAATCCATCCATGAAAATGGCTGTTCCGCGGCGGCCTGCCATGCTCAGATGTACACTATGGGGACAGTTCTGCGCCACGGGACAGACGATCAAAAGAACGAGTATCTTCCAAAAATCGCTAGCGGTGAATTACGGCTCCAAGCGTTTGCGGTAACTGAACCCACAACCGGGTCCGATACGACTCAGCTTAAAACTAAAGCCGATCGTAAAGGCAACGGCTACGTGGTCAATGGGCAAAAAGTCTGGACCAGTCGGGCAGCACATTCCGATTTGATGCTGTTGTTAGCACGCACTACACCGGCTGAAGATTGTAAGAAACGTACAGACGGCCTTTCTTGCTTCTTGATCGATCTCAGAGAAGCTCAGGGCAATGGTTGCGATATCAAACCATTGGGCGCGATGATTAATCACAACACAACAGAAGTATTTTTCGACAACTTGCAAATTCCAGGCTCGTCCTTAATCGGCGAAGAAGGAAAAGGCTTTCGTTACATCCTTGATGGCATGAATGCGGAACGCGTACTGATTGCGGCAGAGTCTTTAGGCGACGGCAAATTTTTCATCAAAAAAGGCGTTAATTACGCTAATGAGCGTATCGTCTTCGATAAACCCATTGGCCACAACCAGGGCATCCAGTTTCCACTTGCCAAAGCCTGGGCAGAGCTGCAGGGCGCAGATATTATGGCACGTAAAGCCGCCACGATGTTCGATGCGGGCGAACAATGTGGAGCGGAAGCTAACATGGCTAAATACCTTGCCGCTAAAGCGGCCTGGGAGGCTGCGGAAGCTTGCCTTACTACCCATGGTGGATTTGGTTTCGCACGCGAATATGATGTGGAACGAAAGTGGCGCGAGGCGCGTCTTTATAGGACGGCCCCGGTTTCAGAGAACATGATACTAGCTTATATCGGCCAGAATGTGCTCGGCATGCCACGATCTTATTGAGGTGCATAATATGCTTTGGCCGGTTCGGAATGAGGTAAGGTGAATTTAGCCTCCTACCGGAATCGCCGAAGGATAAAATGTGGACTGTAAGTAGGACAAATTATGACTTATCGACCAAAGGAAATCAGCTCTAACCGATATCGCGAAGACATTGGTCGCTACTTTGAAGATTTCCAGGTAGGCGATGTCTACGAACACAGACCGGGTCGAACTATTACAGAAACAGATAATGTTTGGTTCACCCAACTTACCATGAATACTCATCCACTCCATTTCGATGAAGCTTATGCGGCCAAAAGCGAATTTGGAAAACCCTTGGTGAATAGCTGCCTAACACTATCTATGGTTGCCGGCATGAGTGTGTCAGATACCAGTCAAAAAGCCGTTGCTAATCTTGGCTGGACTGATATCAAGCTCACAGCACCTGTATTTGTGGGTGATACAATTTATGCAGAAAGCGAAGTGCTCGAAAAACGCGAAAGTAAATCCCGCCCCACCCAAGGCATTGTCACCATTCGTTCTAAAGGCATAAAAGCCAACGGCACACAGTTTATGTCTTATATCCGAACCATGCTGGTGCCAAAAAAAGGCAATGCCATTGAGGACTTGGATTAGTCAATGAACGCCGATTTTAATGATGACGACCTCATTCTCGATACCATTGATCGCTTCTTAGTGCGTGACGTTGAACCCCACGTTATGGAGTTAGAACGTAAGGATATTTGGCCAGAAGAAATCGTCGGCAAGATGGCGGAACTCGGCTTGTTCGGCGCCATAATTGAAGAAAAATATAACGGCCTCGGCTTATCCTGTCTAACCTACGCTAAAATTGTCGAACGGGTAAGCCGCACCTGGATGTCGCTCTCAGGCATTTTCAATTCACACTTGATTATGGCCTCTGCCGTGCAGCGTTTTGGCACAGAAGAACAGCGTAAGAAATGGCTGCCAAAATTCGCGTCGGGCAAAATGCGCGGCGGTTTAGCATTGACCGAACCTAGCTGCGGCACTGATTTGCAAGCGATCCAAACCCGCGCCGTAAAAAATGGCAACGACTATGTTATAAACGGCACTAAGATGTGGATTTCAAATGGCATCCACGGCCATTGTTTTGCTGTCATGGTCAAAACAAATATGGAGATCGAGCCGCGCCACAAAGGCATCAGTCTTTTTCTTGTAGAAAAAGGCGACGGCTTCAAACCGTCCCGTAAGCTGGAAAAGCTTGGTTATAAGGGGATCGATTCTGCTGAACTAGTGTTTGAAGATTGTCGCGTGCCGCCGGAAAATCTTATAGGCGGGGAAGAAGGTCACGGATTCAAGCATGTCATGGGCGGTCTTGAGTTGGGGCGTATCAATGTTGCCGCCCGCGGGGTTGGCGTAAGTCAAGCTGCATTGGATGAAGCGGTGAAGTATTCGCAACAACGGAAAACTTTCGGCAAGCAGATACACCAACATCAGGCAATCCAGCTGATGCTCGCCGATATGGCAACTCGAACAGATGCCGCTCGTCTGCTAGTTCACCGCGCTGCAGAATCTTTTGACAGGAACGAACGCTGCGATATGGAAGCCGGCATGGCTAAACTTTTCGCAACTGAGGCTGCTATTTCCAGTTCCTTGGAGGCCATGCGCATTCATGGCGGCTATGGCTATTCCACGGAATTCCCGGTAGAGCGCCTCTACCGTGACGCGCCGCTGTTAACTATTGGCGAAGGCACCAACGAGCTACAACGTATCATCATAGCCAAACAGTTAATCGACCGGAACCCAGTTTAGAATGCTCCCTTTAAGTGATGTTCAAATTTTAGCAGTGGAGCAATATGGCGCTGGTCCGTGTGGTACTCAATATTTGGCTGACCTCGGCGCAGAAGTTATCAAAATCGAAAACCCGCATGATGGCGGCGATATGAGCCGTTCGGTTGGCCCTTATTTCCTTGGAAATGGAAAAAGCACCGCATCTAGCGAGTTCTTCCAATCTTTCAATCGAAATAAGAAAAGCATCACACTTGATATCAGCAAACGGGCCGGCAAAGCAGTATTCCACGATCTTGTCAGGTCTGCGGACGCACTATGCTGTAATATGCGAGGCGATGTTCCGGCAAAACTGGGACTCACCTATGAAACGCTTGGTGAGATTAATCCCAAAATAGTTTGTGCATTCCTTACAGCATATGGGCGCGACGGTTCACGCAAAGACTGGCCGGGCTTTGATTACCTGATGCAGGCAGAAGCCGGTTATTTTTCATTAACTGGCGAGCCGGACACGCTACCCTCTCGCATGGGACTCTCGCTCGTTGACATTATGACTGGCCAAACCATGGCACTTTCCTGCTGCGCTGCAATTATTCGCGCCCGCGAAACAGGCCAAGGTCAAAATATCGACACTAATCTATTCGATTTAGCCATGTCTAATCTTGGTTATCTCGGCACATGGTATTTGAACGAACGCTGCATACAAGGGCGTGAGGCACGCTCGGGTCATCCCTCTCTAGTTCCGTGCGCACAATTCAGTACAAAAGACGGTTGGATTTTCCTCATGTGTAATAAGGAAAAATTCTGGCCAATCTTGTGTGACAAGATCGGTCGACCAGAACTGGGCAGCGACCCACGCTACGCTAACTTCAAGGAACGTTTGGAAAATCGCAGAGATATTCAGACGCTACTAGACGAAACCCTTGCGGCTAAAACTACATCGGAATGGTTGGAAATTTTTGCAGGCATTGTGCCTGCCGCCCCAATCCTCAATTTGGGCGAAGCCATTGAAAATCCGTTCATAAAAGAACGAGATAGGGTCATGGATTTAACATTGCAAGACGGCACGCCGTTCCGCTTATTAGATGCTCCATTCGAAACAGGCACTCCAACGCCCACAAACCCAGCACCGGAACTGGGCGCAAATACCGACGAAATATTAACAAAGTTAGGTTACGATGAGGACAGACTCAGATCTCTCCGAGAAAATAAAACTATTTAACTCACTTCCAAAAAATGAACACTGAATAGGAGATTGTCGTCCGTCCACACACTCACAGCAGAAAACCCTGATGATGTAGCGAGAGCCTGAAACTCCTCAATTGTGTATTTGTAAGAGCTCTCCGTGTGGATACGCTCGCCTTTGCGGAACTGAAACGAATTCTGACCCACTTGCACCGTTTGCTCAGTAAGACTTTCCAAATGCATTTCCATCCGCCCTTCATCCTCGTTATAAAAAGCAAGATGAGCAAAGCAACCTAAATCGAAGGTACCAGCTAACTCTCGATTTATCCGCTCCAATAAATTCAAATTGAATGCCTCGGTAATACCATCCGAATCATTGTAGGCAGCATTGAGAACTTTTTTATCCTTCTTAAGGTCTACACCAATCAGCAATCCTCCGCCTTCCCCGAGTGTTTTGGCGCATCCAGACAGAAAATCTTTTGCGTCGTCACGTGTGAAATTACCAATTGTAGAGCCAGGGAAAAATCCAACCGCACGATGCCCGGAAGCGATAACATCCTCCGGTAACGAGAATGGTTTTGTAAAATCCACACATAATGCATGGTGGTTCAACGCTGGATAATCAGCCGCTAGCATTTCGGCGGATTGTAGTAAAAATTCCTTGGATATATCCACCGCGACATAGGCTGCAGGCTCTATCAAGGCGTCCAACAAAACGCGAACTTTTTTGGAGGCCCCACTACCATATTCAATAAGCTTCGCACCAGGCCCGATGGCCTTTGCCATATCAGCCGCATATGCTTCCATTATCGTAGTCTCTGTCCGCGTCGGATAATAGTCCTCCACGTAACAGACGCGGTCGAACAATTGGGAACCTACTTCGTCGTAGAAATATTTACACGGTAATGACTTGCTTTGAGCACTTAGTCCGCTTTTAACATCGGCCAAAAAGTCCGTCGTATCGGACGCAGTGTCCTCAAAGGAGTCAAAATGCGCAGAAATTGCCATATAAAACCACCATTTTGTTACGAGCGCTTAACCTATAGGAAGGCTCTGAATGACGCAAACGGCCCAGCTTCTAAGACCCTCACAAATTTGTAATATTTCGCTCTCTATGCGATAGACCCCTATGGCTAAATCCAATCCAAAGTTAGCGGCACATACCTGCAATGGCGCACATGTACTACATGATGGGCTTGTTGACATGTTTTACGCCTTGCTACCCCTACTGCGTGAAGCATTTAACCTAACCTACGCCGAAGTTGGTTTGATTCGCGCCGTTCACAAAGCCGCTACTGCTGCCTTCCAAATTCCAATAGGCATGCTATCAGAAAGAACCGGCGCCCGGTCTCTGTTGTCAATTGGCACGGCACTCGCCGGCATCGCCTTTCTCGGCCTCGGTTTCGCCAATAATTTTTGGATGATCTTAACGTTCATTTTTTTCGCCGGCTGTGGGGGGGCATTTCAACACCCACTCGCCTCCGCGATTATTAGCAACGCCTTCCCCAACGAAGGCCAACGAACTGCGCTAGGCACCTATAACGCATTTGGTGACATTGGGAAATTTGCCTTTCTGGGATCTACGATCGTCGCAACCGCCTGGTATGGTCTTTCCTGGCAAGCGCCGGTCCACGCCTTTAGCGCTATTGCGCTTATTATGGCCGTCACAACTTTTGTTTCCCTCAAAGCAGCCCAGGTGGGTGGCCCTCCTGTAATTCCGCCCAATGAGGATATAAAGGAAACCGCTCACGGCTGGGGCATAAAACATAAGACCGGATTTCTAACGCTTGGCATAGTGACCGCGCTGGACAATTCCACACGCAATGGTTTTTTAACTTTCGCTGCCTTCCTCATGATCGAAAAGGGCGTCTCAACTGAATGGGCCGCATCCGCCGTGCTCGTTACAGTCTTCGGCGGGATGTGCGGAAAATTTGCCGTCGGTGTAATTGCCGAACGCATCGGCGTAACAAAAACCATCGCGCTAACCGAGTTCTCAACCGCAGGCTTAATCATCCTTGTGGTTCTAGCGCCAAGTCTTTACGCTTTTTTCCTATTGCCGTTCCTTGGTATTTTTCTGAATGGGACTTCATCAGCCATTTATGGCACAGTACCCGATCTCATCGAAGGCGAAAAACACTCACGAGCTTACGGGCTTATATACACATTGGGCTCTATCTGTGGTCTTATTGCACCGCTGGCCTATGGTTATCTCGCAGATGTCACATCCATAACCATCACTATGTATGTAGTTGCCGGCGTCGTGCTGTTAACCGTGCCACTCTGCGGCACACTATCGCGCTCGCTGAAGGAGGCGCAGGCCTTCTAAATCTCTAACACTACGCGCCCAATTGCGCGACGCTTTTGCACTTCCGCCATGGCCTCGCGAAATTGCTTTAAAGGCAGACACGAATGAACAGTTGGTTGGATTTTGCCTTCTCGCCACCAGGTAAGGAGCTGGGCCTGGGCCGCATTGACACGTGGTGCGTACGTATCCCGTAAATCCTCTAAGCCCCAGCCAACATATTCACCGTAATTGAAACCCATTACGGAAATGTTCTTAACCAACAGGATGTTGAAGCCAATTTCAGGAATATCGCCGCCGGCATAACCAATGGTCACCAGTCTCCCGTCGGGTTTGAGACAACTGATAGACGGCCGCGCCACGCCGCCGCCGACCGGGTCGTAGACTACATCGACGCCCCCACCGGACATTCCCATGACTTGGGTTTTAAAGTCTGCCCCATCAATAGCCGAAGCACCGCGCGCCTCAACGACCGCGCGTTTCTCTGCAGAACTAGCGACACCAATCACTTTGGCACCCAAAGCCACGCCGATTTCAACAGCGGCGAGACCTACGCCACCAGCCGCTCCATGTACCAGTAAGAACTCGCCTGGTTGAATATTCGCGCGCCATACCAACCCACCATATGAAGTAGGATAAGAGATCGCGAGACCTATTGCCGCAGCCATATCCAAACCCGCACCCAGTAAATGGAGATTGACCGCAGGCACCACCGCCTCTTGCGCATAACCACCCCAATCGATTGCTCCAAATACGATATCGCCCGCCTTGCAGCGCGTCACATCGTCAGCCACTTCGATCACTTCACCTGTAATTTCAGTACCAGGCACGAAAGGCAATGGCGGCTTTCGCTGATATCTACCCGCTACCACCAATGTAGTCGCAAAACTGACACCGGCATAGCGAACGGCGACGCGTACATGGCCCGGCTGCAGTGCGGGTCGGGGCATATCGGTCAACGTCAAATCATCATAGTCGCACCATTTCTCACAGATGATGGCGCGCATGTTATCATCGGACATTTAAAAAAATCCTTTACTGATAAGGCCGGTCGCCCTGCAACTGTGAACGGTGCATGACCCGGCGTTGCGTATTATCAAAAGCCTCACGACGATGCATGGCGCAACGATTATCCCACATGACTAAATCACCCACCGCCCAAACATGTTCATACATGAATTCAGGCCGCACCGCGTTAAGCCATATTTTGTCCAACAGCTCTTCACTCTCGTTCAACGACAATCCCATGATGTAACTATTTAAGCGACGACCAAGATAGAGGCATTTCCGCTTGGTTTCGGGGTGGGTGCGAACAATCGGGTGAGTAGGCCCAGGCGCTTTCGATGGATCACTCACCTCCGGATAATCTTTCCGCCGATGACCAGCGCTTGTATAAGTAAAATCATGCTTGACCGCGCGGTCTTCCACTGCCTTTTGCACCTCAGGGTCTAAAGTCTCCCATGCCTTGTACATGTTCAAGAAAGAAGTATTTCCGCCGTGGGATGGAATTTCGAGCGCATAGAGAAGGCTAGCCGCTGGGGGAATTTCAACGAAGGCGCTGTCTGTATGCCAGGCGCACTCATCGGCACCCAGCTGGCCGATCGCAACCCCGTTTTCCGTTAC
The DNA here is from genome assembly GCA_002724395.1 of Rhodospirillaceae bacterium. Taxonomy (GTDB): domain Bacteria; phylum Pseudomonadota; class Alphaproteobacteria; order UBA8366; family UBA8366. Next base: position 116,350 of record PBOR01000030.1, on the reverse strand, counting down.
ATTTGAAATAACGTTGATTTCCGGCGGCACTTCATCCTTTTGATTAATTTTATTTTTCAAGCCTAAAAGCTTGGTCGGCGGGAATTCCAAGGCGCCGAACTGACTCGTGAAGGAAAGCAATTGATCATCGTTGAGTGATTGCTGACGAAATAGGAGCACGCAATGCTCCAGCCAAGCCGTACGCACAGCAGCGACTGTCGGTCTATCCAAGGGCTTACTAATATCAAGTCCGCACACCTCCGCTCCCAACCCAGCGTCCAACGGAACTACCTCTATACTCATAGCCTCCCTCGCTTCAGATTTTCCTGGCATAATACAGCTGAAAGCATACACAAATACGGTTTGCTCTCAATCACACACATTAAAGTTATTTCAGAGGAAATGAATGCTCATTATCAGTAACGAAATTGTCGAACAAACACTGGATATGCAAACCTGCATAGATGTACAGGAAGCAGCCTTTCGCGGTCTTGCATCGCGCGCGTCGGTCTTGCGACCCAGGATCGATGTCTATGCACCAAGCCAATGGGAGGACAGTTACTTCCGCTGGGGATCCACTGAGGGCGCCTGTAACGGCTTTTTTGCCAGTCGTATCAAATCGGATATTATGAGCTGGCCTAAGAACGAAAAAGGTGAAGTGGCGAATCAAAGCAAATTCTGCGTCAAACCGGGCACCTATTGCGGCCTAGTTTATTTATTCAGCACCGATAATGGCGAACCATTGGCCATAATGAATGACGGAATTCTGCAACATATGCGGGTCGGCGGGGCGGCAGCCATTGGCGCTAAATATCTTTCCCGTGATAATTCCAAAACGCTCGGCATGATCGGCTCCGGCGGCATGGCGTGTTCATACTTAGAGGCCATCAAATGTGTGCGCGATATCGAACGCGTAAAAGTGTTCAGTCGTAATCCAGAAAATCGCAATATTTACGCAAAAAAAATGGCAGCGAAACTTGGAATCGAGGTAACGCCGGTCGAAACAGCACACGAAGCCATGAAAGGTTCGGATATCGTTTGTAGTTGCACGGACAGCATGATTCCTACTTTTGAGGCTGGTTGGCTTGAGCCAGGTATGTTTGTCGTCAATCTCAACGATTTTGAAGTTGGCCCAAGTCAAATTAATTACTTCGACGTTGCCATCCGCCAAGGTAATGAAAAAATTAAACTCCCTGACGGTGAGGGATTCATGAATGCTATCGGGGGCGGCACTGGCGGCTATGTGGCGGGTTCTGACATGGAATTGGAGCGTGTTCCCTTCAAGGATCCCAGCGAAGAAACGCACCATTTGCTACCATGTTTCGTGGACCTCGTTTCCGGCAACGTACCGGGGCGCACCAGCGACGACCAAATTACCTATTACGAAAACCAAGGCAATAACGGCCTGCAATTCGCATCTTGCGGCGGGGCGGTGTATCTTAAGTGCAAAGAACAGGGACTCGGTAATGAGATCCCATCAGAATGGTTTCTGGAAGATATCCGGAACTAGATCAATCCTGGGAGCATCCACGATGACAATTTCATACGACTTAGCTGAACGCATCAATGCGATTAAATTTGAGGACTTGCCTGCTGAAGCCATTCCGTTAGCACGCACTGCTCTGCTAGATGCGGTTGGCTGCGCATTTGTTGGCGCAGCAGAAGACATGGTGAAAATCATCGAAAAAATGCCAGGCTTTGCGGGTGCCGAAGGACCTAGTGCCGTGTTCGGACGAGACTACCGCACTAATCCCTTAGATGCGGTGTTGATAAACGGCACGTCCGCCCATGCACTCGATTTCGACGATATGGCTATTACAATGGGAGGTCATCCAACCGTAATGGTGATGCCTATCATATTTGCACTCGGCGACGTGCTTGAAATAAACGGTAAGGATGCCATCTTGGCCTATGTGGTCGGTCAGGAAACTATTTCGCGCATAGCACGCGGTGTCCATATGCATCATTACGATAAGGGGTGGCACCCGACCGCAACACTTGGCGTGTTCGGCGCAACCGCAACAGCCTCGCGACTGTTAGGACTGAGTATCGAACAAACCGCAAAAGCACTAGGAATAGCAGCTTCATTAGCATCCGGCATCAAATCTAATTTTGGATCCATGACGAAACCACTACATGTGGGACACGGCAACCGAAACGGCTTGTATGCCGCCATGCTAGCAAAAGAAGGTTTCACCTCGAACGATAACGCTTTCGAACACAAACAAGGCTTTTTAGAGGTCTTTAACGGACCTGGCACCTATAACGTCGATAAAATGCTAGCAGATTGGGGCAATCCATTCGATCTCGTAAGTGTCGGTGTCGGTTTGAAAAAACATCCCTGCTGTGGTGCCACCCACCCACCAATTGAAGCAGCGCTAAGCATACGTGCCGACAACAATATCGAAATAGACCAAATTAAAAAGATTGAAGTCCTCGTTCACCCATTCCGATTGCCCCATACCAATAACCCAAACCCTCAAACACCGCTGCAGTGTAAATTTAGTCAGCAGTACACCGTATCCCGAGCACTGCTTGACGGGCGCATAAAACTCGCCCATTTCGAACGGGAAGCCTTCGAGCAACCTAAAATCCGTGAATTACTTAAGAAAGTCGACGCCCGCGTACATCCGGATATGACCCCAGATTCTCAACCGTACCATGCAGCTGAAGTTATTGTTACAACTAATAATGGGGAAAAATTTTCAAGTTATAATGCCGTCGATTTAGGCCGAGGACTTAGTAATCCAATGCGAGATGATGAGCTTTGGGAAAAATTTGAAGATTGCGCGCTCCGAACTTTACAATATGACGCGATCAAACCTCTTTTCGAACGCCTACAAAACCTTGAGAACGAGAGGAATTTAAAGGAAATCACCAGTCTGATGCTACATCCAGCCACAAAAAGCCAAAGTGCTACGGTGGAATGAGGAAATCAAATTTGAATCTTTTTAAGTATCGAAAGTATAAGAGCTTTCAATCACGGATAAGTGGTAAGTAATCCTCTACAAATCGAAATAGTTTTTACCGAATATTCTTGAGCTAAACGTCTACTAGGTCTACTGTCGTGAGTGGTGAACCATGTTTGACACGTTTAGCGACTTTCCTTGGGAGCCAAGGTGGTTAAACGGCAGACTTGGATACTAAACAAAAAGAATAAGAAAAGAAAATGATAGGTAAGGGCGCACCTTCGCTAAGGTCGCCGGTACGATCGTGTGTGGTGTGGGGTCCGTGCCGGTTTATATCCGCATTATTAGTCATAATGGTGGCGTGGTTGGGGTGCGCGCAAGCGAGAGAGCTACCTCTGCACTACTACAATCTGGCCCAGTTGGCACGTGTGAATTACGAACACTCTCTGCTCACCAAACGGTCCGATCTAATTAATTCTTATTACAATTATGCGATCGCCACCTACGAAGATTATGTTCGTGCGTATAATGCTTTTTACGGTCAGACCGTCCAAAAAGCCGTCGCCGCACCGAATAGCAACCAGGTTTATTTAGCACTGCAGCAAGACCCAGGTAATATCGCCCTCAATTTACGCTACGCTCAATTGATGGAAGCTGAAGGTACTAAATTTAAGGCGTTACTTGCCTATCAGCGCGCGCTCCGCGTCGATCATAATAATGCGGCCGCCAAAGCAGGGTTCGAGCGAATTTCATCCATTCTTGGTCCCGCCACCACCAAAGAGCTATTACTGCGTTCAAAACACGATGTGGATAACGGCAAAACCACCACCAATGTTAATAGCACGAAAACAACTCTCTCATTTGATGGCGGCTTTCGCTATGCGAGCGGTGCTAGCGGTAGGCCGGATATCATTCCACGCACTAATAGTACTATTCTTAATGCATCCGGCTCGTTTTTCGATGAACGAATGTTAGGTAAAATGCACGATTTCCGGCTGCGCACCGATCTTTTCGTCTATGGTGACCTTTATCTTAGGGATCGTGACAGCGATTTTAATCGCCTGAGCCTCAAAGTGGGCCCAGTGTTTCCGTTAGCGAATAATTGGCAATTAGCTCTCGCGCCGTTTGGAAAAATCAGTTTACTCAACTATGAGCGGTTCTCCGATACGGGAGGCGCCTCGGTATCGATTGAAAACTTGCAGGGCTATTGGCTCAATAAAGCTGAGTTTAAAATAAGCCGAGAGAACTTTTCATCGGAATTTAAAGGTAGAAATGCTGCCGAGGCCCAATTATCCGCTACCTTAGCGCTCTATAGTCTTTTACAGAAAGGTGATTACTTTTTCCTGACACCGGGCCTAACGTACAACAATGCTAGGCAAGATCGTTTCCGTTATATTGAACCGGCTATTTCAGCGCAGTACGAAATCCCTTTCCTAGAAAAACTTCTATTTAGAGCGGACATCAACTATTTCTGCCGTTTTTACGACGATAGCGAGGCAGATGTCGCCGGGAAGCGGCGTGATTCGAACCTTATCAGCAGACCCAGTCTGACCTATAAAGGCTTCATCCAAGAAGCCATCGATATTGTCGGAAGCTATAGTTACGAACAAAATTGGTCGAACGATTCCACTCAACAATATGAGAGCCATAGCGCTGGCGTAAATTTAAAATGGAATTACTGAGCCATCACGCCCCTCTTTCTCATGTAATTGCTAATCGTTAGTTCAATCAGCGCACGCGCTAAGGAGACGCATAATCCATAATTATGCATCAATGCAGGAGTGCGGAGCAAAATATTGCTTCACAGATAGACGATTTAAGGCACGCACTGTTTATGGGCATTCTGCTCCGCAAAACGTTCCTAACAGTTACTTACCTTAGGGTACCGCATTTCCAATAATACCTTGATCGTGTAACCGGCCTAATTCGCCATCGCTAAAACCTAAAATTTCGGACAATACCTGATCAGTATCTTGGCCGAGGACCGGTGCGGGACGAACCGGCACCCGATCTTCTCCGGCAAAATCCATCATAGCTCCTGCGGCACGATAGCGCCCAATGCCCGGCTGATCGATTTCATCGAATAAAGGGCTTTCGGTAGATAGTCGCGGATCATTTGCGATAGCCTCGGTCACCGATTGATATGGACCCCAACACGCGCCCGCTTCATCCAGTGCCGACTGGACCTGATCAAACGTGTGGATTTCAAACCAACCCTTTAGAGCATCCGTGATAGGACCGCGGGCCGCATAACGGTTTTCTTCACGCCTTAAATCACACTGTTGATCTTTTTCTATTAAAGCCATTGCATTAGCCGTATCTGTAGCATCGACTAACACCTGCCAATGGCGGGGTGTGAAGGCTGTAACCATGACGCGTTTGCCATCTGACGTACCGAAATCCTGTGCATAGGTACCAAACACGTGGTTCCCCGTCTTCGGCCGGTCTTCGCCCTTTATTTCAGCTTCCCCTATATAGCCAAGATGACTGAGTGTTGCGAACGCAGTATCCGATAGAGCGAGTTGAACGAACTCACCTTCTCCGGTCTCCTGACGCTTCCGCTCAGCGGCCATTAAACCTTGGACCGCAGATAAACCTGCGACCACATCCCAAACCGGCATGACGTGATTGACCGGCCCGCTGTAGTCCACTGGTCCGGTTACTAGCGGAAAACCAGCTGCCGCGTTAACCGTATAATCGAGTGCTACCGATCCATCTCGGTTACCAACAATACTTACCATAATCAGGTCTTCGCGTTTTGCTTTAATAGCCTCGTAAGCCAACCAACCACGCGGTGGCAAATTAGTAATCACCATACCTTTTTGCGGTCCTGGCTCAGCCATCAAAGCGTGGGCTATTTCGCGCCCTTCGTCTTCACGCACATTCAGTGCAATGGATTTTTTGCCCTTATTGAGCCCCGCCCAATACAGGCTGCGCCCTTCTTCGGTAACCGGCCAACGCCGATAATCCAAACCACCACCTATGGGATCAATTCGAATTACATCGACGCCCATTTGGGCTAGACTGAGCCCCGCATAAGGCGCAGCGATAAAAGCCGACACTTCGATAACCCGCAGACCCTTTAAGAGTTCGTACATAATCTACCCTTCAGTTTTATGAATCGGCCGGACGAAAATCGAATGCTATACTCACCCGGGCCGTTTCCGCTTCAAACGGTATAGTTCGGTGATAAAAAAATGATGGGAAAAGAACAAGCATCCCCTCTTCGGGCTGAACGGTTTTTAAATGCGGCTCTCCGTCAAACGGAATATCCGGCGGCGGAGCACCGAACTCGAGACAACCGGCTGAGCTTTTCCTTTTAGTAGCTGCCTCAAAATTGGGTAATCGTAAATAATAAACGCCACTGATCCAGCCTGTCGGGTGGATATGAGGCACCTGGTGGCCCTCACTCTCCAAAACAATAGCCCAAGCTACTAATTCAGATAATTCCCGTTCACCTTGAAACGGGTGCGCGGATGATTTGGAGAGATTTTTTTGATAGGAGCCAACGGCCTGCCACAACGCTTCCTCAAAATCTGCAAATGGCCCCTTCGGTCCTATCAACAAATTACCCGTGTGCTGGCCATTTACAGTGGCATGGCTTGTCGGAGCATGGGCCAATGAAGGATGTTCCAAAACATGCTCGACCAAAAGGTCATTAAACGCTTCCAAAGAAGAATAGCCTGATGGAGGCGACAATTTAGTCGAAGTCACAAATCGATCATAGTCCGCAAAGGAACGTGCCTCGTCCCCTAACCCATCAGCTGCCATTGCGAATGATTTGAGCGCCAACATCTCACAATCATCTGGGGGGGATGCATCACATAATTCAATAGCTGCCTTAGCTTTTCCCAACCCAATTTTAGCCGCGCCTAATGCCAGCTTGGCGCGGCTAAGGGACGGGCTAAATTTCAAAGCAGAAAGAAAAGCTTCTTCTGCTTCACCGAATTCACTGGCCATGGACAAAGCTGTTCCTAAATTATAGTGAGCATCAGCATAACCCGGTGCCAATCGTATAGCCTCACGGTGTGCAGCTATTGCCAGCCCTAATTCACCTGCATATTTATGCGCATTACCAAGGTTAGTATGTGTCGGTGGAAATGCTGGCTCTAACTCAATAGATTTCTCGAACGCTATAATTGCCTCACCAAACTGTCCAGCTTCTGTTAAAACACACCCAAGATTAGTGAGGGCGGGCGCCAGATCAGAGTCAAGTTCCAGTACCTTTTCATAGGCATCAATCGATTCTTGCAATCGGTCGAGCCTTTCCAATACTTCCGCCAAATTTAACCATGCCTCAATAAAACCATCTTCAAGCTCAACCGCGCAGCTGTAAGCGATAGCCGCATCAGGAAACTGGCCAGCCGCCGCATATGCATTGCCTAAATTATAATGCAAATCTGGCCGCTTACTGCCGTTTTGTAGAGCCTTATTAAATTTCTCGATTGCTTCGGGCAAATTACCCTGTTCCATTAATATCACCGCGAGGGCCTCTAATGCGGTTGGCTCCCCAGGCGCCTTCAGTAAAACTTCGTGGAAAATCTTTTCTGCATCGACGAATGCACCCTGTCGCATCAGGTCGACACCTTTTTCCAACAAACTATCAATATTGGTTTGCTTAATAGCCATCGCTTCTACATCTGTGATTAGGGGACTTGCCTCGCATGACCAAATTATCGCGTCAAGGAACGCTTTGATTTACTCTCTAATTTTAACTTAAAATATTTATAGAAAAACCAAGTTAACACAGCTTTGCAATCGACGACGCTTGACCAGCCTGAAAGCCGAGCGCCATAAATCAACGATCTTTTAGTCCTGGGAGTTGGCATGTTAAAAGTAGGGGTCCTCGTAGACCTGGGCCGAGGCCCACATGCGGGCGGACATGTGAAATGTTGGGAACGCATTGCCGAAGCATCTGTAAAAATAAATGAGGACATTGATCTATCGGTACATTTTCAAGGTTCATTCGAGGAAATCATCCCTCTGGGGCCACGATCTAGAATTATAACGCTGAAACCTATCTTCAGCAGCGAGCGTCTGTTTTTTTTACGCAATCTTGCGGATTACTCTGATCTGGCTCGGAATCATCGCCGCCTCAAATACTATTTAAAAAATTACGATGTTATTCACACTACGGACGGTCACTTCGCTTACGCCCATACAGCCGCTAAATTTACCCGCCAACGAGGCATACCTATGGTACACTCATCTCATACTAATACACCTGGTTTCACAAAGGTTTATTCGGAACGCGCCATCCTGCGATTATTCGGCGAAAACTTTATCTCACACTTGTTGATTAATCGAGTCGATCTTCCTGATCGATTTTCTCGCTATATGGAAAAGTCTTTGAGAAAACATATAGCCAACTGCGCTGCTGTGTTAGCTTCGGGGAATGATAATTTTCCGGTTTATGTACCCGACGCTTTGCCACATACACAGCTAAGGCGCGGTATCGACAAAACTCTATTTCATCCAAACAAAAGCGACGCAAATAAGCTTCGGACGCAATATGGCATTCGTAACGACATTCCATTAATCGCTTTTGTCGGTCGTCTTGACGCTAGCAAAAACATAATGACCTTGGTAAAGGCCGCTAAACGCCTTTTAGATCACGGTCAAGACTTTCACCTGATTCTAGCAGGCAAAGGCTATTTACGGGAAGAAATTGAACAAGTACTCGGTGGACACGTGAGTTTTGCCGGTACACTGAGTCCCCAACAGGTCGCACATTTGAATGCCTCCTCTAATTTATTTGTATTTCCCTCGACTTTAGAGGTTTGGCCTAACGCGGTGCTTGAAGCGAAGGCCTGCGGCACAGCCGTTTTGGTGGCACCCGGCGGCGGCGATATTTACGTCAGCGAGCAAAATAAGGACGGTATAATTGTTGAAAACCAATCTTCGAGCCATTGGGCGGCTATGATCGACGAACTGCTTAATGATCCAGCAAGGCTAGCACGTGTTGGTGCCGCGGCTCGGAAAGACGTGGAAACGAGACGTTTATCTTGGGAAAACGTATTACGGGAAGACCTAATACCCGTTTGGCGCCGAGTTGCAAACCAATAAGGAGTCCAAAATGGGTTTGTCTGTTTTCGCACTAAACACAGGGTCCTCATCAGTAAAATTCGCGTTATTCGCAAAATCAGCGAACAAATTGAAATCGATTTGTCGTGGCAAAATAGAGGCCATGCTCTCGACGCCAAGACTGTTTATCGATGGGAAGCAGATAGAAGCAAACTTTTTGCGTCCTATTCAGAGTGAAGACGAGCACGGGGGTTTAATCGCAAACCTTCTAGATTGGCTGGAAAAGTCCAGAAATATCAAAGTCATTGCCGCCGGTCATCGTATCGTCCATGGCGGCCGCCACTTCAGCAAACCCGTTCTCATTAACAATAGTATAATCGACGCGTTAAATGATTTCGTTCCCCTTGCCCCCAACCATCAACCTGAAAACCTCAAAGGTGTCACTGCAATCATGGCAGCACGGCCTAGTTTACCGCAGGTCGCGTGCTTCGATACCGCATTTCACCGTACGCAGCCTCGGCTCGCACAAATCACCGCGCTACCCCGCGCACTGACTGATGACGGAATTCTGCTCTATGGTTTCCATGGCTTGTCCTACGAATATATTGCCTCGGTATTGCCGGAAATCATAGGTGACAAAGCAGATGAACGCGTCATCGTCGCCCATCTCGGCCATGGTGCTAGCCTATGCGCTATGCGAGAGAGACGGAGTATCAATACTACAATGGGATTTACCGTCATGGATGGCCTCGTGATGGGCAAACGTCCGGGCACTCTGGATGCAGGTATACTGCTACATTTACTACAAGACAAAGATATGTCGCTCAGCGAAATCTCAGCTCTGCTAAACGACAAGTCGGGACTCTTAGGCATCTCGGGCATTTCTAGCGACATGCGAGAATTGGGTGAAAGCGATAGCCCACATGCAAAAGAGGCTATTGATTTTTTCGTCTATAGAGCGGTTCGAGAACTGGCGGCCCTAATCGCTGACCTAGAGGGTCTCGATACAATAGTATTCACCGCCGGTATCGGCGAAAATGCACCCAATATCCGCGCTCGCATTGTCAAAGGACTGGAGTGGATGGGGGCTCGGTTGGATGAAAAAAATAACAATGCAAATGCCACGCGAATCCATGCGTTGAATAGCACAATCGATGTCTACGTTGTTCCCACCGACGAAGAAAAAATCATTGCGGAGAGTACTTTCCGTTTAGCATAACGCAGCCTATTATCGGATGGGAAACTAGACAAAATTAGGATCTTGGGAGGCAACAACATGGTGCAAGCATCCACCATCACCGATCGCAAACACAATTCCATTAAGGGACAAGTCAGCGATAGCGAATGGCAAACCCGCGTCGATCTCGCTGCGGGCTGCCGGATCGCATATAAGTTTGGCTGGAACAAAAATATCCGCAATCACTTCGTCGCCCGCATTCCCGACGAGCCAGATAAAATACTGATCAATCCTCGTGGCCTATTTTGGTCTGAACTAACAGCCAGCGATTTCATCAAATTCGACCTGAACGGCAATCAGCTTACGAAGTCGGATTTACCGCCGGGACCGGCTGGCCTCAATTTCCATAGCGCGTTGCTAGATTTGAAGCCAGATCGCGGTGCTTCGCTGCACATCCACGAGGAGTCCAGCGTCGCCGTTTCAGCTTCCGTAAAAGGCCTTCAGTTTATTAACCAAGAGAGTCTCGCCTTCTATGGTGAAGTGGCCTACCATGATTACGAAGGTTTGGCTGATCATGATGAAGAAGGGCCTGTTATAGCCGAGGAGCTGGGCGATAAGAAATGCATGATCATGCGCAATCACGGGCTGTTAACGGTCGGGCGTAATATCGCAGAGACTTTCGCTCTTATGGACCGATTGGTCGACACCTGCCGAGTACAAACTAAGCTTATGATGGGCGGTGCCGAATATAAGGAAGTACCAAAAGAAGTCTGCGAACACACTCGAGACCAGTACAAGAAACGGTGGGAGAAGAAACCACTGGGCACCGACGAATGGGCCGCCGTGCTTCGACAGGCAAACCGGGATGATCCTTCTTTCCGGTTATAACTTAATATTGATTGGCCAGAAAATATCTACATCAGCGTTATGTAGCCCATTTTCTCTGGCAATCTGGGTATGGTACGCGACATAAACTACCCGTAGGTAACAATGTTATTACTCGGCTATCATGGAAGATGGATGGTACATAAAACACATTCCGCTTTTCCCATCAGGGGTATTTGCTTACTTGAGTGCTTCTTGTAGAGATCGCTCTCAAAATATCTATTTGCTTTTTATAACTCCCTCCTCCCAAATAGCATTGTGATATTGATACGCCGATTTTCATACCCTTCACTAAACTCAATTTTATCTGTTTCATGGAATAAATTTGAATTAAAAATCACAACTCTATTTTCATTGTAAGGTATGATCGTTTTTTTCTGATCATACTTTTCGATCTCCGCGCGTATCTTTTCTTCATTATTATTGTAGGTTTTAAAATCCCATTCTAAAGGTGCCTCGGTATTATATACGATCAATCCACCCGAAGATGGGTCCAAGTTTGCCGATTTAGGGGTGATCCAAAAATTTACATTTACAGCCGCAAAATCTGCATGAACATTTATTCCTTTGAAAGAGTTATTTATGCCGAAAGCACGGCTATCATACTTATATGCCCAAAGCTGAGTTAAGTGATGGTTTTTAAATATTTTTGGAAGTTTATTTCTGAGATCCTCGGCAATTTGCAGAACCAATGGACAGGCCAAGCCTTCCGTTAGATAGGCCCCTACATACCCACCATCATGGAAGAAATCGAACCAAATTGTGCTTCCCAGCAAGAACTCTCTGAGAGACTCTAGGGCGGCAGAGCTTAGAAACTCATCGAAGTAAGTTAAACCAAACTCATGTTCAAAATAGTCCTCAGTAATCTTACTTACATTGAGGGTCTTACCTATTGCCGAGTCATTTAATGCAGGAGCGTCAAGAATATGAAGAGGGCGATTGTAAGTATCTCTTAAGAAACTTTGATGTTTGTTGCTTAGAGTCAAAATATCCGTTTCTGATTTATAATTAATTTCTGATGATACAGTTTTGAAGAGATCGGCAAGGTCTTTGAATTTTTTACTGTCACAACCCGAAGTAGCTAAATATTCGAACTGCTCAATATCATGATCAATCTTTGCTTTGCTGATCTTTATAAAACTATCATGATGACGATTTATAGGATTCAGCCCCCTCACTAATTGAAGGTTTATTTCAAAGTGCTCTAGGGCCCTTTCTTTTAAGCCCATCGAGTTTAACGTAATACCCAAGTTGCTATGGGCTTCCGGATAATTAGAATTCAACGCTATCGCTTGCCTAAAGCTTACTTCAGCCTCTTCAAATCTACCTAGTTCTTGAAGTGTGATACCCAAATTACAGTGCGCTTCAGCAAATTCTGGTTTTAATGCTACCGCGTGTCTTAAACTTTCTTCTGCTTCTTCTAATCTACCCGGTTGTTGAAGCGTATGGAGCGTAATACCCAAGTTGCAGTGGGCCTCAGCAAAGCCAGGTTCCAGAGCTATCGCATGCGAATAGCTTACCTCGGCCTCGCTTAATCTACCCAGGTCCTGGAGTGTAACGCCCAAGTTATTGTGGGCATCAGCATCTTGAGGATCTAACTCAACTGCTTTTTTATTAGCATTTACAGCCTCCAAACTCCTTCCCGTTTGCCTTAATACAGCGCCCAGTACTTTCCAAACAAATTGTTCTTCCGGAAATAGTTGAGTAATGGATATAGCTAACGCTTCTGCATCACCAAATCGCCCAGCATTATAATGTTCTAAAAGGCTGCTGATTTGTTGCTGAGACGGATTTGCACTATTAGGGTTTGTATCGATGCGCTTCATTAGACGCTACTTTCAGACCAATGCCGTCCAATTCGTAAGTCCTTGTGGACATACACATTCAAAATCAGCCCGAAACCAACCAAAACACTAAACATAGCGGTACCACCATAAGAAATTAATGGTAGTGGAACTCCGACCACTGGAATTACCCCCATCACCATGGCAACGTTGGCAAAAACATAGAGGAAGAGGTTCGTCGTCAACCCCATAGCCAAAAGGCGCCCGAATTGATTACGGCTCCGCAACGCTATTGCGAGCCCGTACATCAGCAAAACTGAATAAAGCAAAAGTACCATAACGCCACCTACGAGACCGAATTCTTCGGCAAGCATCGTAAAGATGAAATCCGTATGTCTTTCTGGCAGAAACTCCAAATGACTCTGCGAGCCATTGATAAAGCCTTTCCCAAAAACACTTCCCGAACCAAATGCAATCTTGGATTGTAGAATATGATAACCCGCTCCCAAAGGATCCGATTCCGGATTGAGAAACGTCAATATACGATTACGTTGATAGGAATGCAGAAAATTCCAAATCACAGGCACAGAAGCCAGACCCAAGACCAGTACTACAACAAACTTCCAGACACGCACGCCAGCGATAAAAAACATAGCACCTGCGCCTAGTACGATCATCACCGCTGTTCCAAGATCCGGTTGCCGCAACACAAGCACCACAGGGGCAAGGGTAATGAACAGCGGTACTAATAGGTATAAAGGCCGCCCCACATCCTCAATCGCTAAAGTATGAAAATATCGCGCGAGAGCCATAATGATAGCTATTTTCATAATTTCGGAGGGCTGAATTCGGAGCACACCGAAATCAAGCCAACGCTGTGCGCCCATACCAATGGAGCCAGCAACTTCCACTGCTACTAGGAGGACTAAGCCGGTCCCATAGAAAAGATACGCATGCCGCATCCAGAATCGAATATCCATGATAGCGATTGCAAACATTAAAAAGAGCCCAATCACAAACCTTAGAATCTGGCGCGATGCCCAGGGATCAAAGCTAGCCTTGGCAGCAGAATACAACATTGCAAAGCCAATAAAAGCTACGGCTAAAATGAGGAGCACCATAGTCCAATTTATCTGCCCCAGTTTTTCAACTAAACGCATTTCCGGGTTTCCAAGAGAAGTGCGTTTCATGGAACTATGCCCACTATATTTTTTCATCGCACTTTATTTCTCATTTTGTGCGACTTTCTTTAACCGCGTGGCAGCCGAGTCTAATCGCTGAGCCTCACGCAAGACGTCGCGTGCAATCGGCGCAGCCGCCTTTGCACCGCTGCCACCATGTTCAACGACAACAGCGCAAGCATAGCGAGGTGATGATATAGGCGCGTAGCCAACAAAAAGCGCATGATCCCGCTCTCTCCAGGGCCGTTCTTCATTCTTCTTCAATCCCATTTCACGCTCTTGCAGCGTTATTCGACGCACCTGAGATGTCCCGGTTTTACCGCCCATTTGCCAAGCAGGTTCGATAATACGTGCGCGATATGCGGTTCCTCCGCTTGGATTATTCACAACTTCATCCATCGCTTGTTGCACCAGTTTTAGTGTCCGTTGGTATATTCCAAGGGATGGGAAATCCGTCACTCTCTGAATCGGACCATGTTCGTCATCAAATCCTTTTGTGAGGCGAGGAACGACCGCATAACCGCCATTAACCACGCGGGCGACCATTACAGCCATTTGCAGCGGAGTCGCCAACACATAACCCTGGCCAATTGCGTTTATCAAACTTTCACCACCCAGCCAGGCGGCGCCGCGGACTTTGCGTTTCCATTTTTTTGTAGGGATCAATCCCGGCCGCTCACCAGGGATTTCTATGTCTAGCACTTCGCCGAATCCCATTCGCACCGCCATTTTGGCAATACTATTTATGCCGAGCTTTTGTGCCAACTCATAAAAATAAACGTCACAAGATTCTCTAATAGCATCGACGAGGTCTACATTCCCATGCCCGTCTTTCCGCCAACAGTGAAATAATTCATCGCCAAACTCTAAGACACCTTCACACTCAGCCGATATGTTAGGCCTAATGCCGCTCTCAAGCGCTGCCATTGCCACAATAATTTTGAAAACTGACCCCGGCGCATACTGCCCAGCGATCGCTTTGTTTGTAAGAGGTCGGTCAGGATTACTAGCAAGCTTTTTCCATTCGCCAACCGTCATGCCACTGTTAAAGGCATTCGGGTCAAATCCCGGTCTCGAGACCATTCCTAAAACATCGCCGTTATGCGTATCCATGACTACAACCGAAGCGCGACGCTCTAGGGAGACACGTTTCGTAATAAACTTTTGAAGGTCTATATCGACAGTCAGAGAAATTCCACGGCCAGGCTGGCCATCTTTGCGGGCGATTTCACGAATTACCCGGCCCAGTGCATTTACTTCCACTTCCGTATTACCAGCACGACCACGAAGCTCAAGATCATAACGCCGTTCTATTCCATTCTTGCCAATCCGGAAACCTGGTAATTCCAAGACAGGATCACCGGACAACTCTTTTTCCGATACAGCAGCCACATAACCCAATATATGAGCGGATACATACCCAAAGGGATAATAGCGGCTTTGTGCAACATCGATTGTAATGCCCGGTAGATCCGGTGCATTGACTTCGATACGACTCACTTCTTCCCAGGATAAGTTTTCTCGAACAGTAATGGGCACAAAGGCACGGCGACGTTTAGCTTCACGACGTACCCTACGGCGGTCATCAGCGCTGACCTCAACCAATTGCGATAACCGAGTCAGCATTTCACCAACGTTCTTAGCCTGCTCAGGGACAATAACCAAACGGTAGATTTGAACATTAACTGCCAACGGTCGATCTTTTCGATCAATAATTTCGCCCCGTGGTGGTGGCAACAAACGAAGACTAATACGGTTTTCTTCGGCCAATACCCGATAGCGGTTGGCTTCGATTACTTGTAAGTAATACATGCGTGCGCTGAGGCCTAAAAACACGGTCAGTTGTCCCGCCGCCAATATTGCAGCGCGGCGATTAAAAACCTTATCCTGTGTTTGCTCTTGTTTCATCTAGGCCTCGCGCAGCAAAGACCGATGAACTAATACGAAGATATATCCGAATATAGGATAAAAAGTAACGGTAAGGAAAAATTCAATTATGGTTGGCCCCAACAGGACGACTCGTCCTTCAATGAAAGATACCAATCCCCAGCGCAAAACCCCGAACAAAATCGCTGTTATTGAAAACCCTAACCAAACCACGAGAAAGGACTTTCGATAGAAAAAACGCCGCTGAGAAATAACAACCCCATAAGCAAAAAGGAGAGAGAACGCACTTAGGCCAATAGGTGTACCGACAAGCATATCTTGTAATAAACCAATAAAGAAAACGGCTACCGCCGGCAGCATATCATGCTGATGAAGCGCCCAATAAAAAACCGCAATTAGGCTAAAGCCTATCGTGACCGGCGCAATACCAGGTAATCGAAGAGGAACTTGTGAGACCAGGACTAGGCCTATCGTAATCAATAATGGTGCAGCATACCGTGCCACGTAGTCCAGCCAATACCAACTACTGTTTCGATCAATCATTGTTTCGTAGGCTTGTCATGCCGTTCTGGCCAACCTGCTTTAGTCCGCCATTCCAAATCGCTCAAAACGCCTATCAAGCCAAAATCCATCAAACGGATAAATTCCACTTTTTCACCTTGAATGAAAGGCTGCACAATAGCATCCACCTTACTTGACCGAGCAACGACACCAATTGGTAATCCTGGCGGAAACACACCACCATGCCCAGATGTCACGATCCGTTCCCCTTTTTCTACCACCTCATTACCGGGCAAATGCAACAAACGCGGCCGATCCGAGTTATCACCGGCCAACACCGCACGCTGTCGGGTAGATTCAACTAGCACTGGAATGCGGCTATTGAGATCCGTGATCAACAAAATTCGCGCGGACCTCTCTCCCACTTCCTGGACACGCCCTACTAACCCAGTACTGACTATTGCCGCTTGCCCCTTAGCAACACCGGCCAGTCGTCCCGCATTGATCAAAATATTGCGCACAAACGTACCGCCCGACTCCCCGATAACCCGAGCAGTTACGGACTTGGCCACATCGTCGGGCACAAAGCTCAACAAGCGGCGCAGCTCCTCATTTTCCACAATGAGAGACCGTGCCGCTGTTTGCCATTGAATTAGCCTTCTATTTTCAAGACGAAGAGTGGCATTATCTTCCCGCAATTGTGATAGGTGTTGTAACTCGCTAATAGCATCAGAAGCGGATGCTAGTGGACGAGAGGCAGCATCAAGTATTGGACCTACGATGTCAGTAACCGCCATCCTAGTGCGTTCAAAAATCTGAGGATCTGCTCGGCCTAGCAATATGATTGCGAGCGCACCAAACAAAAGGAACAAATAAGAAAATTTCTGAGTGAAATTCCGCACTGGTGCGGCTAAACGAAGGACGCTGCTCCTATTCGGTTTCAACCCTAAATCCCCTTTGTTCCGACCACCAGACAAACAGAGCCATACCAATTGGCTACTAATACATACTGATCAAAACGGTACGCAGCGTTTTAAGCTCTTCAAGGCATCGCCCGGTTCCAAGCGCTACGCATGATAACGGATCATCGGCAATGGATACTGGTAAACCGGTCGAATGGCGAAGTACATAATCAAGATTACCCAAGAGTGCGCCACCACCGGTAAGGACAATCCCTTTATCGACAATATCTGCAGCCAATTCGGGCGCTGTATGTTCGAGTGCGACCTTAACCGCTTCAATAATTGCTCCCACCGGCTCCGCTAGACTTTCAGCAATTTGACGTTCACTGATTACAAGCTCTTTCGGCACGCCATTCATCAAATCGCGACCTTTGATCTCCATAACTCTGCCGTCGCCTTGCTCTGGTGCACACGCTACGCCTATTTCCTTTTTTATCCGTTCCGCACTGCTTTCGCCTACCAAGAGATTATGATTACGACGAATATAGGCAATGATCGCCTCATCCATCTTATCACCACCAACTCGCACACTGCGGGAATAAACGATACCACCTAAAGACAAAACCGCTACCTCAGTCGTACCACCGCCGATATCTACCACCATGGACCCCGTCGGTTCGGTTACAGGGAGACCAGCACCAATCGCAGCCGCCATTGGCTCCTCAATAAGAAACACCTGGCGTGCGCCTGCTGCTTCAGCCGATTCTTGAATAGCTCGTCGCTCAACGGCTGTTGAGCCTGACGGCACACACACAATAACCTGTGGCGAGGCAAAACTGCGGCGGTTATGAACTTTGCGGATGAAATGCTTAATCATTTCTTCCGCAACCTCAAAATCAGCGATAACGCCATCTCGAAGCGGCCGAATAGCAACTATATTACCAGGCGTTCGGCCCAACATCATTTTTGCTTCGTCACCAACTGCAAGCACTTGGCGCTTACCTTTGATTTCTGCAATAGCCACCACTGAGGGCTCATTCAACACGATGCCTTGGCCTTTAACGTAAACCAGCGTATTGGCTGTGCCCAGATCAATCGCCATATCAGCGGACAGCATTCCTAGGAGACTTGACAACATATTTTAAACTTGTTCCTCCGAGTGTCTTTTTACGCCGCTGCGCACCTTTAAAAAACTTTTTTTACATCCTCGCGCATATTTTATGCGCTAAGTGCCTCTGGCGCAGTTTTAGCCCGCTTAACAATCAACTTATTCAATGCATGTATATAGGCCTTTGCCGATGCAACCAAGGTATCTGTATCAGCCCCCTGTCCATTCACCGACTTACCATCTTCTTCTAACCGAACAGTGACTTGTGCCTGCGCATCAGTACCCTCTGTAACAGCATGCACCTGATAAAGCTGCAATTTCGCCGTATGAGACATCAGCGCGCTAATAGCGTTGAAAGTCGCATCTACGGGCCCATCACCCGTCGCCTGAATAGCTCGGACCTTACCATCGATCTCCAGTTCCAAATCTGCTTGTTGTGGCCCTTTTGAACCTGCAATAATACCAAGCGATACAAATTTTATCGCTTCCGAAGCTTGCGTTATTTCATCTTCGACGAGGGCAATAATGTCTTCGTCATAGACGTCCTTCTTTTTATCCGCCAACGCCTTAAACCGCACAAATGCCTCCTGAACGGCATTATCGCCCAGCTCAAAGCCCAATTGCTCTAACTTATCTCGGAAAGCATGACGACCAGAATGCTTACCCAACACAAGAGAGGATTGCAGCAAACCAACCGACTCAGGGGTCATAATTTCGTAGGTACCCGCATGTTTCAGCACACCATCTTGGTGAATACCTGCTTCATGAGCGAACGCATTAGCCCCAACGATCGCCTTGTTAGGTTGGACTGCAAACCCGGTTACTGACGATAATAAACGGCTGGCCCCGATAATTTTTTCAGTCACAATGCCATTCTCATAAGGCATTAAATCGTGACGCACTCTCAGGCCCATTACGATTTCTTCCAACGACGCATTGCCGGCTCGCTCACCAATGCCGTTAATCGTGCACTCTGCCTGTCGTGCACCGGCCTTAATAGCAGCCAACGTATTAGCTACAGCTAAACCGAGATCATTATGGCAATGGACAGAAATCACCGCTTTATCAATATTCGGAACTCGATCGCGCAACATACCTATAATATCGGCAAATTCATCAGGAATGGTGTAGCCAACCGTATCAGGAATATTGATTGTGGCAGCACCAGCCTTGATAGCGGACTCAACACACTTACAAAGGAAGTCCCTCTCCGTCCGCGTTCCGTCTTCCGGGCTCCATTCCACATCCTCACAGAGATTACGCGCATGAGAAATCGAATCAACAACTGCTTCATGGACTGCTTCCGGCGACATTTGCAGCTTATGTTTCATATGGAGCGGACTTGTGGAGATAAAGGTATGGATTCGGGGCTGCTGGGCGTGCCGGAGAGCCTCCCAGGCTCGGTCAATATCCTTATAACCAGATCGTGATAATCCTGCCACCTTAGCGTTCTTGACGATCTTGGAAACTTCCGTAACCGCTTCAAAATCACCATTAGAAGCTATCGGAAAACCAGCTTCCATGACATCTACCCCCATCTCATCGAGATATTCGGCAATGCGTAATTTTTCTTCCAAATTCATGGAGCAGCCCGGTGACTGCTCGCCATCGCGCATTGTGGTGTCAAAAATGATAATACGCTCGGATGCTGCCGCACTCTGATCTTTCGTCATGGTTCTAATCCTTTACTTACTTGTCGCTTAAGCGGTTCATAGCCGAAAACCCCTGATCACCTCTCCCTTGCAGGGACAAAAAGTGTCAGGGGCGTATAAGTCGACCTAGACCACCTCCAATAAGCAGGACTACGCAGACGCAACACTGGAATTGCATACGAAAATGCTTTCGCGCAATTCGTAGTGAGTTCAGTTTCATATGAACGTTCATTTCACCAGACCGTCATATTCTGTGCGCAAGCCAAGACTGACGAACGCTAGTTATCAGATTTCTCTTTGAATATAGTTCAGGAGTGCCCATTACGAAAGGTGTGCTATGCAATTCTTTTTTGCAGTATTTTCCTGAAGCTCAATGAGAAATTACTAGTTCTTCGATTTATCCACCAAGGCATTATCAGAAATCCATGGCATCATCGCACGCAGACGTTCCCCGACTTCCTCAATGGCGTGTTCAGTGCCCCTACGCCGCAGCGACTTGAAGCTCGGCTGACCTGTAGAACATTCCTGCATCCATTCTTGGACAAAGCGCCCGGTTTGAATTTCATCAAGTATTTTTTTCATTTCTTTCTTTGTCTTTGCATTGACCACACGAGGACCACGGGTCACATCCCCATATTCTGCAGTGTTGGAAACCGAATAGCGCATATTGGCAATACCACCTTCATAAATTAGATCAACAATCAGCTTTACCTCGTGGCAGCACTCGAAATACGCCATTTCCGGCGCATAACCCGCTTCTACCAGTGTTTCAAAACCATTCATGATCAATGCCGTTAATCCGCCGCACAGTACCGCCTGCTCACCAAAGAGGTCTGTTTCGCATTCTTCACGGAAAGTGGTTTCGATGATCCCCGCTCGGCCTCCGCCGATCGCACTCGCATAAGACAGCGCCAAATCATGACAATTGCCCGATGCATCTTGGTGGACCGCCAACAAACATGGCACACCAGCGCCGCGTTGATATTCGGAACGCACCGTATGGCCGGGCCCCTTTGGCGCAATCATGAATACATCGACATCATCCCGCGGTTCAATCAGTGCAAAATGAATGTTAAGGCCATGGGCAAACGCAAGAGCTGTGCCTTCGCGCATATTGGGCGCCAGCTGTTCCCGGTAGGTCGCGCCCTGCGTCTCGTCGGGTGACAACACCATGACGACATCAGCCCATTTTGCAGCTTCCGCCCCGTCCAAAACTTCGAAGTCAGACCCTTCTGCTTTCGCCGCGCTACTCGAACCAGGCCGCAGTGCAATTTTAACGTCCTTTGCCCCGGAATCCCGAAGGTTCATGGCATGAGCATGGCCTTGGCTACCATAGCCAATAATAGCAATTTTCTTGCCTTTGATTAAATTTACGTCTGCATCACGATCATAATAAACACGCATTGTGGGGCTCTCCGTTCAATATCTCTTGCGTTACTTGTCCATAAAAAGAATGGCATCTTTTAGAGGGCTCACGCGCCTCGGGCAATTGCAACGACACCACTTCTAGCAATTTCCGTTTTACCGAGTTCCCGCATCAGCCCAATAAAGGAGTCGACCTTGCCGGGCAATCCGGTCATCGCGAAGACGAAAGACCTCGTTGTTGTATCAACCACAATGGCACCAAATATTTCCGCCAAACGAAGGATCTCTGCTCGTTCCTGCGATTTTGCCTTTGTCACCACCTTAACCATTGCTAACTCGCGCTCTACATGAGGCCCCTCCAAAGTTAAATCCTTGACGGATTCCACAGGAATCAAACGATCGAGCTGATTGCGAATTTGCTCAATAATCATAGGTGTGCCGGAGGTCACAATTGTGATCAATGACATGCCATCATCTTCGGTAACTGCCGCAACTGTTAGGCTTTCAATGTTATAACCACGGCCCGAAAACAAACCAATAACACGCGCCAACACACCTGGTTCATTAACCACCATAACCGCCATAGTATGGCGCTCAATCCGCTTATCCGGGTCTACTAAGAAATAAGCCGATCCGGGTTGTGCCGTTGTCATTAACTTTTTTGCCTTTGAAGCCTTTTTTTTAGCCATTGTGTTGATTCCTAAACCAATACCTTGCCTTTTTCCGAGATGCCGCCGCTGCTTACCGCTTTTGCTTCAGAGCTCAAAATCATTTCATTATGAGGTGAGCCGGACGGAATCATTGGATAACAATTTTCCTTTTGATCAACACGAACATCAACGATAACCATGTTATCGGTTAGTATCATCTCTTTTATAACGTCATCAACTTCCGACGGCTTGGTCGCCTGCAAACCAACCGCACCAAAACATTCAGCAAGCTTGACAAAATCAGGCAGTGCCTCCGCATAACTCTCAGAATAGCGACCACCATGCAATAATTCCTGCCATTGGCGTACCATGCCGAGATACTGATTGTTCAAAATAAACACTTTGACCGGCAAGTGATGCTGCACCGCAGTCGAAATTTCCTGAATATTCATCATAAATGAAGCTTCCCCAGCAACATCGACCACCAGCTTATTCGGATGGCCCATCTGTACACCGAGTGCTGCTGGAAACCCATAGCCCATAGTTCCAAGGCCACCGGACGTCATCCAATGGTTGGGTTTATCAAACTTCAGAAATTGCGCCGCCCACATTTGATGCTGGCCAACCTCCGTAGTTATGAAAGTATCGCGATCTGCAGTCAGAGCCTGCAAACGCTCAAGTGCGTATTGTGGTTTAATGACATTGTCGTCTTTTTTATAGGCCAAACAATTACGCGCACGCCACCGGTCAATTTGTTTCCACCAAGCATCAATAGCCTTACCATTACGTCGACGTTTAATTCGTTTTTTCCAGGCATTAGCAAACTGACTCATGACGTGCCCGACATCGCCAATTATGGGTATATCTGCTTTGACGTTTTTATTGATCGACGAAGGGTCCACATCAACATGAATGATTTTGGCCCCAGGCGCGAACGCATCAAGCCGTCCTGTAATTCGATCATCAAACCGTGACCCAATGGCTACCATTACGTCACATTGATGCATAGCAAGATTTGCCTCATACGTGCCATGCATTCCGAGCATGCCGAGAAATTGCTTATCGGAGGCTGGGTAAGCTCCTAAGCCCATAAGCGTTAAAGTACAAGGGTAGCCCGTGGTACGGACAAAATTAGTAAATTTTTTACAAGCTGCTGGCCCGGAATTAATAATCCCCCCCCCGCCGTAGAAAATTGGACGTTCAGCCTTGGCAATAAGTTCGATTGCTTCAGCAATATTGTCCATATTCCCTTTCATCGCCGGACGATAGGTCGCTGGCTTAACTAATTTAGGATCCGTGTAGGGACAATCCGCAAATTGAATATCTTTTGGCAGGTCCACCACGACGGGGCCGGGCCTGCCATGGCTCGCCACATAAAAAGCCTCATGAATGGTCCGTGCTAATGCGTCAGTCTCCTTAACCAGATAATTATGCTTCGTACACGGGCGCGTAATCCCGGTCGTGTCGCATTCCTGAAAGGCGTCATTTCCGATCAAATGAGTTGGCACTTGACCGGTCAGACACACAACGGGAATCGAATCCATCAACGCATCGGTAAGCCCCGTGATTGCATTCGTCGCACCGGGACCAGAAGTCACGAGTACCACACCAACTTTACCAGTAGAGCGCGCATAGCCTTCCGCCATATGGACGGCGCCTTGCTCATGGCGTACCAAAACGTGGCGAATCCGGTTTTGCTGAAAAATGGCGTCATAAATCGGTAGAACAGCACCCCCCGGATACCCAAACACCACTTCGACACCTTGATCAACCAAAGCCTTGATTACGATTTCAGCACCGCCCATGCGTTTCCGTGACGCCATGACACGCTCCATTATTAAAAATTTCAACTGTCTAGGCCGCTAAAAACCGCAGCCAATAACAAATCGCGGGCAAATATGCCGGCGGGAGCGGGACAATAGTCCGTCACCTAACCCCGGTCAACCGTTTTTTCATAACAAATGAAAAGATCTCATATAAAATTCTTTCTGAATATTGCTTTTTAATATGTAGATTTGGAATCATCTGATTCGAGAACCAAGTAATCTGCCTTTTAGCAAGTCGTCTTGTAGCCCGCTGAGATGCGGCTATGGCATCATCTAAAGTCTGGATACCATCCAAAAATCCTGCAAGTTCTTTTACACCGACTGCTTTCATCACCGGTAACCCCTGGTCGAGCTTAAGAGCCATTAGATCTCGGACTTCCTCAATTGCGCCATTTCCTGCCATTTCGGCAAAACGTCGGTCACAAGACCTGTAAAGCGCGTCGCGCGGCGGATCGATCAAAATTGTATGGAATTGCAAGTGCTCGGCAATTCCCTCGCTCGGCAGAGCTTGCCAGACAGCGAGAGACTGGCCGGTTGCCTTATATACTTCGAAAGCACGAGTAACACGTTGCCTATCCGCAGGCATAAGGCGCGCCGCTATCGGATCTCCAAGTGCCACCAGCTCCCTATGTAACCCATCCGTCCCTTCAGACTTAACCCGCGCGCGCACCGCATCCCGGACATCATCAGGAATATCGGGTATAGGTGACAAGCCTTCCATCAAGGCTTTAAGGTAAAGACCCGTGCCTCCGCAAAGAATGGGCAGTTTCCCATAACCAATCTGTTCTTCGATTGCCGCCAATGCCATTTCAGACCATCGCACCGCCGTGCACCGCTCCGAGGCTGCAAGCGCGCCATAAAGAAGGTGTGGCACGCGCACTTCATCTGCTTCCGATGGTCGAGCGGTCAAAATGCGTAAATCCCGATAGACCTGCATACTGTCCGCATTGATTACTGCGCCACCAAACTCTTCAGCCACAGACAATGCGGCACCAGATTTACCGCTCGCAGTCGGCCCCGTAATTACCAGGACGTTAGATTGTTCGTTGCCAGTCATAAGCCAGGAGGATACAGATGACAGCGCTATGGACAAAGTACTGACATTGATTGGCCCAAAAAGCCAACTAGACGAGACCCAAATATCGGAAGTCATTGCCACGCTGGCGGGTATGGGGGCGAAGATCGACCCCCCCTACTGGTTAGCCTACCGTACGGCTGTAGACCTTAGGTTTTCCGGCATTGAATGCGAAGATAGTCGCGAATTAGCCTTCGAAGCGCTCGGCGATATCGCAGTAGATGCTGTCGCTCAACCACTTTTGGGCCGAAGAAAGCGCCTACTTGTCGCCGATATGGAATCAACTATTATTGAAAACGAAATGCTTGATGAACTCGCCGACGAAGTAGGCATTCGCGATCAAATAGCCGAAATTACCGCACGCGCTATGAATGGTGAGTTAGATTTTGATGACGCCATCAAAGAACGAGTCGCGCTCCTCGCCGGGCTTGATATCGGTGCGATCGAGCGAACAAAAAAATCTATCCGCATAATGCCGGGAGCAAAAGAATTAGTGGCCACCATGCGCACCAATGATGCTTATTGCGCCTTAGTCTCCGGTGGTTTTAGCAGCTATACAGCCGATATTCGTGATCAGCTAGGGTTCAATTTTCATCAGGCTAATCAATTGGAAATTGCCGATGGTAAACTAACCGGCCAAGTGATTGAACCGATCCTTGGGCGGAACGCGAAGAAAGAGCGTTTACTAGCGCTATGCAAGGCACAAAACATTCCAATAGAAGCCAGTATAACCGTCGGTGATGGCGCTAACGATCTCACGATGCTGGGCGCCGCCGGCATTGGCGTTGCCTATCATGCAAAACCCATTGTAGCCCGCGAGGCAGCGGCACGGATTGATCACGGCGATCTCACAGCGCTTCTTTATCTGCAGGGGTACCGGGACGACGAATTCGTCAGCTAGTGACTTTCCTCTCTTTTTTCACTAGGCAAATAATATGCCACAATGTTAGCGCATAGCATCGAGGCAGCAATAAGATAGAACACGGAGAGTAGACCAAACTCATCGGCAACCACACCGCTCAGAAGCACGACGATTGGAGTCCAGCCACTTTGCATCGCAAACATGACGCTCGCTGCCGACGCGCCATGTTCTTTTGGCGCAAGATCCATCATCCAAGCTTGGGTGACCGGGCGAATAGCATAAAGTGCAAACCCCAAAACCGTAATACCGACTACAAACACCGCAGGATTGCCAACAAAAGTCAGGCCAATTATCACGATTGTAATCGCCGATAATCCGCCCATCACAATCGGACGACGCCCAATCTTATCCGACCAAGTACCCGCCAATGGGCCGGTAACAAAACCGCCAATCTGCATCATAGCCATAGCAAGTCCTTGTGTTTCCACCGATAGACCCAACACGTCGACCAAATAGAGCGGTAAAGCGAAAAAGATACAAAACAATGCCGACGTGCGAAAGGCCGCCATCAATGAAATACCCAAAATAGCCCTATTTTTTAGAAGAGTAGCAAGTCCAGATAAGTAATCACGCCCACTCATACCTCGCTTCGCATCGCCAGTAGGTCCTATAAAATCCTTTGGCAGTACAATAATTAGAATTGCCAATCCAACAAGGAAAACAGGCACAGAACTGACCATCGCCGCGAACCGCCAGCTGATCTGCAAAACCCCCATAAAAAAAGAAACAGCGACCAAGGGCGCCAATATATCGCCAAGGCTCGCCCCCACAGAATGGACTGAAAGCGCATAACCCTTATTCTCCGGGAACTCCTGCGATAAAAAGGCAAGTGCTGCAGGGTGCCAGAGATTATTGGAAGCACCGATAATGGCCATCATGCTGGCCAACAGCAAAAAACCATCCGCTAAACCACAGACTAATATAGCAATGCCGCCAGCTAACACGGCAACCACTTGAAACAAAACACGCTTGCCGGTGATATCCACCAAGACGCCACTGCCAGCATTGGCGGCAAAAGACGCAATATGAAAGATGGCGTGAAGCGATCCGATTTCCGTATAGCTCAAGCTAAAGCTTTGCTTAATCCAAGGCGTCAGAACCGTGAATACCATATAGACCCAATGCACGGCACCATGACCAAGACCAATCAACGCAATTGCAGTTTGGCCTTTGAGCTTAAGCGCGTCGGAAAAACCCAAATTAGACATAGCACCCCACTAGAGTGTTACGGTTATACGAGTCGAATTTTTTGGCAAAGCGAAGGTCAGCATATTTGCGATCAACACCACGCCAGCAATAATATAGAACACTGTGACGAGGCTATAGGCGTCCGCAATCGGCCCCGCGACGGACAAGAAGATCACATTCATAGCGGATTGCACACCAAACATCACACTAGTGGCGGACCCACGAAATTCTTCCGGCACCAAATCCATCATCCAGCTTTGCACCACAGGCCGAACTGCGTAGAGCGCGAAGCCCATCAGCGCAATAACCGCTACAAAATGCGTGGGCTCTTTTACGAAAAGTGCCGCCACGAGAATGACAGTCGTCAGTGTTAAACATACGAAAACTACGGGGCGCTGCCCTTTGCAGTCCGCCACATATCCCGCGATGGGTGCACCGAGCATCCCGCCTACCTGCAACAAGGTAAGCGCAATTCCAACTAATACGGGACCGCTCACAATCACATCTACCATATATAACGGCAAAAAATAGAGTAGTGCGGTTTGTGACGCATTCCGAAGGCCAGCCACCAATGCCAACAACATGGCATTCTTATTCTTCAGCAATTGGGCGTATCCCTCGAAATAGGATTTTGTACTCATACCCTTCGGCGGCCCGCCAATAATCGCGCGATCGCGCGGTGCCAAATAAACTATAAGGATAGTCCCTACCAACAAACAGGGAATACCGGCGAAAATCGCTACCGGCTCCCACATCTCCTTACCCGCAACTGAAACAAACACGTGACCCAATAGAAAACCGGCTATAAGCGGAAAAATAGCATCTCCCACATTTGCCGCCACCACATGGATGGAAAAAACAAAACTGCGCCGATCATCATAGTATTTGGCTAAATACGAAAAGGCCGCCGGATGCCAGGCCTGATTACCCATGCCGCTAAACGCCCAACCAATCGCCAATACGATGAACAGTGAGAACCCGTCCATGACATAGCCAGCAAGTCCGGCCATTATCACGCCACCACCGGCCATTAATACGCTTACCAGCTGCACCATCACGCGCTTTCCGACCGCATCCACCCAGTAACCGCTAACGAAATTAGCGATGAAAGCAGCTACATAATAAACCGTCCCTAGGCTAGCTGCTTCCGTGTAGCTCAAGCCACCGTCTTGGCGAATATAAGGCAACAACATGATGGTTGCCGCGAAGACAAAGTGAGTGACCCCGTGCCCCGCGCACAGCAGTGCGAATGCCCCATTACCGGGGACCCATGCCTTACCATTTTCAGCGCTTGCGGCCATTTACTGCCTTTCTAATATTTCTCAATCAGCATTCGCAGGATTTCTCTTCGGCAAAACCACCGTAACCAAATTCGCCGTCAACATAATTACCGCCAAGAAGTAAAAAACCGGCATCATACCGTAACTATCTGCAATCCAGCCACCTATAATGGGTGTAATAGCGTTAGCCGCCGCCTGCATGCTGAACATCACACTGGTCGCGGACCCTCGAAACTCGTTTGGCACCAAATCGACAATCCAGCGCTGCAAGACCGGCCGAATGGCGAACAATACAAAACCAATGATGGCGATACACGCGATATAGCTGGTCGGATCCGTCAAAAGGGTCGCTGCAACAATAGCTACCGAAGTGATACTTATACAAACAAACAGAACAGGGCGTGGCCCATACCGATCAGCAGTATAACCACCAACAGGCGTGGCAAAACCACCGGTCACCTGCATCAGCAACATTGCGGTGCCGGTTAGCGCGGCGGTCACCCCCAAAACATCGATTAAATAAAGCGGCACAAAAACCATTAAACCGTTTTGCGCCATAGTGCGAAGTGCGCTCACTAAACAAACCATCATAGCTGGCATGTTTTTTAGTAACTGCACATATCCCTCAAGATAATCCTTAAGCCCCATACCCTGCTTTTGTCCGCCGCCGGCTCCGCGTTCCTTAGGCAACATAAAAATGAGTAAAATAACGCCCATCAAAAGGCCTGGCATACCGCCAGCCATTGCCGCAAGCTGCCAAGAGCCAAGTAACGTAACCAACAAGCCACCGATCTGAAATGCCAGAGCTTCACCTATATTTGCCGCCACCACGTGAATAGAGAAAACCAACCCTTTAGCCTTTTCATACTCTTCGGCAAGGCAAGCAAAAGCCGGCGGATGCCAACCCTGTACGCCAATCGCCATAAACCCAGCAGCAACACAAATCAAAAACAAGCTACTCGACAAGCCCAAGGAAAATGTCGTCGCCCCGCACAATAAAGCAGACAACACCATGAATAACATCCGGCGACCGGAAACATCGACCGCCAATCCCGTCATGAAATTTGCGAAAAAACCCGTCACATGAAAGACCGCTACTATCAATCCGGCTTGAGTATAGGTGAGGTCGAGTGCCTGCTTGATAAATGGCACAAGTATTAAGATTGTGCCCCAGGTGTAATGGGTCGCGCCGTGACCAAGGGCCAACAAGATCACGGGCGCCACAGGCTTACCTCCAAATGCTGTATGGTTTTCGGTTGCCGCCATCGCGTCTACTCCGCCGGCTTAGTGACTGGTTGGGCCACGTGTTTAGAAGGATCGGGAATAAAGAAAGTTACCGCGTTAGCGATAAGCAACAAGCCCGCAATAAGATAAAAAACCGATTCAAGTCCATGCGCATCAGCCAGCCAACCACCAAGGAACGGCGACAGCATGCCAAGTATACCTTGAACTAAAAACATAAAGCTCATAGACGAAGCAGCCATATCATTAGGTACTGCATCCATCATCCACGCCTGACTGATGGGGCGCATCGCATAGGTGACAAACCCAAACGCACCCATCCCAACTACGAAAAGCATCTTGTTCTCAATGAAAGTCAGCGCGATCATTGACACCGATGTAACGCTCAACACCAATATAAGCATCCGTCGTCGCCCATACCGATCTGCAGCTACGCCGGCGATGGGAGCCACAATCATGCCACCGTGTTGCATAACAAAAAGGGCCCAGCCCATCATCGTGGCCCCCATGCCCAGCGAATCCTTCATGTACAATGGCAGGAACGTCTTTACCAGAGTCTGACCAGCGGAGCGAATTCCCGACATGCATGAAATCCCAACAACGATCGGGTTGCGCAATAAATCGGCAAAATTTTCCAAATACTCAGTCATACTTTGCCCTTGGCTTTGAGGACCTTTGCCAGAGACCGGTTTGTCTTTTCCAATCAATATTATAAAAAGTATAAATGCCACGGCGACTGTGGGCATTCCTGCCGCAATCGCCGTCCCCTGCCAGCTTATTAGGGTAATTAAATATCCAGCGATCAAAGGACCGTAAGCCTCGCCCATATTTGAGCCCATGCCATGTACGCCGAGCGCAAGTCCACGATTATTGGGATAGGTATCGGATATGAATGCAATGGCTGGCGGATGCCAAAAATTGGCAGCGCCCCCCATGAGCATAACCATCACAAGATACAACAGGAAATTTTCCGCCACGCCAATCACAGTAATAGCGGCGCCAATCGCTACTAAAGCTCCAACCTGGAACACAACCCGACGGCCGGTAATATCGACGACGGGCCCACTAGCTAAGCTACCCAGAAAAAAGCCGGTCTGGTAAGCCGACGCGAGCAAGCCAGCTTCCGCATAGCTCATCCCCATCTCTTCGCGGATGAATGGCAGTAACATATAGAAAATAGCCGAAACCCAATGGGTCGCCGCATGTCCAATACACATCAGCCAAGCACCACCGGCATTGGGCAGCCGGAATGCAGATAGAAACCGGGGAGAGGCCAAAGAATTATCCTGAACAGCGCAAAGGAAACATTACCTTAAAGCCGAGACGCCTCGTTAACAAGGGCGATCGAGTGGCCTGCGCTATTCAGCCGCTTTTTCATCTTTAGAGACTTCCGGTACTAAAAATGTCAGTAAGTTTGCAATCATCAGTAATAACGCGATACCGTAGAAAACGTGCAACAAACCGTACATGTCGGCCACCATACCGCCTAGCGGCGGAGCAGCGAGCCCAAACACCGATTGCACCAAAGAGCGCAGGGCCACGCTGGTTGCATGCAAGTTCTTCGGCACCATGTCGAGGATCCAGCTTTGCGTCACCGGCCGCGTACCGTATAGCGTAAAACCAAGAAAACCGATGCCGATGATAAAGAGAACCTCATTACCAACCAGAGTCAGCCCTAGTATGAGCGCAGTGCCAGCCAGTAACGCCACCACCAGGATTGGCTTGCGCCCAAAATGGTCTGACGCTACGCCACCCGCCGGGTTCGCTATCATTCCGCCCACATGCATGATCGCATAAACCGCACTGATTATTGTAGCACTTGCACCCATAATATCGCGCAGATAAAGCGGTACGAAGGTGCGGACTAATAACTGCGCTGTCGAACGGAAACCCATCATGACGCATAGTATCATTACGCCAAAATTCTTAAGCAGCCCCGCGAAGCCATCGAAATATTGGCCGAGAGTAAGACCCTTGGCTTTTTCCCCATCGCCCGGGGTGTCCTTGGGTAACAACAAAACAAACAACGCAATGGCTGCCACAATCGACGCAACTGCAGGGACCAAAGCGCCCATTTGCCAGCCAAAAGTTGTAATCACAACACCGGCGATAAGCGGGCCAATAGCTTCACCTATATTAGCACCCATACCGTGAATACCAACCACATAGCCCCAGTTCGTAGTATAATAGAACGACAGAAAGGCCGTCGCTGGTGCGTGCCAAAATTGGGTCGCCCCGCCCACCAACGCTGCCATCACGCAGAAAAAGAAAATATCGGGAGCTACCGCAAGGGCCAACATCGCCAAGCCGCCCACCACCAGCGCCAACACCTGAAAAATTACCCTACGCCCAGTCATATCCACTACCGGCCCACTCGCCAGACTGCACACGAGTACGCCTGCCTCAAAAGCAGCCAACAAAAACCCAATTTGCGTATAGCTAAAACCGTAATCCTCCCGGACAAACGGAAGCAACACATAAAACACCCCAATCATCCAATGGGTTGCCCCATGACCCGCCATCAGACATAAAGCTGGGCCCGGATTCGGAAGTTTAAAGGCATTTACGATATTGGACATAAATACCTGACTACCCTATTCCCTAAGTTTTGTCGCCTCCCCTACTTGTGTAGGGGATGAACCAAAAGAAGGTGGCAGCGGTTAGCATGAGACCGAAGATGACATACAACGTAGCTGTCACCGGCCTCAGTCATCCTTTGGCAGAAAGAAGATAACCGCGTTAGCTATCAGTAGCATCAAAGCGAACCAATAAAAGATTGTTGCAACACCAAACGTATCGGCGATGATACCGGTAATCGCCATGTTTGGGATCGAAAACACCGATTGAGTGGCAAACATTAAGCTTGTCGCGGTGCCACGAAAATTACTGGACACCGAATCCATCATCCAACTTAGCAATACCGGTCGGGTTGCATATATAGAGAAGCCAACCAAACAAATTCCCATCACGATCATGAATTCATCCTGTAACAGCGGAAGCATAAGGATGAACAGCGTCGCCGCAGTGATGGCGACTAACATAACTCTGCGCCTGCCAAATTTATCCGATGCCATACCCGCTGGAACAGCCGCAACTGAGCCACCCAAATTAAGCAGCAACAACGCGAAACCAGCCTGGGTCAAGGTCCAGTCAAATTGATCAACCAAATAAACCGGTAAGAAATTACGCGAACCCGACTGCGCCGTAGTCCTTAGACCAGCAATAAGCCCGACCCCCATTACCACGCGATTTTTAGCCTGCTCGACGATGCCAGCAAAATAGCTCTTCAGATTGAGCCTTTCGCCGCCTGCCTTTAAAACCTTCTCCCGCAATGCCATGAGGACCAAAGGCGGCAAAATCAGAAAGCCGGGGGTCGCATTGACGATCATGACGCTGCGCCACGACATAGGGTCTAGCTGCGCAACCATATAATTACCGGTCAACATAGCAGGTACAATCAAAGGGACTAATACGTCACCCATATTGGAACACATTCCGTGGATCGACATGACATACCCACGGTGCGAGTTAAACCGGGTCGCCAAATAGGGAATAGCAGCCGGATGCCAAAGTTGATTAGAAAATGCAATGAAGACGCCCAGCGCTAGAAGCGTGGCATACTCCTCCACAAACCCGAGCAACGGAATGGCTAACGATAAGACTGCCATCGAAACCACTTGCAGTAATTGTCGTCGGCCGGTTAGGTCAGCAAATGGGCCGCCGACTAAAGCTGCAAGGAAATTGCCTGACGTGTAAATAGTGAAAAAAAGTCCAAGTTCCGTATAAGAGAGATTGAACTTTTCTTTTATAAGTGGGCTCACCACTAGCACAATAGAGTGCAAATAATGGGTTATGCCGTGACCAGTGCTAATGAGCGCAACAACGCCCTGCTCGCGTCGCGTTAGCGGCGCGGTTGTTTCAGCCTGAACCATGAGAGATTCCTCGGAACAATCGCGTTAAAAAGACGATAATCTAATGCGATTCTAAAGCCGAGCAAGCGGTATTTGCGCCTGACCCAACAACAAACTACTCAATTCCTCCGTTGTCTCTGCCGTTTCGATAGAGCCTGCCAATTCGACAATTCTATCCGCAGTCTTTTCCGGAATAACAACGCCCGCGGTCCGGCGAAATTTGGATTCCAACTCCGCGTCACTCAGCGGGAATTGCGCACTACCTTTTCGCTGTTCGCGCGTAGTTTCATACTCCTTCCCACTAGTATCCTTAGCTGTAACCACGACGGTGTGGCGTTTTGCAAGTCCCAGAGCATCAATTTCTGGGTCATGAACAATATCTATTTTCTTGATAAGCTCGAGTGTATCAGGATCTTCCATTCGATCGACGGAGAACTGATTTACGAAAACTTCACCCTTCAGTAATTGCGTCGCGGCGACAAAACGGCCGTTCATTTGCATGCCTACAATGCCAACTGGCTCGTATTTCCACCCCACGTTAGTAAAGCCCGCCTTCGAGATACGCACCGTAAGACTTTCCAAATTATCAGCACTAAGTCCCTCATCCATCAGTTTCTTCACGCAATCCACCGTAGTGTGCGTGCTACCGCAAGATGCATAAGCCTTAAAGCCAATATCATCGATATGCCAGCGCGAGCCCAGGTCGTCGGTCATGATTGAAAGATCAGAATTTTCGCCCAAGGTTGAGAAATAACCGCCGAAATCGACTTCCAATCCATCCTTAGCGCCAGTAAAGCCTTTCTCTGCCAGCAAACCCGCCAGAACGCCGTTCCGGGCCGCCAGACCACCATGAAGGCGTTTAGTCATTGCGCCTTTTCGCGCAGAATAGAGGCCGGACGCAAAACTAACTGAAATACCGATGGCGTCGTTGGTCTTCTCGACATTAAGACCCAAAGTGGCGGCTGCCGCTGCGGCAGCTCCAATCGTGCCGTTAGTGGGCGTCATATGATAGCCTTTGAGTTTATGTTCGATACTGGAACAAATCGCCGTACGGATGCCTATCTCGTAACCGACCACCAGTCCCCGCAAAATATCTTTGCCCGAGAGATTGCGCGCTTCCGCGAGCGCTATGACCGCAGGCAATATAACCGCACCAGGATGTAGCATCGATTCTACATGAAGATCATCGATCTCAAAACCATGTATGCCAGTGCCGTTAACCATAGCCGCATCCGCCGGACCAACACGTTTGCCGGCACCCCAGACCGCACAAGGACCGCCGAAGGAGTTTTCCTCCGCCACAATGGTTGCCAACTGGCACCATTCCTGTTCGCTACCGTAAATACCACAGCCGAGGCTATCCAATAATGCACGCCGAGCATGCTTGAGTGAGGCTTCAGGGATATCCTCTAATTTTAGATTGGCAACCCATTCCGCAACAATGCGCGTGACCGGCGCGACGTCCGCGGGAGCGTTATCGAGTTCTGCGACTTGAGCGTTCATGAAATTACCTCCTTATAGAGTGTGTATTTCTCTAGAGCTTTTTCGTCGATATTGATCCCAAGCCCAGGACCCGCAGGCGGCCTTACATGGCCATTCTCAATTTTAAAGTCAGGTTCGGGGACCAGCGGGTCCTCGCCGGATACACCAAGCCCAAAAATAAATTCACCCGCCGGCATGCAACGGCGTGCGGGCAGACTAGCGTAGAAATGTGCTGCGGCTGCAGCCTCCAACTGCGACATCACGGCAAGCCCACCGATATTAATGAGAATATTAGCACCTTCCGCAATGCCGGCAATTTTTTGCGCTATCTTCAATCCTCCCATACGATAGAGCTTGACGCAGAATACGTCGCAGGCTTCCGCCTTTGCTAAATCGTAAGCATCTTGTACGCTCATCACTGCTTCATCAGCCATTACCTTTGTGCCGCGCGCACTACGCCGAATATGAGCTAGCCCTGCATGATCGCGTCGTTCAATCGGCTGTTCGATATAATCAAGACGCGCATCGCGGCAGGCCTCCAAGGCTAAAACCGTATCGGGCACACTCCAGGCGGTATTGGGATCCATACCAAGCTCCATTTCGGGCCCACAGCTCTCACGAAGCTTCTCGAAGCACATGACATCATGGCGCCAGCCCTTAGGCGAACCCGCTTTGAGGCAGGCCACATTAATACCAAATTCCTGCTTACCGCGGAGGGCATCATTGATACTCTGTTGTGGGTCGTCATACATGCTGATCGACCATTCTAGTGGCAATAACTCCTGGGAAAGACCGCCGAGCAGATTATGAACAGGCTGGTTAGTAGCCTTACCTTGGGCATCATGAAGCGCAAAATCTAGCATCGTGCGAACTACAGGATTGTAGGGAAGAAACATATCGAATTCCGCGAATATCGCGTTGATATCAAAAATATCACGCCCAATCAGCATAGGCCCGATAATCTCCTCAAAAGCACCGGAGACACTTTTCCAAGTATCTGGCATTGAGTGGCCCGGCGTCGTCGGGCGAACTTGAGCGTATCCGGTAATACCATCGGCAAAGATACGAAGCAGACATGGTTTACCAAGTAATGTGCCCGATGCACCCGTATCGTAGTCGCCGTGCATGGTCGTTCGTTTCAGACGGGAGGTATAGTCCGTAACCCTAATTTCGACGCGATCAATCTTTGGCATATACTTTCCCCAACTCTCCTCTAAGTCACGTCGGCGCGCGCATAAAGTTTGCAAGCATTCTCCCACATGAGCTTTGAACGACGCTCATCGGACATTGTCCAATCCATGACCAAATCAACCGATTCAGGAAAATGGCTCTCCCCGTGCGGATAATCCGAGGCATACATCAAAATATCTTCACCGAGAAAATCGATAATCATATTGGTTAACTCGCCACCTTCAGGAATTTCGATGCTTTGAAAAAAGCGACCACTTTTAATGTACTCGCTAGGCAACATCTTTAAATCCTCGGGTAAGGCAGATGGAATGGTGCGCGCGTGCTCATCAATGCGCGCCATCCAAAACGGCAGCCAGCTGTGGCCCGCCTCCAAACAGCCCACACGGATATCCGAATACCGATCCATAATGCCGGATCCAACGACACAGGCAACATTCCGCATTCCGCACCAGGGATGCGATGCCGAGCGCTGGAGGAAGAGATTTTCCCAGTTATCCGTTCCACCGGGGGCATAGGGTGGCATTACCGTAAATGTGTGCAATGTAATCGCCAGATCATGATCTGCGGCAGCCTTCCAAATCGGCTCAATGTCAGGATGATCTAGTGGCACTTTCGGTGGCGTATAGACAAGAATACCCCACGCCCAACCAGATTTACCCCATTTTTTTATTTGTGCCACACTGAACTCGATGTCTCGGCTCGTGCACAAAATTACACCGCCAATACGCTTTGGATATACTCCGCAATAATCCTCCATCCACTGGTGGTAAGCACTGATCATACCGGTTTCAAGCTCCACGTCGTCATGACCGATAAAAGTGCCAAACCAACCCGAAGGTAATGTCAGGTTTACGTCAACCCCCTCCAAATCCATGTCTTTAATGCGTTCGTGAGGGTCGTTGTCCACTTGCGAAGACGGGCTCTTTTTCTGAGCACCTATAAACCCAGCCATATAACCCTTTTTCGATGTATCCGCTTCGGCTTCTCCCAAACGACGAAGGTACTTCCTCGCGCCACGCGTAAAAGTAGTATTGTCAGTTCGCGCTCCAGTCGACTTAAACTCCCCCCACTCTTCTGCTAGCACTCTCCTGTCGCGCTCACTCATATAAGGTTCCAATACGTTCACATAAGGCCCAACATGGGTATCGGAATCAAAAATTTTCAAATTACCACGTGCCATATTTGTTTCCTCGTTTTTACGTTTAGGCTCTATATTTTCTCAACATTTCCGCGCTGAAATATTTCTGCTCAAGCTCCATCTGTTTCGCCTGCCCCTCTCCTTCCGGGCCCACTTTCGGAATTGGATAAGGTTTGTCCTTGCGAGACGCCTGAAATTCATCCCACGCGGTCATACCGCGCTCGTTAAAATCGAGCATGAAATCATAAAGCGCTGCCCAGGTAACATGATGGGTGAAGCCCGGAAACCAAGCAATATTACAGCCCAGTTCCAGGTGTTCCTCAAGAGTCAAAAATTGCTTCAGCTTACCCTTCATAAATGAAAGCGGTCCTTTGACCGCTGCACGGGCTTGCGCGATCTCTTCTTTCGAATGAGGTGATTCTATCTGCACCCAATCCACGCCCGCTTCCTGCTCATAGGCCTGCAAACGTTTGATACAATCTTCAAGGTCGCTATTAGCCGCGTCGCGGGCGTAGCATTGTGCCTGAATAATAAAATCTGGATCCAACTCGTTTTTCATATCCACTGCAGCCCGATAACGCGCCACCGCCTGATCAATGGATACCACTTCGACACCGTCGCTTTGCGTTTTCCGTTTACCTTCTATGGGTTGATCGTCAATGCGAATACCAGCAATCCCATGACGTATACACTCGCGGATTAGACGCCGAACCGCCATGATCCCACCATGCCCCGTATCGCCGTCCAGAATAATAGGGAATTTGACGCTTTCAGCTATCCATCCGGCAATTTGAATACATTCCATCATGCTCGCCTGGCCAACATCATCCATGCCCGTATAAGCGCCAACAACTCCACCGGTGCCTACAAAGCCTGCCTCGCAGCCTGCTTCCTCCATCACGCGCGCATGGGCGGCCGACGGAGGATGTAGCACAACTAAGACCTTATCTTTACGGTGTATGAGTTGTTTTAGGCGTGTCGATGATTTGGTTGAAACCACTTCCATACCCCCCAATTCTTCTTTCTGAATCTCAAGCATTATGCTTGAAGCGCCGAAAATTTCTAGTCAGGTGGGAAAGGTAATAAATAGCAACTCCGAATATTCGACGCCGCCTTCGGTTTCAGAAATTTTTGCGCACTCACCCTTTAACTAATTTTAGGCCAATGAAGCGTACCTCGCCACCTTCATTAATAAGCAACAAAACTGATTTTTGATTTGCTTTTCGAGCTCTCTTAAGCGCCTCGGAAAAATCGCGGGGAGTTTTTACCTTTACCTGATTAACCTCAACGATCACCGTTCCAGGTCGAAGACCCTTTTCTGCAGCCACGCCGTCCGATTTAGTATCTATTACCAAAACGCCCTCGACATCGTCCGCCAGCTTAAAGCGCTTTTCTAAATCATTACTTATGGTTGCCAGACTGAGACCAAGCTCATCAAAATTCTGTGCGGTACTTTTGGGCGCTCTTTTGCCATCTCCGAGTGCCACCTGATCGACCTTTTCAAGTTCTCCCAGCTTTACCCAGAGCTTTCTGTTTTTCTTAGCCCGCCAAATATCTACCCGTACCTTTTTACCTACGTCGGTTTCCGCTACCATGCGTGGCAAACGACGGGACTCAGTAACTTTCTTACCATCAAATTGTAATATCACATCGCCACTCTTAAATCCCGCTCTCGCCGCCGGGCTATCTTTCACGATCCCCGCGACAAGCGCCCCATAGGCCTCATCCAGACCAAGACTATCTGCAATATCCTTGGAAACGGTTTGGATTTGTACACCGAGCCAACCACGCTTAGTGACACCGAACTTTTGCAACTGTCCAATAACACCCTTCGCCAATTGCGAGGGTATAGAAAACCCAATCCCGATACTGCCGCCGTTGGGAGACAGAATAGCGGTGTTAATACCAATGACACGGCCTTGCATATCAAACAACGGCCCACCGGAATTACCTCGATTAATGGGAGCATCTGTCTGGATGAAATCGTCATATGGCCCAGAACGAATATCACGACCGCGGGCCGAAACAATGCCCGCAGTGACCGAACCACCCAGTCCGAGCGGATTACCAATTGCCAGTACCCAGTCACCAACACGCACTTTTTTAGATTCACCCCACTTTAAGAATGGCAGCGGCTTCTTTGAAGTCACCTTCAACAAAGCCAAATCCGTCTTCTCATCTTTACCTAGTACTGTAGCCTCTAAACGCGTCGAATCTTTCAATACCACTGTGATTTGATCAGCACCGTCGATCACATGGTTATTTGTCACAATTAGGCCAGATTTATCGATAATAAAACCAGATCCCAACGACGTCGCTTTTTCGCTAGGTTCTGGTTGGTCTTTACGGTGTTTCTTGAACTGATCGAAAAAATCTTTAAATGGTGAGCCTGGTGGTAAATCGAAATCGGGAAAACCATGACCGCCTTTGCGCGATACCTTCTGACTAGTTGAGATGTTGACCACCGCGGGCAAAAGTTTCTCTACTAGATCAGCAAAACTATCCGGCGCGGAACGTGCAGATACCGGCCCAGCATGAATGAACAATACGGCCATCAATGGTAACGCAACCAACCACTGTAAGTTGCGAATGGGTTTACTTGTGGCTCGTCTTTTCACTGATTGGTCCATTAGAACCTCCATCCTTAATGTCGTTTGGCATCACACCTAAATTTACTGCTGCTCCGCGGCATGTATGCCGCTTCAAAGGCAGTTCAATAGATCAACACAAGTTTCCCAAATATCATCAAATTTTCGCTTCATACGTGGCCGAAATAAGGCACAGGTCAATAAACCCCAAAAGCTACCATCAATAAAATAACGCTAACGCAGTAACTCCTATCCCAAGTGCGGTCTCACCCCATATCCTCAATACTGCTTCAGAGGACCGCACGGCAACTGCCATCACTCGCTTCATGAGGGCGGGCATGACACCATAAAGCGCGCCTTCCAAGATAACTGCAACTGCCGCAATCTTAATGATCCCGTCAGCAAGCCCCGCGACCACAACACCTGAAAAGATGAATAGTAATCCTATGAAGCCCAGGGCACGATTCGGAATGTCTTGCATATCCGCCATCTTTTTTTTTGCCCAAGCCGGCCAAAATGCTGCAATTGTGCCTTCAATTGCCAAAAACAAGGCGAATGCCAAAAAAGTAATCCGGATCATTCAAACACAGACTAGGTTAAAATTACTTTTTCTGATTGCTACTTAAATTGCCGAAATATCTGAAAAACTCGCTATCCGGGCTTAATACCATCGTCGTTTCGTTACCTATCAACGCCTTCTGATACTGTTCAAGCGACTTATAAAACGCGAAAAATTCAGGATCTAAACCATAGGCTCTACCAAGAATATTATTGCGCTCAGCTTCACCTTGACCGCGGAATATCTGCGCATCGCGTTCTGCATTTGCCAAAAGAACCGTGCGCTCCTTATCAGCCTGAGCACGTATTTTTTGCGCAATTTCTTTACCCTCCGCCCTAGCTTCACGAGCCTGACGCTCACGCTCCGTACGCATGCGACCGTAAACTGACAGGCTAGTATCTTCAGGCAAATCTGTGCGGCCAATGCGGATATCAACGACTTTCATCCCCAGCCGGGCTGCATCGCCCTCAACTTGCTTCTGGATCAATTCCATCAAACCACTACGTTTGGCCGACAATACTTCTTGTAGAGAAACCTTGGCGATCACTGCGCGAAGCGACGGGTTGATAAGTTTCCCCAATCGGTCGCGCGCGGTGGCTTCCGTCGTCACACGTTGGAAATACAATAGAGGGTCAATTATTTGGTACCGTGCAAATGCATCCACATTGATCCGCTTTTTATCGGTGAGAAGCACTTCAAATTGCGGCGGGTCCAAATCTAGCGTCCGACGATCATAGGTTTGGACATTCTGAATAAAGGGTATTTTGTAGGCCAAGCCCGGCTCGCGAATAACACGTTTTGGTTCACCAAATTGCAGGACAATGGCCTGCTGAGTTTGATGCACGGTGAAAAAAGTCTGAAGTGCCACGATTGCAGCAACAACAACGAAAATTATAATAATTAGTGATTTATTCTTGGACATTGCTCGTTTCCACCTATTGGGACTGGCTGGCGCTCGAAGGCGCAGCATCAACCGCTTCATCAGGATTGCTATCTGAATTTTTCCGAATTCGCTTTTGAATTTCAGGCAACGGCAAATAAGGAACAACGCCCTGCCCACCGTCCGCTTTCTGATCAATTATGACCTTCTGAGCGTCTCCATAAACTTGACCAATCACCTCCAAATACATACGACGTCGGGTGACGTCCGGTGCGGCTTTGTAGGACTTGTAGACATCTTCAAATCTTTTAGCCTCACCTTTAGCTTCTTGAATTTGTTGCTCGCGATAAGCTTCAGCCTGTTTCAGCTTCTGCTCAGCCAAACCGCGCGCCTCCGGCACAATAGAATTTGCGTAAGCTTCCGCCTCATTGCGAAGTCTCTCTTGATCTTGCCGTGCCCGCTGGACGTCGTTGAACGCATCAATCACCTGTTCTGGCGGATCGGATTGTTCCAATTGCACATTCTCAATTTCAATTCCTGACATATAACTGTCCAGAATCTTCTGCATCAGGGCTTTGGTTCTGGATTGCATCTTTTCGCGGCCTATCGTTACTGCATCGTCAAAAGAAGTTTGCCCGGCCACTTCACGCATTGCACTTTCTGCAACAGCTTTCACGGTCAATTCCGGATCTCGAATATTGAAAAGGAAATTTTTTGCGTTTTTAATTTTCCAAAGCACCGCAAAATCCATGTCGACGATATTCTCATCTTGAGTCAGCATTAAGCTTTCTTGAGGAACATCGCGATCAGTACCGGCCCGACCGCCTCGCGTCGACGTACTGCGATAGCCAACATCGATTCGATTCGATTTGGTTACTTTCGGCGTTATCGCTTCACCGATCGGCGCTGGAAAGTTATAATGGAGTCCAGGCCCTTTTGGTACTGGTGCGGCCTTGCCGAAAATCAACTCCACGCCCTGTTCATCGGGCTGAACGCGGTAAAAACCGGTTAAGAGCCATACGCCGACAGCTAAAAGTCCAATTAAAACGAGCATTTTCCCTGATCCGCCGCCGGGAAACAATTGCTTCAATTTGTCCTGACTTTTACGCAACACATCATCAAGATCCGGCGGGTTGCCACCGCCACCACTGCTTCCGCCGCCCCAAGGACCTTGGCCGCCGCCCCCCCAAGGGCCACCGCCACCGCCACTGCTCTGATTTTGCCAAGGCATATTCTTTTCCCCGTACTGGTGTTTTCAATCTATTTAACCGGATATCCCTTTACCTACCGGCATTCTGTCATATATGACACCGCTAGCGCTTTTGCGCAAAGCCCAATATTTACAACCTTTGATATTGGTGCCCTAAGGGAGATTTCAAGTATGGCTGCTGTAACCGAAGATGAAGTTCTCGATGCTCTATCAAGCGTCATTGAGCCTGAAAATGATGAAGACATTATTACTCTCCAAATGGTCAGTGGTCTTGTCATTAAAGATGGCAATGTCGGCTTTACCCTTGAAGTTGACCCCAGCAAAGGTGAGGCGATGGAACCACTGCGTCAAGCCGCCGAAACTGCTGTAAATAAAATACCCGGCGTTCTATCTGTCACTGCAGTTTTAACCGCACACAACTCGCCACAGCAATCGAAACCACCACAGGCTGGTCCCGGCGGAGGGCCTAAAAGTGCAGCTGGCAGCGGAGTTGGCGGAGCGCCGAAACAAAAAGAAGTTCTCGCACCAGGCATCAAACACATCCTCGCAGTTGCCAGCGGCAAGGGCGGTGTTGGAAAATCTACCGTTGCAGTAAATATGGCGCTGGCCTTCGCAGCAAATGGACAGACCGTTGCCCTTTTAGATGCTGACATCTACGGCCCGTCGCAACCGCGTTTGATGGGGCTTGCTGGCGAGAAACCAAATAGCCCAGACGGCAATACGCTCGAACCAATGCAACGGCACGGGATCAAACTAATGTCTATTGGCTTTCTCGTAGAAGAAGACACGCCAATGATTTGGCGCGGCCCCATGGTGATGAGCGCTTTACAGCAATTTCTTGGTGATGTGCATTGGGGTGAGTGCGATATCATGATTGTCGATATGCCACCAGGCAC
This sequence comes from Rhodospirillaceae bacterium, assembly GCA_002724395.1. Lineage (GTDB taxonomy): Bacteria > Pseudomonadota > Alphaproteobacteria > UBA8366 > UBA8366. Next base: position 72,958 of record PBOR01000030.1, on the reverse strand, counting down.
GGGTGACGCACAACTGACAATGTCGCAACAGGTCCCTCTTGCGGGCGCGGTGATCGTTTCTACGCCGCAAGACATCGCGCTCATCGATGCCCGGAAAGGGTTAAATATGTTTCGTAAAGTAGAGGTTCCCGTCCTGGGGATAATTGAGAATATGAGTTATTTCCTCTGCCCAAGTTGCGGCCATCAGGCAGACATTTTCGGTCATGGCGGTGCGCGAGACGAAGCCGGCCAATTAGACCTACCATTCCTCGGTGAAATTCCACTGCATATAGACATCCGTGAAACATCGGACGGCGGCGACCCAATCGTGGTAAGTCAGCCCGATAGCAAACACGCGGAGTGTTTTCGGTCTATTGCAACTCAGCTTTGGAATACACTCGAAGGAGACAAAGCGGGAAAACGTGCCGCGCCCAATATCGTGATCCAGTAGGGACCCACTATATCTGTCAAATCAAAATAGCCGCAATGTACATCATACTTCTCGTTTTAGGCGTATTCCTTTGGATATCACCCGCGCCGGTTACGGCAGAAACGCTCGACCAAATTCTAAATCAGGTCAATAAGCTGCGCGCAAAATATTCTCTGAATCCACTACGTCTCGAACCACGCCTTACCCAGTTCTCACAGGAGCATGCGGAATCTATGGCCCAACACCGCTTTTTCGATACGCGCGCTCGTGATGGCTCAGATTTCGAGAATAACATTCTGAAAACTGGCTATTCTTTTCAGAAGGTTGCTCTTGAGGTTGCTGCCGGATTGCCCAGTGCCGCTCATGTGGTAACGCATTGGGAGGCGGATGACCAAGCGCGCAATCACATTCTAACCCACGACATTCAAGAAATAGGTATTGGATATGCGGCTATTGCTAACGATCCACGAGGGCACAATCATTATTGGGCAATTACGCTAGCGAAGCCCACGCAACGCTTTTCTGGCAATTGGCGAACGGCAGTGCTTAAAAAGGTGAATGCCTACCGCGCCCGCTACAAATTACGTCCTCTTCTAGCTAACGACGATTTAAATGAAGCCGCGCAAGCCCATTCTAACGATATGGCAGTAAAGGATTATTTTGCTCACATCGCCCCTGATGGTAGCAGCGTTGCAGAACGCGCGGAGCGTGCTGGTTATCCTTGGCGTTATATTCTTGAAAACATTGCAGCTGGCCAAACAACTCCCGAAGAGGTGGTGCATGGCTGGATCGGTTCAGATAGTCATCGAGAAGCTATGCTTGAGCGAGATATAAAGGAGGCAGGAATAGGTTACCGTTTTCACCCACAAGATGGAGGCCGCAGTCGGCATTTTCATTACTGGGTGCTAGTGTTGGGACGGCAATAAATCGAACAATGAGTCCAATAGAAGCTATCTCTCCATCATAGTTTATAGATTTTTAAAAAAAGGCAGCGCAAATCTCCTTTAACGGGATCAGAACCTATCCGAAGATACTTGCGTTCGAGTTGCCCCTTTGCCAGGGTGTGCATCATCACAAAAGATTAATTTGCGGAGGATTTTATGGATACTCGAGCCGCCGTTGCCTACGAAGCCGGCAAACCACTTACTATAGAAACGGTTCAACTGGAGGGCCCAAAGGCAGGCGAATGTTTGATTGAAATTAAAGCTACAGGCGTTTGTCATACAGATGAATTCACACGCTCCGGCCGCGATCCCGAAGGCTTATTTCCTGCTATTCTCGGCCATGAAGGTGCAGGCATAGTCAGGGAAATAGGCGAGGATGTCTCGAGCCTTGAACCCGGCGATCACGTTATCCCGCTTTATATCCCAGAGTGCGGAGAATGTAAGTTTTGCAACTCCGGCAAGAGTAATCTGTGCGGGGCGATCCGAGATACACAGGGCCAAGGCATGATGCCCGACGGCTCGAGCCGTTTCTCAATTGGGGGTAAATCCATTCATCACTATATGGGAACGTCCACCTTCTCCAATTTCACAGTTGTGCCGGAAATTGCGCTTGCCAAAATTCGCGAAGACGCTCCGTTTGATAAAGTTTGTTATATCGGGTGTGGCGTTACCACGGGACTTGGGGCAGTTATCAATACTGCGAAAGTAGAGAAAGGCGCAAATGTCGCCGTCTTTGGACTAGGCGGCATTGGCCTCAATGTACTCCAGGGTGCCAAACTAGCGGGCGCCAGTATGATCATAGGCGTCGATACAAATCCGAACAAACGGTTACTAGCCGAAAAGTTCGGCATGACCCATTTCGTCAACCCAGCTGAGATAGGCGATGATTTGGTTCCAACCCTTGTTGAAATGACCGACGGTGGCGTGGACTACAGCTTTGAATGCATCGGCAATGTCCAAGTCATGCGCGCGGCACTAGAATGCTGTCACAAAGGCTGGGGTGAGAGCATCATTATTGGGGTTGCCGGCGCTGGTGAAGAGATTGCAACCCGGCCGTTCCAACTGGTGACAGGACGCGTCTGGCGGGGCACGGCATTTGGAGGTGCCAAAGGCCGGACTGATGTGCCGCAAATTGTAGATTGGTATATGGACGGAAAGATCAACATTGATGATTTGATTACACACACGATGTCGCTTGACGAAATAAATTGTGCATTTGACCTAATGCACGAAGGTAAAAGCATTCGAAGTGTGATTACCTTTTAAAGCGATTGGGCGCGAGACAAATGAAAACAACATTGCCACTAAGGTCTCAAACGCGATCAAGTTGCACGAAACTGAAAGTCAGGTCGCTCTTCTCAGCGAGGAAGGGACCCTCCCGCACACTCTCTCGCCAATCATTTCGGTCGAAGTGCGGGAAATGAGTATCCCCTTCAACTTTCAAATGTACCTCGGTGATATACATCCGGTCCGCATCTGACAGAGCGAGACGATAAATTTCCGCACCACCAATTACCATAATTTCATCCGAACCGAGTTCGCACGCACGCGCAAACGCCTGCTCAATGCTTTGCACCACATCTATACCATCGGCAGCATAATTCGGGTCTCGGCTAATGACAACGTTCGGGCGGCCTGGTAACGGACGCCCAATCGATTTCCACGTCTTACGCCCCATAATAATCGGTTTGCCCATGGTGGTCTCCTTGAATCGCTTCAAATCTTCCGAGAGCCTCCAAGGCAAATCACCATCGCGGCCGATCAACCCATTTTCCGCTATCGCGATGATGATCGAGATGCGCATCCTAACTCAGACTGCTACTTTGGCCGGGATATGAGGATGAAACCTATAATCCTCCAGCGTAAAGTCGCCATAGGTAAATGCAAAAAGGTCTTTCACATCGGGGTTGAGCAACATTCGCGGAAGCGGATATGGATCGCGCGCCAGCACAATGTCGGCTTGCTCAATGTGATTGGCATAAAGATGCGTATCCCCGAAAGAATGGATAAAATCGCCAGGCACTAATTCAGCCACATGAGCGATCATTTGGGTCAGCAATGCATAGGAAGCGATGTTGAAAGGAACACCTAAGAAAACGTCAGCACTCCGCTGATATAACTGACAGGAAAGCCTTCCATCAGCCACGTAGAATTGGAATAGGCAATGACAAGGGGGCAACGCCATCTGGTCTAATTCGGCTACGTTCCAAGCACTCACAATTAGCCGGCGCGAATTCGGATTTGTCTTGATCTGGTCTAGTAAGAGAGAAATTTGGTCTATTCGTCGCCCCCCGGGACTCGGCCAAGACCGCCATTGCTCTCCATACACTGGACCCAAGTCACCGGCCTCGTCCGCCCAATCATCCCAAATGGAAACACCATTTTCCCTCAGATAAGCAATATTTGTGTTACCACTTAGAAACCAAATCAATTCGTGAATGATGGATTTTAAATGTAATTTCTTGGTGGTGAGCAAAGGAAACCCTTCGCTCAAATCAAAGCGCATCTGATGTCCGAACACACTATACGTGCCGACACCAGTGCGATCGTCTTTAAAAACACCTTCTTTGCGAATGCGTCGTAACAAATCGTGATATTGCTGCATTAGAACAATGTATAGCTGACAATTGTCTGGGGCCATCTGTGAATTATGGGGAAGATGGGGACGATTAGCGTAATAATTGTTTGAACAGGTTTATATCCATTACAAATAGACTTATATTCGTGCTGCCGGCTTGCCGGCTATAGCGCTAAACGGTTTGCGGAATAAGCGTTGCGGACCCGGGGGCGGTACCCGGCGCCTCCACCAGTTTTGTGGCTTTCAATACATCACTGGGGTATTTTTGGGGGCGAAACAGGATCGACGCGCGTGGTAAAGGCAGACTTTGTGCTCGGCATGGTACCACCGTTATCGGGCTATAGTCGTTAAATGCCAACGACAACTTTGCGGGCGAAGCCCGCCTCGCTGCTTAACTTAGGTTAGGTAAGCGCGGTTCGGGGGGCACCGGGCAACAGAAGCCCCCCACTAGTTTTAAGCATACTTAAGGAAAAATCTGTTTTCGTCCTTCAAAGAACTAAGAAAAAGAAACTATGAGCACCGACTTATTACGCTACGATCAAATGGTGGAGAATGCCCTAAAAGGCGTAGTGCGGGCTGCGCTGGACCAAATTGCCGAGCACGGCCTGCCCGATGATCATCATCTTTACTTAACCTTTGATACTACCCACCCGGAAGTCAAGATTCCCAATTCGTTAAAACAAAAGTATCCAAACGAAATGACTATCGTCTTGCAGTATCAATTTTGGGATTTAGACGTTAGCGACGAAGGGTTTGCAGTTTCTCTCAGCTTCAATGACGTACACCAGCGAATGCAAATTCCGTTTAGTGCCGTTACAGGCCTCGCCGACCCATCGGTCAATTTTGCTCTTCAGTTTCAGGTTCTTGAGGACTTAGCTGAAAACGACACACCCGTGGAGTCTGACACGGCGTTAATTACCGATTCTAACGGGAACGAAAAAGAAGCTGTCGCTACGATCAAGTCCAACCATCAGAGCAATAATGTGGTCACGTTGGACACCTTCCGTAAAGACTAAACGCATCAATGTCGCCTCTCGGTCAGGAATCTAGCTGAGCTTATCAACTCAATATGACTGCTGCAGGCAAAAACCAAACTATTGTCTCACGCGCGCCTATCAGAATTGACACATTTAAAAACTATTTCATTTTGTACTCCCTTCCTCATTGATCTAAATCATATAAAACATCTCCAAGAATGCTGTGCCTGCGGTCACAGACTGAACAATAAATAATAGGGGCTCCAGACATGGGGCGTTACTGTAGGAAGGACATTTTAATGAGTGATTTAGCATTCGACTATCACCCCATTTTCCCCTTGGGCGAAGATGGTACCATTTATAAGAAACTATCGGATCAACATGTCAGCATAGATGAATTCGATGGAAAGCCTATTCTTAAAATAGACCCAGAAGCGCTAACACTCTTGTCCAAGCAAGCCTTTGCCGACATCAGCCATCTGCTTAGATCTTCCCACCTTCAACAGCTTGCAAAAATTCTCGACGACCCAGAAGCATCAGATAATGACCGTTTTGTAGCCTACGATTTGTTGAAGAATGCTAATATCGCAGCTGGCGGTATTCTACCAATGTGCCAGGATACGGGCACCGCCATTGTTATGGGTAAAAAAGGTCAGAATGTATGGACTGGTTCATCTGACGAAGCAGCGATTAGCCGAGGAATATTTGAAACATTCCAAGAGCGAAACCTTCGGTATAGCCAGGTCTCACCGCTATCGATGTACGAAGAGACGAATACTAAAAATAATCTACCAGCACAGATCGAACTCTACGCTGACGAAGGCGAGTCCTATAAATTTTTATTCATCGCCAAAGGTGGCGGTTCCGCTAACAAATCTTTTTTATTCCAGGGTACTCCGTCACTGCTTACTCCCGAACGCCTAATTGGATTTTTAGATGAGAAAATTCGTACGCTTGGAACATCCGCCTGCCCTCCTTACCATCTTTCTATTGCTATTGGAGGCACATCGGCGGAACTCAATTTAAAGACAGTTAAGCTTGCGAGTTGCCGTTACCTTGATAATTTGCCAACACAAGGAAACGATAAAGGTAATGCTTACCGCGATATCAGCATGGAAGAACAAATTCTTGAGATGACGCAGAATATGGGAATCGGCGCACAATTCGGTGGCAAATATTTTTGCCACGATGTGCGCGTCATACGGTTGCCACGTCATGGTGCGAGTTTACCGATCGGCCTGGGTGTTTCGTGCTCCGCAGACCGACAAATCCTGGGGAAGATCACTAAGGATGGTGTTTTTTTAGAACAGTTGGAAACCAATCCAGCTAAGTACCTACCGGATATTTCAGATGATGATCTAGCCGGCGAAGTGATAGATATTGACCTCAATAAACCGATGAAAGAAATTCTGGGAACATTGACAAAGTATCCGATCAAAACACGGCTCTCCCTGAAAGGCACAATTATCGTCGCCCGAGATTCCGCGCATAATCGATTACGCGAGCAATTGGAAAAAACCGGTGACCTTCCGCAATATTTTAAAGATCATCCGATCTATTATGCCGGCCCCGCAAAAACACCCGACGGGTATGCGTCCGGCTCATTCGGGCCAACCACAGCTGGACGCATGGATTCCTTTGTAGATCAATTTCAGGCAGCCGGCAGATCAATGATCATGCTCGCTAAAGGTAATCGGTCCGATATGGTAATCGATGCTTGCAAGAAACATGGCGGTTTCTATCTTGGTTCCATCGGTGGACCCGCCGCACGATTATCGCTGGACTGCATTAAAAAAGTCGAGTGCATCGAATTCGAGGATTTAGGTATGGAGGCGATTTGGCGCATTGAAGTAGAGAATTTCCCCGCCTTCATCGTAACTGACGACAAGGGGCATGATTTTTTTAAAGAACTATAAAAAAAACCCATTGTATATAGCCTTACTAACCGAATTTCAGACCTATCGCGTGAATCAATGCCCGGCATTCGAGCTGGTACAAGTTTGGCTGATGTCCGGCAGGTTGCTTATTCCCCAACGGGATTATGTTTAGTTTGATCGCCGCTAAGTTTTATATTTTTAAAACCCCACCTAGAACCGCACGAGTTTTACCGATTGATTTTGACCAAAAGTATACTAGTAAACGGCAGCAATACTGCTTCACAGACTATTATTTTCGCCCACGGTGCAGGAAGCGGTAAAGAGCATCCCTTTATGACCGCCTTTGCAGAGAAACTTGCAAGCCGTGGATTTCGGGTCATCCGCTTCGATTTTCCCTATATGATGAGAGCACGTGAAATCGGAAAGAGATGCCTCCCGGACAAACAAGCTGTTCTAGTCCAAGCATGGCAAAACATGATCGAATCGGTTGATGCTGAGAAAGTAATTATCGGCGGCAAATCGTTAGGCGGTCGAATAGCTAGTCTCGTTACGGACATGGCGCAAGTGCAGGGGTTGGTGTGTCTCGGCTATCCGTTTCACGCCCCCGGCAAACCAGAAAAGCCGCGCACTGAACACTTACTAACACTCGCGACCCCAACACTAATTTGCCAGGGAACGCGCGACCCGTTTGGTCGAAAGGATGAAGTCGAAACTTATCGCTTCTCAAGCGCCATTAAATTGCAATGGATTGAAGATGGCGAACATAGCTTCAAACCGCGGAAAAAGTCCGGAAGAACGGAAGAGCAAAATATTAATATAGCGGTAAACGCTATAGAAAAGTTTTCGATTGCACTATATTGAACACGACATTTGGTCGAACAAATTTTCAATAAGATGACAAGAAACCTTTTTAGGCTTAGACATTTGAAGTGTGTTAGTCCCTGCATCAACTTGAGCACAGAAAGTGATCCTAGCGTGACCAGCAATCTATGGACGAATAGTCGACCTCCCCGAGATTTGCGTAAACGTCGCTTCGAACAAAATGTCTAATCAGATCGATCTCAGCGAAATCAAAAAGCATTCTGTCATACTGGATGGGCATCGCACCAGCGTATCCGTGGAAAACGCCTTNTGGACCGACCTAAAAAGATTTGCCGACAACCGGCGCATCACTGTTAATCAATTGGTNACTGAGATTGACCGGGACCGTAAGGGTAACCTTTCCAGCGCCATTCGTGTTTACGTGCTTCAGCAATATCACAAACCAGCGACAATTCTGTAACCTTACAAATTTAACGCCCAAATAGTCCTTTTAAAATATCTTGTGGCTGAATGCGTCTCGGTTTTTGCTGTTGTTGCGGCTTTGTTTGCTGCTGAGAAGATTTTAACGAATTTTTTGGCGCCTTCTGGTTCGGCTTAGTCTGCTGTCGTTTCCGGGCCCGCAGCCATGAGCCCCCAACCTTTATATTAGGACGTTCGATGTCTCCATTGACCGCAGCGGTCACTAGAGCAGCATCAGACTGTCCATTTTCTTCTATAATTTGGGAATTTGTATTGAGAAGCCATCGCGGCAAATTGACCGTACCCGCAGTCAACGCAACAGCATTCTGACCGACAACCTGGAGGTTCTTACTTTGCACAATACCGCGGTTAATCGTAAAATCTCCAAATACTGGGTTTGGTGCACGACCAAAATAACTAATTAATCGATTGCTCGTTCGCGCAACCTGCGTCAGTGGCTGCAATGACAATCGGTCCTTACCAAGAAGGCCGCCTGCGATACTCGCTATACCAGCAACAGCAGCGCCAATCTTCGTGCCTGAGGTCAACGAGACATTCAACGTCCCCTCCAGACGCCCCTTACCGGCTAATGAAGATACTAATGCTGCTTCAGACGTGCCGATCGCAGTTATCGAAAGGTTACGAATTGAGATGGGACCGCCAATTTTCCCTCCAAATTTAAAGGGACCAAAATTCATCCGAAGTCTATTAAGAGCAACTACCGCTTGATTCACTTCGGCCTTATTTAGGTTCAGAACAGCCTCCAACGCCGGCACTCCCGACGATGCATCAACGGTTGCAATAGCACTCACCAATCCGTCAAAAACCAGCGCATTGAATGCATCAATTTTCAAGATACCCTTCTTCAGGCTACCTTCCGTGCTTACGTCCCGTAGTGACAAGCCATCCAGATTCCTCAATGACAAACCATCCAGATTTAGAGACTTTATCGAAACTGCGAATTTAGCGTTGGCCGATTTCAGTAAGCTCGTATCAATACGATCGCGCGACCAACGCCTGTGCGGAACCTCCAGCGCTTTTGACTGCTGTGAATGCGATCTGCCTTTACCGACATTTTGTCCCCTATCACGTCTTATATACGCACCGGATCGTCCACGACCGCCGGAAGTTGACTTGAATCGCGCAAAGTCTATGTGGCCAAAATTCAACCTTGCCGTAACGTTAGGTATAATCGAGGTCAAGTTCGCGGAAACTGATCCGTTTACGGTGGTGGGACCGACCTGTCCTTTTATAGTGCTAAACGTTACATTTCTCGGCGTCCCCTTAGCGTAAAAAGAAGCTAACGTTCTTCCAATTTTTCCTTTTGCCGGTCGGTAACGCTTATCTATTAATTGAATTAGCGCCAATGTTTCGGGGACCTTTAAACTAACCCTCATATCAAATACAGGGTTATTAGAAAAAGATGCGATACTCCCGCTCAATTTCACCACCCCACCGGCTGCCTTTATAGAACTATTCATGTTAAACTTTTGAAAATCGCCCGATAGGATGCCTGTCGAGGAAACTTTACCGATTTTTCGGAGTACTGCTGGCCGCGCCATACCAAGAAATCGAAAAAAACGTTTGGATTCTTTTAGTTCTGCTCTGTAGTTAACCGTTACGGGGGATTTCGCATCAAATTTATTTAATGGACTGCTTAACGCCACTCCCAAACCAGCAAAATCGGCAACACTAATTTCTTTTACAGCGATTGCACCATCGACGACTGAAACATTTGCCTTAAAATTACGGGCCAGCTGTTTTTGGAAGGTCATATTTTTTGCGGTAATAGCAATATTAGCGTTAAATTTATCAAGAAGCGCTGTGGCAGATTTTTGANAAAGCGGAACCGACTTAGGTGCAGAAATTTTTTCGTTGTCACCTTTCGCATTATTAGCTGTTTTATTAGCCGCTTTTTTTTCTACATTTTGCTGAGTTTTTAAAATGCCGCCGCGTGGCAAATAGGCATCAAGATTAACCCGGTCAACAGCCAAACGCAGACCAAATGCTGGCTTACCGCCAAGCACCAATGTTAAACCGCCCTGAACGGTTGTGTTGTCCAATTTCGCGCTCATAGATCGAGCCTGCAAACTCTCTGTCGTGCCCTGTAACACTGTATCAACAGAAAACCGCCGTAATCGTGAGGTCGAAATTCCCGAAGGTTCAGCTTTCAGCCATTTCAGCAATCCACGCAAATCATCAGACTGCGCCTTGATACGAATATTTGCAAATGGTTTGCCTTTAGATAATTGAAGTGTGCCAGCAAGACCTAAAGAGCCGCTCCCAGGTAACAACACGCTCATCTGATCGATAAAAATCTTACCTTGCGCTAGGCGAACTTTGGCATTTGCCTGCCGCAAAATGCCTCCGCGATACTTCACGACATCAGCGTCTAAATTCACGATAACATCAAGGCCCGCAGGAAACGATAACGGCTTAGCAGAAGCTTTTTCCGTTACCATTTTACCTGTTTCATATGTCGTCCTATCCTCTGCATTATCCGTTTCGACTGGGCCGGAGGAAATGGTCGGGCTTTCCTGCAGGAGCCCATCGAGATCGAAACTTGCAACACGCAGTTGCACTTGACCACGCGGCTCACCGGCAAGGGCTATGTCNGCAGCTCCTGTGGCTCGGACTGTCCCAAATTGTACCACCCATTCAGACAATGAAATCGCTTGTTGCGAAATAGCTATTTTCGCCGCCGTATCCATCTTTTGCCGCAAGATCGTTGGTGCCTCTTGTCCGCTAATTCCGGTGATAAAGGTTGCAATATTCTCGGAAGCCCCCTTGAACCTTCCTGTGAAGACTGGCGAGCTCGTAAGGTTAAATACATTGCCAGTAAGCGTAAAATCACCACTGCCTTGCTTTAAGCCTATTGTTACCGTTACCGCAGCCGTCCGAGCCGGATTGATCATTCCGGTTCCGATCTCAAACCTCAGCGGGAGGCCTTTGAACCCAGCGTCACCCTTTAATCGGAAGGGACCTTTGAGGGAATCAAATGACACTTCAGAATTTAAATTTTTAATTTGTTCAACCACACCCGTGCGTCCATCACGGTAGGTAACGGTTCCGTCCACAACACGAAAACTATCGAGCTGAATATCCAAGAGCGACGATGCTACAGGAAGTTTTTCTTTATTTCCTCCGCCATAAATGGCACTCGATTGCGGCAGTATATTTGTTTGAGCAAAATCCCAATTCGTTTGGCCATCTTGCGTGATTTCAAGTTCGACAACGGGTTTGATAAGGGTAAATATTACAGCAAGCTTGCCACTAATGAGAGCACTAAGCGAAACGCCAACGCGCACATCTTCAAGCTGTAACATCTCGTTAGATTTCGCACCGGCTAAATTAGCAAGACGCACTTTGCTCACTTTAAGCGCCAAACTCGGAAAGACGGTCATTTCAATATCGCCATCGATATTAAGCTCACGACCAGTCACGTTGCGTACTGCCGTCGTAATTTCCGATTTATAAAGATTCCAATTGACGAATTGTGGCGCTATCAAAATAGTTGCCACCAAAAGCAGCATAAGCGCCCCAAAGGCAACAAGAAATTTCTTCACTTTTCCTTACCCGTCACGGTTGTCATTCAGACCCCGAACTAATACTGCTAAACCATGATCTAACTTGCATCCAACAACGCCAACCGAGAGAATGAATTCCTGACTAAATTAGGTCAGGTCAGGAATAAGCTTCGAAACACTGCGAAAACACAAAATAGGTACAAAACAAGGCCGGTGTAACTTGCCTTATTCCCCATAATAGATCACCACGCCTCGGTCAGGTGCCCGTAAAGACCGGCTTCCGTTTCTCCATAAAAGCGGTCCGGCCTTCCTTNAAGTCGTTGCTATCGAAGCAAATGCGTCCAATTTCATCTATCGCTGCCATGTCGCGGTCCTTAGAATCTTTTAAAATCTCGGTTACAGTCAGCTTGGAAGCGTGCATCGACAAAGGCGCATTTTCCTCAATCGCATCAGTGTATTCCGCCACTGCCATATCCAGGTCAGCGGCAGTCACCACACGATTAACTAATCCAATACGCAGTGCTTCGTCAGCCTGAATTCGACGTGCCGTAATCAGAATATCCTTCGCATAGGAAGGACCTACGAGTGAACAAAGCCTGCGAATGGCATCATATGAATAGGCAATACTCAGCCGTGCCGCTGGCACACCCAACTGGGAATCGTCCGAACAGATTCGGAAATCTGCGGCCATAGCAACGACTAAACCACCACCTAAGCAAAAGCCCTGGATTTTAGCGATGATAGGCTTCGAAAAATCATTAAGCGCCTGCTTTCCTTCGGCTGAAATTCTCTCATACTCTGCCGCCGCATCAGCGTCCGACCGTGATTTCTCGAATTGAGAAATATCCGCTCCTGCCACAAAACTTTTATCACCGGCTCCCGACAATACGAGACACCGGATATTTGGATCAGCAGCGAAATCATCCAAAATAATTTTAGCCGCTTGCCACATTTCAAGAGATGTCGCATTCCGCTTTTCCGGTTGATTAAAAATCATGTGCCCAACGCCACCAATCTTCTTGCCGATCATTTTCTCGGTCGGTAAATCCATTCAAATCTCCAAAGGTTTATCTATTTGTCATGCAAATAGTGCTTTTATACGATATTCCGTTCTTTGAGGTCGGCGATAGCATCTGCGTCATAGCCCATTTCTTTCAATACTTCTTCGGTATGTTGACTAAGATCAGGTGTTGGTAGCCGCACTTCATCCGCCTGTTGCGTGCGCGACATGATAATAGGAGTTTTTACAACGGGAAAATCACCGGCCGAGCCGCCCCTCATGGGCCATGCCATACCAAGATGCTTGACTTGAGGATCATCAAATACATCACCCATATTATAAATTGGGCCGCATGGGACACCCACTTCCTGCATCATATCAACCCAATGTTTACTCGTTTCTTTTTGTGTCTCACCTTCGATTTCTTTGCGTAATGCATCGCGGTTGTCGGAACGTTCCTGGAAACCAATGAAGCGAGGATCTTCCACCAAATCAGCGCGACCGATAGACGTGCAGAAGCGTTCGTAAAGAACGCCACCAGACGCTGCTATATTAATATGTCCGTCCTTGGTTTTGAAAACGCCAGTCGGCACAGATGTGGGGTGGTCATTACCCATTTGTTTTGGCACGTCGCCATCCTTCAATACTCGGGCTGCCTGGAAGTCCATCATAGCGATGATCGCCTGCAATAAAGACGTTTGTACCCATTGGCCCTTACCGGAACGCTCGCGTTCAAATAACGCCGCTGCCATACCAAAGCCAAGAAACATACCCGAAGTTAAATCACAAATCGGAATACCAACACGCACCGGCCCTTGTCCCGGAATACCAGTTACAGACATCAGCCCACCCATTCCTTGGAGTATTTGGTCTACACCCGGCCGATTATCATAAGGTCCGTCTTGGCCAAAACCCGAAAGACTGCCATACACGATACGCGGATTAATCTTTGCACAACTTTCATAATCTACCTTGAGACGGTGCTTAGTCTGCGAACGGAAATTCTCAACAACCACATCGGAAGTTTTTACGAGTTCATAAAACAACTCAAGGCCTTCTGGGTTTTTGAGATCAATGGTCATGCTGCGCTTGTTCCGATGTAAATTCTGCAAATCGAAACCGTTACGCGCGCCCAAAATACTGCCCTTATCCTTGCTGATAGCTTCCGGTTGTTCGATTTTAATCGTATCAGCGCCCCAATCTGACAAAAGACGCACAGAAGTCGGCCCCGCACGATGCGCGGTCAAATCGAGAACCTTAATTCCGGTAAATGGCAAATTATCGCTGGACATAGGATTTCCTCTAACTGAATTGCATTGATCGGGCGCTTAATTGAGCCCTTTTGACTTTATTTTTTAGTTTCCGGGTTATAACAAGAATTCGAACTTTTGGAAGTATGTTGNAAAGAGAAATTTATTACAGTCCCGGAGACAAAATGAAATACGATCCAAAGGCATCGCCGATTTTGCGATTTCATGAAGCAATTGCTGGTTTCCTTAACGGCGACGACACACCGCGAGCGTATTTAGAGCGTTGTTTGGAAACCATCGAAGCACTGGAACCAACCGTATCAGCCTGGGTCCACCAAGACCCGGCCATTGCGCGCGCTGAATCAGATGCCGCAACAAACCGATACAAAAACGGCCGGCCACTATCGTTGATTGATGGTTGTCCTATGGCGGTGAAAGATATAATCGAAACCGCCGACATGCCAACCCAAATGAATAGTGCCATCTACGACGGGTGGCAACCGGTCCGAGACGCTGCCTGTGTTCAAGCGCTGCGAGCAAGCGGTGCAGTGATTATTGGTAAGACCGTGACTACCGAATTCGCGACCGGTGCCTCGGGCCCCACCAGCAATCCGTTTGATTCCAGACGCACACCGGGCGGTTCCTCCAGCGGTACGGCCGCAGCAGTCGGCTCAGGGATGGTACCTGTGGGCCTCGGCACGCAAACAGCTGGCTCCGTTGTCCGGCCCGCCGCCTATTGCGGTGCCTTCGGGTTCAAGCCCACTCATGCATCACTCAACATGGGCGGCATTCATCCTATCTCCTATTCACATGACGCACTCGGTACTATTGCAGGAAGTATTGATGATTGCTGGCATACGGCCTATCAAATCGCTCGGCTTGTCGGTGGGACCGCACCGCACCCTGGCATGATCGGACCCGCCAGCCTCAATGAACCAATTAAGCCTCTTCGCTTGATACGCCTCTATACGGATGGATGGGCAGAAGTGGAAAGCTCCACCCGCGAGACTTTCGAGAAACTCATTCGAAATCTCGAGAGTAATGGCATCGAAATAGTCGACAAACATGACGGTGNGGAAATAGCGGAACTAGAGCGTCTGCTTGAAGGTGTCGATTCCCTATCACGAACCATCACTCAATTCGAACGTCGCTGGCCATTCAATGATTACTATGAGCGCAATCGAGAGAAATTGAGCCCGATGCTGCGTGAAAGTATGGAAAAGACTATGCTTATCACTCAGGGGCAGTATGACGAAGCGATCGCACACCGACGCAAAGTGCGCCTTCAGGTAGACGCACTTGGCACAGGTGCCGATGCGTTTATCACATTGACAGCCGCAGGACCCGCACCATTGGGTTTAGAAACAACCGGCAATCGCAGTTTTCAAATTGCCTGGACCNTAACATCGACACCATCAATTACATTACCATTGCTCAGCGTCGACCACATGCCGCTTGGCGTTCAGCTTATGGGCTTCTACGATAAGGACGAGAGGCTCGCGCGCAATGCTAAATGGATTTCGGAAACAGTACTCGGTTAAAGATTCATTATTTTTCCAGGATTCATAATGTTTTGGGGATCAAGTGCCAGTTTGAGAGAGCGCATTACGCTAACTGCATCCCCATGCTCTTCTACAAGGAAATGAATTTTACCAAGACCAATGCCATGCTCGCCAGTGCACGTACCACCCATTGCTAGCGTGCGGTGTATGAGACGCTCATTTAAATCGTAACCGNGTTTCATTTCATCCGGGTCATCTGGGTCGCACAGGATAATCAAATGAAAGTTGCCGTCCCCTACATGGCCAACAATCGGCACGATTAAGCCTGATTTGTCTATGTCGGCGCGCGTTTCCATGATGCATTCTGCTAGACGAGAAATTGGTAGACACGCATCGGTGGGAATAGCTTTCTTACCGGGCGCCAGTGCAAGGCTTGCATAGTATGCATCGTGACGCGCCTGCCATAATTTTGCGCGTTCTTCAGGTTTTGAAGTCCAATGAAAGACTGAGCCGCCAAGACTGTCTGAAATAACGCCAACCATTTCCGCTTGCTCCGACGCGGAGGCCGCGGTTCCATGAAACTCGTAAAATAGCGTGTGTCGAACGTCGTACCCTTCGAGCTTAGAATATCGAATACACGCGTCCATTTGGATATCATCCAATAACTCGATACGTGCAACGGGTATGCCCGATTGAATGGTCATAATGACCGTATTTACCGCAGCTTCTAGCGTCGGATACTGACAAACCGCCACCGACATAGTTTCAGGTATGCCATGGAGCCGCAGCTGAATCTCGGTAATAACACCAAGCGTGCCTTCTGACCCCACATAAAGCCGTGTTAGGTCGTAGCCCGCGGCGGATTTCTTGGCTCGCCCGCCGACCTTGATAATACGCCCATCCGGCAGCACTACCGTCATCCCCAGCACATTTTCGCGCATGGTACCATAGCGAACTGCATTTGTGCCGCTCGCCCGCGTCGCGGTCATACCGCCGATGGAAGCATCCGCGCCCGGGTCTATCGGAAAAAATAAACCTGTATCACGAAGGTATTCGTTTAACTGTTTACGGGTAACACCAGCCTCCACCCGACAATCCAGATCCTCCGCATTAACCTGGATCACATTATTCATACCGGTCAAATCAATACACACACCACCTTTGATAGCTTGAACATGGCCCTCGAGCGACGTGCCCGTTCCAAACGGAATGACCGGCACGCCCTCATAGGCACAAAGCGTTACAATGGCAGAGACTTCTTCTGTGGTTTCGGCAAAACAAACAGCATCAGGCGGTTGCGACGGATACGGCCCCTCACTCTTGCCGTGATGGTCGCGCACCGCTTCGGCGGTGGACACACGATCCCCTAATAGGTCACGAAGACCGGACAAAAAGCCTACCTTTAAATTATGCCCAGCACTCTCAGTCATAAACTGACTTTATGCTTGGCGACTTGACAGAGCAACGGGTTTCGCCGAAAAGCCAAATATGGTCGGTCCAAAAATAAAAACTCAGAAACTTTTAAGCAGAGGCTCTACGCTCGCAGAGGCTGGTCGGTTGAAAGAGGCCGCCAACACCTTCCGCAAAGCTACCAAGATGGACCCTACTTGCACGGAGGCACAATTTAACCTTGCAACTATTTTATCAGAGACGGGTCATCCAAACGAAGCCATCGGCGCATGGAAGAAAGTTATCGCATTATCGCCCGACATAGTGGCGGCCCATCGCATATTTGGCGAAACTTTACTCGATTATGAAATTCCAAAATTCGAGGCTGGCAGCGTATTCAAAGATACCGGCCCACTTAATAGAGCTATTGCTGACTACCGCCATGCAATCGAGACAATTCCTGTGCTCCGCACCTGCCATAGCAATATCGGCGAGATTTATTTGACTAAAGGCAAATTAGAGGAGGCGGAAAAAGCATTTACGGACGCGGCCGCATTACCAAAACATTTAGAAGACGCCTTTTCTGACGTGGGAGCTACCCTTAACCATCCAGGCAACCTCAAAGCTGCCGCAGCAATATACCAAGAAGCCATAGCGACGGCCCCTGATTATGAGGGCGATGAGATTTCAGAAGCCTCCTATCTCAGGACCAACCTTACCTTCACAGAACACGAAATCCTTTTACCCGACGGCTTCGAAGTGATGATGGAATGGGAGAGGCCGATCATGGAACGCTCGGCGGAAATAATTACCGTGAACGGGGGTGACGTTCTCAATGTTGGCTTTGGTATGGCCATTATCGACACCGCTATTCAACAATCCTCCCTGGACACCCACACCATTATAGAAGCACACCCGCAGGTGGTAGCCCGCGCAGAAGAGTGGGCTAAGGATAAAAAAGGGGTTCGTATTGTCCCATCCCGTTGGCAAGACGCGCTAAAAAGGATCGGCTCTTTCGACGGGATTTATTTCGACACTTTAATGCCACCTATGATCCCGTTTATGCGCGAAACACCGAAGCTCCTAAAGCCGGGGGGCATCTTTACCTTTTTCCAGATGATGATTCAATTCGAGAATATAGAGGCCATGGCGCAAACTGGCCTGCGCTTCGCTCTCGAACGCATGCCTTTCGAAGAGGTTTCTGAAAATCGCTATTATCGACTAATGGAAAAGGACGATCAGGGGCGTTTCACCGCACCATTATTAATTTATAAAAAATTACAGTAATACGATCTCGACTCTCCCCTGCTTCCAACAGATATGGTTTGCAACCAGTCGTTGTGTCGAACGCCAAACCCATATCATCAAGATGATCCATCGTACTGATGGGATGCTGAAAACATATAGCACTTGGTAATCTGGAGCCTATTTCATCACATATTCAATCGTGGATCCGTCGCGAGCTTCGAAACGGAGATGGGCAAGTGCTAAATTATCTTCTGTGTTGAACCAAAGATCACGCTTGATATCGCCGGTCATTCGATAATGTTTGGTCTTTACTGAGCGGCCTCTAATTTCGATGGCCTCATCGCCAATAAATTCAGTTTTGATGATCTCTATACCGCCGCTAATAGTACCTATCATTTTCGGACTTTCCAGAGACACCACATTCCAAAAGCTCGCAGGTGGCGTCTCGGCACCAACCTGCATTTCCCCTTTAGGACCAGAGATCTCCAAATTATTCTTATTTTGGGACACATAGAGATTCTTTTCTTCACCATTGTCATCGGTCACAGACTTCATAGAAATTAAACGCTTCCCATTCCAAATCTCCTTTGACTGGTGCAAATGATAATAGACCCGAATAAAAAACAGTCGGTATTCAATCTTCGAATCGATGGCGACCTTAAGTTTCGCGCCATCTAGGCGAAATCGGAACGCAAATTTGCCTATTGGTACACCATTCCTCATAACCACATAATCGAGCGCCCTGGATTTAGGCACACCTATAAACGATTCAGCGGCAACAGGCATAAACAAAATAAGTGCGAATATTAAACTTACTGAACAATTTAACATATAGGACCTGAATTTTGCTATTTGCTTTTTAGAGGAAGAAATCATGGCAATATTCCAGGTCTTTAAGGCTTTCCATAGCCGCCTCCGCCGGGCGTTTCAATGACAAACACTTCCTTGACAGCCATGTTCACACTATCTGTCCCGGAAATGAAAGTGCGGGTTCCGTCGGTGTGTTCAATCCAATTTTTTCCAACCGCGCCATCCTTACCGCCCTCCAGTCCGAAAGGCGCAATGATACGACGCCCTGAAAGCAACGAGAGTGTCATCGGTTCCTCAAATCGGAGACGGCGGCGTGCCCCGCAACCACCAGTCCATTTTCCTCTACCTCCAGAACCATTGCGAATCTCAAAACTTTCCAACAACATAGGAAACCGCCATTCCAGCACCTCCGGATCGGTAAGCCGGGAGTTAGTCATGTGGGTGTGAACAGTATCAGTTCCGTTAAAACCAGGGCCCGCGCCGGCCCCCCCGCAAATGGTCTCGTAATATTGATACTGGTCATTCCCAAAAGTAACATTATTCATTGTGCCCTGCGCTGCTGCCATAACCCCCAGTGCGCCATAGAGTGCGTCCGTAATGCATTGCGACGTCTCCACATTCCCCGCAACCACGGCAGCGGGGAATTGAGGATTCAACATTGATCCTTCAGGGATAATCAATTCGAGTGGTTTTAAACAGCCCTCATTCATAGGAATTTCGTCATCAACGAGGGTGCGAAAAACATATAGAACTGCGGCGCGACACACCGCTTTAGGAGCGTTAAAATTAGTTGCTCGTTGCGGACTGGTGCCTGTGAAATCGATTACTGCGGATCGCTTCTCTTGTTCGACCCTCACTGCAACCTGGATTTCGCTGCCATCGTCCATATTATAAGCAAAGGAGCCGGACTTAAGCACATCTATAACGCGGCGCACTGATTCTTCCGCATTGTCCTGTACATGACTCATATAAGCCTGCACCACAGTGAGCCCAAACTGTGCCACCATCCGCCGAAGCTCAGCCAAACCTTTTTCATTAGCCGCAATTTGCGCCTTGATGTCGGCAATATTTTGATCCGGATTACGCGATGGGTACGCGCTACTGCGCAGCAAATCACGGAAGGCCACTTCTCGAAAATTTCCGCGATCTACGATTTTAAAATTATCGATCAGCACCCCTTCTTCTTCAACAGTGCGGCTCATGGGTGGCATTGAACCGGGCGTTATACCTCCAATGTCCGCCTGATGACCACGACTACCTAAATAAAACAAGATGTCCCCCCCAGCTTCATCGAACATTGGGGTAATAACTGTAATGTCAGGTAAATGTGTTCCGCCGTTGTACGGAGCATTTAATAGATAGACATCACCTGGTTTTATGACACCTTCATTGTTTTGTATGACTGCGCGCACACTTTCGCCCATAGAACCTAAATGGACGGGCATATGAGGTGCATTCGCGATTAACTGACCTTTGGCGTCAAACAGAGCACAAGAAAAATCCAACCGCTCCTTGATATTCACTGAAGTCGCTGTGTTTTTAAGTGTGACCCCCATTTGCTCAGCAATCGACATAAAGAGATTATTGAAAACCTCCAGCATTACGGGATCACACTCAGTTCCAACCGCAAAATTTGTCTCCCGCGGCTGAACGCGGCGCAAACAAAAGCTTTGATCTGCCAATACCTTCAGCCGCCACCCCGGCTCAACGATAGTGGTGGCCGCAGGCTCAGCTATAATCGCGGGACCAGAAACGGTATGACCGACGACCAAATCCGTTGAGATGAAGATTGCAGTCTCATACTCTTTTTCGAAAAACCTAACCGGCCGCGTCGCACGTTCCACGGGATGCGTCCGCTCGCCACATGACTCGATTGCGCCAGAATCAGTAATATCTGGTCTAACAATTGCCTCAACTGCAACGATCTCGACTATCAGCTCTTTTTCAGATTTTGAGAAGCCATAACGATTACGATAAGCAGACTCAAAATTCAGGCGCATGTTATCCGTTGTCCCAAAGTCAACAGCAAACGCCGCATCAGTGCCGGCATATTTTAAATAAACACTTCGAAAAACCTCAATTTGGTCAGGAGCCGCTCCTTGCTTCACCAATTCCGCTATCGCCGCAGCGCTCAAGTCGTCCAAAGTTGCTTCGATAAGCGACAGGGCATCACGCGCAAGATTGACCTCAACGGTCTTTTCCCTAAGCGCGCTTATGTCTGCGAGGCCCATACCGTACGCAGACAAAACCCCTGCAAGTCGATGAATAAAGACTGTTTCGACACCAAGCGCATCAGCTACTAAGCACGCATGCTGCCCAGCTGCGCCGCCTAAACAACACAGTGTATAGTCGGTGACATCATGGCCCTTTTCAACGGAAATTTTTTTAATAGCGTTCGCCATATTTTCGACGGCGACTTTAAGAAAGCCGAGAGCCACATCAGCAGGAGACCGACAATCGCCAGTTTCAGCTTCGATATCGGCAGCTAAAACGCGAAATTGCTCTTCCACAATGCCATAGTCCAACGATTGGTCTTGAGCAGCGCCGAAGACGCTTGGGAAAAAATCCGGCTGTAACTTACCAAGTATGAGGTTGCAATCAGTGACGGTCAATGGCCCGCCTTTGCGGTAACAAGCTGGGCCTGGATTTGCACCCGCAGATAACGGTCCCACGCGGTACCGACCGCAATCAAACGCACAAATGGAACCACCGCCAGCCGCAACTGTATGTATTTGCATCATCGGCGCCCGTATGCGTACACCAGAAACCACTGTATCAAATGCACGTTCGTACGCACCTGCAAAATGCGCGACATCCGTAGAGGTGCCACCCATATCAAAACTGATAATTTTTTTAAACCCGGCCTGTACCGCTGTACGTGAAACACCTATAATTCCGCCTGCAGGCCCGGATAATATGGCGTCTTTGCCTTTAAACTGTCGAGCATCGGTAAGGCCGCCGTGAGATTGCATAAACCTTAAGCCCACACCGTCTAGTTCACCCTCCAACCGGTTTACATAACGTCTCAATATTGGCGACAAATACGCATCAACGACGGTTGTATCACCCCGGCCTACTAACTTCATAAGGGGACTCGTCTCATTGCTAGTAGAAATCTGAGTGAAGCCCGCCTCGCGTGCGAGCGCCGCCACCGCTTCTTCGTGCGCCGGATACCGGTACCCGTGCATTAATACAATAGCAACAGACCTAATTCCGTTGGCATAGGCGTCACAAAGTGCGGTCCGAGCACCTTCCTCCTCCAGTTGCGTCAACACCTCACCATTTGCAGACACACGCTCTGTAATCTCGGCAACACGTTCGTAGAGCATATCCGGCAGAATTATGTGCCGGTCAAATAACCTTGGACGCGCCTGATAACCGATGCGCAGCGCATCACGGAATCCTTTTGTAATAAGTAATAAGGTCCTTGCGCCCTGCCGTTCTAGCAACGCATTGGTGGCAACCGTCGTTACCATTCGAACCATATCAATGCTATCAGAAGGTATGGGCTCGTCTATGCTGAGCCCCAATACCCTGCGAATACCTTCGATAGCTGCGTCTTCATAAACGCCGGGGTTTTCGGATAGAACCTTGCAGGTTATTAAGTTCCCGGTAGGGCTCCGTCCCACAATATCTGTAAACGTACCGCCACGGTCAATCCAAAACTGCCACTTACTGCCTTTATCCATTTGATTTTGAATATTCTTTATCATTTACCCTTATATTTTTATATGTATTTTTTAGTTTTCCTAGGGGCATACCACAGACTTATGCTACCTCTTAGCGAAGTACGTGTGTATTTCTTTAAAAACATAGGCATTTGCTCAAAAAACAATAAGAGATTTAGCATTCAACGAAAATGGCAAAATCACTGTCAACCTATGATCAAGCATACAAACAACCCGGTCTAGGTTGATAAAATGGTTATTGAACGTCCTTCACCAAATTTCGGCAAACGCGCAGCTAATACGCTAATCGATATGCTTGTATTGCATTACACCGGTATGACTGATGGGAATATTGCCTTGGAGCGCTTATGTGATCCTAGCAGTAAAGTAAGTGCACATTATTGTATTGATGAGGACGGAACCGTTTATAGCTTAGTAAACGAGGAACATCGCGCTTGGCATGCAGGCGTCAGTTATTGGCGTGGTGAAACCGATATAAATAGTCGATCAATTGGCATTGAGCTTGTAAACCCCGGCCATGAGTGCGGATATAGGCCCTTCCCAGACAAACAAATGGAAAGCTTAATTAATATCAGTAAGAAAATTATCAAACGGCACCCCATTCCCCCTCGCAATATAGTTGCACATTCAGATATTGCTCCGTCTAGGAAAAGAGACCCCGGCGAATTGTTCGACTGGCGACTTTTAGCAAACGAAGGCATTGGCCTGTGGCCAAGTGCCTCGGAGGACCACGATAAGGACTTCATAGCAATGGCCCGCGTTTATGGTTTTAATGTGCATGCAGAAAAAGTTACCGCCGCCTTTCAGCGTCATTTCCGCCCCAAAATTATCGATAATAAGATTGACGAAGAACTAACATGCTTGGCGGCAGGTCTATTGAAAATTATCAATTCTTAAATAATCCCACCTAATAGAGCAGTTAAGGACTAGAAATTCAGGGTTAAAAAGCGCATAGATTGAGTGCATCAGGTGGCTGGATGGCCGCTTTCCGACAATAGGGAAACCCGTCGGGAAGAGGAAAGTCCGGGCTCCATGGAAACACGATGCCGGGTAACACCCGGCGGGGGCAATCCCAGGGAAAGTGCCACAGAAAGCAAACCGCCTGACCTTGCGTCAGGTAAGGGTGAAAGGGTGTGGTAAGAGCGCACCGCGAAATTGGCAACAATTTTGGCACGGTAAACCCCATCGGGAGCAAGACCGAATAGGGGCGGTATTATGGCGAGTTTTCACGCTGTCGCCCGGGTAGGTCGCGCGAGGCGTTTGGTAACAAACGTCTCAGATGAATGGTCATCCGTCTCTTATGAGATAGACAGAACCCGGCTTACACGCCATCTGATGCAATTTGCAGTAAATTTTGCGGTTTGTAGATTTTTGTAATACTCAAATATTCTCAGAAAAGAACAAACCATGAATATTTATGGTGTTTTTGCTTGTGTATAGCTGCGCTTTATCTACAATTACCATAGTTAGTGTTTAAATTAAATAAAATTACTAAATTTAGTATATTGAGATGCCATAGTAATAATCTATCTTTTACCAATAGTTTTACTTTAGAATTGTTGACTTCCCATAAAATACCATGATATCCCATTATATCCCATGTAGAAGGCGTGGGTGCCCTTTACCGTGCATTTTTATTTTAGGGCAACATGGAGGTTAGGAATCATGGCTCTGTTCTTCTCAGAACAGACAAACCGGGTGGACAAGAAAGGTCGGGTATCGGTCCCAGCCCAATTCCGTTCAGCCTTAGGCGAGGCGCTCACTCTGGGCGTCGCGGCTTTTCCTGCCTTTTCCCTGAACAAGGAAGCGATCGAAGTTTGGCCGATAGCCAGGCTGGAACAATTGCAGGACAGCCTTGACCGCAACTATGACCGATTTAGCGAGGATCAAAAAAGTTTAGCGTTGCTCATTTTTGCAGAGGCCCGACAATTGTCCTTTGACGACACGGGCCGTGTCATGTTGCCCAAAGTCCTATTGAACACTGCTGCCATATCAGAAGAGGCATTGTTTGTTGGCCAAGGGCGCACCTTCCAGGTTTGGAATCCAAAACGGTATGCCCCCCATAAAACATCAATAGAGAAACGTGCGGCAAATGGCGAAATGAGCCTGACGGTCTTTCCCACAATTGAAGGGGCTGGCTCATGAGCGCAACGCACACTCCAGTCATGTTAAATGAAATGTTAAATGCACTCAGGCCTGATAACGGCGACACCATTGTCGATGCCACCTTTGGAGTCGGCGGCTATAGCCGTGCGATTCTTGAGGAAGCCGACTGTTCGCTTTGGGCCATTGACCGGGATCCAGCGGCTATTAAACGGGCCGAAGCAATTTCCAGTGATAGGTTCACAGTTGCACGGGGCACCTTTGGGCAAATGGACGCCCTGTTAGCTAAATATGGAGTGTTCCAAGTTGACGGGATCGTGATGGATTTGGGAGTCTCATCACCGCAGTTGGAAGAAAAATCGCGCGGATTTTCGTTTCGTCATGACGGCCCTCTAGACATGCGCATGGCCTTACAAGGACCAACGGCTGCGGACTTTGTCAACGCAGCAGACGAAGATTGTTTAGTTAAGATTATTCGGACACTCGGCGAAGAACGATTGGCCCGACGCATCGGCAAAGCCATTGTAGCCGCCAGATCTGAAAACCCTATTAAACGAACGGGACAATTGGCCAATATAATTCGGCGTGTCGTACCCAAAGCAAAAGACGGACTTGACCCGGCTACCCGCACCTTTATGGCCTTACGTCTCCACATCAATAATGAGCTTGGTGAATTGGATCGCGCACTTATCGCTGCAGAGCAATTGCTTGCACCTGGGGGACGGCTTGTTATTGTCGCCTTTCATTCTCTAGAAGACCGACGGGTAAAAAGGTTTTTCGACGAACGTACCGGCTACAGTAATCGACCATCGCGTCACGCACCGCAGCAACAATCTCTATGCCAACCATCATTTTCCCAGGCGAGGAGACGTCCTTTAAAACCAACTCCAGCAGAAATCGCCTCTAATCCGAGAGCACGTTCTGCAAGATTGCGGGCAGCCTGGCGCACGGCGTCAGCTCCGTGGCACACCAAGCCCTCCGACGCGCACAAGGGAGCTGCAGCTTGAAAGCTCTTAGTCTCACCGTTTGGCTCACCTTGGCCACAATAACTAGCTACGCGATGTTTCATATTACTTTTGAAGTAGAACGGCTGGAGGGAGAGCTCCGCGATGTCAAGGAACTAACCGAGAGAGAAAAAGACGAAATTCATCACCTCAGAGCCGAGTGGAGCTACCTCAACCGCCCCAACCGGCTAGCCGGGTTAGCTAAGAAATGGCTGCCAAGCTGGGCACCACCAAAAACTAATCAAATTACCCGCATGGATCAGTTGTTAGAAAAGATTTCCACGTCTGGTTCAGCAGCTTCCGAAAAAGCGGCACATATTGCGAAAACAGAGCACCATTTAAAAAAGCCAGAAAGGCATCGCTATGCAAAACAGTAACAAGCGCAAAGGTTATCCCTTTATTCGTTCAGGAGACATTAATAAATCCGCCGGCTCTAAAAGAATCAATGAATCATATCGTCCATTCCATGCCGCGATTGAAACCGGGCGTACACGCTTGCTCATCACCGCAACCATTCTAGGCTTTACCTTTATTGCTGTTGGCGCAAAAGTCGTCGACCTGGCGACATTACAGGATAGCCAAAAAACTGCAAAAAAACAATTTGTTACTCAGCCTGGCAATGTCGCACGAGCTGATATAATTGATCGGAATGGCAATATAGTAGCGACCAATCTATCAATGGCTTCACTATTCGCCGACCCTCGCAATATTTTGGAACCGAATAAGGCTGCTAGACTTCTAGCAAAAACGCTGCCCGGCCTCGACCGGAAAAAAATAACTGCTCTTTTGAAACGCAAACGCAAATTTGTCTGGATTAAACGCCACCTCACCCCCCGACAGCAACAGGAAGTCAATCAACTGGGCATTCCCGGATTAGATTTCCGCCGCGAGCACAAACGCTTTTATCCCCACGGCGCTTTAATGGCGCATTCTTTGGGTTATGCGGACATCGACAATCGAGGCATTGCCGGTATTGAGAAATATTTCAACAGCAGACTAGAAAACGATCGAGAGCCGCTTAAACTCAGCCTGGATTTACGTGTTCAGCACAAACTAAGAATTGCTTTGGCGGAATCCATGTACCGCCACCGTGCTGCCGGTGCGGCTGGCATTGTTATGGATGTCACGAATGGCCAGGTAATCGCGATCGTTTCCGTGCCGGATTTCGATCCCAACAATCCGAGCAAAGTATCAACTGGGCGACGTTTTAACAGAGCGAGCCACGGCGTATATGAGCTTGGTTCAACATTCAAAATCTTGACGGCAGCAATTGCATTGGATGCAGGGATAGTATCCCTCCGCAACGGCTATGACGCGACCAGGCCTATCAAAATTTCAGGCTTCACAATTAATGACCATTACGGCAAACGTCGTTGGCTCTCCGTGCCTGAGATATTTATTTATTCTTCCAATATTGGCGCCGGTCATATGGCGCTTGATATCGGTGCCAAAATGCAAAAATCCTATTTAGGCAGGTTGGGACTTTTGCATCGTGCAGCGATAGAGCTACCCGAAGTTGGTACGCCAATCGTGCCAGGTAATTGGCGCCGAACACAAACTGTAACTATCTCGTTTGGGCACGGTATTTCAGTAAGCCCGCTTCAGCTAACAGCTGCCATTGCAGCGTCGGTCAACGGTGGAATTTTTCATCAGCCTACCGTTGTCGAAACCAGCCATAATAAAAATGGCAAACGAGTCTTTACCGAAGCAACTTCCAGAAAAATGCGACAATTATTGCGTCTGTCCGTGCTTGAAGGAACGGGCAAAGCAGCCGTAGCGCGGGGCTATCTGGTCGGCGGTAAAACTGGCAGTGCCGAGAAAAGAGGCGCTAATGGGTATGACAAAGACCTGCTGATCTCATCGTTTGTTGGCGTTTTCCCAATTATCAAACATCGCTATGCAGTATTCGCCATGATAGACGAACCAGTAGGTACGAAAGAAACCCAATTTCACACTACCGGCGGCTGGGTTGCAGCCCCAATTGTTGGAAAGGTGATTCAACAAATCGCCCCCATCTTGAACGTTGTGCCGATCGACGAAAATACACCGTCCATACGTAAGGCACTGACCATACGATCTTATAAGCCAACGCCGGAGGCACGCACGCTTGCGTCTTTCAAAGCTTATTAACAAAGGAACAAGCACACTGAGGCAGGACTGGACAAATGTCGAGATTAAAGGTCTTAGCGCGGACAGCAGAAATGTCCGGCCAGGATATCTATTTGCTGCGATTCCGGGGAACCTCGCCGACGGTCGAAATTATATCGACGCTGCTATAGCTGCCGGTGCCAGTGCAATCCTCGCACCCACGGGTACCAAACAACCTATTTCTAATGAAAACATTCCTTTTATAACCGACATCAACCCCAGGCAAAGCTTAGCACATATGGCCGCACGATTTTTCGGCAAGCAGCCAGAGAACGTGGTCGCGGTTACCGGCACCAACGGCAAGACGTCCGTCGCGCATTTTGCACAACAACTTTGGACACTGGCCGGAGCAAAAGCCGCAAGCCTTGGCACTCTGGGAGTTACGGGGCCAGGATACCCGGCACGCGGCGGCCTTACGACACCGGGCCCGGTTGCTCTGCAAAAAACATTATCGGACTTAAAGGTCGATCAATGCGACCATCTATGCATAGAGGCCTCTAGCCATGGGCTCGATCAAAACCGAATCGACGGTGTCAGAATAAAGGCTGCTGCCTTCACTAATTTAAGCCGTGATCATCTTGATTATCATAAAACATTTAATGCATATCGGGATGCTAAATTTCGACTGTTCCGCGAGCTTCTCTGCGAAGGAGGAACAGTTGTTGCTAATGCTGAAACCAATGAGGCAGAAACTCTCCAACAAATTGCCAACAATCGTTCTCTCAAATTCATTTCATATGGCCTGGACGTTGGTGATATTTGCTTGGAGAGCCGCAAGCTTACCCCAAACGGTTGGTCGCTCAAACTTCGTGCGTTTAATACATTATATGAGGCAGAGCTCTCGCTGCCCGGCGCCTTCCAAGTTGTGAATATAATAGCAGCGATGGGGCTTTTACATGCCTGTGGCGCAGCAATTTCAGAGCTGGTTGCCCTACTCCCGAAATTAAAAAGCGTGCCGGGACGCATGCAAAAGGTTGGTATAACTGCCGCAGGGGGTAAGGTGTATGTAGATTACGCCCACACTCCCGATGCACTCAACACGGCTTTACAATCCGTCCGTCTACACACTGTTAACAAGCTTGTGGTGGTATTTGGATGTGGCGGAGACCGAGACCGTGGAAAACGCCCTCAAATGGGCACAATTGCGTGCAATCTTGCGGACACTGCCATCATTACTGACGACAATCCCAGAAGCGAGAATCCCGCAATGATACGTAGTGAAATTATGGCCGCCTGTAATGATGCAACAGAGATTGCTGACCGTGAACAAGCGATCAAGACAGCCATAGGCCTAATAGGCCCCGGTGATACACTCGTTATCGCAGGCAAAGGACACGAAACCGGACAGACAATCGACAACAAGGTATACCCTTTCGACGATTTTGAAGTCGCATCTGCCGCACTTAGAGAAACCAAATGATGCCGCTTTGGAACCATAGTGAAGCCGCCCAAGCATGCAATGGTGCCGCTAAAGGCAAATGGATCGCCCACGGCATATCCATTGATAGCCGTACTATCTCACAAGACGACTTATTTGTTGCCATCAAGGGTCCGAATGCTGACGGTCACGACTACGTAAAATCGGCATTAAACGCCGGTGCATCAGCGGCGATGGTCTCAGAAATTCGACCGGATTGGCCAACGAATATCCCGCACTTATTAGTCAACGATACCGATATAGGGCTAAATGCATTGGCTCAATGCGCTCGCGACCGAATTGCTAAAACGGCCAGCATTTTTGGTGTTACCGGCAGCGTCGGAAAAACCGGCACGAAGGAGGCATTGCGCTATATCCTTTCTCAACAAGGGTCCACAATCGCCACCCAAGGCAATTTAAACAATCAGTGGGGCTTGCCACTTAGTCTTGCGCGCATGCCGGCTGATACAATTTACGGTATCCTTGAGGTCGGCATGAACCATGCTGGTGAAATCCATAAGCTATCGAAAATTCTCCGACCGCATATTGCCATCATCACAACCATCGAGCCTGTCCATATGGAATTCTTCGATTCTGTCGAAGACATAGCCGACGCAAAAGCAGAAATCTTCGACGGCATGGCGCCCGACGGAATCGCCATTCTCAATCGCGAGAATCCGTATTTTGATAGATTGCAAAGTCGGGCAATCGAGAAGAAATTGAACCGCATAATCAGTTTCGGCGATCACGCCGATGCGGAGGCGCGCATCATTGATTGCAAGCTTGGCGCATCATTCAGTGACATTCAGGCTGATATTTGCGGCGAACATCTTAAGTATCGCCTAGGCACACCGGGCAAGCATTCGGTTGTCAATAGCCTTGCCGTTCTTGCCGGGGTGAAAGTCGCAGGTGGCGACGTGGCCGAAGCAGCGCTTGCTTTAGCCGACATCAAAGCCCTTAAAGGCCGAGGCCAACAGAGGCTGATAACTTATGGCAGCGGAACGTTTAGGCTTATCGACGAAAGTTATAATGCCAGTCCGGCATCTATGCGTGCCGCATTTCAAGTCTTAAAAAACGCAACGCCAGCGCAAAACGGTAGACGCATCGCCGTACTAGGCGACATGCTAGAACTTGGGAGCGAAGCGGACACCATTCATGCCGCACTCGCAAAAGATATTTCCTCAGCGAGGATCGACATTGCAATTCTAGCGGGTAACCACATGGCCGCACTTTGCAAAGCGCTCCCGAAATCAGTTGCCGCCGAACACGGCACAACTAGCGAAGCCATTCTGCCAGTCGTTATCAATACTGTACGTCCTGGTGACGTCGTCACGGTCAAAGGGTCCCTCGGTAGCCGTATGGCCCTGATTACGGCGGCTTTGGCCGCCTTAGACGATACGAAGGGAGCGGCAAATGCTGTATAATTTCCTCGCACCGCTCGCCGATGACTTCGGCCCATTGAACCTTTTTCGTTACATAACGTTTCGGACAGGCGGTGCCATTATGACGGCGCTCATTATCAGCTTTATCTTTGGTCCCTCTATCATCAGTTGGCTCAAGCTTCAGCAAGGCGGCGCATCGAATATCCGTGAGGACGTGCCCGAAGGGCACTTGAAAAAAGCCGGCACGCCGACAATGGGCGGCTTTTTGATATTGCTGGCGATTTCTTTCAGCACACTTTTATGGGCGGATTTGGGCAACGGCTATGTTTGGATTGTACTTTTAGTCACCATGGGCTTTGGCATGATCGGTTTCGCGGACGATTATATGAAATTGACCGGTCGCGGGTCGAAAGGCTTGCAAGGACGAACAAAGCTTATTCTCGAGTTCGCCGTCGCCGCTCTTGCCGCCTATTGGGTCGCCTCAATCACCCCCGATCCATTGGCAACCGGCCTGACCATTCCGTTTTTAAAGAACGTGCTTATTGATCTCGGCTGGGTATTTTTAACTTTCGCCGTATTCGTCATGGTCGGCTCTTCAAATGCAGTTAATTTAACGGACGGCCTCGACGGATTGGCAATCGTGCCGGTTATGATTGCGGCCGCCTGTTTCGGCTTTATTGCCTATCTGGTCGGCCATTCAGTCTATTCCAGTTACCTGCAAATTCACCATTTGCCGGGCACCGCTGAACTATCAGTGTTTTGCGGCGCATTGGTCGGAGCAAGTCTCGGTTTCCTGTGGTTTAACGCGCCGCCGGCCATGGTTTTCATGGGTGATACCGGCTCCCTAGCCGTGGGTGGTGCGCTTGGCGCGATAAGCGTAGTCACCAAACACGAACTGGTACTGGCGATTATAGGTGGCCTCTTCGTCCTCGAGACCGTTTCGGTGATCGTCCAGGTAGCCTCCTTCAAGCTCACAGGAAAACGGGTCTTCGCTATGGCTCCACTACATCATCATTTTGAGAAAAAAGGCTGGGCCGAATCGACCATTGTTATTCGCTTTTGGATTATTGCGTCGATTCTGGCGCTGATTGGCCTCGCCACACTGAAACTTCGTTGACGGGAATAATATAAACCACATGATCGACCTATCCGCTTATAAACACAAAACTATCGCCGTGATGGGGCTTGGTAAATCAGGCCTGGCCACTGCGCGCGCATTGATAGCGGCACAAGCACAGGTGTGCGCATGGGACGATTCCGAAAGCGCGCGCGCCGAGGCCGGCATACCCATTGTTGACTTGAGTGGGCAAAACTGGCTCAAAACCGACTCTTTGGTTTTGAGCCCCGGCATTCCTCATACCTATCCGAAAGCCAATCCAATTGCAGCAGCCGCCAAAGCCGCAAAATGCCCAATCATCGGGGATGTCGAATTATTGGTGCAATCCAGACAGAACGCCACGATCATTGCGATTACTGGTACTAACGGAAAATCCACAACCACCGCTTTAATAGGTCATATCCTTAAGACAGCCAACCGTGAAATTGCGGTAGGCGGCAACCTCGGCAAACCCGTTTTGGATTTCCCGGCGCTCAAGCCTGACGGCTTCTACGTTTTAGAGCTTTCCTCGTATCAATTGGAGCTAACCCCATCACTTGATGCTACGGTCGCGGTTCTTCTTAACATCAGCCCGGATCATTTGGACCGGCATGATGGCATGAACGGTTACATCGCAGCGAAACGCCTGATCTTCAAAAACCAAAAGGCTGAGGACACCGCCATTCTCGGCATTGACGAACCCGAAAGCACCAAAATATTCCAGGAATTAGTCGCCAAAAACAATCAATACAGCGTCCCGATTTCAGGCCATCAATCAGTGAAAGGCGGTGTTTATGTGGTTGACTGCGTTCTGTACGATGACCGCAATGG
Source organism: Rhodospirillaceae bacterium (assembly GCA_002724395.1). Taxonomy (GTDB): domain Bacteria; phylum Pseudomonadota; class Alphaproteobacteria; order UBA8366; family UBA8366. The sequence continues at coordinate 40,496 of PBOR01000030.1, read as the reverse complement.
CTTAAAAAGGCCCATCACCTCGTTGGAACGTATAGAAACATTACAAGGCGACCATAACGCTCAGAACGCAGCCGCTGCTGCGGCAGCTTGCTTTATGGTCGGCCTCGACGCTACCGAAATTGCCACCGGGATTGAGACCTTTCCCGGGCTTGCGCATCGTCAACAGCTGGCTGCGATCATCGATGGCATCCGATATATAAACGATAGCAAAGCCACAAATACTGATGCAGCCTCTCATGCTCTAGGCAGCTATAAAACAATTTATTGGATTGCAGGTGGCCTTGCCAAGGAAGGTGGGCTCAGCACCCTGAGTGATTGTTTTCATAATATTCGGCATACCTTCCTCATCGGCGAAGCGGAAGAAACATTTGCAAAAGAATTAGAAGGACGATTACCGTTCTCCCGTTGCAGTACGCTCGAACAAGCCATCCACCAAGCCCATCGGCTCGCCCAACAAGAGCGTCGAACCGATGCCGTCGTAATGTTGTCGCCAGCTTGCGCATCATGGGATCAGTTCCCCAATTTTGAAGCACGCGGGGCAGCATTTTGTCGCCAAGTCGCTCAATTGCCGGGCACCGCACGCGAGGTTTTTTGGGATGGCCAAATAGAGAGGGCTGCCTAATGCCAGCGATTGCACGCAGCGACACATCGGTATTGGGCCAATGGTGGTGGACAGTAGATCGGTGGTCTTTACTTGCAGTAATTGCGTTGGCCGCCTTTGGCGTTCTGCTCGCTGCCTCTGCCAGCCCAGCAGTCGCGGAACGGCTTCGTCTAGAACCTACTTATTTCCTGAAACGCCAAGCTATGTTTCTCGCTCCAGCTATTATCTTAATGTTTACTGTTTCACTCTTCTCGCCAGTCCAAGTTCGACGACTTGGAGTTCTTTTATTTATTTTCTCGTTGGCTTTAATGGTTTTTGCATTGTTCATTGGCACAGAAATCAAGGGTGCTCGACGCTGGATTAGTATTGCTGGGTTCTCACTACAACCATCTGAGTTTGCCAAACCCGGCTTTGCAATCTTCGCAGCCTGGATGTTTGCAACCGGCAAACTACGCGGAACATTTCCCGGCACTAAAATTGCCGGCCTAGGTTTCTTACTAGTAGCCCTCCTTCTGCTTGCCCAACCGGACCTCGGACAAGCAGTTGTTATAACGGTGATTTGGTTCACCCAATGGTTTCTCGCAGGCTTACCAATGATCTTTGTGGCTGGCATCGTAGTATTAGGCTTACTAGGATTGGTCGGAGCCTATTTCATGCTCCCACACGTTGCCAGTCGAATTGATCGATTCATCGACCCCAAATCTGGCGATACCTACCAAGTGGACAAAGCCATGGAAGCCTTCACTAATGGTGGTTTATTCGGAACCGGTCCCGGCGAGGGCATGGTGAAAACACGTCTACCCGACGCGCATGCAGATTTCATTTTCGCTGTAGCCGGCGAAGAATTTGGACTAATTGCCTGCTTAGTTCTCGTTCTGACTTTTGCCTTTGTGGTACTACGCGGGTTCTTCCGCCTAATGCACGAAACCGATTTATTCGTTGTGCTAGCGGCTGCCGGCCTACTCGTCCAATTTGGTATTCAAGCCTTCATTAATATGGGGTCTACCATCAATTTGATGCCAACAAAAGGAATGACATTACCTTTTGTATCTTATGGTGGGTCATCGCTTTTCGCACTTGCAATTGGCATGGGAATGGCTCTAGCCCTTACACGTGAACGACCACAGGGGGTATAATGAGTACTCCTAAGCAAAACCGGGGGAAATTAGCGATTCTTGCTGCCGGTGGCACGGGCGGGCATTTGTTCCCTGCTCATGCGCTCGCTAACGAGCTGCAAAACTATGATATCGCGCTAGCCTTGATAACCGATCGTCGTGCCGCAGGCATTAAAGGGGCACTCGCTAATATCGACGTGCATAGAATTAGCGCATCAGGCATCAGCGGGAGAAACGTCTTTCGCCGCATTATCGCAACACTCAACCTAGCAATCGGCTTCCTTGAGGCAACGCTTTTATTATGGCGCCTTAAACCCGATGTAGTGATTGGATTTGGTAGTTACGCATCAGTACCAACCGTCGCTGCTGCAGCATTTTTAGGGTTCCGTACAATAATCCATGAACAGAATGCTATTTTGGGGCGTGCTAATCGATTTTTAGCGCCTGGCGTAACTCGAATCGCAACGGCTTTTGAATTCGCGGCCAACTTGCGCGCAAAAGATAGGCAGAAAGCGATCTGGACTGGAAATCCAGTGCGTCAGGAAATTATCGCACTGTCAGAAAGACCCTACCCGCAAATAGAAGCAGGTGGCACCATCCACATTCTGGTCTTCGGCGGCAGCCAGGGGGCCACGGTGTTTTCCGAGGTAGTTCCTAAAGCGTTGGCCTTATTGCCCGAACAAGAACGACAAAGACTGCGCGTCGTTCAACAATGCCGAGAAGAAGATATCGAAGACGTGAAATCTAAATACTTTGATTTCCATATTACAGCAGAGCTATCTCCATTCTTCGATGATATAGCGGAGCGTATTAGCGTCGCACATTTGGTAATTTGCCGTTCCGGCGCGTCAACACTTGCCGAGATTGCCACGGCCGGACGGCCAGCAATCCTTGTACCATTTCCTCATGCCACTGATGACCATCAAACACGCAATGCGCAGGGCCTCTGCGATGCCGGCGGCGGCTGGATGATTCCACAAGACGCATTTACTCCCGAAACTCTAGCTAATCGGCTCACCTCACTATTTTCCATCGACAGCACCTTAACCTCCGCTGCGAAGTGCGCCACAAAAATAGGCATGTCCGAAGCAGCTCAGAAGCTAGCAAAGCTTGTCATGAGTACACTGAGCGCAGAGCAGGACAATAACGATAAAGCAACCAAGGGAATTGCTGCATGACCGTAATGCCACTTTCCATCGGCCTCATCCATTTTGTGGGCATTGGCGGCATTGGTATGTCAGGCATCGCAGAGATTCTGCATAATCTAAAATACCAAGTACAAGGCAGCGATATCTCGGAAAGCGCCAATGTGAAACGCCTCGCCACTCTCGGTATAAATGTTCAGATTGGCCACAAACCTGAAAATGTTGCCAACGCATCAGTCGTCGTTGCGTCTTCAGCTATTCTCGCGGAAAACCCAGAAATTATTGAGGCACGCAGCCGACGTATTCCTGTTGTCAGGCGTGCAGAAATGCTTGCGGAATTGATGCGCCTTAAATCTTCTATAGCTGTAGGAGGCACCCACGGCAAAACCACAACGACGTCGCTGATTGCATCAGTCCTTGATGGTGCCGGTTTCGACCCAACGGTTATAAACGGCGGCATCATTAATGCGTATGGTACGAATGCGCGTCTAGGCGATAGCGAGTGGATGGTCGTCGAAGCCGATGAGTCGGACGGATCATTCATACGCCTTCCGGCCACAATAGCTATCATCACCAATTTAGACCCGGAACATTTGGATTTTTATGGCGACTTCGAGACTGAAAAAGCAGCATTCCGTAGGTTTGTGGAAAACATTCCGTTCTATGGTTTTGCCGTGGCTTGTATCGATCAGGCAGAAGTCCAAACACTAATCGGCCAAATTACAGACCGAAGGCTTGTGACCTACGGTTTGAGTCCCCAAGCAGAAGTTCGCGGAGTCAATTTAAAGCCAGGGCCGAGCGGCATCTCTTTCGACGTGGAAATCAATAAATGCGAAACAGCAAAACACGTCATTACTGGATTTCGCTTGCCAATGTTCGGTGAGCATAACGTTTTGAATGCGCTCGCCACAATTGCCGTTGCTATCGAAATGAATATTGGCGATGCCGTCATCACTAACGCACTGGCGCACTTTGAAGGTGTCAAAAGGCGTTTTACTAAAGTAGGGGAGGCCGGAGGTGTAACCATAATCGATGATTACGGCCATCACCCAGTCGAAATTAACGCTGTTCTTAAGGCGGCGCGCTCCGCAACACAGGGCAAAGTTATCGCAGTAATTCAGCCTCACAGATATAGCCGTATACAAAACCTATTCGAAGAGTTTTGCGTTTGCTTCAATGATGCTGACACAGTGATCGTTTCAGAGATTTACGCCGCCGGCGAAGACCCTATACCAGGTATTAACCAAGAAGCACTGATAAACGGCCTTACCTCTCATGGCCATCGCAATGTTCTAGCACTTACAGAACCCGATTGCTTGGCTAGTTTGGTGCATTCGGAGACTAATACTGGGGACCTGGTAGTTTGTCTCGGTGCGGGCAGCATCACCTCTTGGGCAAATGCCCTCCCTGATCAATTGGCTATTTGCCAAAAACTCAAAAAAGAGGCGAGCTAATGGCCCCCATCACCCGCCGTAAACATCAAGATCTATTTGAACGATTGCCCTCTGTCCGCGGAGAAATGAAATTCAATGAAAATATTGCCCGTTATGCCTGGCTTCGAGTTGGCGGCCCTGCAGAAATCCTATTCCGACCGGCGGATTTGGAAGATTTACAAGATTTTCTGCACAAAACTCCAACAGACATTCCGGTCACCGTTATCGGCGTCGCATCCAATCTTCTGATTCGCGATGGTGGGGTTCCGGGCATTGTTATCCAGCTCCGAAATGAGTTCAATAAAATTACCATAGACAAAGACACCATTAAAGCAGGCGCCGGTGCACTTGATATCAATGTGTCTCGCTTCGCATTGGCAAACGAACGGAGCGGATTAGAATTTTTATCCGGAATTCCTGGCACTATTGGCGGAGCCTTGCGCATGAATGCTGGCGCATATGATCGTGAAATCGCACACGTACTAATTACAGCCGAAGCGATCGACCGCGATGGAAACATCCACACAGTGGGCGTTGACGAACTTGGTTTCAGTTATCGTAATTCGAAAGCCCCAACAGACTGGATATTTACCAGCGCTACATTGTACGCCGAACCAGGCGATAAAGATTCTATCATCCGGAAAATGGACGAAATTACTGCCGCGCGCGAAACAAGCCAACCTATAAGAAGCCGAACTGGTGGCTCTACTTTTAAAAACACTGCGGAGGGAAAAGCATGGGAATTGATCGACGACGCCGGCTGCCGAGGCCTTCGTGTGGGAGATGCCCAAGTATCTCAACACCATTGTAACTTTCTCATCAATCTCGGCCACGCATCCGCTAATGACATCGAAAGGTTAGGTACGGAAGTACGCCGGCGAGTACACGAAAAGTCTGGCATCATGCTGCAATGGGAAATCGATCGTATTGGCCTCACAGAAAAAGAGGCCGCCTCATGAATAGGCATGTGGCGGTTTTAATGGGCGGATGGTCCGAAGAGCACGATGTCTCAATGGATAGTGGTAGGGCGTGCGCGACGGCCTTACGCAAATGTGGATATCAGGTGACCGAGATAAACCTCACCCGTGATTTAAAACAACTGCTGGAGGCCTTCAAGCCACGCCCAGATGTAGTATTTAATGCATTGCATGGACGCTATGGAGAAGACGGCACCATGCAAGCCGTTCTCGATATATTAAAAATTCCCTACACCCATTCAGGCCTGCTGGCATCTGCAATTGCAATGGACAAAGTTCAGGCAAAAAAACTACTCGCTAATGCGGGCATACCAAGCCCAGCGGGCACTGTCGTTACCCGAGAGGATTTAGAGAATGGCCTGCCTTTAGAACCGCCTTGCGTTATCAAGCCCGTGAACGAGGGTTCCAGTTTGGGAGTGCAAATTTTACAAGACAGGGATACCACGCTGGATATCAGCCTATGGTCCGAAGGACAGAAACTACTCGTAGAAAAATTTATTCCGGGCCGCGAACTAACTGTAGCTGTCATGGGCGATAGAGCACTTGGCGTGACAGAACTTGAACCAAAATCAGGATTTTACGATTACGAGGCTAAATATACGGATGGAAAAACAAAGCATGTGTGCCCGGCGATAATCGATGAGAAAATCGCCGGAGAGGCTATGCGATTTGCCGAACGTGCTCATCACACACTCGGATGCAGCGGCGTAACCCGCTCAGATTTTCGCTACGACGATACCGGCGGAGAACCCGGGAAATTATATATGCTCGAAATAAACACTCAGCCAGGCATGACGTCTTTGTCGCTTGTGCCTGAGCAAGCAGCAGTAGCTGGCATAAGCTTTGAGGCGCTTGTGGATTGGATGGTCGGCCAAGCGGGATTTGAACATTGAAACCTGACATTAACCAGAAACCGACCAAAAATATTGACGATTCTAAAACATCCGGGATGCGCCGTGCAATTATGGTGCGGCTAAAGGCAAAGCCGATGTTAATCGCTATCGCCGCTCTCGTTGCTATTATGAGCTGTGGCGCAGGCATAACCGTTATCTACGCTATGGATGCGGGTAAGTCCGTCTTCGCAAATATCGAAAAAATTTCCCATGACATTGCAGCGGCGTTGGGCCTCACTGTTAGCGAGGTTCTTGTCACCGGAAGAATAGAAACGCCGCGTAGTAAATTACTAGCGGCTCTTGATGTTCGACGGGGTGACCCGATTCTCGGTTTTGACCCCCATAAAGCCCGTGAAAAACTCCTCAATATCGGCTGGATCGCAAATGTGGAAGTCCAGAGACGCCTGCCCAATATAATATTTATCCGCATAACGGAGCAAAAACCTGCTGCAATTTGGCAGCATAATGGGCAATTCAAACTGATCGGCCGCGACGGTGTCATAATTAGCGACCAGGTAATTAGCCGTTATAAAGATTTAAAAATTCTTGTTGGTGAGGATGCGCCTTCTAACGCCGCCGCCTTAATCAAAATGTTAGAAAATGAGCGCGACCTATTGTTGTGGGTGAGCCATGCTACACGCGTGGGGGCGCGGCGCTGGAATATTCTCTTAAAACAAGGGATTGATATTCAGCTACCCGCTGAATCGCCAAGCAAAGCCTGGAAGTATTTAGCGGATTTGCAGCGTGAATATCAGTTACTGCAGCAACGTATTCGTGCAATCGACCTGCGAGTGCCCAACCGCCTAACCATTCAAATTTTTGAAAAGCCCGGCGCCCTTAGCACCGGCGAAGAAACCTAAACCTATGTTGCCTCAATACGGGATTAAAAGGAGTTAACTAACCTTGGCACAGGATGACATCATCGCCGCACTGGATATTGGTAGTAGTAAGATCACTTGCTTCATCGCCCAAAACGATCCACTCAACGGCATCCGCGTTCTAGGTATCGGCCACCATGCGAGTGGTGGCGTAAAAGCCGGAAACATTATCGATATGGATTCCGCCGAAGGCGCTATCCGAGCGGCGGTTACAGGCGCCGAAGAAATGGCCGAAACTACCGTTCGCGACATTACTGTCAACATTAGCGCAGGTCAGATGCGGAGCGCCATGAGCGATCATAAAGTACCTATCGGCGGAGCCGCAATCTCCGACATTGACTTGAACAAACTCTTGTTGGAATGCCGTTCTTTCAAAGATGATGATGAGAGTTCGCTGATCCACGCCATTCCCGTTAGCTTTGACGTAGATGGAGAGGCTGGTATCCATGATCCACGGGGACTTCATGGGCGAGAATTGGGTGTTCGTATGCACAGCGTCTCAGTCTCAACGGCGGCCATTTATAACCTCGCAACCTGTATATCCCGCTGTCACCTAGGCTTACGCGACGTCGTCGTAACACCTTATGCGACCGGGCTCGGTTGCCTCGTTGAAGATGAGCTGGATCTCGGAGTCACAGTTATCGATATAGGTGCTGGCACAACGAGTTTCTCTATTTTCTTCGATGGCGCGATGGTTTTTGTCGATTCTATACCGGTTGGTGGATGGCACGTGACAAGTGATATCGCACGAGGCCTATCAACGCCAATCTATCAAGCCGAACGTATAAAAACTCTCTATGGAAGTTGCGAGGGTGTGCCCTCGGATGAACGCACCATGATCGCGGTACACCAGATCGGCGAAGAAAATGAAATTGCGCCCGAACAAGTGCCAAAATCCATGCTCACTGGCATCATCGCACCAAGGGTCGAGGAAATACTCGAAATCGTCCGCTCGCACCTTTTAGCCAGTGGCCTGGATAAGGTAGCCGGTCGTCGTGCTGTATTGACCGGTGGCGCTTGCCAATTGGCCGGGATGCCGGAGCTTGCAGCCAAAATTTTAAATAAACAAATTCGTATAGGTCGACCGCGGGGTATTTCCGGATTAGCAGAAGCTATGGATGGACCAGCTTTCTCAGTCAATGCAGGTTTACTCGCCTTCGCTGTCGACGATCAAGGCGAAATACGACAGACCGCAAATAATGAATATCGAACGACAGGCAGCCTATTTGGGCGCCTAGGGGATTGGTTCCGTGAGAATTTTTAATCTCCATCACAAGTTTCGTTCGTCTTCTCCGATTGGCGAAGGCGACGAAATGCCAGCTTCAGCTGGTAAATTCTGGCATTGCAAAATAGAGTGGAGGCTCTGATGACAATCAAGTTATCGATGCCCAGTTCAGAACCAAAACTGACACCAAGGATCACTGTGATTGGTGTTGGCGGCGCAGGTGGAAATGCTGTCAATAACATGATCAACTCGAACCTTGAGGGCGTAGACTTTCTAGTATGTAACACCGATTCTCAAGCACTTGAGCAATCGGTCGCAGAACACAAACTACAACTCGGTGTAACTCTTACCCAAGGGTTGGGTGCAGGTGCGCGACCAGAAGTAGGTAAAGCCGCTGCGGAAGAGGTCCTGGACGATATTCTCGACCGGGTCATCGGCAGCAATATGGTTTTTGTTACCGCTGGTATGGGTGGGGGTACAGGTACAGGGGCCGCGCCTGTCATCGCCCAGGCAGCGCGAGAAAACGGCATGCTAACAGTCGGCGTGGTTACCAAACCGTTTCATTTCGAAGGTGCACAACGTATGCGCATCGCCGAACAGGGAATCGAAGAATTAGCGCAATATGTCGATACTCTGATCATCATCCCCAATCAAAACCTATTCCGTATCGCTAACGAAAAAACTACCTTCGCCGAAGCCTTTAATATGGCTGATGAAGTGCTGAATTCGGGCGTTCGGGGCGTAACCGATCTGATGGTTATGCCTGGCTTAATCAATTTGGACTTTGCAGACATTCGCACAGTCATGAGTGAAATGGGCAAGGCAATGATGGGAACCGGTGAAGCAAATGGCGATAACCGTGCTATTGAAGCCGCTGAATCGGCAATTTCTAACCCGCTACTTGATGATATCACAATGGAAGGCGCGCGTGGTGTCCTGATCAATATAACCGGCGGTCCCGACATCACTCTCTTTGAGGTCGATGAAGCCGCAAATCGTATCCGCCAAGAAGTCGATGAGAATGCTAATATTCTTTTTGGCTCAACCTTTGAGGAATCGATGGAAGGTAAAGTACGGGTTTCAGTAGTCGCAACAGGTATAGAAGCTAATGGCGCAAATAGACCAGTTCTCGAACCACGGCATCTTACCGAGTCGATAGCGCCGGCTAGACCTGATTTAAAACGTGAAACGGTTGATACGGCAGAAACTAAGGCTGAGGCGGTTAAAGAGTTAGGATCGACCCCTATCGAAAAAGCCGTCGCTGCTGCAAAAATGTATGAAGCAGAAGCGGCGAGATCCAAACCTCTCCAGGAGGAGCCCGTAAATACTATTCCAACATTAAATTCTCCGCCCTCTTCAAATATTGGCAAACTGGAAGAAACAGAAGAACTATCCGGACAAGATATGTCACCCGAAACTGCGCAACCAGTTGACGTCGGCCGGGACATCCCGTCACGAGAGCCGTTCATTCCACCGCAACCGGTCGATATAAGCGACATACCCGAACCTAAGGACCATCCGGACCCCTATAACGAAGCCGCTTTTTCAAATACACGGAGCGATTTAAATGCGCCACGCAAGAAAAAACGTCCGAGTTTGTTCAAACGGCTTACTGGGGCGGCTAAACGCGAGGAAGAAGCCAGCGAAAAGGCCACTTTAAAGTCGGTGCCGCCGATTCAAGAACGCCATGAACCTATTTCACCTCCGTTACCGAAGCTTCCGGAGTCAATGGCACCAGCAAAAGAGGAGGCTCAAAAACCGGAAGCCGCCCATGTAGAAAATATTAATCGGGATAACCCCAAGCCTCCAGAACCAACACCTGGGTCAGAATCGATTGCTTTCTTGCATCATGAAGAGGCTAACCAGATGGAGTCGGCGCAGTCTATTTCAGCACCCCAATCAGCGGCACCGCCGCTAGACACATCGTTGCCAGAAACTACATCTTCGAACGATGAATTTCCGCTATCACAAGCGGAGGAAGAAATGCTAGAGATTCCGGCATTTTTGCGACGGCAAGCGAATTAAAGGCTGGAATTAGCTTAGAAAAAGCAATGCCAAATTATGCGGCCGCACTAGATAAATGCGGCCGCATTTTCTTACCAAATTTGACGAAATAAACAGTAATAAAGAGTGATTTGTGGCTAGCCCCCTCTATTGCTAAATACGGCTTCAACAGTCGTTGAAAAGATTGAACACTCACTAATAAATCGCCGGCTATACTGGGGAACCTAGTGGAGTATTACGGACCAATTTCTGAGATTAAACGCACATGTTGCCCTAAGATTCTTCAAAAAACACTTAAGAATCAGATCCATTGCAACGGTATCGGACTTCATTCAGGACATAAAATCTCCATGTCACTGTATCCGGCTGATCCAAATACGGGCATTCTATTTCGCCGTACAGACATTCCTGGCCAGAACGCTACGATCCCCGCTCGTTTCGATCATGTTTCGGATACTCGCCTTTGCACGACCCTCAGTAACGAAGCAGGCGTTCAAATTGCGACTGTTGAACATCTCATGGCTGCGCTAGCTGGCTGTGAAATAGATAATGTAATTATTGAAGTGAACGGCATGGAAGTGCCTATCATGGACGGTAGCGCAGAACCATTCGTATTTTTGATTGAATGCGCCGGTACGGTTCATCAAAATGCGGCACGACGGGTATTGCGTGTCAAAAAGCCCGTCTTCATCCTCGAAGGAGGGGCAGAAGCCTCTTTAACACCGGGGAGCGCAGATCAGCCAGCTCTCACCATCGACCTCAACATTGATTTCAATAATGCCGCTATCGGACAACAAAATCTTTCACTGACGATTTCCTCTAGCAGCTTTAAGAGCGAAATTTGCCGTGCTCGAACATTCGGCTTCATGGAGGATGTAGAAGCACTTCGTCAGTCCGGCCTTGCTAAAGGCGGTTCATTAGAAAATGCTGTCGTCATTAGTGGAGGCAACATCTTAAATGAAGACGGGCTGCGTTATAAAGATGAATTTGTCCGCCATAAAATTCTTGATTGTATTGGAGATCTTTATCTTGCTGGCAATCCCTTGGTGGGAACCTTCTCTGGCCACCGTTCGGGACATGATTTGCACAATAAACTGCTGCGCAAACTGTTTGCAGACCCAACAGCTTGGGAAATCATCTCAATGGATGACTATACAGAAGTGCCCATGCAAACCTGGCAGGCCGAAACTTCGCGCGCCATCGCTTAATTCCCCTCCTAATGCATTGGTACTGTCGCTAACGCAAAGCTTAGTAGGCATTACGTAATGGGAATGCTATATAGAGCACCTTGTATAAGCTAATTGCCAGGCAGCGGTTTAAATCAGTATTTGCCGCCTAAAAATGATGTGATTCCCTAATGATAAAAGATTTCAGTGGTTCCCAATCCTTAAAATACATGCCTCGTATGTCCCTATTCATTGCCTTTTCGTTCCTAGTTGCAGGATGCAGCGATACAATGGATTCAATTTTCGGAAAACCTATAGATGAAAGGCTGACAGCTCCCCGGACAGTCGAGCAAATATATAACGACGCCATGGATCAGCTTCATTCCGGATGGTACGAAACGGCCGCGGAGCAATTCGACGAAGTGGAACGCCAATACCCCTACTCGGCCTGGGCTACCAAATCTCAACTCATGGCAGCCTACGCCCAGTACCTTAAAAACAAATATGATGAAGCCATCATCGCGCTCGACCGCTTTATTGAGTTACATCCGGGTAATCGTGACGTGGCTTACGCTTATTATTTAAAGGCACTCAGCTACTACGAACAAATTTCCGATGTAGGGCGTGATCAGAAAATGACGCAACTAGCCTTAAGCTCACTAAAAGAAGTCACACGCCGTTTCCCCAAGACGAGTTATGCTCGGGATGCGCGCATTAAAGTGGATCTCACAACTGATCATTTGGCAGGGAAAGAAATGGATATCGGCCGCTACTACCAAAGAAAAGGTGAATATCTTGCTGCTATCAACCGGTTCCGACGAATTATCGAGCGCTACCAAACAACCTCACATACTCCGGAAGCTTTGCACCGATTAACTGAATCCTATTTAGCGCTTGGAATTACGGATGAAGCACAAATGGCAGCCGCTGTCCTCGGGCATAATTTTTCGAGCAGCTCATGGTACAAAGACAGTTACGGTCTCTTAGAAGGTAAAAAACTAAAACCTCAGAAGAAAGAAAGCTCGTGGTTGGGTTGGATATGGGATTGGGCGTTGTAGGAACATTACCATGCTAACGGGCCTCAGCATCCGTAACGTCGTTCTAATCGAGAGTCTCAACATCAGCTTTGACAAAGGCCTTACGGTACTCACTGGCGAGACCGGTGCTGGTAAGTCGATTTTATTGGATGCGCTTGGCTTAGCCCTTGGCGCCCGGTCCGATGCACGTCTTCTGCGCCATGGCAGCGATCAAGCAACTGTAGTTGCACAGTTCACACATGAATTCAAACCAGCTGTTAAGTCGCTCCTTAATGATCAAGGGATAGAGATAGAGGCTGAAATTTTGCTACGCCGGATACTAAATGCAGATGGCCGGACCCGAGCCTTTATAAATGATCAGCCAGTAAGCATTGGATTTCTGCGCCAAATAGGCGATGCGCTGGTAGAAATTCAAGGTCAGTTTGACGAACGCGGCCTCATGAATCCTGCTACTCACTGCAGCGTGCTTGATGATTGCGGACAACTTACCAACTATCATAATACAGTGCGCGCTGCCTTTAATAGACTAGAAGATGCACGTATTGCCTTAAGAGACGCCAAATTAGAGGTTGAACGCGCCAAAAAAGATGAGGATTTCTTGCGCCACGCTGCTGGAGAGCTGGACAGCTTAGTGCCTGCGGTCGGAGAGGAAAAAAAACTCTCCGAAAGCCGGCAAATACTGATGAACGCGGAAAAGATCGCAGAGTCTCTAAGTTTGGCATTTGGCGAATTACAAGGTGAAACAGGCGGCGAAAGCCGACTGCGCAGGGCGTTAATGCACCTCAAAAGGGTTCCCGAAAATACCATTGATATCCTCGATAATGCTGCCCAATCGGTCGATCGTGCACTCATAGAAACGGAAGAGGCAATGAACACTATCCAGAATGTCATTTCCGATGTTGATTTGGACGGTAGCCGCCTTGAGGAACTTGAAGACCGGCTGTACGCTCTACGCGACGTCGCGCGCAAACACAAGGTACCAGTAGATGGCCTTCCGGAACTGCGCAAAGAGTTTAATGCCAAACTCTCCCTCATAGAAGATCAATCGGACCAACTTTCTGTTTTGGCGACTGCTGAACGAAAGGCCCGCGAAGCCTATCTGGAACACGCAACCGTTCTCCATACTCTTCGTTCGGAAGCCGGCTCGCGCCTCGATGAGGCCCTCAATATGGAATTACCACCGCTAAAATTGGAAAAGGCGGCATTTCGGACCTTAATCGAAAAACTTCCTGAAGAGAAATGGAGCGAAGATGGAATGGACAACGTCTCATTCTTGATAACTACCAATCCCGGATCCCCGGCAGGCCCATTATCAAAAATTGCATCAGGCGGCGAACTCTCGCGCTTCATGCTAGCGCTTAAGGTTGTAATAGCTGCATCCGGCGGCCCCACCACTTTGGTGTTTGATGAAGTTGATAGTGGTATAGGAGGTGCCACAGCAGACGCGGTTGGTGAACGGCTCGCCCGCCTAGCAGATAAAATGCAGGTGTTAGTCGTCACACACTCGCCTCAAGTAGCAGCACGCGGCCATATCCATTTACAAGTGGCTAAACATAGCACCGGGATTGAAGATACAGTAACTGAAGTAAATCGTTTGATAGATGACGAACGGCGTGAGGAAGTTGCCCGCATGTTAGCCGGAAAGGAAATTACGGACGAAGCTCGGGCCGCGGCTGATCAGTTAATCCATGGAGAGGGCGGGTGAGTGAGGCAATTATTGCAGTTGAGCTTTTGAACGAAGCGGAAGCCACCCAAGAATTAGAAAGACTTGCAAAGCAGATCGCATATCATGATTTGCGCTATTACCAACAAGACGATCCTGAAATATCTGACGCCAGTTACGACGCGTTAAGACACCGAAATCAAGCTATTGAAACACAATTTCCTCACCTAACTCGCTCCGACAGTCCGAGCGACCGAGTTGGTGCAAGCGTGGCATCGAGATTTCAAAAAGTCGCTCATGCACAACCCATGTTGTCGTTGATCAACGCATTTGGTGACGACGACGTTCACGAGTTTGACTCGCGGGTGAGACGGTTCTTAAACCTGGGCAAGGAAGAACATCTCGATATCGTCGCTGAGCCTAAAATAGACGGGCTCTCGGCGTCTCTTAGATATGAGAAAGGCCAATTGGTACTTGGCGCAACGCGCGGTGACGGTTCTTTGGGCGAAGATATTACCAAAAATCTGCGTACAATCACCGATATTCCCGAAACACTCTCAGGTAATGTGCCCGATATCATCGGAATTCGCGGCGAGGTGTATATGGGAAAAGGTGACTTTTTCGCCCTAAATCAACGACAGGAAGCAGCTGGCGAAAAACCTTTTGCGAATCCTAGAAATGCTGCGGCTGGAAGTTTACGGCAGCTTGATCCAGAAATAACCTCGCAACGCCCTCTGCGTTTCTTTGCATATAGCGCGGGAGAACTATCCAACGCCATAGGCGCAACGCATTGGGAGTTCTTACAATCACTCAAGAAATGGGGGTTTCCTATAAATCCTCTCACTCGCCGGTGTGCTGCAATCAGTAAAGTTTTAGATATCTATCGTGAGATAGGGGAACAAAGAGCTCACCTCGACTATGACATTGATGGTGTTGTCTATAAGATTGATCGACTAGACTTTCAGGATAGGCTTGGCATGGTAAGCCGTGCGCCCAGATGGGCCATCGCTCACAAATTTCCGGCCGAGCAAGCAGAAACCGTCCTAGAAAAAATCGACATCCAAGTGGGGCGCACTGGAGCCCTGACGCCTGTTGCTCATTTGAAGCCGATCACTGTGGGTGGCGTCGTCGTCAGCCGTGCGACGCTGCATAATGAGGATGAGATAGAGCGCAAGGGATTGCGCGAAGGTGATCACGTTATCATCCAGCGTGCTGGTGATGTAATCCCTCAAGTAGTAAGCCCCGTGATCAATAAGCGTGGCCATGAGACAACGCCTTATAATTTTCCAACGGTGTGCCCAGAATGCGGTAGTGTGGCGGTTAGAAAACCAGATGAAGCGGTCCGCCGCTGTACTGGCGGCTTGGTATGCCCAGCCCAAGCAGTAGAACGTCTAAAGCATTTTGTTTCTCGTGATGCCTTCGACATTGAGGGCTTTGGTGCAAAGCATATAGAAACGTTCTATAAAGAAAAAATCGTAAAAACGCCCGCGGACATTTTTCGCCTATCTGACATTAAGAAAAACTTAGAAAAAATGGAGGGATGGGGCTCACAATCCGTCGCCAATTTGATGACCGGTATAGAAGAACGCCGGAAAATTTCCCTTGATAGGTTTATTTACGCACTGGGAATTCGTCAAGTGGGTCAAGCAACCGCAAAGTTACTGGCACGGCATTACAGCTCTCTTCTCAATTTGAGGACCGCAGCAGCAGAAGCCAGTGACCGTAATCACACTGCTTATAAGGATTTAATCAATATAGATGGAATCGGGCCAGCTGTTGTGGATGATATTACGGCTTTCTTTGGGGAGGCTCAAAATCAAACTTTGTTGAATGAATTGGATGCATTGTTGGATATCCAAGAATTTGTAGTCCGAACTACAACCGTGTCACCTGTCAGCAATAAAACTGTCGTCTTTACAGGATCACTAGAAAAAATGAATCGAAACGAAGCCAAAGCCCGTGCAGAGTCCCTCGGTGCAAAAGTAACCGGTTCAGTTTCCAAAAAAACAGATTTTGTGGTGATTGGCACTGACGCCGGCTCCAAAGCCAAAAAAGCCTCTGACCTAGGCATAAAAGTGTTAACAGAGGAGGAATGGCTAAAATTATTGGGCTAACACACGGCACAACCTTAACTATGATAGTATCTTTGGTTAAGATATGACTCGCACAAGCCCCCTTATTGAGTGGCCTCTAGGGTGTTAACGGCTCGGTTGCACTAGACAACCATTGGCGTGTTTTCTCATCAATAATCGGAGAAAGCGTATCGCGAACCCGCGCGTGGTAGCGGTCGAACCATGCAATCTCTGATGACGTCATCAAATTCACATCAACCAGGCGCCGGTCGATTGGCGCTAGCGTCAAAGTTTCGAAACCGTACCAAGTTTTATCTAAATCATTTACCTGATCAGCCTCCGTCACAACAACCAAGTTTTCAATGCGTATCCCATAAGCGCCAGCTTTATAGAAACCTGGCTCATTTGACACAATCATACCAGGACGAAAAGCAATAGCACCGCCTACTTTCGAAATACGATGTGGCCCTTCATGCACACCGAGGTAGGAACCTACGCCATGGCCTGTACCGTGATCGTAATCCAATCCCACGTCCCATAACGGTCGTCTCGCCATTGAATCAATTTGACTCCCAGTAGTACCTGCAGGGAATTGCGCAGATGCAACAGCAATATGTCCCTGCAAAACACGAGTAAACCTATCTTTCTGTTCAGCTGATGGGCTGCCACCATTCGACGACCCAATGTAAACGGTTCGAGTTACATCCGTCGTCCCATCCAAGTATTGACCACCAGAATCAACCAAATATAATTCACCTGGTAAAAGCTTACGGTTTGTCTCGTGCGTAACCGTATAATGGACAATCGCGCCATTGGAACCAGCACCCGAAATCGTCCGGAAACTCAAATCTTGGATCAAATCACCTGCCTCTCGACAGGATTGTAGGTGGCGAGCTGCATCAAGTTCCGTCAGTTCACCTCCGGGACCTTCGTGATCAAGCCAACAGAGGAATCTCGTCAGTGCTGCGCCATCACGTAAATGAGCGGAGCGCATTCCTGCCACCTCCACAGTATTTTTACAAGCACGCGGCAATGCACAAGGGTCTTCACCATGAACGACGACCCCCCCGCTCTGCTTCAACTTCGAAACCATGTAGGCTGGTGTAAGAGATCTATTTAAACGAACTGTCCTAGATTGGGCGCCGAGTTCACTCAATGCGTCACCGATTTCTTCTATAGCCTCAACCGAGACCCCATCGTCCAATGTGTCAGCAAGCCCCGGACTCAGTTTTCGAGGGTCAATAAACCAACGAAGATTACCCGAGCTCAATAAAATTGCATAGGACAATGCTAATGGCGTGTAAGGAACGTCACCACCACGAATATTCAACAACCATGCCACAGACTCAGGCGCAGTAATAAGGGCAGCATCCTCATTGGCTTCGCCCAACGCTTTTGCAATATCTTTCCGTTTTTCATCCGCATTTTTACCCGCGTAAGAAATGTCATGCGAAACAACAGGTGCCATAGGTGCTACTGGCTGATTGACCCAAATCGCATCGATGGGATTGATATCCACGGGAACAAGTCGCGCCCCCACACCTTCCACCGCTTTCTGATAATGCGTACGTACCATATCTGATAACAACCAAGGGTCAAAACCTAGCCGCGATCCGGCGCAGAGATTTTCGCCCACCCATTTCCAAGGTGGGTTATCCATGATGTGCTGCGGATTAAATGTTCTAGTATTAACCTGATCACAAACTTGAAGCGTATAGCGCCCATCAACGAAAATTGCGGCAGTCTCTTTCAGTACAATTGCGGCTCCAGCGGAGCCAGAAAAACCAGTGAGCCACTTAAGACGCTCGGCCCGTACCGGCACAAATTCACCCTGAAATTCATCTGTCCTAGGAACAATAAAACCATCCAACTCTAACTCATCAAGTTTTTGGCGCAATCTATCGACGCGCTCCCTCGGAGCTGGGCCCGATGTAAACCCTGGATTAAAATCATCCGCTACCGCAACTTTAAGCTTTCCTAAAGCATCCCTCAATTCAGGCCCAAGTTCTGGCGCCAACAAACTCATCCAATCGCTGACCTGCAATCGCTTAGGTGCCGCCACGACGCCACCAATGAAATCAAGTAACGCTGTCTCTTCCATAGCTAGACCAGCGGCTTTTACTGCATCAAGCGATTCTGAAATTCCTGGCACGGCGCGCCCCTCGAGCGGTTCAGATGAATTCTTATATACTTTAGCTAGCGCTCTTGTTGGCACCGGGCAAGCAGTGTCTAATTCTTGTTTTAGAAAGGCATGTATTTAGCACAATCCTAAGGAGGTATTTTTTCTTTTTATTGATACACAAAATCCGATTTGTCTGCCCACAATTGCGATAGAATAGAAAAAGAGATTCCAAAGTCAAAGGCCGGACTTACTAGAAACAATGGAACGGCCCATTGAATTAGAGAAATTGGTGCCAAACTGGAGTTAGTTCGGCTTCCTAAGCAATAAAGTTGGCCAGTCACCAATCCGACTGAAGGTAACAGGCAAAAGGCCTTGTCGAACGTAGGTCGCAACTACGGGCAACCTCTGATGTGCTAAAAGGCCAGACAGAACAATATAGCCAGGCCGGGTAATTTGACTAGTTAAGCCTGGAGCTAATTTATTTAATGGAGAGGCCAGTATATTCGCAAGTATGAGATCAAAGGGCCCTCCCCGGCCAATCTTCCCAGCCGACACGCCGTCGCTTTCCAAAACGGACACGTAGGCGCCAACACCATTTAATTTAAGATTTTCCCGGCACACTCGAACCGCCTCGGGGTCTATATCAACTGCTACAATGCGACAATTCCATGTCTTCGCCGCCGCAATACTAAGGATGCCTGACCCGCACCCTAAATCTAGAACGCGGTGCGGGCGAGACCACCGCTGTAATCTTGCCAGCATATGTAGACAGCCCTGTGTAGTTTCATGTGCGCCAGACCCAAAAGCGGTTGCGGCATCCAAACATATGACTTTGGCGTTAGCCGGAACTGTTCCTTCATAATGTGTCGGGTGAATAAAATATCGGCCGACCTGGATTGGCTTAAATGACCGACGATTTTCCGCGACCCAATCATGATCAGGCAGCAAATCGCACAAAATTTTCGGCTCAGTGATGCCCGCAGATACTGATGCAACGGCTACCGAAGCCTCTAAAGCCGCTTTATCTGGTGGACCCTCACAATAGGCCTCAATGACCCAAGTATCTTGCCCCTCAATTTCAAAACAACTCAGCGTTACTCCAAAAGGATCGACTGCCGTGACCAGTTTTTCCACCGCATGACGCGGTACCCGCAATTGAATTTTCCAAAAGGGTTGGAGCATAATCCAAGCATCAAGGTTTCTCGACGAAGGCAGCGACAACTTTCTTACTGCCGGCCTTGTCGAAATCGATGGTCAAATGGTCACCGTCAACGTCGCTGACTACACCCATGCCGAATTTTTGGTGGAAGCAACGCTCCCCTTTGAAGAACTGCTCACCACCGCCATGCATCGTGCCTGTATCTGCGTCGATTAACGGCATAGCAGGACCGCGCCTCTGAAAACGTTGCCAACCAGGCCCACCGCTGGAGGCTCCTTGATGCTTCCAACCTGCCCCCTCAAGTCCCGTATCATTGGCATAAAGCTCACTTTCACCTTCCATTTCAACGTGCTCATCGGGCAATTCCGAGATAAACCGCGACGGAATGGCACTTTGCCAGAGATTGTGAATACGTCGATTAGCAACAAACGTGATCGTGACCCGTTCTTTTGCGCGCGTTAGTCCGACATATGCCAACCGACGCTCTTCTTCGAGACCTGCCAGCCCACTCTCATCGAGCGACCTTTGGTGGGGGAACAAACCTTCTTCCCGGCCGGGCAAAAACACCGATTCAAATTCTAATCCTTTCGCACTATGCAAAGTCATCAAGTTGACCATATCCTCTTCGGAATTCTCAGTGTTTTCCATTACCAAGCTGACATGTTCAAGAAAACCCGCTAGCGTGTCGTATTCCTGCAGCGCAGTAATCAGTTCTTTTAAATTTTCTAGCTTCCCGGGTGCCTCTGGCTTCTTACTTTTTTGCCAAAGTGACGTGTAGCCAGATTCATCGAGAACTAGTTCTGCAAGCTCAAAATGGGAAACCGCATTTGCTAAGCCTCGCCAACGGTCGATATTTTCGATAAATCGACTAAGGCTATTGCGTGATGCGGGTTTCAACTCATCTGATTCAACCAACTTGGCCGACGCTATATAAAGCGGTACTTCCAGATGCCGTGCTAGAACATGAACCGCCTGAATCGTTGCCTTTCCAATACCCCGAGTTGGTTTATTTACGATACGTTCAAAGGCTAAATCGTCATCTTGCATATGGATTATGCGTAGGTAGGCCAAGGCATCACGAATTTCCTCTCGTTCATAAAACCTTGGCCCACCGATTACACGGTACGGCACGCCGAGCGTAATGAATCTTTCTTCAAATTCACGAGTTTGGAAGCCGGCACGCACTAGAATTGCAATCTCGTTTAAAGCATGCTTTCCTCTATGCAACGTCTCCACTTCGTCAGCGATGAGGCGCGCTTCCTCCTCCCCATCCCATAAACCACGTACAGTAATTTTTTCGCCCTTATTTTCTTCGGTCCACAGAGTTTTACCCAAACGACTTTCGTTATTCGCTATAAGTCCGGAGGCAGCGCCCAAAATATGATGTGTAGAACGGTAATTACGCTCCAACCTGATAACCCGTGCACCAGGAAAATCCTTTTCGAATTTTAATATGTTACCTACTTCCGCACCACGCCATCCGTAGATCGATTGGTCATCATCACCGACGCAACAGATATTCTTATGCCCTTGGGCCAATAGACGCAGCCACAAATACTGGCAAACATTAGTGTCTTGATACTCATCCACCAAAATATAGCGGAAGCGTTTTTGGTAATCAGACAACACTTCAGCATGGGACGTGAACAATGTTAAACAATGCAGTAGCAAATCACCGAAGTCAGTAGCATTAAGCGTTCGCAGCCGATTTTGATATTGAGTATAAATTTCTTTAGCGCGGCCGTTGGCAAGTTCACCCGCATCCCCCGCAGACACCTTGTCGGGTGTCAAACCTTTATCCTTCCAGCGTTGAATAACAGATATCAACAGTCGAGCGGGCCAGCGCTTATCATCAATATTCTCCGCCTCCAGAACTTGTTTCAACAAACGAATTTGATCGTCGGTATCAAGAATCGTGAAATTAGATTTAAGACCGACTAGTTCCGCATGGCGCCGCAGAATGCGCACTCCTAACGCATGAAAAGTACCAAGCCAAAGCCCGTCCACGGCTTTGCCAATTAGGCCACCTAAACGCAACTGCATTTCGCGTGCGGCTTTATTGGTAAAGGTCACAGCCAATATCTGATAGGGTCTCGCGCGATTTTGATGCAGTAGATATGCAAGCCGAGTTGTCAAAACCCGCGTTTTACCCGTGCCCGCCCCTGCTAACACTAGCACTGGCCCTTCAAGGGCCTCAACCGCTTTACCCTGCGCCTCATTTAACTCTTTCAAATAAGGAGTATGCACCTGCGCATTCGTTTGCTGAAAAGCGCTAGATTCATTCAATGGATCATATTCGAGAGGGTCGCTCATTCCTATCACTATAGCATGAGCGAAAAGTCATGCAGCCATCTACACCACCAAGTTATCCCCAATAATCCCCCTACGAATCAAAATAAATTATAGAAGCGCCCTCTGAAAACTAGATATTCAGATTATTTTCGTCGAATCCCTAACACGCGCCCCGCTTGTTTAGCGATTTGTAAAGACGTGTGAGCATCACACACCTGCTCTGACCATTCTATGATTTCCCCCGCCATTGGTGTAATTCGGCGAATATTCATATCCATATGCATCGACAGCACTTCGTTCGTTGCTGACAGGAAATCCTTAGATTCGTGGGACATTTCGTGAAAATAATGCAACGCCTTATCACTGCAATCGAGCATACGGGTTTGAATCTTGAAAGGCTCGCCCACCCGAAGCTCCTGTAGATAGGAAACGTTCATGTCCACTGCGAAGGTCGACACGTTGTTCGCATCTTTATAAGCGCGAGACAAACCTAAAAAATTGAACAAAGCATCAGTGGCATAATCGAATGCCAAAACGTAATACGCTACATTCATATGATTATTGTCATCGATCCATTCGGGCAGAACAGTCCCGCTATAGGTATCAATAGGAGTCGGTATTTTAATTTTGTTAATCATAATACGATATCGATTTTTTGAGGTTACATATGTTCAAGTGATGCGCTGGCGTTCGTAGCCTAAATTCGGCGCTAGCACCCGCTCTGCATCCATCATCGAAATGCCTTTCCGTTCAGCATAATCTTCAGCCTGATCTTTACTTATTTTCCCAATGCCAAAATATTGCGCGTCCTGGTGAGCCAAGTAATAGCCCGACACAGAAGATGCAGGCACCATGGCAAACCCTTCTGTTAAATGAATGCCAGTCTGGTCTTCCACGGCCAACAACTTAAAAAGGCCAAGCTTTTCACTATGGTCGGGACAAGCAGGATAGCCCGGAGCAGGTCGGATTCCCAGGTACTTTTCTTTAATCAGGTCATCATTGTCCAAAATTTCGTTGGGTGCATACCCCCAATATTCTTTTCGAACCCGTTCATGCATACGCTCTGCAAATGCTTCCGCTAGCCGATCGGCAAGCGCTTTCAACAGAATGTCGTTGTAATCGTCATGGTCAGATTTGAACTCCGATAATTTTTCTTCGATTCCAATCCCCGCGGTGACCGCAAATCCACCAAAATAATCGGCCTTCCCAGAATCTATTGGGGCAACGAAGTCCGCAATACAATAATTTGGGCGACCAGCGCGCTTCTTCATTTGCTGGCGCAAAAAAT
The DNA here is from genome assembly GCA_002724395.1 of Rhodospirillaceae bacterium. Taxonomy (GTDB): domain Bacteria; phylum Pseudomonadota; class Alphaproteobacteria; order UBA8366; family UBA8366. The sequence goes on along the minus strand of PBOR01000030.1, from coordinate 17,426 downwards.
GAATGCGGATCCGTTCCTCTGTCCTGCTTTCGTCCGTATAAACGACTAAATCATCGCCGTCCGCATTGGCCGGGAAAAGACCAATCACCGCCCGTGCGGTTAGCCATTTTTCTGAAATAATTCTGCCAAGCATGGTTTGTGCATCATTGAACAATTGGCTAGCCGCCTCACCGACGATGTCGTCATCCAATATTTTCGGGTAAATACCAGCCAACTCCCAAGTTCTGAAAAATGGCGTCCAATCGATCCGCTCTACAAGATCGGATAAATCATATTCATCAAACGCTCTAACCCCCAGAAAATTTGGTTTAATTGGCTCCGCACCCTGCCAATCCATATTCACCCGATTAGCGCGCGCATCTATCAAGCTGCACCGGTTCTCTGAGCGATCTTTGCTGGCATACTCGTCCCGTACCGTCTGATTTTCAGCAACCACCTCGCACACATATGCGTCACGTAGCGTAACGCTTGTAAGTTTACTCGCGACAGACACGGATCGCGACGCATCCAAAACATGGATCGTAGGACCTTTATAATTAGGGGCAATCTTAACCGCGGTATGTACTTTAGATGTGGTCGCTCCGCCTATAAGCAACGGCATATCCATACCGTTGCGTTCCATCTCCAAGGCTACACCTGCCATTTCCTCTAGGGACGGCGTAATCAAACCACTAAGTCCAATGATATCGACCTTTTCGTCTTCCGCCACTTGGAGAATTTTTTGGTAGGGCACCATGACGCCAAGATCGATAACTTCAAAATTATTACATTGCAGAACAACACCGACAATATTTTTACCAATATCATGCACGTCCCCTTTTACGGTCGCCAATAATATTTTACCCTTGGCTTGACCCTTGCCGCTGCTATCTTTCTCAGCTTCTATAAATGGTAACAGGTGGGCCACCGCTTGTTTCATCACACGAGCACTTTTCACCACTTGTGGAAGAAACATTTGTCCGGAGCCGAACAAATCACCTACCACATTCATTCCATCCATAAGTGGACCTTCGATCACCTCAATCGGCCGATCATGATTCTGGCGGGCCAGCTCTGTATCCTCGACGATATATTCGTTAATACCTTTCACCAAAGCGTGGGTGAGCCGTTCATTAAGCGTGCCCTCACGCCAGGATAGGTCCACTACTTTCTTAGAGCCTCCCCCCTGCAGATCATCTGCAACTTCTAATAACCGTTCAGTACTGTCTTCACGCCTGTCAAATAACACGTCTTCAACGCGTTCCTTCAAATCCACTGATAAATCCGCGTAGACGCCGAGTTGACCAGCATTCACAATTCCCATATCCATACCAGCCTGAACCGCATGATAAAGAAAAGCTGTATGCATAGCTTGGCGCAACGGTTCGTTGCCACGGAAGGAAAATGATAGATTGCTTACCCCACCGCTAATTTTTGCGTGGCATAAATTTTGTTTTATATCCGCTGTCGCCTCTATGAAGTCGAGTCCGTATCTCGCATGCTCCTCAATACCGGTTGCAACGGCGAAAATATTAGGATCGAAAATAATATCTTCCGGCGGAAAGCCTACCTGCTCAGTCAAAATCTTGTAGGATCTTTTGCAAACCTCATATTTGCGTTGCCGGCTATCAGCTTGGCCGGCTTCATCAAAGGCCATTACTACCACGGCTGCGCCGAACCGCAGTATTTCCCTAGCCTGTTCAATAAAAGGCTCTTCGCCCTCCTTGAGGCTAATGGAGTTAACAACACCTTTGCCTTGTATGCATTTCAATCCAGTTCGAATCACTTCCCATTTGGAAGAATCTACCATCACCGGCACGCGCGAAATATCAGGTTCTGACGCCACAAGTTTTAAGAATGTTTCCATGGCAACGACTGAATCAAGCATGGCTTCATCCATATTCACATCGATGATTTGCGCACCATTTTCCACCTGACTACGGGCCACATCGAGAGCCATCTCATATTCATCTTCCATGATTAATTTCTTGAAGCGGGCGGAGCCAGCGACATTTGTCCGTTCGCCCACATTCACGAAACCGGTAACATCGTCGAGTTTAAGGGGCTCAAGGCCGCTCAGCATACAAATATTATGATTTTCTGGCACAGGGCGAGGTTCCACCTCCCTGACCGCGTCAACGATGGCCGCCAGATGATCCGGCGTGGTGCCACAACAGCCCCCAACAATATTAAGTAGTCCATTTTTAGCAAATTCGCCTAATGCTTCGCCCATATAGTCGGGCGTATCATCGTAACCACCAAATTCGTTTGGTAACCCGGCGTTGGGATGCACACTTACGTACGTATCAGCAACATTCGCGACCTCTTGCACATGGGGTCGAAGCTCTTCTACGCCGAGAGCACAGTTAAACCCAATACTTAGTGGCCTTGCATGGGCGACAGATGCCCAGAATGCAGTGGGCGTTTGACCAGATAAGGTGCGGCCGGATGCATCAGTAATTGTGCCTGAGATCATCAGCGGTAGGCGGATACCCGTACTTTCAAATAATTGTAATATGGCGTAGATCGCCGCTTTACAGTTCAGCGTATCGAAGACCGTTTCGATAAAAAGCGTATCTGCTCCGCCATCAATGAGTCCATTTGCAGCCAGCGTGTAGGCATCAACAAGAGCATCGAATGACACATTGCGAAACCCTGGGTCGTTGACATCCGGCGAGATTGACGCAGTTCTATTGGTCGGCCCCAGTACACCCGCAACAAACCTCGGGTGATCCTCATCGCGCTTAGTAAATTCTGACGCAACTTCACGCGCTAACCTGGCTCCTTCATAATTCAACTCATAAACTAACGCTTCCATTCCATAGTCTGCTTGGGAAATGGAAGTGGAGTTAAAGGTATTAGTTTCAACAAAATCCGTGCCGGCTGCCAGAAACGCCCGATGAATGTCGGTAATTATCGTAGGCTGAGTAAGGGTGAGAAGATCGTTATTACCCTTTAGATCATCTGGCCAGTCGACGAACCGAACCCCGCGAAAATCATCCTCTTCCAACTTATGTTGCTGGATCATCGTTCCCATCGCGCCATCCAAAACAAGGATGCGCCTATCCATCAACGCAGTTAATTCATCGGTTCGATCTACCGGTTCGATAATATGCGGGGGCGCAAATTCAATATCACCCATATCCGTCCCCTAGAAGCCCGCCGCACTTGGGCGCAATCCAAGGATATGACAAATCGCGTATGTCAGGTCGGCCTGGTTTAACGTGTAAAAATGATACTGCTCAACACCGCCGGCAGCTAGTTTCTGACAGGTCTCCGCAGCAATTGTCGCGGCTACCATTTTTCGTGTCTGAGGATCATCTTCCAAACCTTCAAACCGTTCAATCATCCAATCAGGTATTTTGGTACCACAGGTTGCTGCGAAAGATTGAATTCGTTTGAAATTGATCACTGGTATGATGCCAGGTATTAAAGGAATTGAAACTCCCGCCGCGGCGACAGCATCGCGATACCGAAAGAAATACTCAGGCTCAAAAAAGAACTGAGTGATAGCCTGACCCGCACCCGCATCGACTTTTTGTTTTAGCATTTCGATATCCGCGCTCCGAGATGCGGAGTCGGGATGCTTTTCAGGATACGCAGAAACACTAATAAAGAAGTCCGCGATATTCTTGATGCCCTTAGTCAGTTCAGCACCATTGGCATAACCGTTTGGATGAGGTTGATACTTTCCATTATCCCCCTGCGTATCGCCGCGCAACGCTACAATATGTCGAACACCTGAATCCCAATAACTACGAATTATACCGTCGATTTCTGTCTTAGTCGCGCCGACACAGGTGAGGTGGGCCGCTGGCTCCAGAGAGGTTTCATCTCGCAACCTCTTGACAGTTGAGTGAGTACGTTCGCGCGTGCTGCCGCCGGCGCCATATGTGACCGAGACAAACGTCGGATCCAGCGGTGCCAGACGTTCTACTGCAAGCCAAAGCATCTCCGCCATTTTTTCACTAGCGGGCGGAAAAAATTCGAAACTGACCTTCGGCTTCACCATCATCCCCCCTTTATCTGGCCGCAATCTTTACAGCTGGCCATAATTTAACCGTCAAAGGATTGCCTGGGAGCGTAACCGAGGCCCGTCGCTCTAATCCAGCTTCGTCAAACCATGCAAGAATCTCTGCATCTTCAAACCCAAACCAACGATGACCATGCTCATCCCCCAACACACGCTCCTGGTGCGGTATGAAATCGATCACCAACGCCGTACCTCCTGCCCTTAAAACACGCGCCGCCTCAAGGAGCGCAAGACCCGGCCGGTCTGCATAGTGAAGAACCAAGTGAAAAGTAACCATATCGAAAGAAGCATCCCCAAACGGTGCCTGATTCATATCACCATGACGGACATGGCAATGTTTTATTCCTGCGCGCTCGAGGTTAACTCGTGCGACCGATAACATATCACGCGATAAATCGATACCAACACCATGCTCAACCTGGTCCGCAACCATTTCGAGGATTCGCCCCGTACCAGTTCCCACATCCAATAGATCAACTACCGGCCTTTGAGGCCAAAGCGCAAAAAATGCCTGCTCCACCTCGCGGTCATCGATATAAAGAGACCGAATAGAATCCCATTGTTCTGCGTTATTTTTGAAAAATTCCGCAGCTAGGCGAGCTCGTTCCTGCTTGACGGCATTCAACCGACACAAATCGCGCGCCACCATATCATCCTCAGTCGGCACCGCTTCCACAATCGTCCGCACTATGGATGTCCAAGGTCCTGATTCAGATAATCGATAATACGCATGCGTACCCTCGCGGAACCGGTCTAAAAGACCACCCTCCACCAACAACTTCAAATGGCGAGAAATACGCGGCTGGCTTTGACCCGTAATTTGGGTCAGCTCGCTTACGGTCAATTCACCTTCAGCGCACAATGCAAGAAGCCGAAGCCTAGTACCTTCCGCAACCGCCCGCAAAACTTGCAAAATTTCCTGCGTATCTGCCATTTCCCTATAACTCTCAATCAAAAGGAACAGGCCCCATCCTGCCGAGCCATACATAAACACATAAACATATATTTATATAGATACAATAGAATTTAGGCATGGTTAAATCTCGTTGATCTAATCCAAGTCGGGGGACCCGCACTGCTGGGATACTGGCGAGACTAAAACCCTTTTGTAGAAAAATGTTTGGCATCAGGTAAATAACATAAAATTCACCGCAGCCCTGCAAGTTGCATAGAATACTATCTTTGAAGGCTTTATATCCCTGATTTTCTCGCAGCTCAAAGTATGGCCATGACATCAGAGACGGAAATGCTGCAGCATAGTTCTTCTGATACTCTAAATAAGCAATCAAAACGACATGAGACTTCGGATTTAGTTCAATTCAATCCGATAAAACAGCAATTTGGCACCGAGATATTTTTGCAACATAGAGCGTCAAATATTGCAAAATCACATGTGACATTATTCCCAACCGAGGTAAGACCATGGTAGCTAAGCGTTAATAAATTATGGTGACGTTATCCACTTTAATTTGTTGCAAATTACGGTAATGGCGTTATTTTGTAGCCATCTTTTAGAGCGTAAAGATTGCATAGTTCAGTGTTTGAGGTTATTTGATTGCGACTGAGGGGACATTCAGGTGTTGAAGATATTAACTAAATCCGTTGGCGTTTCTCGAGCACTTGCTTTAGCGCTCTCGGCGTTTTTGCTTGCAAGTTGCGCAGGCAAACCTGCCGATGGAACAAACGATCCCATGGAGTCCTTCAATCGAGAAGTCTTCGATTTCAACATGACGCTGGATCGTGCGATTTTGCGACCGATTACGCGGGCTTATGTTGACGCTGTACCCGACCCAATTCGGGATATGCTTCACAACTTCCTGTTTCACATAAAAGAGCCGGTAACCCTAGCCAATGACCTATTGCAAGGCGAATGGGACCGTGCAGGGCAAACGTCGGCCCGAATCGTGCTGAATACCATTGTTGGATTCGGAATGTGGGACGTTATGACCTCATCAGGTGCCGAAGGGCACAAGGAAGACTTTGGCCAAACTCTCGCCGTTTGGGGCGTGTCGGACGGGCCTTATCTGGTTTTACCGCTCTTGGGTCCCTCCAATGCTCGCGACACCGCCGCAGAGGTAGCGCAGTTCATCTATCCTTTTTTGGATCCGGCCCCACATGCCATGGATGCACATCTAGACGCTTCAACAAGATTCACTGTTAATGGCACGCGGATAGCTTTAACTGCCATAGATAAACGAGCCCAGGTTTTGGGTAAACTTGCAGAATTAGAAAAGACATCGCTCGACTTTTACGCTACCATCAGAAGTCTCTATAGACAGAAACGTGCGGACCAAATCCGGAATGGGGAATCTGGTGATGCAGTGCCAATCCCAGAGATTACGCTTGAGTTAGATGGATTGGACGAACCCACTGGTGAAGAGCCAATTGCTCAGGCCAGTCAAGCAAAGTAGAGTTCTAGAACCTATTGCTTTGAACACTGGACGCTGCTCAAGAGATCATTCCTTCATGATTGCCTGTCGGACGTGCTTCATAGCCGTCACATTAATTTTGATTGGCGCCATTTCGTTGCCAATTGTTGCTGCTGCAGCTGCTCCCCGGGAGCCCGGCGCCTTTATCGAAGATTTGGGTAAAAGAGCAATTAATCTCCTCAGTGATAAAAAAGCCTCCTTGACGGAGCAAAGGACTGGATTCCGTGCTCTGCTTCGGGAAGGATTTGCAACACGTGCCATCGGGTATTTTGTCATAGGGAAATATAGGCGCGGAACATCACGCGAAACCGTAAACGAATTCGTAAAAACGTTTGAGAATTACGTCATAGAGCTCTACTCGTCGCAGTTTAAAAATTACTCAGGCGAAACGTTTAAGGTGATCCGGGTCATAAAAACGAATAGGCCCAGCGATTCCATTGTTATAACTAATATTCTTCGTGATGGTGGTAAAAAGATTTTTAAGATCGCGTTCCAGATTCGCCAGCGCCCAAATAAACCTTCAAAAATAATCGACCTTAAGATTGAAGGAGTAAGTATGATTCTCGCACAACGCGAAGAGTTCACTGGATTTATCTCGCGGAATGGCGGAAAGCTCCAGGCGCTCATCGACGTTCTCAAAACTCGTATTCAAAAATTAAAAAACAAGGCGTCAAATGATGCTACAAAAAATACGGCCCGGGTTATTCCCAAGATAAATTCTCCGAAAAGAACGCAGGATAACAAAAAAGAGGAACGGGAAGACAACGAGGAGGAACAGGACTAGAGCTACCACCTGGCAACCTGCTATTTTCCTTTTAACTTGATACCCTATCCATCGCCTTCTTTAGGTCTATACCCAACTTAATAAAATCAACGTGTTAAAGGCCGGTATTTGATACGGTGCGGTTGGTCCGCCTCGGCACCTAAGCGCATACGACGATCCGCCTCATAATCCTCATAGTTGCCTTCAAACCAAATCACTTCGCTATTTCCTTCAAACGCAAGAATATGCGTCGCAATCCGGTCTAAAAACCAACGATCATGGCTAATAACAAAGGCAGAGCCAGCAAAATCCAGCAGGGCCTCTTCTAACGCACGTAATGTATCCACGTCCAAATCATTTGTTGGTTCATCTAAAAGTAAAAGGTTTGCACCCGATCGTAGCATCTTGGCGAGATGAACACGGTTACGTTCGCCGCCAGATAATTGGCCCACTTTCTTCTGTTGGTCCGGCCCCTTAAAGTTGAATGCACCCACATAGGCACGGCTTGGCATTTTGCGCTTACCAAGATCAATTTCCGCTTCACCTTGAGCAATTTCTTCCCAAACGGATTTACCGGCATCCAATGTGTCACGGCTCTGATCCACGTAGCCGAGGTTTACGGAGTCACCAATGCGCAATATACCCGCATCAGGTTTCTCTTGTCCGATGATCATACGCATCAATGTAGTCTTCCCGGCCCCGTTTGGCCCGATAACGCCCACGATGCCACCGGGAGGCAGTTTAAACCTGAGGTCATCGATAAGCAGCTGATTGCCAAAGCCTTTGCGCAAATCGTTCGCTTCAACGACCAGATCACCGAGACGTTCACCGGGCGGAATAATGATCTGCGCGGATCCCACATCGCGATCCGCCGCATCAGCCAGTAATTTTTCATAGGCTGTGATACGTGCCTTAGACTTAGCTTGACGCGCTCGCGGACTCGATTGTATCCAGTCACGTTCGCGGGCAATTGTCCGTGACCGCGCGGCCTCAGACCGCTCCTCTTGCTCTAAACGTTTTTGTTTCTGTTCAATCCAGGCTGAATAATTGCCCTCGTACGGTATACCCCGTCCCCGGTCTACCTCTAGAATCCAGCCGGTTACATTATCAAGAAAATAGCGATCATGGGTCACCATCACGACAGTGCCTTCATATTCTCGCAAATGTCTTTCGAGCCAGGCCACCGATTCTGCATCGAGATGGTTAGTTGGTTCGTCCAACAGCAAAAGATCCGGTTTTTGCAATAGCAGACGACACAACGCAACCCTGCGACGTTCACCACCAGAAAGCGTAGTTACATCCGCATCACCTGCTGGACATCGCAACGCATCCATTGCAATTTCAACGGTTCGGCTCAAATCCCACGCATCTGCAGCATCTATTTTCTCTTGCAGCTTAGCTTGTTCCTCGATGAGGTTAGTCATCTCATCTTCGTCAGTTACCTCGCCTAATTTCATGCTAACGGCTTCGAATTGGTCCACCAGAGCCTTTTGGGCACCTAGTCCTTCCAAAACATTTTCTTCAACCGTTTTTGCTTGATCCAATTCCGGTTCCTGCGCCAGCAAACCAGTACTTGCCCCTTCCGCAGCCCAAGCTTCTCCCGAAAATTCCGTATCCATGCCCGCCATAATGCGCAACAACGTAGACTTCCCAGCGCCGTTATAGCCAAGTACACCTATTTTAGCGCCCGGGAAGAATGCCAATGTAACATCTTTCAAAACTTCCCTGTTGCCAGGATAGACCTTGGACATTTCTTTCATTACGTAGACATATTGATAGGACGCCATGCGTTTATCGCCTTTTAAGTTTATCTAATTTCGAGCCTTCTTAAACAAAGCGCGCTACAGGTTCAATGACGCACTGCGGTATTAGCAGGTATTTCGCTTGGTACCCGAATGCGTCAAAATTTGTGATTTATGTTCTAAAGAAGAGTACCTCATAGCTGAGTCCATGCGACAAATACGTTATGCTTATGAACTTTAAGGTCCCTAGCAAGTTGCAGCTCACTTTTAAGGAAGTAGGCATTTGTGCTGGGTTCTATCCTTAAAAATGGACGGTTAGCAGCAGCACCACTTACCACGAAACATTAACTAACGGTGAAATCAATTACCATGGAACAGCGTCGAAAATCTAATAGTGGCAAAAAGTGGAACAACGCAGAGAATTTTTTTAAAAAGTTCTTTATGCGGTAGATAGAATTTACCCCCAAAATGACATAATATTCAATTATGATAGCTGTTTATTTTGAGTAAATGAGGCACAACTACCATGGCTTTCAAGACACGCCCGCTGTCTGACAATTTAGGTCTTGAAGTTCTTGGCGCTGACCTTTCTATAATCGACGACGAAGCCTTTGAGGCTATTCGAAACCTTTGGCAGCAAGAACCACTATTATTGCTGCGACGGCAAAACCCAACAGATCAAGAATTTTTGGACTTCAGCCACCGCTTCGGCAAAATCGACGTAGTAATTGGCGGTAGCCAACCCAGCGCTCGCAACCCCGAATTGCTTTATATTTCAAACCTTTTTTCTGGTGACGGTAACTTAATAGGAGGGCTCGGTAACCATGAATTGGTCTGGCATACGGATCAGATTTACCGGCAGAATCCGGCCAGCGGCTCAATCTTTTACGGTGTCGAAATGCCCCATGAAGTTGGGCGGACATCTTTTTGCAATACCGCAGCCGCCTACGACGCCATGTCGGAAGACTTAAAGTCGAAAGTCGATACGGCACGCGCTACTTGTAAATACGGCACCCCAGCGCCGCTATCTTCCTTTATGCGCAAACAAAAAAATAAAACATGGCATCGCTATATAGAATCGGACAAAGAGGCCAAAGATATTGACGATCGCACGCCAGAAGCGACCCACGACATGGTATTGGAAAACCCAACGAATGGGCAACGCTCCCTCTACTTCTCGCCTAATCATACGGTTGCCATTGAAGGCATGGACGAGGAAGGCGGACGCGCACTGATTGACGCCGTGATCGACCACACGATCCAGGATAAATTCATTTACACCCATGATTGGCGAAACGGCGATATACTATTCTGGGATAACGCGCGCCTACTGCATCATCGCGATGCATTTGATAATGACCTTCCCAGGTTCGCCAAACGCACCACTATCTTTCTGGACCCAGAACACTTTGCTGTGCCTGAGCCAAAATTGGCACTATAGGCATGCTCTTAAAATGTGTTTTATGGTACCCGCTATTCTTAAGGCGATGGCTGTTAGCAGTGGGATGGATTATTCAAGACAGAGCCATGAGTGGGGGAATTATAGCATATTCCTGCATGGAATAGCTGTCAGACTATTACTCAGCAGGCATAAATTTTAAGCATAGGTAGTAATTTGGAATCAGTGCTGTGCATAATCTTATCCCCGTCAAAGGTTTGGTTTTTTAGGATTAGACCTCCTGTTATTATTAGGAAAGTCCAAAAGATTGGGGACCCGAGTAGTAGGGTCAGACCAATCGATCAATCGCTCAATTTTTATTGGTTTCTTATCGCCCTGGTAGAATTGCGCTGCACAAATTAGCAATGAGCCAAGAATTTTTGAATGTAAATTGTGAATAATCATCACTGGGCAGCAGGTCTAATGTGCCATGTCCTCTTTTAGACGAGTGACCCAAGATATATCTTGCTTCAATCGGCTCAATCCCCGGTCAAGCGATTGAGGAGACCATCCATCTGAAAAGGTTTCGCAAGTTAATTTTTTCCGAATTTTGCTAATGTCGCGACGATAACATTCTTCGAGGTCGCTTAATACAACTCTCCGCTCAGCGGCATCCAAAAGCCCTAGGAAATAAATCTTTAAAATCATTCTGTCTGCAGCTAGCCCCCCCAAACTTGACTGCAACGGACGGCACAAAAGGTAGGTTAAGCGGCCCAGGCCTTTTTGTGTAATACAAAGTCGCTGTCTTCCAAATGTATCGAATTTCTCCACCAGATCACTGCTATCAAGCGACTGCAAGAACGCGCACTCAATAACATCTACGGTTGGCGTCCAATCTATTGTGCCCAAAGACTGCACCGCAATCGCAGCGTCTGAAACCTGCGCCTCGCGGCATGCAATCACTCCTAAGGCAGCCAACTCTGGGAAGTCAGTGGATCTCAAATACCTCTTTTCCACCTTATAATTGGCAAATCCTCGGTCTTGTTCAGATTCATAGATCTTTGGTATTTGCATATTTATCGAAAACCTCTTGTTGCGACTCATTCGCAAACTCAGTACCGCAAAAACCACTATATTGCAAATAATAATCATTATCATCTACGATATGAATCATTATCTGCGGCTGAATATCGTTTCATGCTATAGCAAGGCAAATTTTGGGAGAACACCATGACCACCAATACCAAAGTGCTGCTAAAACACCGTCCGAACGGCGACCCTGCCGAAACCGATTTCGAGATTATCATAGATGACGTGCCTGTCATTGAAGACGGGCAGATACTTACCCGCACGATATATCTCTCGCTCGACCCATATATGCGTGGACGTATGAGCGATGCGCGCTCCTACGCAGAACCAACGCAGGTGGGTGACGTGATGACCGGTGGCACGGTTAGCGTGGTCGAAGCCTCCAAAAACGACAAATTCGAGGAAGGCGACATTGTCGTCACACATACGGGTTGGCAAGTTTACGCAATTTCTGATGGCAAAGGCGTCCGAAAGTTGCACCCCAACGGTATTCCAATTTCAACTGGCATAGGCGTACTAGGCATGCCGGGCATGACCGCCTATACAGGACTCAAAAATATCGGCAAGCCAAAAGAGGGCGAAACACTCGTCGTCGCTGCTGCCTCCGGTCCAGTGGGTAGCGCTGTCGGCCAAATTGCGCAGATCAACGGATCCCGTGCCATTGGCGTTGCTGGCAGTGATGAAAAATGTGCGTACGCCGTAAACGAACTTGGCTTCGACGCATGCCTTAACCACAAAGCCAAAAATTTCGAAGATCAGCTTGCCGCGGCATGCCCCGACGGCATCGACATCTATTGGGAAAATGTGGCCGGACGAGTTCTAGAAGCGGTGATACCNCAGCTCAATTTTTTCTCACGCATGCCAGTCTGTGGCCTGATCTCCCAATACTCCATGACCGGCCCTCCTATCGGAGAAAACAAATTACCTAGCCTGATGCGCGCCGTCCTCACCAACCGCACGTGCATTCAAGGCTTTATCGTCACCGACTTTGGCAAAGACTTTAAGAGTTTTATATCTGACATGACTCAATGGGTTGCTGAAGGAAAGGTGAAGTTCAAAGAACACCGCATTAAAGGGATCGAAAATGCTCCCAAAGGTCTACTTGGCCTATTGAAAGGCGATAATTTCGGCAAAACCATCGTAGAAGTCTCTGACGATCCAACCACTTAGAAGGCAATAAAAAAGGCCCGGACTAACATCCCGACCCTTTTCTATATCTTAAAACCAAATTACCCTACCCAAGATCACGAAGCGCCTCGCTAGGATGTTCGTCGGCGACAGGGGCATCATAAGTCTTCAGGACCTTACCGTCCGGACCTACAAGTACCGAAATACGAGTCGCTTTTTCCTGGTTCACGTCTTCCGCAGCCCCAAAAGCCATAGCAACCGAACGGTCACCATCGGAAAGCAAAACACCAGGATAACCCTCATCTGCACTCCATTTTCTTAGATCTTCCGGTGAGCTAAATGTAATACCCACCAATTCAGTATTCTTGTCTGCAAAACTTTGGATTCGATCACGGAACCCGTCAATTTGTTTAGTTCATCCGCCGCCGAAGGCGCGCGGAAAGAACCAAATCAGCACGTTCTTACCCGCATAGTCGGCCAAACTTACGTTATCCCCATTTTGGCTAGGCAACGTGAAGGCCGGCGGCGTGCTTCCTACTTCAGGTAGGGGCATGTTCCCTCTTTTGTTTGTTGTTGACGACACGCCCAGTTTACTAAGTGGATGTCAGCTGGTCAAAAAGAACACGTCCCCGCACCAAATTAGCGAGGGGACCGTGCTTTTATTTGACTTTTCAACCTTATCCGAGATCAGCCAGAACTTGATCTGGATGTTCTGGCGGTTTCACCGTGGCATATACCTTCACTACTTTACTGTCCGCTCCAATGAGCACGGAAATTCGAGCGGCCTTCGTAGCCCCCACATCCGCCGCGCCATATTGTTGGCTAACGGCGCCGTCTTCATCGCTTAAGAGATCGTAAGGAAAATCAAATTTTTCCTTAAACTTACCGTTTGCGCCTGGCGGATCAAAACTAAGACCAATGATGACGCAATTTTTGTCGTTGAATTGTTGGATTCGATCACGGAACCCGTTACCTTCGACTGTTCAGCCCGGTGTGTCTGCTCNTGGATACCACCAAAGCAAAACATTTTTGCCCGAATAATCCGCCAAACTCACCAATTCTCCATCTTGATTGGGAAGAGTGAAGGCTGGCGCCTCAGAACCAACGGCAGGTATGCCCATGTTTCCCTCATTTCTTACTATTACAAACAATGCACATTTTAGCGAGCGCCTCATACCAGGGGAAGGGCAAAAAGTAAGGAAGATTTTTCTATATCTATCTATGATTTAAAAAAATGCGAATTATCCATTTAAAAATTAATATTTAGAAGGACGATGGTGTTGGAAGCAGTCTGGCGCTAAGCCGTCTCCGTCAGGTAATGACGAGGTTTAGTGGTGGGCCCGGCAGGACTTGAACCTGCAACCAAACCGTTATGAGCGGTTTGCTCTAACCAAATTGAGCTACGGGCCCTTATTAACGACAAGGTATNGCCTCAATAGTCCAAGAAACTTCTAAGTTTTCGGGATCGGCTCGGATGCTTCAACTTACGGAGCGCTTTGGCTTCGATTTGGCGAATACGTTCGCGGGTGACCGAGAATTGCTGTCCCACTTCCTCAAGCGTGTGATCCGTGTTCATGCCAATTCCAAATCGCATGCGCAACACGCGCTCTTCGCGCGGTGTTAAGCTGGAGAGCACCCGTGTCGTTGTTTCCCGCAAATTTGAGTGGATCGCCGCATCGGATGGTAGAATCGCATTTTTATCTTCAATGAAATCACCAAGATGACTATCTTCCTCGTCTCCAATCGGAGTCTCGAGACTGATCGGCTCTTTGGCAATTTTCAACACCTTGCGCACCTTCTCTAGCGGCATGTGGAGTTTTTCCGATAGCTCTTCCGGCGTTGGCTCGCGGCCAATTTCATGCAGCATTTGCCGTGACGTGCGGACCAACTTGTTTATAGTCTCAATCATATGCACCGGAATACGAATAGTACGCGCTTGATCCGCAATTGACCGCGTTATGGCCTGTCTAATCCACCAAGTCGCATACGTAGAAAATTTGTAGCCGCGACGATATTCGAATTTATCAACCGCTTTCATTAGGCCGATATTGCCTTCCTGAATCAAATCTAGAAATTGCAACCCGCGGTTCGTATATTTTTTTGCAATGGAAATAACGAGACGAAGATTAGCCTCGACCATTTCCTTTTTTGCCCGGCTNGCTTCCCGCTCGCCTTGCTGCACAGACTGAACAATACGGCGAAACTCAGGCAATGGCATACTAATTTCACTGGCCGTTTTACCAATTTCTTCGCGCAACACTTTTACGTCTNCGCCATGTTTGCGGACAAAACTTTGCCACGGACGTTTTCGGAGACTTTTTAAATGGTCAAACCAATCGGGCGACAACTCATTACCAAAATAATTTTCCATAAAGTTTCTGCGATCAACGCCACTTTTTATAGCCATTCGCATAATGCGGCCTTCCCGGCGGACTAGACCTTTATTGTGGTCATACAGCTGGTGCACCAACTGTTCTATTCGCGAATTGTTAAGCTGAACACCTTCCATAAGAGCCATCAAATTTTTGCGATGGCGTTCATAGGTGCGCTCAGTAGATTTTGAAACTTCTTTTCCCGACTGAATCATTCCAAGCCGCTTGTCCTGGGCTCGGTGTAACTTTGTGTAGGTAGTCCTAATTTGCTTGAACTTTTCAAGAATTTCAGGCTTCAGCGCCATTTCCATCGCAGCCAACGAAACTGACACCTCATCATCTTCGTCGTCATCGTCATCGTCATCGTCCTCATCAGGAATTTCACTGTTCGTGTCCCCATCCATCTCACTGTCATCAGCCCTGATGTCTTTAGTACCAACATTATTTTCGGCCTGGTCAGTATTTGCAGCGGTCTGTGGTGGCGTGCCATATGCCGCCCCATAGGTGCTATCCAGGTCAATAATGTCGCGCAGTAGTATCTCACCCTCTTCTAATGAATCGTGCCAACGAGCGATAGCTCGCATGGTTAAAGAACTTTCACATAACGATCCGATCATCTTCTCACGNCCAGCTTCTATNCGTTTGGCAATTGCAATCTCACCTTCGCGCGACAACAACTCCACACTACCCATTTCGCGAAGATACATACGAACCGGATCATCTGTTCGCCCGATATCATCGTCGGAAAGATTACCAGTTACCGGTGAATCGCTTTTACCACTCTCTGTGCTTTCGGACGTCTCGGAATTATCTTCAGATTCTTCGCTTTCAATGACATTGACACCCATTTCGGAGAACAGTGTCATAATGTCCTCAATCTGCTCGGAAGTTACTTCGCCCTGAGGCATCGCCTTATTCATCTCATCGATCGTGACGTAGCCACGTTCTTTGGCCTCAGCTAATAGTTTTTTTATTGCCTCGCGCGCGACATCTAATAGTGGACCATCAAACGCTTCACCATTGGCCTTGCCATTAGCTTTGGCTTTGGCTTTGGCTTTGGCTTTGGCTTTGGCGTTGGCCTTGGCCTTGCCATTAGCTTTNGCGTTGGACTTTTTATTAGCTTTTTGAGTTATCTTTTTTTGCGCTGCTGCTTTAGCTGCCATTACCTCACGCTCCCAATAGCAAAACCAATTCCTGTTATCTGGCCTTAGCGCTTCCGCCTTATCCCAGATCGTTCTCATCACCGCCGAGCATTTCGGCGACTTCCTCAGCCATAATCTGACGAGAGGCAAAAAAGCGGCGTTCGCTCTCTTCTGTTCCCTCACCAGCTGCGGCGCGCCCATGCGCCAAAACTTCCTCTTTCCGTCGAGCTCGCGACAAAAGGGCTATCGTTTGTTGCAACCCTTCACGTGCAGGCAACAACGAATCCAACTGAAAATCCGCGTTTTCCGGCAATTCTCGGGCGAATGCAGCGTGTGATAACACCTCTTCACTAGTCAATATTTCAACTTGTTTGTCAAAACCATTACTTGAGAGGTGGCGTTTAAGGTCTTCTGCGTCAAGCCCTTGTGAATTTGCATGCCAGTGATGGATTTCCTGACGCAATTTGTCAAGCTTCTGAGTTAGCGAAAGCTGCGCCAAGCTCTCGGCGAAATCGTCCAAAAGGATGGGATGATTTATGATTGTCGCCAAAACAATTTGCTGCCGCCTTTGACGCATGGCCGCAACATTGGCACTCAAATTACCAATAGAGGGTCCTTCCATTGAAGCGAATCGCCCTATGTTTCCATTGCCTCGCACCTGGCCTCTGCCACCGCGCTCATTACGAAACGCTTGCCAGACACGCTCACGAAAAGCTTGACGGTAATGCTGCTGAACACCTTGGTCAGTGATTTCGGAAACAGAGTGATAAAGACGAGTTTCTAAATCGGCCCGCCGCTCAGGTGTATCCAAGGGTTTACGAGTTTTTTCGTACGACCAGATTACATCTACCAAAGGACGTGAACCGGATAAAATATCTTTCATCGCACAGGCTCCTTGTCCGGCAATCAAACTGTCCGGATCTTCGCCGAACGGCAAGTACGCAAACTGTAACGAACGACCTGGTTTCAAAAGCGGTAATGCTCGATCAGCCACACGCATAGCTGCGCGCGCGCCCGCTGCATCGCCATCGAAACATAAAATGGGTTCTGGTGCCAAGCGCCACACTTCCTCAATTTGGACTTCCGTAAGAGCCGTGCCCAGCGGCGCAACCGCACCCTTAAACCCAGCTCGGTCCAACGCGATCACATCCATATAGCCTTCAGCAATAATAACAGAATGGCCGTCATGGGAGGCTTGACGCGCAGAAGCGAGATTATACAGCGTTCGACCCTTATCGAATAACGGCGTATCGGGGGAGTTTAAATATTTCGCCGCTTTGGCCTCTCCCATCAGACGCCCACCGAATCCAATTATACGTCCTCTACGATCAGAAATTGGGAAAAGTACTCGGTCTCGGAAAAAGGGATAAG
>PBOR01000011.1 GCA_002724395.1 Rhodospirillaceae bacterium | reverse complement strand
ATACAGCGATGATGCTTTTGGAATTCCCATTGGTATGCGCGCTGGAGCTCTTAGAGCCTCAAGCGGATATGCCTTTTCGCAAATCCAAAAACAAATCACAGAAATGGTGTACGGAGATAAGCTGGACTTCGCCAAACCAGGTTGCGACGCTATTGAGGCGTGGATGGATCAAGTCCTGTTGCGAGTTTTACGTTCAACTCCAAAACGCGCACCAGAATTATTCATGAACATCGCCAAAGCGATTGACGGCGATTCGTTTGCTCGCTTCATGCGTGGTCATGGCGATTTGAAGGGGCGCATCCGGATAATGTCAAAGCTACCAGCAGGACTATTTTTGAAAGCAGCCCTCAGCAGGGGTCGATTATGAGTTGGCAGACTACAGTTCCGCTTCTGCTAATCCTCCTCGCAGGCCTACCCCATGGCGCGACTGATGGTGTTATAGCGCAATATTTTGCTGCAAAACGTCTCTTGTCATTTACTCTTTTCATAATTTTATACTCAGCGATAGCTGCTTTGGCCTGTATAATATGGTATCTGGCACCATTTGCAGGTCTTGTCATTTTTGTGGCTTTTTCGATCAGTCATTTTGGTATGATGGACACGTCGGAGAGTGCGCATTTACCGTATCGTGCCATCCGCATTTTCGCTCATGGCGTCATGCCAATTCTGGTTATCGCAACAGCTCACAGTAAAGAAACAGCTGAAATCTTTTTAATTCTTACTCAAGATGATGCGTCTGAATTAATTTATCTCCTGAAAATCGCCACACCCATTTGGGCTTTAATAGTATCTTGGCTCTTTTTTCAGGGAGTTTTAGGCCGACGGGCAGCTGTAGAAATTGGTATATTGACGATAATTCTCACGTTACTTCCACCGTTATGGGGCTTTGCGTTATATTTCTGCGGTATTCACAGTTTGCGTCACTTCCGGAAGGTAATACGGGTCTTCCAACCACTAAAAAAACAATTCTATTGGATAATTTTTGCAATAAGTATTTTCAGCATCACTTTTGTTCTGACAATGGCTTATTGGCTAACTGACGCTAATTTTAACAACAGTTTGATTCGCGCAACGTTTATAGGACTAGCAGCTTTAACGATACCACACATCTTATTAATCGATTGCTTTAAAGCCTTGCACCGCGTAACAAAACACAGAGAACCCACCTAGCTACATTAAGTCCATTAGGATCTTGTCCGGGTGATTGGCTTTGCCCCTTAACTGGCAAATCTAAAGTTCAAGTTTGGTGTGAGCCCGGGCGGTACGGAATAGTTGATGGCGAGGATATGCAGCCACCTTTACCGAACTTCCCTGACGCGTTTATGCGGGGTTGGATTTGAACCTACGACCTTCAGGTTATGAGCCGGGAAGTTCCGTCATAGCGGATGGAGATTATATTCGACAATCCATAGCTTTTCTTCCGGTTTGAGACCTTTTTCGTACCGTATAGCCGACGTATCAAAGGCAAAGACCGCCGAGCGACGGCGTAGGAAGTGTAATGGGCTAACTGATTAAATGATTGTTACGCCGCCATCTATTACTAAGGTTTCGCCGGTGACGAACGTACCCGCACGTGATGCCAAAAATACCACGGCACCGGCGATTTCGTCTGGCTCACCAATACGCCTTAGCGGGGTTGTTCCAGTCCGTTCTTTTAAAATTTCTGGATTTTCCCACAATGCTCGGGCGAAATCGGTTCGAACTAATCCGGGTGCAATGCAATTAACCCGGATGTTATCTGGGCCGTATTCGACTGCAAAATTACGTGCAATTTGCATGTCAGCAGCTTTAGAAATGCCNTAGATTCCGATTTGCGGGCGTCCCNTTAGGCCACCTATGGAAGAGATGAGCGTAATCGAGCCATCCTTTTGCTCCACCATCTGCGGCAATACCATATTACAAAGCCAGAAATTACTTCGAATGTTGGATTCCATCGTCCGATCAAACGCATCGTCCGGTGTATCAATTGAGGGGCCAAAATAAGGATTAACCGCCGCATTACAGACTAATATATGGATNGCACCAAACCGTTCCAATGTGTCGTCTACCAAAGACTGCAGTTGATCTTTGTGCTGAATGTTGCATGGAATGGGGAATGCTGTTGCGCCATCTTTGGCCCATTCTTGATTAATTTCTCGAGAAACTGTATCGCAGGCATGTGCTTTTCGTGAGGATATGACGACATTGGCCCCATGTTCCGCAAGGCGCATGGCGGTGGCTTTGCCAATACCTTTCGTTGAGCCGGTGATAAGCGCGGTTTTCCCCGATAAATCGAAAAGTGTCATAGTAAAATCCTATTATTTTGGTGTTGTGGGAAGGTGAGGAGTATCGGGTGCATTGTGGCGAAATCCAATGGACTTTATTACATTTTCTGCAATTTCGGGAGGAAAGACAGCTCCTGGTGGGCGACAGTAGTAACCGGATAGGTTGGTTACAGGAGCGCTGGGCATCGGTGTTCGAGTGGTCGACCACCGTTGAAGAAATAGGACACAGGCGCGTGTGCCGATGCTAGCGCGACGCCACAATACAGGGCCAAGCACATTCTTTGATCGTTTTAGCAAGCCAAACGTAGGAGTTAAGTTGCGAAAGACAGGCCACAATTGCGTCACTTCTTGCGGATCTTGGGTATCAGTAATTGGTGGCCCTGCTGAAGATTCGCTTACCAGTATGCCAGCAATAGTGTTTTCCGTACCATTTGTTTTCCACTCGCTGCTCTCTTCGACAAATCGGCCGCTTTGGTCCGTAAAGCGCTGTGCCTTTTGGCTAGATTGTACGAGTGCCGGCGCTCTAAAAATCAGACGAGATTGTTTTTTCCCGACCCACGCTAATTGACCGCTCGGATCCACCCCTGGTCCCATTTGACAAGCGGCCGCAGTGAGAAAGACGCCGACGCAAACGCAGAGCCTATTAATTTGCAAGAAGATCCAGCGCACTTAATAATCCTAATTAAATAGCATTCTGTGGATCCACGTTATATCGGAAAACAGACTTTGCAGAAATCTCCGTCAGCAATTGCTAATAACCTAATTACCTAAAGATTAAGGTTTTCATCATTAATTTTCTTTCNATCACCACTCCGAGAGGGCCTTTCCTTGAAGAAAACTAAATGGCCGCTGTTTTGGTGAAGTGNTCATCGTGAATAAGGGATGAGACACCTTACTGACTAAGATGGGGATTGGTGCAAAACCTTTGCATGGAGATACCAACTTGAATCCCATAATATCTGCCAGTATCAGTCCCAGAATAGAGGCACGGAAGATTGGAATAAGTTTTCGGGGGAATTGGGGTAAACTGTCTATCATTATCGCCTGCGTCTAAAGTGGTATGAAGCAACCTATTTTAGTTACCATAGCACTGGTTTAGGGACCTTTTACGATACAACAATATGGATGCGTTCTGAATGATAGGGGAAACATCGGTTCAAATCATCGTTGTTGGTAATGTTAAGGGTGGTACCGGCAAATCAACGACGACGATGCATTTGATTGCAGGGTTGCTAAATGCAGGGTACCTGGTTGGCAGTATAGATTTGGATTCTCCGCAGGCCACACTGACGCGCTATATTAATAATCGTCGAGATTATATGGCACATCTAGGGATAGCATTATCGTTACCGGAACATAAGGTTTTAACCCCTAGTATTGCAAAAAATCGCGATGTGGCCAAAGAAGAAGATGAAAATGCTATCGAAGCCGCGATTGAAGAGTTAGAGGAAAGAAATGATTTCATTGTTATCGACACGCCAGGAGGTGACACGGCCTTATCGCGCTGGGCCCATAGTTTTGCGGATATATTAATTACGCCGATGAACGATAGTTTCGTTGATTTAGATGTGTTAGCCAAAATCGAACCCGATACATTCAAAGTTTTATGCCCGAGTCAGTATGCCGAGTTGGTTTGGGAAAATCGCAAGAACCGTATGCAGCGTGACGGTAGAAGTATCGATTGGATTATTGTACGTAATCGGTTAAGCAGTTTGCATTCTAAGAATCGCCGGGCCGTTGACGAGGCATTGACCGCATTATCGAAAAGAATTGGGTTCAGGATAGCGCCGGGGTTTAGCGAAAGAATGATATTTCGCGAGCTATTTTTGAAAGGACTCACACTTTTGGACCTACGTGATCCGGAGGCCGGTGTTCGTCTAAATATGTCTCACATCGCAGCGCGTCAGGAAGTGCGTCTGCTGCTTGAGGCAATTGGATTGCTTAGTAGTTTTAGCGGCAATGACTGTCTCAATGTGGAAGATGAGATGAAAGAGAAGCTGGCATGAGCTGGATATTGGCAGGTGTTGTTTTACTGGGGCTGATTTTGTTGTTTGCCCGATGGTATATCTATGCCGAACCGAAAGACGTTCTAAAAGTACTAAAATTTCTAGGTATTTTGTTTGCCCTGGTAATTATAGGCTTAGTCATAGCATCAGGCAAAATCGGCATGTTGTGGCTGGTTTTATTGGGGTTAATGCCTTGGATTGGTCGATTTAGGACCTTGAGCCACCAGGCCAAGAGTTTACGAGGACCAGTCGCGGGGCAGCGCGTAGATAGGCGATCAGATTTTGTAGTTATTTATCTAAATCCCGAGACAGGTGATATGGATGGGCGTGTCCTTAAGGGGCCGCAAAATGGAAAATTATTGTCGGAATTATCTATTGATGAACTGGTGACCTTGTATGAGGCCTCTTTATTGGAAGACGCTGAGAGTGCCAATATTCTAGAAGCCTATATGGACCGGATGCACGACGAGGGTTGGAGACAAAAATTCCGTTCGACGAACCCCTCTGAGGCGTCGGACGGTATGACTGGATTGGTTGAACAAGGAATGAGCCGTTCGGAAGCCTATAAGATCCTAGAACTTCAACCGGGTGCATCAAAAAACGAAATTGAGAATGCTTTCACAAAACTAATACAAACCGGCCACCCAGACGAAATAATCGCGCGAGACATTAAAGCTAAGGCTGCGCAAGCAAAAGCTACTTTGCTTCGCGATTAAACCTCTGTCCTGTCGGAGGTTGCTGGTGACACCAGTGATATTTAAACAAGCACATCGGTTACGAGTCATAGAGTAAGATCAAATGAAGAAGCAAGTACGAAAAGCGGTTTTTCCTGTAGGCGGCCTCGGCACACGATTTTTACCTGCGACTAAGGCATTACCGAAGGAGATGCTTCCAGTCGTTGATAAGCCACTCATTCAATATGCAGTAGAAGAGGCTGCAGCCTCCGGTATAGAGGAATTTATTTTTGTAACCGGGCGCGGAAAACACGCGATTGAGGACCATTTCGACGTACCGTACGAATTGAACCAAACACTTAGTGAGCGTGGTAAAACAAATATTATTGATGCTCTTGGAAATTGGATGCCGCGTCCGGGCCAGATAGCCTATACCCGCCAAATGGAGCCGTTGGGATTAGGCCACGCAGTTTGGTGCGCTCGTAATTATGTCGGGAACGAACCTTTCGCTGTTCTGTTAGCCGACGATTTAGTGATGTCGCAGGAACCTTGCTTGAAGCAAATGATTGACGTTTTTGAAGAGGCTCAGGGTAATGTTGTGGCGGTGATGGATGTGGCACGCGACCATACGGATCGATACGGTATTTTAGAAGTAAAGCATGATGACGGCGGAAAGTTGGTTCAAGTCAGTGGGCTGGTTGAAAAACCAAAACCTGAAGATGCCCCATCAACGTTATCCGTTATTGGACGTTATATATTACAGTCTGAAGTTTTTGATCATCTGGATGGCCAAAAAATCGGTGCTGGCGGCGAAATTCAACTGACCGATGCGCTCGCAAAGATGGTTGGTAGCCAGCCGTTCTGCGGCTTACGGTTTGAAGGCAAGCGATTTGACTGCGGAGATAAGGTCGGATTCTTTGAAGCTAATATCGCATTTGCGGTTGGCCGCGATGATATTGGTGAAGCGGTAAGAAAAGTTCTCACCGATTATAGTAAAAAGGATTGAAGGGATGAGACGTACGAGCAATTTGCTACTTTACAAGGTTTTGCGTGAAGTGATTTTCATATGCGGATAGCAATGATAGGAACCGGCTATGTAGGATTGGTCTCAGGCGCCTGCTTTTCTGAGTTTGGAATTGAAGTTACTTGTGTCGACTCAAATGCGGAAAAGATTGCGCAGATGAACGACGGGAAAATTCCGATTTATGAACCGGGCTTGGAAGACTTAGTTGCCAATAATATGGCAGCAGGAAGGCTCGATTTCACGACGGATTTAACATCTGCAGTTGCCGTTGCAGATGCGGTTTTTATAGCGGTTGGTACACCTAGTCGACGAGGTGATGGGCATGCGGATTTAAGTTACGTATTTGCTGCCTCGAAAGAGATAGCTAGTGCGATGGACGGTTATACGGTTGTCGTTACAAAATCAACGGTACCTGTGGGGACCGGACGTGAAGTCGAACGAATTATCCGAGAAGCCCGACCGGATGCTGAATTTGACGTGGTTTCTAATCCGGAATTTCTGCGAGAAGGATCTGCTATTGAAGATTTTATGCGCCCCGACCGTGTGGTGATTGGTGTCGGTAATGAGCAGGCAAGCGATCTGATGCAAAGGATCTACCGACCGCTACATCTAATTCAGACACCGATCCTGTTCACGTCATTAGAAACAGCGGAGCTTGTAAAATATGCTACAAATGCATTTCTTGCGACCAAGATTACCTTCATTAATGAGGTTGCCGACTTATGCGAAATGGTGGGCGGCAATGTTCATGATGTTGCAAGAGGTATGGGTCTTGATGGCAGAATTGGTGGTAAGTTCTTACATCCTGGTCCAGGTTATGGCGGATCGTGCTTTCCCAAGGATACGCTAGCGCTTGTGCGAACCGCGCAAACCGTTGGCGCGGAGATGAAAATTGTGGAATCCGTTGTCGACGTAAATGCTAATCGAAAAAAGGCAATGGCCCAGCGTGTTGTGGCAGCGTGTCAGGGTAGCGTGGTGGGGAAGACTATTGCGCTGCTAGGGGTCACATTTAAGCCAAATACCGATGATATGCGTGAAAGTCCTAGCCTTGATATAGTGCCGGCCTTGCAAAAGGCGGGCGCGACAGTCAAAGCATACGATCCAGCGGGTATGGACGATGCTAGGACAATGCTTAGCGATGTGCAGTGGTGTGAGGATACATATGAAGTGTTGGATGATGCTGATGCGCTCGTAATTGTCACAGAGTGGAATGAATTTCGGTCTCTTGATTTGGAGCGTGTCAGATCCTTGCTCAAGGAGCCAGTTATTGTTGATTTGCGGAATATTTATGACCCCGAGATAATGGCGGAAGCAGGCTTCAGGTATAGCTCGATTGGCCGCCCTGACCGAGTAAATGCTGCAGAGTCCGGGAGGAAAGCCGGGTGACTTTCCATCAATTTGAGCCGTCTATACTCCGTGAGTATGATATTAGAGGAATTGTTGGTGATACGCTTCATCTTGAGGACGCATATGCGGTTGGCAGATGTTTTGGTTCCGTCATTCTGGAAGATGGTGGCTGTACCTTGTGCGTGGGCTATGACGGACGGCATTCTTCGGTTGACTTGTCAGCAGAGTTGGTCCGCGGAGCCTGCGATGCTGGTGCCGACGTAATCGAGATTGGCCTGAGCGCCACGCCCACTTTGTATTACGCCACAACTGTATTGGAGGCTGGTGGCGGAATAATGGTCACGGGCTCTCATAACCCACCGCATTATAACGGGTTTAAGTTCATGCTGGATGGCAAACCGTTCTGGGGCAATGACCTTAAGGGCCTTGGTAAGCGGGCTCAGGAAGGGGACTTTGCGACCGGCGCTGGTATGGTGTCATCAAAGGAAGTTCGAGAATCGTATGTAGCGCGTGTTGTTGGCGATTATCGTGCCGATTTGGGACTTAAAGTTGCTTGGGATGCGGGCAATGGTTCTCTAGGGCCTGCAATGGCGCAATTGACATCATGTTTACCAGGAACCCACATTCTACTGAATGAAGCAGTCGATGGAGATTTTCCGGCGCACCATCCAGATCCAACGGTTCCCGAAAATTTGGAACAATTAAAGGCCGTTGTTGTCGAGTATGGTTGCGATTTGGGTATTGCATTTGATGGTGATGGGGATCGTCTAGGTGTCGTAGACGGGCTAGGTCGTATCCTCTGGGGCGATCAAATACTAGCCATTTTTGCTCGAGATATGTTGGAGGAATTTCCAGGTGCAACGGTGATTGCCGATGTGAAGGCGAGCCAGGCGTTTTTTGATGAAGTTACTCAATATGGTGGAAAACCCGTCATGAGCCCTACTGGCCACTCCATTATCAAATCTAAAATGGCTGAATTAAAAGCGCCGCTCGCTGGTGAGATGAGCGGCCATATTTTCTTCGCAGACCGTTATTATGGTTATGATGATGCGCTTTATGCTGCGCTACGTCTTGTTGATATTGTAGCGCTTTCTGATCTGAGTTTGGCAGATATGCGGGATAGATTGCCACAAATGATAAACACGCCGGAGATTCGGATAGATGTGCCCGAACAACGAAAATTCGACATAGTGCACGAGGTTAAGGAGCGTCTTTCACTTGCGGGCGCCCAGGTCACGACGGTGGATGGAGTTCGTGTAAGCACGTCCGATGGTTGGTGGCTTTTACGAGCGTCGAATACGCAAAATGCGTTAGTTATTCGTTGTGAGTCAGCGTCGGCTAGCGGACTAGATGACTTGAAGGCAAATGTTGTCACGCAACTTAAACTGAGTGATGTTCAAGTACCCACATTTTAGGATAGGTTATACTGTTTTTTTTATAACCTCACATTTGCGGTGACATAGGAAAACAATCGAATTTGTGTTTTTTCAGTTGTCGGCAGGCCTCAATCGCGCCTTTTTTGTTTAGACCGGATAACCTTGCACGATAAACGCTACGGGCATTGTTTTTACCGGTCATGATTGTGACTTCGTAGTCATTTCCCAGCGCTGAGAGTTTTTCTGCAGCGTGAATAGCTTGCTTCACTGCCGCTGCTATTTGAACATATGCTCCTATTTGAATCATCCAAGTCCGCGGTTTGCCGATACTCGCGCGAGCTGGTGCTATCATTTTTGCGAAGTCTGTTGCGCGGTTTTCTCGAGTGGGAGTGGATGTTTGAATCGGGCCGAACTTTTTAACAAACTCCTCAGGCCAACTATTTCTAAAAGGTGACAAAGAGGTTTTGGACTTAGAAAGCGCATCTTTTTTAGATTCTTGTTTTTCCACTAAGAGAGTTTTTGCTGCGTTGTCTTTTGCCTTATAGTCGTCTCGCGAGCCTTCTTCTTCGATGGATAGCTTAGCAAAGCCTTTATCAAGAAGCTTCCTTACATGTAGGTCTCGAAATTTTGCTGTTTTGCCGCCAAAAACAATCGCGATGACCCTATTTCCGTTGCGCTCTGCGGAAGCGGCAAGATTATAACCAGCCGCTTTCGTATAGCCGGTTTTGATGCCGTCGGCACCGGTGTAGAACTCAAGTAATTTATTATGATTTTTATAGTCACGCCCACGAAATTTGAATTTCTTAGTAGCGAAGTAATTGTAATAATGGGGGAAATCTTTGATAAGGAACCGCGATAAGACTGCCATATCCCGGGCTGACGATAAGTGGCCACGATTGGGGAGACCATGTGGATTTCGAAAAGTCGTATGGCGCATGCCCAGCTTACGTGCGCGTTTGGTCATTGCCTTGGCAAATGCTTGAACTGAACCACTTAGCTCTTCCGCAACAACAACAGCGACATCATTTGCGGATTTCGCGATTAGCGCTTCGATAGCATCTTGGATCGTAATACGTTCGCCTCGGCGTAGTCCCAGTTTAGAGGGGCGTGCTTGGGTAGCGTTTTGTGATACGGTCATATGTTGATGAAGCCCAACGTGTCCATGGTCCAACGCTTCGAATAGTAAATATAGAGTCATCATTTTGGTTAAAGATGCGGGATAATTTCGCGTATTTGCATTTACGGAATGTAGAACATCACCCGAGTCTGCGTCTATTACGATAGCGGCATATCGTGCTTCGGCTCGTTGGCCGGTTAATAGTGATAGCATAAAAATAAATACTATAGGAAATCGAATGAATATTTTCGCTATAAGCATGGATTTTATTATATACTCATCATAAATTTCTTATGTTAAAAATATAATAGTGAATACTTTATATTTTTTAATATACTACATTAGTATAGCGTAGTCTCTAATTTTTCACTAACAGAATTATTTGCCAATATTGATATAGGTATCTCTGAATTCGCGAAACGAGGATGGAGGTTAAGCTGAGGTAAAACCATTGTGCGCCGCAAATATAACAATTGTGCAATGCACAAATTAATTTTGACTTTCTCATGTAGATATGTATCCTATCGATATGTTGCACTGCAATAATTGTAACGAATTCATATGGGTCTAGGTAAGGCAAGGCTACTGCCTGTAGATATCGAATAAGTGTAAAGAAATATTTTAGACTGGAGACATACTATGACAACTAAGAAAGCATCGGGGACTTCGAAGACCATCGAAGAAACTGTAAACGAGACGGTCGTTGCAGCGACTAAAGCAACTAAGGAAAAGGTCGAAGAAATGCAAGATAACTATTCCAAAGCTTATGAAGAGTACACGGCGATGAATAAGAATTTTTATAGCGTATTCATCAAGGCGAGCGGGATATTCGCGAAGGGGGCTGAAGAAGTTAGCAAGGCTTATTTTGATTACTTAAAAGAGACTGCAGAATCGGGCATTGAAGTTACAAAAGCCGTTTTGGTCGCTAAGACAGTCAACGATGCTCTGGACCTTCAGACGGTTTATGCGAAACAAGCTTTCGATACGTTAGTGGCGGAAGGCTCCAAGATTGGTGAGTTATCAGTGAAAGTTGCCAACGAATCCTTTGACCCTATCAAAGACCAAATTCAAGAGGCTTTCGATAAAGCTCTTAAAGCTGCTTAAGACTTCGATTATGACCACAGTTTGGGAACGGCCTCGTGAAAAGCGGGGCCGTTCTTCTTTGGGGTCAGCTATCGGTCCAGTGCTGGTAATTAGTAAATCAATGGACGAAGTGCGCCTTTTTACCTTTTAACGCTGCCCAAGAATACCATATTATCGTGATACACCTTACCAGTCGAAAAGATAATGAGCGACCAAGATAACGATATTAGCCCCGATGGCGAGTCCGGCGTCATCACCAAAACAAAACCGAAAACGAAAAAGCCATCTATGTATAAGGTTTTGTTGTTGAATGATGATTACACACCAATGGAGTTTGTCGTTCATATTTTGGAACGATTCTTCAGTATGGGAAACGATCAGGCGACGCAGATTATGCTACATGTACATCGTCGCGGTGTCGGCGTTTGTGGAGTCTTTCCTTACGATATTGCCGAAACGAAAGTGAACCAAGTAATGGAATTTGCTCGCCAACACCAGCACCCGCTGCATTGTACAATGGAAAAGGACTGAGCGGTCATGTTGTCTCGAAATCTTGAACAAACCCTTCATCGTGCGCTTGGAATAGCGAGTGACAGACGACACGAATATGCAACTCTTGAGCACCTTCTAATAGCCCTGACTGAAGATCATGATGCTCTTTCGGTCTTTAATGCTTGCGGCATTGATGTTGATATTTTGTGTCGGGCCGTTGAGGATTTTTTGGATAGTGAGCTGGAAATGCTACTCAGCGAAAACCTTGAAGAGCCAAAACCGACTGCTGGCTTTCAGCGTGTCCTTCAGCGGGCGGCTATTCATGTGCAATCTTCCGGGCGAGAGGAAGTAACGGGAGCAAATGTTGTTGTTGCTTTGTTTTCGGAACGTGAGAGCCATGCGGTCTATTTTCTTCAGCAGCAAGAAATGCAGCGATTTGATGCAGTAAATTACATTAGTCATGGTATCGCGAAAACACCGGGGTACGAAGAAACGCGTAAGATCGAAGGAGCGGATGAAGATACTGATGGGGATGGGGTAAACAAAAAAGGTACCGAGGCGCTTGAATCTTATTGTGTGAACCTTAACGAAAAGGCCGTTATAGGTAAAATTGATCCACTGATTGGGCGGGCTAAGGAAGTTGAGCGTACGATTCAAATATTGTGTCGCCGATCGAAGAATAATCCGCTTTATGTTGGTGATCCAGGCGTCGGGAAAACAGCAATAGCTGAAGGGCTGGCACGCCAAATTGTTGAGAAAAATGTACCAGCAATTTTGCGAGAAGCCATCATATTTTCTTTAGATATGGGCGCGTTACTGGCGGGCACGCGATACCGTGGTGACTTTGAGGAGCGTTTGAAAGCGGTTATGCAAGAATTGGAAGAGATGCCAGAATCTATCCTGTTTATTGATGAAATTCATACAGTTATTGGTGCCGGTGCGACCAGCGGCGGCGCCATGGATGCGTCTAACTTATTGAAACCCGCCCTGCAAAACGGCTCGATAAGATGCATGGGCTCGACGACTTATAAGGAGTATCGAAACCATTTTGAGAAAGACAGGGCGCTGGTAAGGCGATTCCAGAAAATTGACGTGCCGGAACCGTCTATTGATGAAGCAGTCAAAATTTTGCGTGGCTTGAAAGCTTACTATGAAGAACATCACAAGGTTAAATATACCGCTAAAGCAATTCGGACCGCGGTCGATCTTTCTGCGCGTTACATCAATGACCGGAAGTTGCCTGATAAGGCCATAGACGTTATTGACGAGGTCGGCGCGTCACAAATGTTGTTGCCACCATCGAGGCGCAAGAAACAAGTTGGTGTTAAAGATGTGGAGCGCGTCATTTCTACGATGGCTCGTATCCCATCCAAGCAGGTGTCGAGTGATGATCGCGCTGCGTTAAAAACGCTCGAACGTGATCTTAAGATGGTAGTTTTTGGCCAGGACTCGGCAATTGATGAGTTGGCGAGTTCCATAAAACTATCTCGGGCTGGATTGCGCGATCCCGAGAAACCTATTGGTTCATATTTATTTTCCGGCCCTACCGGCGTGGGCAAGACAGAAGTCGCTCGACAATTATCTATGACGCTTGGTATCGAACTTGTAAGGTTTGATATGTCTGAATATATGGAGCGTCATAGCATATCTAGGCTTATCGGTGCCCCACCAGGTTATGTAGGCTTTGATCAAGGTGGAATGCTCACGGACGCGGTTGATCAAACACCTCATACGGTAGTGCTTTTGGACGAAATTGAGAAAGCTCATTCGGATGTATTCAATCTTTTACTGCAGATTATGGACTATGGTAAACTGACTGATCATAACGGCAAGACAGTTGATTTCCGTAATGTGATCTTGATCATGACCACAAATGCAGGAGCGGCGGAATTAGCTAAGTCTGCTGTTGGCTTTGCCCGTGAAGGCCGTGTTGGCGAAGATGGCGAAGCGATCAACCGCATGTTCACGCCCGAATTTCGGAATCGTTTGGATTCTATTATTGGATTTTCTCCTCTATCGCCTGATGTAGTGAGCCGAGTGGTCGATAAGTTCGTTATTCAATTGGAAGAGCGGTTAGCCGACCGTAAGGTCAGTATCGAACTTACAGATGAAGTGCGCACATGGTTGGCGAAGCGGGGGTATGAGCCGAGTTTTGGGGCACGCCCATTGGGTCGGTTGATTCAAGATAAGATAAAAAAACCTTTGGCCGAAGAGCTGTTGTTTGGCAGCTTGTCGAATGGTGGGGTTGTGCGGGTTGAGGTAAAGGAAGAAAAATTAAGCTTTTCCTATCCCAGTGGCGACGCACCTATGCCAGATGATTTAGTAGCAAAACGCTCGCCTAAGAAAAAGCGGGGAGGTAGGAAAAAGAAAATGCCTGAGTTTGCGAAATAGGTACTTTTTCCAATGATGAATTAATGTTGCAATGTCGGACAGCATCAAGGCTATTTAGGTTAAAGGTACTTTAGTCTATCACCAAGTCTCCTATTGCTGATCTTCTATTGATGCGGGGTATTTGGCCTCTGTATTGATAGTGAATGGCATTGTTCTTTATAGACCCTTTCGGGTGTACGTTCGGCTCTGAGGCCTTATGCATTCGTTGGAACCTATTCTCAACCCCACTCACAGATTCAAAGCTTTAACTTTACGCATATTGCTGTGACTAGAGTTCATTAAAGGCGCTCTCCTGGATCGTTGCGGAATGGTGTGAATTGCTGGAGAGTATCTGCTTCTTTGGCCGCAAGGTTACGTTCTTGTTCGAGAAACCTGGCTACTGCGTCTCGGAAGTTTTTATTTTCCATCCAATGTGCACTATAAGTTCGGTGCGGAACGTAACCACGCTGTAATTTATGATGGCCGCCTGTACCAGCTTCGACGCGCTTTAAACCGTATTCGATTGCAAAGTCCATAGCTGCATAGTAGCACGTTTCGAAATGGAGAAATTTGTGATCTGCGACACATCCCCAGTTACGGCCATAAAGTGCATTGTTATCATAGAAGTTAATAGCCCCAGCGATGGGTTTACCGTCTAAATAGCTGAGGATTAAGACGGTTTGGTCAGCCATAGATTCGCTAAGCTGATCAAAGAACTCACGCGTTAAATAGGGATAACCCCACTTTCGGTCATAGGTGTCCACATAAAAACGGTAAAATGCATCCCAATGTTCCGGACTGATATCTTCGCCTGTTAGTGCATGCGTGGTAATACCTTGATCTCGAAGAGCCCGGCGTTCTTTGCGAATGTTCTTACGCTTTCGACTGCTGAGTTCAGTTAAGAAATTATCGAAACTACCGTAATCGTGATTTTTCCAATGATACTGGTGGTCGTGTCGAATAAGAAACCCACAACTTTCCAGAAATGCTGCTTCCTCCTCAGTGCAAAACGTAATATGCAGTGAAGAAACACCGAGCTTTTGTGTTACTTCGATAAGGCCTTTTGCCAATATTTGCAGACGGAATTTGCGGTCTATCGCATCGGCAGGTACCAAGAGGCGGGGACCGGTAACCGGTGAGAAAGGCACTGCACATTGAAGTTTGGGGTAATATTGTCCCCCTCCCTGTTCATAGGCATGCGCCCAATTATGGTCGAAAACGTATTCGCCGTGGCTGTGGCTTTTCAGATAAAGCGGGGACGCTGCCAAAAATGTACCCTTGTCATCTTGCATAATCATATGGCGTGGTAACCATCCAGTCTCACGGGTGGCTGAGTTTGAACGCTCAAGAGCATTCAAGAATGCATATGACAGAAAAGGTGAACCAGGCGGCGTGTCCTTGCCGTGAAGGTGCTGGTCCCATTCGGTAGCGCTAAGGTCGCTAATATTTTCGACTAGCCTTAGTTCAATTGGTTCACGTCTATCGGGCATAGATAAAGTTTAGATGTAATTTCTTATGCACGCACGGCGATAATAGCATCAACCTCAGTAGTAGAATTCAAAGGTAGGCCGTTCGCACCCACCGCAAACCGGGCATGCCGCCCAGCGTCACCGAATATTTCAGTAATAATGTCCGATGCTCCATTGATGACGATCGGATGGTCGGTGAATTCCGGCACCGCGTTTACAAATCCTCCGAGTTTGATAAAACGTTCGATACGATCTAAATCCCCAAGTGCAGCTTTTGCTTGAGCAATAATATTGAGTGCGCATAACCGCGCCGAAGCGACTGCATCTTTAATATTGCTACCATCATGGACTTTACCGCGGTATTTTATTTTCCCGTCCCAAAACGGAACTTGCCCGGCAACCCACAACTGGCTTCCGCTGAGGACGAACGGTAAATAACTTCCTGCGGGCACCGCGGGTGTTGGCAATTCAATACCTAATTCTTTGATACGTTCCTCAATCTGTCCCATACGAGTATCTCCGCTTGGTTATAAGCTTAGAGCCCTTACCATATCGTCACGACCTGCCGAATAGACCCGATTTGCTTCTGAGTGAACATTGATGTGCTTCATAAAGCCATGGATAAGCCCGGTTGCTCGGTGGATGGATACATCAACATCAAAAGTTTTTAAGCGCACTCCGTAGGCTTCCGCCTCAGAACGTAAAACGTCGATTTCCGCGGTTACAATGGAAGCGGTAGGAAGATCTGCTAGTGAATCCGCTCTCAGGGGCACTGCGTAGGCGTCATTTGTGGTATCCACACCGCCTAAATAATGTCGCCAATAAGCTCGCATGAGGCGTTCGGGTAGGAGAGGGCCAGCGGCAAAATCTTGATAGCTTGGTGTCGTAAAATCTGTATCAATTACGGGATAAAACAAAAGTTGGAAACCAATGGTTGGCCCCTTTCTGTCGCGCGCTAGCAAAGCTGTGACTGCCGCTAAGTTGGCCCCGGCACTTTCGCCAACCACGGCAGTTCGGCTTATGTCGGCACCCATTAAATCGGCATTCTCGGCAGCCCAACATAAGGCACTAAAACAATCCTCCGGTGCTGCAGGGAAAGGGTGTTCTGGCGCTAGTCGATAGTCAACGCTTAAAACAGGCCAACCGGTGTCCTCGCAAAGCCTAACACAGGTAATTTGGTGGCTATCCAAATTTCCTATAACAAACCCACCGCCATGGAAATAAATAATAAGGGGACGTTGATCATTGACATGGTCAGATTTCCGATAAATCCGTAACGGAATTTCACGCTTATTTGCGCTAGCTTTTATATCTTTAGCAATGATCCCATTGGGTATGGGTGGCACTTGCCGCAATCCATTTCGCAGATTTCGAAGTTGCTCGGCCGATAAGGTGTGCATATCTGCTGGCGTTTCGATAATTGCCTTTTCGACGAGTTTTAGATATTGGGGATCTATTCGATTCAAGATGAGCATTAACTCTGATTACCTTTTTGTTAAGTATGCTGCAAGGCGCCATCTATTCGTGAGCCTATTATCTCGAAGATTATCGCTCTGGNAATAACGTAACCATAAGTTTGGAGAGGTACTAGAATTTGTGTAAAAAAAAGGGGGGATGGCGAATACCGCCATCCCCCAGTCACAGGGAGCACCGTGCCAGAGTAGGGGCTACACGCTACGAACACCCGCTGGTAGCGCCACAAGTGTCGCATTTCAGACATGTGCCGTTGCGAACGAGTGTGAAGTTCCCACAATCAGAGCAGGAGTCACCTTCGTAGCCCTTGGCTTTGGCCTCACGAATCCGGTCGAGTGTGGTGTCAACCGGAATGTCGACCAGAGCCTCTGCAACAGCGGCTGGCGCCTCTGTTGCAGACGCGACGACCACCTGGCTCTCCGAAGAGCTGGCCGTCACATTTTGTGCCGGGGTGCTGGATGCATTCAAATCTGCACCGCCGGAAATTACACGTAGTTTGGAAGACCGCATATAGCCGTTACTCGCGACTTTCCGAATTGTTTCGAGTGTTTCTGCAGTTTCCACTGGTAAATGACCTTCCTCCGCACCAGTACCCAGCGAATCTGGTAAAAGATCGGATGGTTCTGCATGAGCTAGGTCGTCGCGTCCAAGGTAGCTGATTGCAACTTCGCGGAATATGTAGTCAAGAACCGACGTCGCCATCTTGATCGCGTCGTTGCCTTGCACAATTCCACTGGGTTCAAACCGAGTGAAAGTGAAAGCTTCA
This sequence comes from Rhodospirillaceae bacterium, assembly GCA_002724395.1. Taxonomy (GTDB): domain Bacteria; phylum Pseudomonadota; class Alphaproteobacteria; order UBA8366; family UBA8366. The sequence continues at coordinate 63,095 of PBOR01000011.1, read as the reverse complement.
ACGTATTCTTCTAAAGGCACGCCATATTGCAGGCCAATGGAAATAGCGATGGCAAAGTTATTCATTAGACTGCGGAAGGCGGCGCCTTCCTTATGCATGTCAATAAATATTTCACCGAGATTGCCATCCTCATACTCACCAGTGCGTAGATAAACCTTGTGTCCGCCTACATTAGCCTTTTGTGTGTAGCCTTTACGGCGATGTGGCAGACGTCGACGTTCTTGCGCGGTGACCTCTTCGACAATCCTCTCAACAATCCGTTGGGCAGCGATGGGCACTTGTTGCCCCTTGGGTAAATCTGCAAAATCGTCCTCTAGATCATCATCGTCTACTAATGCCGACTGCAGTGGCTGACTGAGTTTGGAGCCATCTCGATATAGGGCATTCGACTTCAGACCCAATCGCCACGACATCATGTAAGCGTCCATGCAATCTTCGACAGTAGCGTCGTTTGGCATATTAATGGTTTTTGAGATAGCGCCGGTTATGAAAGGCTGGGCTGCTGCCATCATCAAGATATGGCTTTGCCATGAAAGATATCGTTTGCCGATTCGTCCACATGGATTAGCACAGTCAAAGACAGCAAGATGTTTGTCCTGAATGTAGGGGGAGCCTTCGACCGTCATAGCACCGCAGCAAAATGTGTTAGCGTCTTCAATTTCTTCGCGGCTAAAACCAAGTTCTGCCAAGATTTCGAACGATGGATCGTTTAATTGCTCATCGGAGAAACCAAGGACATTCCGACAAAATTCTTCACCGAGGTTCCATTTGTTGAACGCGAATTTNATATCAAAAGCACTTCCTAATGCCTCTTCAAGAGCATCAAATTGGTCCTTGCCGAAGCCATGTTTTTTGAGGCTGGTATGATTAATGTGAGGCGCCTCTTTTAGCGTGCCATGGCCTACCGCATATGAAATGATACTATCGATTTGGTTTTCTTTGTAACCTAGGCGGCGTAACCCATCGGGTACCATTCGATTGATAATTTTAAAGTAGCCACCGCCTGCCAATTTCTTGAACTTTACCAGAGCGAAGTCGGGCTCTATGCCGGTCGTATCGCAATCCATGACTAGAGCAATCGTACCTGTCGGCGCGATTACCGAAACTTGGGCATTTCGGTAGCCATGTTCCTGACCGAGTTCGTAAGCTTTACGCCAAGCATCTTTTGCTGCTGCGGCTACATCTGGTGTTGGGCAATTCTTATGATCTAAAGGCAATGGTGGCATGGAGACACCATCGTATCCATCTGTATTTCCTTCTGCTGCATTAAGATGGTTTCGGATGACACGCAACATCGAAGTACTATTTTTCTTGTAGCCCGGGAATGCACCAAGTTCACCGGCCATTTCCGCGGAAGTTGCATAACAGGTGCCCGTCAGCAGCGCAGTAATCGCGCCACAAAATGCGCGACCTTCATCAGTATCGTAAGGAATACCGGATGCCATTAAAAGTCCGCCGATATTCGCATATCCCAGACCCAACGTTCGATACTCGTAAGAAAGTTTTGCAATATCCTTAGACGGAAATTGCGCCATCATTACTGCGATTTCTAAGGCAATTGTCCAAAGTCGGACTGAATGAGTGAAGTCGGCTACGTCGAATGTGCCACACTCATTCTGATAGTTCATCAGATTTAGCGATGCCAAATTACACGCTGTATCGTCCAGAAACATATATTCTGAACACGGGTTAGACCCGTAAATACGGTCCGTGTTAGAGCAAGTGTGCCAATCATTGATGGTGCTATCAAACTGCAAACCTGGGTCGGCACATTGCCAAGCGGCACCACCAATTTGTTCCCATAATTCTCTGGCTTTGACGGTTTTGGCAACATTACCGTCAGTGCGTTGAATAAGATCCCAATCTTTATCGTCTTCGACTGCTTTCAGAAAGTCATTGGTGAGCCGGACAGAATTATTGGAGTTTTGCCCAGCAACCGTCAGATAAGCTTCGGAATCCCAATCGGTATCATACGTTTCGAATTCAATTTCTGTGTACCCTTGAGTTGCAAACTGAAGAACGCGTTGAATATAGCTTTCCGGGACCATTCGTTTTCGAGCTTTTAAAACGGCTCGTTTTAATTCGCGATTTTTTCTAGGATTGCAACGCTCTTCTTCTGTAATCGTATTGTTTTTACAGGCTGCTAAAATCAAATTGAGCTGATCACTGCAAACCCTAGAACCCGTCACCAAAGCGGCAACCTTCTGCTCCTCGACGCACTTCCAATTTATGAATTCTTCAACATCCGGATGGTCTATATCAAGCACAACCATTTTAGCGGCACGACGTGTAGTGCCGCCGGATTTTATGGCTCCTGCAGCGCGATCGCCAATTTTAAGAAAACTCATTAGGCCTGATGATTTTCCACCACCGGATAATGGCTCGTTTGCGCCACGAATAGCCGAGAAATTACTGCCTGTTCCGGAGCCATATTTAAAAAGGCGTGCTTCGCGGACCCAAAGGTCCATTATGCCGTTTTCGCCAACGAGATCATCATCTACCGATTGGATAAAGCAAGCGTGAGGTTGCGGATGTTCATAGGACGATTTAGATTTTGTCCAACGACCAGTTTTATAATCAATATAGGAATGGCCTTGCGCTGGACCGTCTATGCCGTAAGCCCAATGAAGACCCGTATTGAACCATTGTGGTGAATTCGGTGCGCCCTTCTGCTGCACCAGAATGTAGATCATCTCATCGTAGTAAGCCCGGGCATCCTCTTCACTATCAAAGTATCCGCCCTTCCAGCCCCAGTATGTCCAGGTGCCGGCCAATCGGTGGAATACCTGTTTGGCACTGGTCTCGCCGCCAAATCTCTCTTCTTCAGGCATATTCGCCATAGCCTTGTCGTTGGGGACTTGGCGCCACAACCAAGTTGGGACATCATCCTCTTCGACAGGCATTAAGTGCACTGGAACACCTGCTTTTCGGAAGTACTTTTGTGCTAGAACGTCTGCTGCTACCTGGCTCCAGTGGCTAGGTACTTCGATATCTTCATGTTTGAAGACGATAGACCCATCGGGGTTACGTATTTCACTAGATGCAAATCGGAAATCAATACCTGCGTAGGGCGAATCTTGCCGTTTAGTGTAGCGCCGTTTAATACGCATGTTTTTTAATCCCCCAAATCCCCAAACACGCTTGTTGACCACGCGTCAGATTCAGCCGACCTAAACCGACAAATCCTAAAAATCGAAGGGTTTTGGGAGATAATTTGCTCCTATCAAGCCTCCGAAAGACACACCATCTTAAGTTGTCGCAATCACAAATGATCTTTTCAAAAGCGTACACTAGATTTGGAGTGTGTAGGAACACTATCTACTAGATATGGGTGAAGCAAGTAAATATTGGGTTTTTAACTGAAAAAAATACTAAATCTTGAGAATATTGGTATCCAGATGTGGCTTTTTATTTAACATATGTAGTGAATATGGCCCGGGTTTCTGGGATTCACAGTACAAAGTTTCCACTGCTACTGAGTACGAAAAAATGCTGGCTGGATTGCCATTGCGATGCTAGACGGGGGCGATTAGCAATGTCATAGTCTTGCGGGATTCGTGATAATACAAAGAGGCAAGTTTATGCCAACTATGACCACACGCTTGATGACATTTTTGAATGGGCAGTTCGTGGGCGAAGATGCGTCTGGCAATCGCTACTATCAAGAGCGCCGTAAACCTGCAACAGGTAGGCGGCGGCGCTGGGTAGTGTACTCAAGTTCCGATGAGGCAAGTAGCGTAGAAGCTTCTTGGCATGGCTGGTTACATTACACTGTGCCGGAACCGCCAAAAAATGACAGCGGTTATAAGTGGCAAAAGGATCATATGCCAAATTTGACGGGAACTCCAAAGGCTTACCGGCCTCCCGGCCACACGCTTTCTGGCGGAAAGCGCGACAAGGCAACGGGCGATTATGAACGGTGGACGCCTAATTGATGGTTGAAGAATCGAAACATGAACTCAGGCATATTGTGCTTGGTATGATGGTCGTTACTGTGACCGTCATTTTTTTCTTTGTTTCCTATCAAAGCGGCCCCACGGCATCTGCGACCGGTTATCTGCTGTCTGGACGATTTAACGCGACAGACGGTATTGCGGTCGGAAGTGATGTGGTCCTAACCGGCATTAAGGTAGGGCAGGTGACAGCTCGTGAATATGATCCTAAAAATCAGAATGTTTTGGTAGAGATGACTTTTCGTGAGGATATAAAAATACCGGGTGAAAGTACGGTCTCGATCGTCTCTGATGGTTTGCTGGGTGCGAAATACCTGAAGGTGGAACCCGGTGGGTCTGAGAATGACATGAAAGCGGGCGATGAATTTGAATTTGTTCAAGATTCTATTCCGCTTTTGGAACTACTTGAGAAAATCGTCGTTGAAGCTGAGCGAAAGCGTCAACAACCGGTAATACAGTCGCCCTCCAGTGAAAAGAAAAATAACCCCTTTAGTTTGATGAGCCAATGAGACGTAATGTATTAGAGACTGCCCTCGCGGCGATGGTGCTTTTGGTAGCCGGAGTGTTCCTAGTGTTTGCATCTAACATTGGCAATGTGGCGCCGGTAAAAGGGTATGAGGTGGTAGCTAAGTTCAATTCAACTGACGGGTTGGCACTTGGCAATGATGTTCGAATTGGCGGTGTGAAGGTTGGGACGGTAACTGGTCTCACGATTGATCAGAAAGACTACCGTGCTCTGGTAAAGATGGCAGTGCTGCCCGAGCTCAAGCTGCCGGTTGATACCACTGTAGCGGTGGTGTCGGCAGGTGTATTGGGCGGCAAGTATATTGCTTTAATTCCAGGCAAGGGCAAGCGATCGAATCGTCATGGTTTGCAGCTAAAGAAAACCAGGGATGTCGAACCTGTTGAAACGGCGGTTGGGAAAGAAATTTTCGGATTAGGTGAGGGGCCAAATCTCTAATGCGGCTACCTGTAGGTGGAAAAAAAGCTGAATTGAGTGTGGCGAAGGTATTTTCGCGGAGGTCGATTGAAACGATCCTCGGCGCGACAGCGCTATCGATTCTCGGCGTGCTAGTCTATTTTGCATTCATTGCTACGGACCTTAGGTTGGATGAAGGGTATGAGGTGACTGCAAAGTTCAACGCGGTAGACGGTTTGGTTGTTGGCAGTGACGTTCGAATCGGCGGCGTGAAAGTTGGTGCCGTTGTTGGACAACAGGTTGACCCGAGGGACTTTAAGGCCATTGTGTCGATGACAATTCGGCCGGACGTTCGCCTTACGAAGGATACCCTTGTTAGCATCGGTAATGACGGATTATTAGGCGGCAATTACATTAAACTTGAGCTTAGCGGTGGCGGACATGCTCTAATTGATGGGGCCGAATTGACTAAAACAAAAGATGTCATTTCTCTTGGAGAACTACTCCAACGAGTGCTGGTGTTGGTTAGGGATGACCCCAGTGCTAAAACGTCTGATTTTTAGGTAAATCGTTTGACTTCATTTACGTGTATTCGCGAATAGAATAATTATGGTTAGATCGTCTTTATTTATCGCAGGCGTAGCCGCCGTCGTGATGATTTTTTTCGGGGGAGCCGGCGCCTTGGGGTTTGTGGGTGATACGGTTTTACTGCAGGGAATGGATAAGGTAACTGCGCGGGTTTGGTCATTTGAGGCCCCAGTTGACCGCGCAATTCGGTTTGGAACCTTGCAAATCATAGTTCGCAAATGTGAACGCACTCCGCCCGAAGAACCGCCAGAGTCTGTGGCTTTTTTGGAAATTTATGAAGCAAAAGCTGGTGAAGATCGGCTTGATTTGTTTCACGGCTGGATGTTCGCTTCCAGTCCTAGCCTTAACGGTTTGGAGCATCCGGTTTACGACGTTTGGGTGCTGGACTGTAAGTTGAAATCTCCGCCTAAATTAGAAAGAACTAGGGAACCTTAGCTCAGCTAGGTGTTCTGGATGAGACGTTTTCCTTCTTTCGTATCGGTAAACGAGATGAGAAGTCTCGTCTACTCAAGTGACTGGGGTCTCTGAGGATATTTGCCATGATAGTCGTCTTATTCCCGAAAGTTTTGGACAATGGTTTAAACAAGTCAACTTTCAACCCGTCCTTCTTGATCCACAGGCTTTCAGTCAATTACTTAAACCCAATTTCTTTCTCACCTTTTCTGAGATAATTTTCTTTTAAAGAGTTGTTATGTTGGGTGCTCTTTCTATTTGATGTAGAATCTGGTTTTTTACCAATCTATTTCTTAGAAGCTATTTGGTTACCTTTTCTGCTCCTATATCGACATCAAAACCAGCGCCGTTTCAGCGACCTTCTCTGTCATGCAGGTGCGATCGGGGTCACAATTTCAAGTCTAGTCCTCGGTCATATGAAAAAGGTTATTGTTATTTCTAAGATGGCAATGCGGTGGGCATTACGACAACGGCTTTGGTTGTTTTGTTAAAGTCGCCTCCCCCTAAGTTTAGTTCTGAAGTACCGATTCGATTATTTGCTTAGAAATGGGCGCTTCGAAATTGGAAGGCAGCTTCAATCCTTTTTTGAGCATATCTATATATTCTTGGCGTGGAATCTCGATGGCACCGAATTGACTAAGATGTTTGGTTATAAATTGAGTATCTACGAAAGCAAAATTACCAGCGTGCATGCGATAAATTAAATGTACTAACGCCACTTTGCTCGCGTCGCGCTGGCGTGAAAACATACTTTCACCAAAGAAGACACCGCCAAGTATTACGCCATAGAGGCCACCGGCTAATTCCCCGTTTCGCCAACATTCAAGGGAATGTGCGTACCCCATATAATGAAGGCTCGTATATAGGTCGATAATTTTGGTGTTGATCCAGGTTTGTGGCCTATCGTTTACGGTTTTGGCACATCCCTCTATCACTGCATTGAAGTCGGCATTCACGGTGACTTTATAGATACTAGATCGCACAGTACGTCTCAAGCGGCGCGGTACGTGAAACCGGTCAAGCGGAAGAATGCCTCGCATGCGCGGATCGACCCAAAAAATTTCTGGATCATCATGGTCTTCAGCCATCGGAAACACGCCAATTGAATAGGCTTTGAGCAGCAAGTCAGGTGTGATTTCCGGCATTTCCATGACCTGGCCTTCCTAACTGTTTTGCAACTCACTTTCGAGCCATTGCTCAAGCCAGTGAATATCGTATTCACCGGAGGTGAATTCAGGCACGTCCATCAATCTTTGGTGTAGTGCGATAGTAGTATCTATTCCGCCGACGACAATTTCATCCAAAGTTCGTCGAAGCCGCATAAGACATAGTTCGCGATTTCGGCCATGTACGATGAGTTTGGCAACGAGGCTGTCATAATGAGGCGGAACGGTGTATCCGGCATAAATTGCTGAATCCACCCGCACTCCGAGCCCTCCAGGTGCATGATAATCGATGACCTTGCCGGGTGAAGGGGCGAACGTAACAGGGTTTTCAGCATTTATCCGACATTCAATCGCGTGGCCCATGAGGGGAATATCTTTTTGTGTATAACCAAGCCCTTTTCCGGCAGCAACACGGAGTTGTGCTCTAACTAGATCATAGCCGGTTATCATTTCGGTAATAGGATGCTCAACCTGCAAGCGCGTATTCATTTCTATGAAATAAAACTCGCCGTTTTCATAAAGAAACTCGACAGTGCCCGCACTCCGGTACCTTATCTTGGCGAGTGCCTTCGTTACCGTTTCACCAATTCGTTGTCGTGTCGCAGAATCAATAGCTGGCGAAGGGGCTTCTTCTAGCACTTTTTGGTGACGTCGTTGCAATGAGCAATCACGTTCGCCGAAATGAACGACCAAGCCATTTCCGTCGCCCATTACTTGGACTTCTATATGGCGGGGTTGCAACAGCAGCTTCTCGACATAGACCGAATCATTTCCAAAGGCCGCACCAGCCTCTTGTCGACACATATTCAGAGCATCTGGTAAGTCTTCGGCGCAATGAGCAATTTGCATGCCTCGTCCCCCACCGCCTGCCGTGGCCTTAATGATAACTGGGAAACCGACTTCTGCAGCAAACGCCTCAGCCTCTGCAGGAGTTTCTACCGCGCCATTCGAGCCCGGGACGACGGGTAAGCCGATTTCGACGGCTTTTTGTTTTGCCGTAATTTTGTCGCCCATAAGGTTTATATGTTCAGCGGTTGGTCCGATGAATGCGAGTCCGAGTTCCTCTACCATTTCAGCAAACTGAGAATTCTCGGAGAGAAAGCCAATGCCGGGATGAATAGCGTCGGCACTCGTTATATTGGCCGCTGAGAGAATAGCAGCGATGTTAAGATAGCTATTGGCGGATGACGGCGGGCCAATACAGACGGCCTCATCTGCTAGGCGCACATGCATGGCATTTTCGTCTGCCGTTGAGTGGACAGCGACCGTGTTAATGCCCATCTCTTTGCAGGCGCGATGAATCCGAAGTGCGATTTCGCCGCGATTTGCGATTAAGACTTTATCTAACAAATGCTCTACTCAAGAATTAAAAGTGGTTCCCCAAATTCGACTGGCTGTGAATCGGAAACAATTACCCGTTTGACGGTCCCTGCTTTTGGTGCAGGAATGGGGTTCATAACTTTCATTGCTTCGATTATCATTAATGTTTGTCCTTCGTTCACCTGGTCCCCAGCGGAAACGAATACCGGATCTCCGGGTTTTGGCGAGAGATATACGGTGCCGACCATGGGCGATGGAATTGTATTGATGTCGGAGACCGGAAACTCTTTTTCATCAGTCACTAGCGGTACTGAAGTCGTCGCAACAGGGGTAGCGGCAATTACACTTCCGCTTTGCCGAGCAACCCGAACGGATTGCCTCCCCTCGCTGATTTCTATTTCGCTGAGCCCAGTCTCTTCCAGCAGTGCATTCAGATCGCGAATTAATGTTTTGTCTAAGTTTATTTTTGCCATTATCGGTCTGCCCTAGTTGTCTAGAAGACGCTTTGTAGCTTCAAGAGCCAATTCGTATCCAGCGGCGCCAAATCCGCAGATTACCCCGGTGGCGCAGGGAGAAATATATGAGTGATGCCGAAATTCTTCGCGCGCGAAAATATTCGATAAATGGAGTTCAATAACGGGAACTTCGACCAACTGTAATGCGTCTAGAATTGCAATCGAGGTGTGCGTAAAAGCGCCAGCATTGATGATAATGGCATCCTGCGTTTCCCGCGCTTCTTGAATCCAGCTGACAAGAGTACCCTCAATATTGGATTGCTTGAACAACACAGAGATATCTAGGCGATTTGCAATACGTTGACAGCTCGTTTCAATACTCTCGAGTGTTTCTGAACCATAGACCTTTGGTTCTCTAACCCCAAGCATATTCAAATTTGGCCCATTGAGTACGAGCACGTTGTGCGTATCGGTCACGATATGTATCCAAAATCAATCTTGATGCGATGCACTATATCAATTCATTGCTCTGTGAAAAGAAAAGATGAACAATGCTTGTATGTCAACGTGAGCTCTTCTTGTAGAATTTCGATAACGCAATCAGAATATGGGTGAAATGCCTAATAAAATTAATGCACCATATGGAAGTTGGAGCTCGCAGATTACTGCGGATTGGATTGCGGCAGGGACCGTAGAAATTGGACAGATTCAGCTTGATGGCGGTTCTGTTTATTGGAATGAGGTGCGCCCAAGCGAGAAAGGCCGAAGTGTGGTGCGTCGTCGGGAGCCTGACGGATGCATAGAGGACTTCTCGGCTGATGCTTTTAGCGTTCGTAGTCGTGCGCATGAATATGGTGGCGGAGCTTTCACTATTGGTAATTCTACACTCTGGTTTAGTAATGACGCTGACGGTCGCGTGTATCGCCAATCGGCCGGTGCGGAACCAGAGCCGCTTACTGCAGAAGGCCAATGGCGGTTTGCTGATTTAGAATGGGATGACCGACGAAGTCGTTTGATTGCGGTTCGTGAGAACCATGAGGTTTATGGACGAGAGCCGTTAAACGAATTGGTTGCGATAGCTATTGACGGACAGATTACGGTGTTGGCCAAAGGTAATGATTTCTATGCATCTCCGAAAATTTCTCCGGACGGGCATCGTTTTGCATGGTTAAGCTGGAGCCATCCCAATATGCCATGGGATGGCTGCGAACTATGGTGTAGCGAATTGGATGAACAGGGGGAGCTGTTGCTGCCAAAGCGAGTCGCTGGCGGCGTAGATGAGTCTATTTTCCAACCCGAATTTTCTCCAGATGGGAAACTCTATTTCGTGTCCGACAGGTCAGGTTGGTGGAACATTTATCGTCACGCCGACGGAGAAATTGAGCAGGTATTACCTCTTGAGGCGGATTTTGGTTTGCCCCAGTGGGTGTTCGGTATGTCGATGTATGGATTTGCATCGGAGAATACCCTGGTTGCTACCTATATCCTGGATGGGCTTTTCAAAATTTGTATGATTGAAATCAACACGGGCGATTTTGAGCCGCTATTGCTTCCTTTTGTTGAAATTCAGGGCTTGAAGGCATCTGCTGGACGCGCCGTTTTTTTGGCTGGTGGGTTGAAGGAACCCCGGGTTATCGTATCGTTGGAGACTGAATCTAGAGAAATTTCCGTCCTTTACCATTCGGCGTCAGCAACTTTAGATGCGGGCAACGTGTCGCGCCCGATCACCGTTACAGTGCCGGTGGGTAAAAATGAATTTGCGCATGGTTTTTTCTACCATCCGCAGAATGCGAAATTTGATGGGCTGCCTACTGATTTACCTCCACTGATCGTAAAAAGCCATGGTGGGCCGACGGGACAGACAACAGCTGCCTTCGACCTTAAGACTCAGTTTTGGACTAGCCGAGGCTTTGCCGTATTAGATATGAACTATCGAGGGTCTACTGGCTTTGGCAGGGCTTATCGTCACCGCCTTAACGGTGAGTGGGGGCGTATTGATTTGGAGGATTGTGCGGCTGGTGCGCGGTGGTTAAGTAACAAAGAATGGGTAGATGAGCAAAGGATGGCCATATCTGGACGGAGCGCGGGAGGTTATACGACCCTTTGTGCACTTACTTTTGCAAACTGCTTTTCGGCCGGCGCAAGTCATTACGGTATTGGCGACCTATCGGCGTTAGTAAAAGGGACACATAAGTTTGAATCTAGATATTTGGATGGCTTGGTTGGGCCGTGGCCAGAAGCCGAAGAAGAATATCGTGCACGATCGCCCATTAATCATGTGGACGGACTTGATTGTCCGGTAATTTTTTTTCAAGGTTTGCAGGATAAGGTGGTGCCGTCGGATCAAGCGGAAGCGATGGTAGAGGTGTTGAGGGAAAAGCGTATTGCTGTTGCTTACGTGACGTTCCCCGAAGAGGGCCACGGCTTTCGTCAGGCGGCGAATATTAAGGCTGCCCTTGAAGGAGAGCTATATTTCTATGGTAAGGTTTTTAAAATTGAACCAGCGGACAATTTAGAAACTCTATTGATCGAAAACCTTTGATATAATCACACTGTCACGGTTCTAGTTCGGCGGAGAATCGGCTTCATGAAACTTTATACATATTGGCGATCTTCCGCAGCTTTTCGTGTTCGCCTGGCGCTTGCGTTAAAGGGCATTAAGGTAGAGCATGTGGCAATAAACCTTACTCAGGGAGACCAACGGACGGCGTATTACACTGAAATAAACCACCAATCTATTGTACCAACCTTGGAAGACGGTGGATTAGTTATTCGCCAGTCCGTTGCCATATTCGAGTATTTAGAGGAGACTTACCCAGAGCCCCCTCTAATGCCGTCTGATACGGCCGGTCGTGCCCGAGTCCGCGCTATTGCTCAAGCAATTGCTTGTGAGATGCATCCACGATTATCGAGCCGGGTGCGTTCCCATGTAGCTGAAAAATTTTCCGATCAAGCGCGAATTGAGTGGTATGCTTATTGGGCGTTGCAAGGGTTTAGCGCACTAGAGAACTGGCTTGCTAGTGACCCCAATGCAGGGCATTTCTGCCATGGAGATACAATGACCATGGCTGATTGCTTCCTTATTCCGCAACTTTACGCCGCGAAACGCTATGAATTAGACCTATCGGCTTTCCCAACATTATTAGCAGTCAAGGCAGCATGTGCTCAGCACCCCGCATTTCTTGAAGCATTACCGGAAAATCAGCCTGATGCGAGATAAAACTTGTCCGTAAATGATTAACTCCTCGGTTTGCGCTCTTCGGATATGTAGGATTTGAGCTGATCTAGCCCAAGAGCACCGGGAATGATGCGTTTGCCTATAATGAAAGCCGGTATACTGCGGATGCCTAGAGACTGAGCAAGGCCAATGGTTTCATCGAGATAGTCATTGATTTGAGGATCGTCCATATCTTCTCGTAACTTGGCGACATCAAGGCCAACTTTCCCTGCAGTCCGCATGATGACTTCTGGACTGAGCTGGCCGCGGCTTTTCATTAGTGCTACGTGGAAGGTGAGGTATTTCCCTTGTTTCTTTGCCGCCATGGCAGCCGTCGCTGCGAACCTGGAGTTTGGTCCTAATATTGGAAGTTCTTTCCAAACGACGCGCAACTTTTTGTCATTTTCAATAAGTTTGATGAGGGACCCAGCCACCTGTTTACAATAACCGCACTGATAGTCAAAAAACTCTACAAGAGTGACATCGGCATTCATATTGCCTGTGGTAGGTGTCATGGGGTGTTTAAAAATATTTGCTTTGTTGCTCGTTAATTTCTCAATCGCCGCCTTTCTCTGTAAAAGGTGCTCGCGTTCGCGCAACTTTTCCATCGATTTTAGAATTATATCGGGGTTTTTAATCAGATAGTCTCGAATTAGTTCTTCAAATACTTTTTTTTGGTCGCTGGTTAGGGGGTCCGCTGCATTTGTCGTTGCGATGGGGAGAAGTAACATACCCCAGATAGCGAAAACGCTTTTTATACCGATTAGACTGAACTTGATGCGATTCATTGCAAACCTATGTTTTGGGTCTCTAGCTATCTTCTGTTGCTTTTAATTGAGCCAATTCGTTGTCTATATCCAATGCTCGTATATGCTCGGGCGACCCTTTGGGTAATAATTCTAACGCACGTTTTACATTTGTTTTGGCGCGACTAATTTCGCTCCGTAACATCGCCTCCTCTGCCAAGGCCAAGGATGCTTTGCCCGTTTCTCCGCGCCGTCCATAAATAGTAGCCAGTTGACGCCAAGCTGTAGGAATTTGGTTTTCATACCTTAACGCTTCTTGGATGTTCTTTAAGACCGCATCGTCTAATTTGGGGTCATTGAGTTCTAAGTGAACGCGCGCGAGGCTAATTCGGATCAATGCTGCCCAAGGCAGAATGGTAATTGCTTGGTTATATGCGATCATAGCTTCACGAATTTTACCAGCGTCCTTCAGAATATCCCCCTTCAATTCGTGGAAAAAAGGATCTTCAGGGGATTCGTCAATTAGTTGGTCGACTATATTCAAGGCGTTCTTTACGTCGTGTAGCTTCATAAAGGCGTAGGCGCGAGCATAGCGGGCTTCTATTCGTTTGTCTTCGGCGCTGTAGTAACTAAGTGTTCGATGAGGGGTGTCCACATAGCCATTTATTTTGCCACGCATGCGCGCATGCATGACGGTAAATTGTTTCGGTGTAGGGACCCTCGAAAAACGCGATTTCTTAACATGGTTTCCCAAAAAGGATATTCTATCTTGCGTTAAAGGATGGGTATTGGCGTAAGGGTCTTTAGATCCGGCATAGATGGCAGATTGTTTCTGCAGAATTTGCAGGAACTCCAATAATCCCCGCGAAGATTGTCCGGTACGTTCCAAAAAATTTACGCCAGCCTGATCTGCAGCCTGTTCCATACCTTGGGTATATTTAAAAAGGGCGCGCTGGCCGAGTGCTTGGCCACCAATCAGGGCGCCGGTGACACCTTCAGTGCTACCAGCCGCGACTGCCGCGGCTGTACCCAAGATCATAGCTAAAATCGATTGAGTCGATGCATTTCGAAGACCTTCATGAATACGCGATAGATGTCCGCCTGAAATATGTCCAATTTCATGTGCGAGAACGCCGATAATTTGTCCCGCATTGTCAGAGCGTGCAAGGAGCCCAGTATTAATAAAGATATTTTGGCCACCCGCAACAAAGGCGTTTAGGCTATTATCTTTTACAAGGCGTATACGGATAGAGTTTAAATCGAGGCCTGCGGCTTCAAACAGCGGCGCACTGTAAGCACGAATAGTATTTTCAATTTCTGTGTCCCGAACAATTGCTAACCCTTGCGCCCGGGCGCTGTGGTCTATAAATGCCATGCTTAGCAGGGAAACTAACAACACTAACGTGGACAATGGTTTGACAGAGAAAATGAGTTTTTTTACGTATTTCAAGTGCATAGAATTAGGCCAAATTTTTTATCAACAGACTTTACTTCGACTCCGCAGAACTCGCAATCAAGCTACTGTTCTCTTTTTCGCGATTATTATGTCATCGGCTTGCTCCACGGTAGAAAAAGCTACCAATGCTATTCTTCCCAACACTCCACCATCCGTATTATTCGCAACTGTTGTTGCTGACGAGCCGACTGCGGTGCTGGCCGCTCGCGATGTGTTGGCAAAAGGCGGAACGGCGGCTGACGCCGCAGTAACACTATATTTTACGCTGGCTGTAACCTTTCCATCACAGGCTGGTTTGGGCGGCGGCGGAATATGTTTGGTCCATAATCCTTTCTCCGGCGGCGTAGAGGTATTGGATTTTAGTAGTATAGCCGGTGGATATTCTGAAGTAACTAATTCGTCGATAGCGGTTCCAATTGCGGCTCGCGGAATGGCCTGGTTACATGCTCGGTTTGGCCGTTTGCCGTGGGGTAATTTACTTATGGAGTCGGCAATTATTGCGCGAGACGGTGCAACTACATCACGTGCCTTTATCAACGACTTAAAAGTATCAGCATTGGACCTGGCCAATGATAGCGTTGCATTATCATTGTTTTTTAATCGCATAGGGGATCCTCTTGGGGAGGGTGTGATTTTCCGTCAGATTGAACTTGGTTCAGTTTTAGGGCAGATCGGTGCACGTGGTGTCGGGGTTCTGTATCGGGGCGCATTGGCAAATCGTCTCGCCGATGCGGCAGTGTTGCAAAAACAAATTGTCGACAGAGTTGCTTTTGGCTCAAGAACGCCAAAATGGGTGAGTCCTATAAGTTTACCGCTAGGTAATCGGACTATTTACTTCCCACCTGAGGGAGCTGGCAAAGTAGCAGCAGCGATGTGGCAGAGCCTTAGTGGGCGCGAGGGGTTAAGTGGCGCGGATCCAGTGGTCCAGACGCTCAAACTTGCGCACGCGGGTAAAGCAGCTTATGGACCGCGTTTAGGTACAGAAGCACCGCAATCGGGAAGCGGGTTTTCCGTAGTCGACTGGACCGGACTTGCGGTTGTTTGCTCCGTTACATCCAATAAAGATTTTGGCACGGGACAGTTTCTGCCCGGATTAGGTTTTGCATTAGCACCGGCACCAGGAAAAGGAGTACTCGCCCAACAACCTCTCTCTCCAATTTTAGTGGTTGATCGCAAGAGAAGAAAGTTTGTTTTCGCTGCGACGGGAGGGGGGGGTACTGTAGCTGCATCGAGTGCTGTCGCCGTAACCGCGCGTACATTATTAGGGGGAATGCCCTTGAGGACTGCTAGTGACCGACCCAGGGTGCATCAGGGCGGATACACGGACGATGTGACGGCGGAGAGGTCATTGACTGCACAAGAAATTAAGGCCCTCGAAGCCAGCGGTGCGAAAGTGAAATTAGTGCCAAGAATTGGTCGGGTAAATGCAGTTTATTGTGAGGCGGGTCTACCGCCAGACTCCCGAAGCGCCCCACCCTGCCAGGTGATTTCGGATAAACGTGGCCATGGCGTTGGCGCGCGTTTCAAAAAAGATGTCAGAGAAAAAAGGTAAAGGCTATGCCATTGAAGGTGTCTGAGCGCGGGCAAATGGCGCCCTTTATGGTTATGGACGTTCTATATGCTGCCAACCAGCGCGCATCTTTAGGTAACGCGGTATATCACCTTGAGATTGGTCAGCCAGGGACCGGTGCTCCCCGTGAGGTTATTGAAGCGATACAAGAGCCGTTATCTCTCCAGAAGCTTGGCTACACGGATGCATTCGGTATCACCCCCTTACGTGACGACATCGTGGAACATTACAAATCGAGTTATGGTCTGTCGATTGGGCAGAACCAAGTAGCAGTTACCAGTGGTTCCTCTGCCGGGTTCGTTTTGGCATTTCTTGCAGCATTCGATGTTGGCGATAGGGTTGCGGTAGCCTCCCCTGGGTACCCTTGTTACCGCCATATACTTAAGGCCTTTGGTATCGAGCCTGTTATTCTTGAAACGGCATTTGAGGACCGTTTTCAACCCACACCAGAAAAATTAAAAGCATATTTGCCTTTGGACGGGTTAATCGTAGCGTCTCCGTCAAATCCAACCGGCACTATGTTGGATGTGTCCGCCCTAAAGGCACTTTCAAACTTCTGCCGCGAACATAATGTGCGTCTTATCTCAGATGAGATCTACCACGGCATCACCTATGAACAGTCTGCTGTGAGTGCGCTGGAGTTCAATCAAGACGCTATAATCATCAATAGCTTTTCTAAATATTTTTCAATGACTGGATGGCGCGTAGGGTGGATGCTTGTACCAGAAGAGCTATTGCGTCCCATTGAATGCCTACAACAAAACTTATTCATCTGTGCGCCGACGCCCTCTCAGATCGCTGCTCTTGCAGCTTTTGATTGCAAGAAGATTTTAGATGGGCATGTAACGCGTTATTTACAAAATAGAGATTTGTTACTCAGTCGGCTGCCGTCCATAGGCTTCGATAAATTAGCACCTGCGGATGGTGCGTTTTATCTTTATGCTGACGTGTCCTCTCTCACTAATGATAGCGAAGGCTTTTGCCATAAGGTCTTGATGGAAACCGGCGTTGCCTTTGCACCTGGCCGCGATTTTGATTCCTCAAGAGGTAAGCAATTTATCCGAATATCCTACTCAGAATCACTCGACATTATTAATCAAGCAGTAGACGTGATAGCTGAATGGATGTCAGAGAATTGTTGAGCGAATTTGAGTTGTCGTCAAGTGGTTGCTATCAGCTAAGAACTTTATTCCACCACCCTGTTCTTTTGTCTTTACCCTCTGAGTCCTCATGTGCTGGTGCCGTTGAAGCGAAGACCTTTTGATTGCCAGTTTCATCGGGTTGCGATTCTATGGGTGCAGGTTTGGGATCGGACGCGGCTGCTGACGATGTGTTATCAGTATCCTTAGTTTGCTTTTTGGGCGCACTACGGCGGCGCCTTCGCTTCGGTTTGGGGGGGGCGTTTTGTTCTGGGTTACTTTGTAATTCGTTGTTTATGATACCAGGCTTTTTGTTCGATGTAGAACCTGCGGTGATGTCAACATTTGTGCCGGACGTTTCCTCGTTCCCATCCGCCACTTTTGTTTTGCTGGATTCCGAAGATGGCTTGCGGCCGCGCCTCCGTCCACCGCGACGACCGCGACGGCGTTTTCTGGATTGCGCTTCTTTGTTTTCTTCCGCAGTCTCTTTGTTAGTTTCCCCGGAGCCAGATGATTCTTCTTTGTTTTCCGCATTGTCATTTTCTGCGGTTGCCGATTGAATTTCCTCGGTCCGACCTCTTCGTCGCCTGCGGGGACGGCGTCGCTTTTTGCTTATACCGTCGCCCTCCGCACCGGACCGATCATTTGGTGTTCGGGCAGACGGGACAAATGTTTCTCCATCTCCAGTTTCAAACATACAGGTTTGGCTCCCGAGATTATTACCCTCATTGATGGTAACCGTAATTCCGTATCTGGATTCGATGCCGGCAAGTGCGCTTCGTTTGTGATTAAGAATATAAAGTGCGGTATCTCGATGTACCGTGGCTGTAATCGGTTTCTCTTTGCTTTTAATGGCTTCTTCTTCAATAGCACGCAGTGCGTAAAGCGCAGCCCATTCTGTGGATCTTACCAAACCGGTGCCTGCGCAGTGCGGGCAGATCTCGCTAGAAATTTCAGTGATACTTGGGCGTAAACGTTGCCTAGACATTTCCAGTAGCCCAAAATGACTAATTCTTCCCACTTGAATACGCGCACGGTCCGCCCGCAGTACATCTTTTAACCGACGTTCTACGGTATGATTATTTCGATTCTCTTCCATATCAATAAAGTCAATTACGATCGGCCCCGCCAAGTCTCGTAATCGCAATTGCCGAGCAATCTCTTCAGCGGCTTCCAGGTTTGTTCGTATTGCTGTTTCCTCGATATGACGTTCACGTGTTGCTTTGCCAGAATTCACGTCGATTGCCACCAGCGCCTCGGTTTGATGTAATACGATATAGCCGCCGGATTTCAGCTGCACTTCCGGGCTATTAATACTATCTAATTGGCCTTCCACCTGAAATTCATGGAATAAAGGCCTGCGGCCATTTTTGTAAGGTTGTACTTTCTTGGCATGGCTAGGCATCAAGGTCTTCATCATGTCCTTGGCGACTCGGTATCCGTCATCGCCGTCGACGAAGACTTCTTCTATTTCTTTGCCATAGAGATCGCGAATAGCTCTCTTGATTAGATTGGCTTCTTCATAAATTAGTGCTGGGGCAATGGATTGCAGCGTTTCTTCGCGGATCGTATTCCAAAGCCGAAGAAGATAATTATAGTCACGGCCAATTTCCGCCTTTGTTCGTTCAGACCCAGCGGTTCGCACAATCACCGTCATACCACTAGAGATACCAACGCTATCTAGTATGTTTTTTAATCGCTTGCGGTCTTTTTGGTTCGTGATCTTTCGGCTGATACCGCCGCCACGAGCAGTGTTTGGCATTAAAACACAATAACGACCGGGCAAGGACAAATAAGTTGTAAGCGCTGCACCTTTGTTACCGCGTTCTTCCTTAACTATTTGTACCAATAGAATTTGGCCACGTTTGATAACTTCTTGTATTTTATATCGCCGCCGCATCTTTTGTCGGCGTTTCTCCTCATCTTCTAGGTCATCGCCGCCGACGGTTTCGATGGTTTCTCCTTCTTCGGGGTCATCGCCATTTTGTGCCGCGATAGTTTCTTCTTCGATAAGCTTTTCCCGATCTGCAATCGGAATTTTGTAGTAGTCAGAATGAATTTCGTTAAAAGCCAAAAAACCATGACGGTTTCCGCCATAATCCACGAATGCGGCCTGCAGGGACGGCTCTACGCGTGTGATTTTAGCTAGATAAATATTTCCCTTAAGCTGCTTTTTGGCTTCGAAATCGCAATCGAAATCCTCGATGCGATTGTTTTGCATGACGACGACACGAGTCTCTTCTGGCTGTGAAGCGTCTATTAACATTTTTCTTGTCATTTTTTTCTTTCTCCGACGGCCAAAACCGGGGCGCTACATCAGCGGCCACCTGTTTGGCAGGGTTGGATATGTTAACCGGTAGGGTTGCTCGCAAGCGGCTTGATAAGTGGCATGAGAAGCTATTTTGGCTTGCTATGTTTTTCTTATATGCGTGTCTCCAAATCGCATATCGCCGAATTGCGGCTGCTGCATTTACCGGTAAGGTAATTTGAGACGTAAAAATACTTTCCGCAGTGGCTTGGTTAGGCGATCGTAAATGCACAGCTCCCCGGCTGACACTTAGAGTGGTTGGATCGTTATGGTGGGAGGTGGATATTAAAGTTACGTGAGGCACGGTCGGTCCTATCGCCTGATTTAAAAGGCCAAACTACAGGGTTAAAATACGCTCATGCGGCATGCTTCGACAATCCGAATCTCGTTATTCTGGCGAATTTGCCGCAGAAATGTATCTAGGTAAGATATGGGAATAATATTAGCAAGTTTTAGTATGTTAAAAGTAAGTATTAAGATAATTAATTTTCTAATATAATAATATATTTTTTTCTTTCTTTATATATATCCTAAGTGATATTATAAAAAAGGTCATATTTATATGTATTTGTATGTAAAGTGTATGGTTCGTAAAATTATAAAGTATAAAATATTATATAATTGCATTGTTTGGGATATTTGCTGAAACATCGGGTATTTATGAAGTCTTTTAGAAATACTGCTCGAATTGGTGGCTTTTTGCTTTGTTTGGCATTGGGTCCTGTTGCTGGGGCGGCTGGGCCGGTGGTGACCGATGTGCGGCTTGGGATCAACTCTGGGCAGACTCGGTTGGTCTTAGAGGTGAGCCAACCGGTTTCATATAAGATTTTCATGCTAGCTAACCCTTACCGAGTAGTAATCGACTTTCCAGCTTTAAAATGGAAACTGATACGTCCTGATAGACGCTTATCGCTGGGGGTTGTAAGCAGTTATCGCTACGGATTGTTCCAAGCTGGCGTTAGCCGTTTAGTAATCGATGTAAAAAAGCCAGTTAAAATTAGGCGACATCAAATTTTGCGTCCAGCATCAGGTCGGGAACATAGATTTTTGATCGATTTGAAAGCCGTTAGCGAATCAGCTTTTAAGAAAGCCAAAAAAGTTTTTCGGTCTAAGGGCTGGAGGCCGCCAAATAAATCGGTGGTATCAGAGCGCCCGGTACCGCCAAAGCCCCCGTCGCGTCAGAGGCACTCGTCCGCAGTTAAGCGCATAATAATGCTCGACCCAGGACATGGAGGTCCGGATCCGGGTGCCATTGGCTCACGCGGTTTACGTGAGAAAATAGTGACATTACGCGCGTCAAATGCGGTACGGCAGCTATTGGAATCTACTGGACGATATCGCGTCTACATGACGCGCTACAGAGACACTTATGTTCCACTTCGTAAGCGCTATCAGAAAGCACAGAAAGTTGGAGCTGAGCTATTTATTTCTATTCATGCCGACAGTCATAAAAACCGGTCTATTCGCGGTGCATCAGTGTACACATTGTCTGAAAAATCTTCTGATAGAGAAGCCGGCGCGTTAGCCGCTCGAGAAAATAGATCCGATATAATTGCTGGCGTCGATCTTTCGAGTCAGTCCGATACGGTGGCGTCTATTTTAATTGGTCTGAGGCAGCGTGATACGATGAATGAATCGGCGATATTTGGCGAAATTTTGATCCGTGAACTGGCACGTGACATTCGGGTATTGCGAAATACTCACCGGTTTGCTGGTTTTGCTGTTTTGAAATCACCTGATACACCGTCTGTATTGATGGAGCTTGGTTATCTTTCCAGTCCTAGAGATGAAAACATGTTTCGTAAATCGGCATTTTACAAAAAGCTCGCTAAGTCTATTTTTAGGTCAGTTGAAAACTATTTTAAGCGAAGAGCAAATCTGAGTCGGTCATAAGATTGCCACAATATTAATTAATGTATATCCCCGCTTGGAGTCCGGCTTTCCTCGGCCCAGATTAATTCAGTAAATCG
Source organism: Rhodospirillaceae bacterium (assembly GCA_002724395.1). GTDB lineage: Bacteria > Pseudomonadota > Alphaproteobacteria > UBA8366 > UBA8366. Next base: position 41,835 of record PBOR01000011.1, on the reverse strand, counting down.
CGCTTTCTAGGGAGCAGCAATGCGGCGGTTGTTTTATATTTTTTCTTTCCTGTGCTCGGTTGGGCTGTTTGTCTTGGTGATTGCAGCAGCGGGCAGTGCCTATATTCTGTGGTCATTTGGCCGAGACTTGCCCGATTACAAGCAACTTGCAGATTATAATCCGCCTACGGTAACGCGCGTCCATGCAGGTGATGGCCGTTTAATTAAGGAATTTGCGACTGAACGGCGTGTTTTTGTGCCTGTGCGTGTTATGCCGCGCCACATCATCAATGCGTTCTTGGCTGCGGAAGATCAGGATTTTTTCACTCACCCCGGTGTCGATTTTAAAGCGTTATTGCGGGCAAGTGTTCAGAATGTGAAGTACTATTTCCAGAAACGACGCCCAGTTGGGGCTTCTACTATCACGCAGCAAGTTGCAAAGAACTTTTTGCTCACAAACGAAGTATCGATTGAACGAAAAATTAAGGAAGCAATTTTGGCTTTCCGTATCGAGAAAACCTACGGCAAAGATCGCATCCTTGAACTCTACTTGAACGAAATTTATTTGGGCTACGGATCCTATGGCGTAGCGGCGGCAGCGCTTAACTATTTTAATAAATCGCTTGATGAATTATCGATTGCTGAGGCGGCTTACCTAGCTGCATTGCCAAAAGCACCTAATAACTATCATCCAATTCGTCGACATAAGGCTGCGTTAGATCGACGGAATTGGGTGGTTGGGCGAATGCTTAAAGAGGGATTTATCGAACAATCGACAGCTGATGTGGCACGGAATTCGACCTTAAAAGTTATACCGCGAGAAGCGGTTCAAATTGTGAAGGCAGAGTATTTTCTGGAAGAAGTTCGTCGTGAACTGACAAAGCGTTTTGGCGATAAAGGTCTTTATCGTGGAGGCCTATCCGTTCGAACGACCCTTAATTCCGAAATGCAAAAGATCGCTGAAAAGACACTCCGCACTGGATTAATTAAATATGATCGAAGACACGGTTACAGAGGCCCGATTACGCGAATCCCTTTGCACCACAATTGGCAGGATGTACTGCAATCTGTTGCACCTCCTCCTGGCGCGGGCAAATGGTTACTTGGAGTAGTTTTGAGAGTCGAAGCTAAAGCGGCTACGATTGGACTGATTAGCGGGGCCTTAGGGGAAATACCGTTAGCCGAGCTAAAATGGGCACGCAAATGGAAGCCCGAGCAAAAGCTGGGGGCACAGGTTCAAAAACCTTCGGATGTTCTCCTTGTAGGTGATGTTATTTTGGTAGAAGGGGTTACCGATAATGCGAATGCTAGGAAAGGCGAAGCGAATAAATATCCGCCCAATACATTTGCCTTACGGCAGGTTCCAGCTATCAATGGTGCGATTGTGGCGATCGACCCTCACACCGGTCGGGTTTATGCTATGTCGGGCGGTTTTGACTATGAAATGAGCGAGTTTAACCGCGCGACCCAGGCACGGCGTCAGCCTGGCTCTGCCTTTAAGCCATTCGTTTATTTAGCAGCGCTTGAAAGTGGGTTTACGCCGTCGACTTATATTCTCGATGCGCCGTTTGTTATTGATCAGGGGGCTGGGCAGGGAAAGTGGAAGCCGCATAATTACTCGAATAAGTTTTACGGCCCCAGTCCGATGCGTCTTGGCATTGAGAAATCGCGCAATTTAATGACCGTCCGCTTAGCCCAAAAAATAGGTATGGAGCCGGTTGTTGCCATAGCTAGAAAATTTGGAATTGCCGATAATATACCACCGCATTTAGCGATGGCGCTGGGGGCTTCAGAAACCACATTGCTTCAGATTACTGCTGGTTATGCCATGTTAGTGAACGGCGGAAAGCGCGTAGTACCGTCTCTTATCGACCGCGTCCAGGATCGCAACGGTATAACGGTTTATCGCCATGATAAACGTCCCTGTGAAGGATGCAGGACTGGGGCTTGGGAGAATCAGGTGGCACCTATCATACCCGACACTCGAGAAAAATTAGTAGATCCCGCAAGTGTATATCAGGTTGTCTCTATGTTGGAAGGCGTTGTGCAGCGGGGAACGGGTCGTAAAATTAGAGTCATTAAGAAGCCGTTAGCTGGTAAAACTGGAACGAGTAATAATAGCCGTGAAACTTGGTTTGTAGGATTCTCGCCCGATTTAGTAGCCGGTGTTTATGTTGGTTTTGATGATCGTGCGAAATTGGGTAAGCGTGAAACCGGTGGTTCGGTAGCAGCGCCTATTTTTAAACAGTTTATGGAAGAGGTGTTAAAAGGTAAGGCAGCGGTTCCCTTCCGAATTCCGACGGGAATACGGTTGGTGCGTGTAAATCCCCTAACCGGAAAACTTTCAAAACCTTACGATAAGAACTTTATCCTTGAAGCCTATAAGGATGGCACCGTACCGGACGAAAATACCCAATATACAGTGATTGATGGTTCGCAAAGCGTGCCGGGTGGAGCAAAAGGAGCATTGCCAGAGACATCAACCGTGCAGAGCCCCAGCGGGCTTTATTAAACGCGAAATAAACCCGAATAATTGCGCGGACTTTATTTTATTGTAATATTCTTTAAGAACACGCTTATGAAAAGAGGGAGCAAAGCCAACGTTAGAAACGGTGTTTTTCGGATATAGGTAAATGTCGTTGACCTTTACGTGCACTTTGGTTGGCCTGCGGAACCTGCTAAATATTTGAGCCTTTAAATTCTAGAGGGTGATATGCGAGCGGAAATTCAAAATATTGTTGAAGAGTTTGAGCAGTCATTAGAGCTGCTGAGGAGGCATCTTTGACCTTGATACGGCAGAAAAGAAACTCGATAAACTGAACGAACAATCTGAAGACCCTAAGCTTTGGGACAATCCGACGAGGGCGCAAACTGTTATGCGGGCGCGGACCCGTTTGGAGGATGCCATATCGGGCTATCGTGCTCTCGAACAAGGTCTTGCCGATAATGTTGAACTCATTGAGCTAGCCGAAGCGGAAGGTGACGACGGGGTCCTCGCTGAAGCAGAGTCAGCTCTATCCGAGCTGAAATCGCAAGCAGCAAAACAACAGCTTGAGAGCCTGTTATCAGGGGAAGCTGATGCTAATGATTGCTTTCTTGAAACGCACGCTGGGGCAGGCGGGACTGAGTCCCAAGATTGGGCTGAGATGTTGGTGCGGATGTATGTACGTTGGGCCGATCAACATAATTATCAAGTAAAACAAATAGAAGAAAGCCCTGGTGAAGAGGCCGGTATAAAGTCGGTTACGCTGAAGATTAGCGGCATTAATGCTTATGGTTGGCTCAAGACCGAGAGCGGTGTGCATCGTCTCGTTAGGATTTCTCCATATGACTCAGCGTCAAGACGCCATACTAGCTTCGCGTCGGTCGGCGTATATCCGGTGATAGACGATGCGATTGAGGTCGAGATAAACGATGGAGAACTTAGGGTCGATACTTATAGGGCGTCCGGTGCTGGCGGACAGCACGTAAATCGGACTGATAGCGCTGTGCGAATTACTCATGAACCGACTGGTATTGTCGTTCAATGTCAAAATGACAGATCGCAACATAGAAATCGTGCAACGGCGTTGACGATGTTGAAAGCGCGCCTTTATGAACTTGAGTTGAAGAAACGTGAGGATAAAGCGGCTGCGGAGCATGCTGCTAAGACTGATATTGGTTGGGGTCACCAAATTCGATCGTATGTTTTACATCCGTATAAAATGGTTAAGGACCTTCGCACTAACGTAGAAAATAGTAATGCAGAAGGTGTACTGAATGGAGATTTGGACGAATTTCTTGAAGCGGCGTTAGCCGAACGGGCAACAGTCAAAGGGAGGCTCGTTGCGGATGATGGGGATGACTAGAAAGATATCAAGTCGATCAATGACTGTCTTGGGCTTTTGAGTTAGCTTAATTCATGGCGCTTCGAATCCCAATAGTATAGATACCCTGACGTCATTGTTGCTTAATCAATTAAGTTAAAAGTCGATAAGCGAGGGTGTTTTTATGCTGGCGCAACACTGAATAGCACACTTAAAAAAGTTGGTTTTGGTAATTGCTAGGCGTATGTGAAGTGGTACGGATAATACATAATTTTCTGCATAATCGGCTTAGTTAAATGCGTTATTCTAGGTAACTAAGGGTTGAGCATAGAGCAACTCCCTATGCCCGCTGTGACTCTGAGACATTCCCTTTATTTATAGTCCACGCTGTTTATTTTGCAGATAAAGGTTCATAAAATTCGGCGGTGAAGCCCGCTCGATCACGACTTTCCCGGTTGAAAGGCGCTTTAAGTGTACCTTTATAATAACGTTGTACTAGCATTTTGAATGCAGCCACAGGGTCGGATTTAGAGTTGCGACAAGCCCATTTAAACCATTTATGGCCAATCGCAACGTGTTTAATTTCATCTCGATGGATGATGCGCAAAATCTCAGCGCTTTTATAATCGTTGGACCTTTCGAGTTTTTGGATCATTATTGGTGTTACGTCCAAGCCCCGTGCTTCCAGCACTAACGGTACGACTGCCAACCGTGCACTGAAATTATTTGCGGTTGCGATTGCAATTTCCCACAAACCATCATGGGCAGGAAGAGCCCCATAGTGTGAGCCGAGATCTTTTAATCGGTTGTTCAGTAAAGCGAAGTGTTTTGCCTCCTCGTCAGCGACACTTACCCAGTCGTTTATAAATGCTGATGGTAATTTTTGTGATTCAGTAAATCGAACAAGGATATCCCAAGCTAAATCAACTGCGTTTAATTCAATGTGTGCCAGCGCATGCAGCAAGGCGATACGACCCACGGGGCTTCTATTAATTCGTCTGCGCGGCACACAGCGTGGGCGCAACAATACTGGGGCCGAAGGCCTACCAGGTCGATCTGGTGCTTTAGAATGCCCAAGGTCAATAAGATCAAAATTCTTCCAGGCGGAGGCCAGCTTTCTACTGTTAGATGCTTTGGTATCCGCATTGGTAGTTTTTAGTATTTCAGTGGCCTGCGGCAGCAATGCTAATACCTCGGTCGGTCCGCATATATTGGTCATTTCGAAGTTATCTCTTTTTCCGAAGGTTTAGCAATCAGCACATTAAATTGTTTGAGTATTATTTTCGCATTAGCATCCATTGTAGTTAGTAGCTTATCATAGGAATCTGCCAGGGCCGCCCGCATTAATAACCTGCGAGGTCCTGAACTCTGCGCCGAACTTCCTATTACCTGGTCTGTCGTAATGCGTAACACTGATTGGAGATCATACCAAAAACGTAAACTTTCACCCAAACCTTCTGCGGTTTTAGCTTCTAAGAGCTCTGCGTCGGAGAGTCGTTCCAGTGCGGTCGATGCGTTAGGTGATAATATTTCTGGGTATTTGGATCCATGGCGCAATTGGAGATATTGGGCAATAAACTCAGCGTCGATCAGACCACCGCGTCGATGTTTAATATCCCATGGGTCGGTTCCCGGATATTGCTCTGCCATACGGCGGCGCATCTGGACGATATCGGAAACTAGTGTCTGGTCATTCCATCCGCGTGTAAGTGCTTCGCGGATCGTAGCGCGTAAACGCATTGTTAAGTTTTCTGGGCCCGCCACTATACGGGCGCGGCTCAGAGCCATGTACTCCCAAGTCCAGGCAGATTCGCGATAATAACGCACAAAACTGCTGAAACTTGCTGCTATTGGCCCTTTGTCGCCGTTGGGCCGCAACCTTGCATCGATTTTGTAAAGCCGGCCTTCGCCGGTCAGCGCAGTTAGTGCGGTGATTATGCGCTGTGCAAGCCGCATAAAATAAATATTCAGTCCAATTGGTTTTTTGCCATCAGACATTTCTCGTTCGGTAGAACCATCATAAACGAAGACCAAATCTAAGTCCGACCCGTGCATTAATTCACGACCACCGAGTTTCCCAAACGCGATAATAGCAAGTCCATTTGCTTCAAACTTTCCATGGGTTTTCTCAAACTCTGCGGTTACGCATTTTGCCATTTCGCGCAAGACGATTTCTGCGATATCAGATAGTAACGGGCCGCTATGTCGCCCTTTGATATTACCCAACATGAGCTGTACACCAATTTGAAACTTTTTATCGTTAGCCCATTGACGGCAAGCATCTAATTTATCTTGAAAATCTCGGGCGCGCTCCATCTGGCCGCGTAGTTCTTGGGTTTGCTGGCCTACTGTGCCTAGCGGCTTTCCAAATTCCGGAGATAACACGTGGTCCAGTAGGCTTGGATTTCGACTCAGCCAGTCTGCCAAAACCGGTGCGTCGCCCATTATTTCCGCCACTAGTTCCAAGATGGGTGGATGGTTGGCAAATAGGGAAAAAAGTTGGATCCCGCTTGGAAGTACCGCTAAGAAGGCATCAAAGTGCATGAGTGCGCGATCTGGGTGTGTACGACCTCCAAAAGCGGATAGAATATTCGGCATAAGTTCTGTCAGAATTTGTCGAGCGCGTTCTGTTCGTGTTGAACGATAGCGCCCACGATGCCAATTCCGGACCACCTCGGAAATTGACTGGGGGTCGGCAAAGCCCATCACACGCAGGCTCTCAAGTGTGTCCGGATCATCTTCAACGCCGGTGAAAACTAAATTGCCAACTGCTGACAAGTTTTCTGATTCTTCGAAAAGTGCCGCGTAGTGGTGTTCTACCGTCTCGAGCGTTTCGAGGAGAGCCTTCCGAAAATTGTCTGATAGGTCGTAGCCCATAAAGACACCAATCGCCGCAACTTCTTTATCGGTTTTTGGTAATGAGTGGGTTTGCCTGTCATCCACCATTTGAAGACGATGCTCGAGTTTTCTCAGAAACTCGTAGGCTTCATTTAACTCGATCGCCGCGTTTGCGGAGATCCTCTCTTCGGCTGCTAGTGCGTTCAGCGTCTTTGATAATTTGCATGTTCTTAAATTGGGAGACCGACCACCCCATATTAACTGTTGGGTTTGAGTGAAGAACTCAATTTCACGAATGCCGCCGCGACCTAGCTTGATATTATGTCCGTTAATGGCGATTTTACGGCCGCCACGATGCGCGACGATTTGACGTTTAACCGAGTGAATATCGCGTATCGCTGCAAAATCAAGATTCTTTCGCCAAATAAAAGGCTGAATGGCGTCCAAGAAATTTTGACCAACAGTTATATCACCGGCAATGGCGCGTGCTCGAATAAGGGCAAGGCGTTCCCAATTTTGTCCGGTGGTCTCGTAATATCGAATTGCGCTCTCTATAGGAATAGCCAGTGGTGTTGATCCTGGATCTGGTCTAATCCTAAAATCTACTCGGAAGACGTAGCCGTCCGGTGTCCTTTGCTCGATTAGTTTAACGATAAAGCGCGTCATCCTTACCATTTCAGCGCTGATCATATCTTTATCTGTTGTGCTGATACGTTCAGGGTCATAAATCGCAATAAGATCAATATCGCTCGAGTAATTTAGCTCCCTTGCACCTAATTTACCGAGTGCGATCAGTGCATAACCGGACTTGTCTTCTGGCTTAATTTTTTTTGCGAGTTTTATGCGACCGTTGGCAGAAAATTGCCGCAATGCGAACCGAACCGCTAAGTTCGTTGCTTGGTCAGCAAAGTGGCTGAGTTTCCCGGTCACCTGGTCTAGAGACCAAAGGCCTGCGATGTCCGAAAGGCCGACAAGGAGCGCAATACGCTGTTTTGCCCTCCTGAGGCCGGTCATAAAGGTGGAAAGACTGTCCTCTTGCGACAATTCGCTGTGCAATGATCCTAAAATCATACCGAAGGCATAATCAGGGCCCTGTTCCATTATGGTTCTCATGAAAGAGCGTTCTTTGATGATACATTGCGTCAGAAAGGTACTATTACCAAAGAGAGCACGTAGAAGCTGACCGTTGTCTTGATGCGCAATGGCATCGGAGAAGTTTCTGAGTTCCTGCGATTCTTCGCCGTAAGTGCGCCAACGCTCAAAGCCCATTTCCGCCTGGCTTTGGTTTCCAGGATTGGGAATTTTGCTTGAATTAACGCGAAAATTTGGGAACTTGGTGTTCAAATATTTGTTTCTCTATGCAATCGATTGGGACGATGCTATTGGTCCCATCACAACAAATTAACGGAATGCTGTGTCCCGCCGGCGCTTAATCATATTTTTCAAAATCCTGTCCGGTCTATTAGTCGGATGTGCAATATTATTTGCCATTCTGGCTTGGAGACTATCTAGCTCGCCGTTATCACTTAATTTTGTTACCCCAATTATCGAACGGAATTTCAGCACGGAGGACAAGTCTTATGTGGTTCGTGTTGGCGATACTGTACTGATTTGGGATGGATGGCGCCATCCGGCTGACATTCGTGCTCGAAATATCAAGGTATTCAGTCGGGACGGTAAGCTAGTTGCGCAATTGCCGCAAGTTTCAATCGGTCTTTCCATGCGAGCCCTGTTGAGAGGACGTTTGGCTGTGTCGTCTTTAGGGATTCGTCGTCTAAGTGCGTCGGTAGCGAGATATAAAGATGGCGGTTTCACGGTTGGCCTTTTGGCAAAGGGAGGACAGGCTCAGAATGTCGATATTTTGGTCAAAGGCATTACGAACGAGTTGTCAAGGCCACCGGGCCAGACTGGCGGTCCTTTGGGATACTTGAATCGTGTAGAGATTATCGAATCCAAACTTGTCTTTGATGATCGGCAAGCGGGGATCGTTTGGCGTTCACCCCGCGCGGATATCGTGATGATTCGTGATAAACCCGGACTGCGCGCTGATGTTGCGATTAGTATTGCGGCACAAAACCGCTTGTCGCAAATTTTTGCACAATTGGATTTCCAAAGAGTAGCAGGGGTGTTTCTCGGACGTGTTCGGTTTGAAAGGCTAAATCCTTCATTAGTGGCACGCTCCGTTAATGGGCTGGACTATTTAGTCAATTTCAGTATGCCCGTGACCGGGGAATTGGCCGTAAAGGCTACTAAAGGTGGGTCCTTACAAATGCTGGCGGGGACGTTGAATACACCGGTCGGCAAAATTGAGGGGGATTTCGAGTTTGCATCCGATGGTGATGCGGTATCCGGCCTTGTTCGACTAGAGAGACTAAATATTTCCGAATTGGCAAAACGTATCCCAAGAATGCGGAAGCTCGTCGGAGTAGATCTTTTTTTCAATGGTAATATTGGGGGTCAAGGTGGCCGTAATGGTCGAATTAAGGAATTGGAGTTTAATCTGATTTCTGGCGAAGGAACCCTGGATTTTCCGATGCTATGGAACGGGCCGCGTTCTGTAAAACAAGTACGACTTAAGGGCGAGGCCTTGAACGATCTGGATAAGGTCGAACTTGCTGAGGCTGAAATAGACTTCGGCGGTCCGAAGATTGAAGCAGAAGCGCAAATTCAACGGCTGGGGGATGAGGCACGTTTGCAATTAGATGCCACGGTTTTCAATATGCCCTTCAAAGAGCTATCTGCATATTGGCCAAAAACACTGGGGTTGAGCGCTCGCCGATGGGTCACAAAAAATATTCATGATGGATTTGCGCGTGAGACAAATTTGCAATTAATCGGGTGGATGAATGCTCAAGATTTTAGTGGGCTGAAAGCATCTACACTTAATGGAACGATGCGCTATGACGGTTTAACTGTGGATTATTGGTCACCCTTACCAGAGCTTAAGAACGTCAATGGGACAGCGACTTTCACTGCAGATCGTTTTGATATGGTTATTTCAAGCGGTGCTTTGAAGGAGATCGCAGTCGATCAAGCACAGGTAAATATGTTCGATCTTGAAAGCGATAATGAACAAATATCCGTCGATATTTTGATGCAAGGCCCGCTTAAAACTGCCCTAAATGTTCTTGGACACAAGCCTTTAAGATATATTCAGAAACTCGGTATTTCCGAAGGCGGTGTCAGTGGGGCCGCGGCCATTCGGTTAAGAATGGACTTCCCACTCGATACCAATGTGCAACGTGATGCGCTGAAGGTTAGCTCGACTGCAACACTAAAGAATGTAGGATTTGAACCGGGTCCGTTTGGGCTTATCGTCGAAGGCGGGCAATTTAACTTTAAAATACAGAATGATAATATGAAGCTCGTCGGTCCGGTCAGGCTGAATGGAGTGCCGACCAAGCTTGTTTGGCATGAACATTTTGGCACCACAGGGAAAACTCGCAGTAAATATCGATTACAGGCAAAGTTATCTAAACAGCAACGAGAATCGGTCGGATTAAAAGGAATTGGTTTTTTGTCAGGGCCGGCTGTTGTCGATATGTCTTACACAGTGCTGCGGAACAACGAGAGATTTCTTAAGGCAAAGGCAGATTTGACTGAAGCATCTATTTCTAAAAACGATTTAATGTTTGAAAAGAAACGCGGTGAAAAAGCGTTTGCTAATCTTTCTATGGAAATTGACTCGACGGCCGAGTTAAAGTCCTGTGTCGCAAATTTGTCCGGCACTGGATTATCAGGTGCTGCGCAGATTGATTTCTCCCCCACCGGGAAAGAGTATTGGCGCCTTCAACTAAGTAACGTTTTTCTCAAGGGAAACAAATTGCATGGCACGATCACTCGCCGTATCGATAATGTCTATGAGGGGAATTTAGATATTGGTCGGTACGATATTACTGGAGCAATAGCTCAAAATGAGCAAGGCAAAGCCGGAAAGGATTTGACGGGTTTAGCTATTGTCGCAAATGTTGGCGAACTTACTTGGGGTGCAAAACGGAAATTAATGAAGGCAAAATTAACACTGCGTCACGATGGTAGCGATGTGCAGACTTTGCGTTTGTCCGGTAACGTGCGGCCTGAGAAATCTCTTTTGATAGACTTTCTGCCTACGCCAGCTGGGTACAGTCTTAAAGTTGAGTCTGAAGATTTTGGGGGCGTATTGCAGGCTTTTGATATTGCTAGCAATGTAACCGGTGGAAAACTTAAGGTTGAGGGAAAACGCGCGTCACTATCTGAAGCGATGGAAGGGACTATCCATGTGAGCGATTACCGGTTGAAAAAAGCGCCAGCGATTGCGCGCATTCTTCAGGTCGCATCTCTGACTGGAATCGTTGATGCCGTTGGACAGAAAGGGCTTGAATTGGACGTTTTGGAGGGTAAATTTGCCTTTAAAGAAGGTTTATTGCGGTTGAGAGAGACACGGACTTATGGGTCTTCCATTGGCATTACGATGGAAGGTACCGTAGATCACGACAAGGACGTCGTCGCGCTGGGCGGTACGATAGTGCCAGCTTACACAATTAATCGAATTCTGGGGAAAATCCCGCTGCTTGGACAAATTCTGACTGGTGGCGATAATGAAGGCATGTTTGCCGCGAACTATTCTTTGGAAGGGCCGGTCGCAAACCCTGAAGTTTCGGTGAATCCGCTTTCTGCACTCGCGCCTGGCTTCTTAAGAAAATTCTTTGGCGTTTTTACTGGTACATCTCGTGATCCGAAGGCAGCAGAAATCTCCGAGCCCGGCGAGGCAACAAACCCCGCCCAGCCGTAAAGCCTAATTTTAATTAGCTGGGCTGGACCAGGGCATGACGTTTCTTGCCGGCTGATAATTTTATAATTCCTTGATCATTGATATCTATTGATGAAATTTTAAGATTTTCGTCTTCAATCTTTTTGTCATTTAGGCGGGCACCGCCCCCTTTGATAAGACGTCTTGCATCACTATTGCTTTTGGCGAGGTGAGTGCGAGCGATCAACACGAAAGCAGGTATTCCATCAGATAACTCTGTTGCCGGTACGGTTATTCGCGGCAAATCCTCTCCAAAGTGGCCTTCTCCAAAAGTTTTATGAGCGGTTTCTGCAGCTGAATGGGCAGCATCAACTCCGTGGCAAAGTGCTGTGGCCCCATCTGCGAGAGCAATTTTAGCGTCGTTAATTTCTGCTCCTTTAAGAGCTTCAAAGCGTTTGATTTCTGAAATTGGAAGTTCCGTGAATAGTTTTAGGAATCGCCCAACATCCGCATCTTCGGTGTTCCGCCAAAACTGCCAATAATCATATGACCGCAACCGGTCCTCGTTGAGCCAAATTGCGCCGTCAGCTGTTTTGCCCATTTTAGCGCCACTGGACGTTGTTAGAAGTGGTGTGGTCAGGCCGAAAAGGTCCGCTCCATCGACGCGACGAGCAAGGTCAATACCACTTACTATATTGCCCCATTGATCGGAACCTCCCATCTGTAGACGGCAATCAGCACGCCGGGATAGCTCGAGAAAATCATATGCTTGCAAAACCACATAATTGAACTCGAGAAAACTAAGAGGTTGTTCCCGGTCGAGCCGTTGTTTGACGGATTCAAACCCTAGCATCCGGTTAATTGAAAAGTGTTGCCCAAAGTCGCGCAGAAACGGAATGTACTCGAGTGGGTCTAGCCATTCAGCATTATTGAACAGTATGGCGTCGTTTGGTCCCTCGCCAAAGTTCAGGAAGCGTTCAAAAATGCTTTTTATGCCGGCAATATTAGATGTAATTTCGTCTTCGGTGAGCAATTGACGGGATTCGTCTTTACCAGAAGGGTCACCGACTTTTGTGGTGCCACCGCCCATCAAAATAATAGGCTTATGTCCGGTTCTTTGTAATAAGCGCAGTAACATTATCGGAACAAGGCTGCCTACGTGCAACGAGTTTGCAGTTGCATCGAATCCAATATAAGCGGATATCGGTTTTTTTTCTGCTAAGGTGTCCAGTCCAGCGATATCCGTGCATTGATGGATATATCCGCGGGCCTGGGCTTTTTGTAAGAATTCGGTTTTTGTATCTATCATAGAGGCCCTTTAGCACAATCACCGATAAGCAACAACGAACCGTATTGGCAATGCTATAATAATGATATGTTGGCAATAGGACTTATGAGCGGAACGTCGCTTGATGGTATTGATGCGGCGTTGATCGAAAGCGATGGCGAAATAGTTTTAGCGCGACTGGGTGGAATTACCACATCCTACGATTTGCCGTTTCGTGAAAGGCTTCGCGCTTGCCTTGGTGCGCGTGAAAGGACGGCCGCAATTGATCTAGTCGAGATGGAGTTGACCGACCGTCATGCACATGCCGTAGATCTCCTGCTAGAGACGCTTTCTATATCTCGAAGTACGGTAGATTTAATCGGATTTCATGGACATACAATTACTCACGATCCGGCCCACAAGTTTACTTGGCAATTGGGCGCAGGTAGCTATTTAGCCGAGTGCACGGGTCTTGACGTTATAGCTGACTTTAGAAAAGCCGACCTAGCTTTCGGTGGAGAAGGGGCGCCATTAGCGCCAGCGTATCATAGTGCTCTTGCACAAGATTTACCCAGACCGGTCGTAATACTTAATCTGGGCGGCGTCGCAAATGTGACCTGGGTAGGGAAAGAGGGACAGTTGGTAGCTTTCGATACCGGGCCGGCAAACGCACTTATCGATGATTGGATCGCTGAACGTACGGGTAGAGCTTTTGATAAAGATGGCGGTATAGCTGCAACGGGCAAGGTAGATGAGGCCGTTTTACAAAGATTACTCGAGAACAAATTTTTCTCTCGGCCTCCACCGAAATCGTTAGACCGTAATGAATTCAACATAATGTCACTACATGGACTTTCCTTAGAAGATGGTGCTGCGACCTTGAGTGCGTTCACTGCAGAATCCGTCGTATTGGCTTTACAACAGTTTCAACCCTTGCCGAGCCAAATAATTGTTACTGGCGGCGGTCGCCATAATTCCCATATGATGGGACTACTCGCGAAGAGGGTGAATCTACCCGTTGATCCGGTAGAAGTGGTCGGGTGGAACGGTGACCTTTTAGAGGCGGAAGCCTTTGGCTACCTGGCTATTCGGTCGGCCCTAAATTTGCCTATTAGTTGGCCAAAAACTACCGGTGTTAAAACACCTCTTACCGGCGGTCAGCTTTTCTCCATAGTCAGCCGCGATTAACAATCTTTCTGTTTAGGAGGTATGAGGCGTTCGTCCACATAACCAGCAACTTCTTTTTCAAGTTGTTTCAATTTGTCGACAAAAAAGTGGTTTGCTCCAGGAATAGTAGAATGATCGATTCGAATGCCTCGTTGCTGGCGAAGTTTTTCGACAAGTTTTTCAACAGAATCCGGAGGCACAATATCATCTTTGGTCCCGGTCACCATTATACCTGATGATGGGCACGGAGCGAGAAAACTGAAGTCGTACATGTTGGCTGGCGGTGCAATCGAGATAAAGCCAGCGATTTCGGGTCGGCGCATTAGTAGCTGCATGCCAATCCAGGCGCCAAACGAAAACCCCGATATCCAACACTGACTGGCATTTTCATTGTATGATTGGAGCCAATCAAGCGCTGCTGCGGCATCGGAGAGCTCACCTTCACCGCGAGAGAATGTTCCTTGTGAACGGCCTACCCCGCGAAAATTAAATCGCAAACATGAAAAGCCACGCCGGACGAACATGTAATAAAGCGTGTAAATCACCTTGTTATTCATAGTGCCACCATGCTGCGGATGAGGATGGAGGAATAAGGCTATAGGAGCATTGGGCGCGTTATTATGGTGATAGCGTCCCTCTATGCGGCCTGCAGGGCCGTTTATGATGACTTCTGGCATGATATTTAACCATTTCTCCCTGAATTCCATGGGGTTTTAATAAACCCCACGAGAGGTTGTCATTGTAATAAGCCGCTTTTTTGCGTTTGGCTAAACTTGACCCGGTGAGTCGGGCATTCTATATCCAAATGACAAAAAAGGCATTAACCGGTGCTGATTATCGATTTTGCGGATGTTCATTAGCACGTTTGATCGTTTATGTGAAAAATTAGTCAGCCACCGTTCAGTTTAAGGTCTGGCGGAATGTTTAAAATAGTTCGAGATGAAATTGATTCTATGATGCAACGCGACCCTGCGGCGCGATCGCGTTTAGAAGTGTTGTTTTGCTATCCTGGTTTTCATGCTTTGGTTTTGTACCGCTTGGCACACAAATGTTGGAGCCTCAAGTTTTGGTTCTTGGCAAGATTAATTTCACAGTTTGCGCGGTTTGCGACAGGTATCGAAATTCATCCTGGCGCTAAAATAGGCAAGCGACTGTTCATCGACCATGGCGTGGGTGTAGTCATTGGCGAGACAGCAGAAATAGGCGATGACGTAACGCTTTATCATGATGTGACGCTTGGTGGCGTGACCCCATCCATCGATTCCGATAGTCAGCGCGATCATAAACGACACCCCACGCTCAGCGATGGCGTGATCGTTGGCTCAGGAGCCCAGATTGTCGGCCCCATCACAGTTGGTGCCGGCGCTCGGGTTGGTGCTAATGCGGTAGCAACAAAAGACGTTCCCTCTCATGTAACGGTTGTTGGTATACCAGCCCAAATTGTCGTGCGCGAAAGCACATCGGATTCTGGTGAATTCTGCCCTTACGGTATGCCTTTAGGTGATTTGCCGGATCCTGTGGCACGATCATTGGAAGGTTTAATAGACCACGTGACGTTGTTGCAGGCACGAATCGAAGAACTAGAGCAGCAGCTTACCGGGCGACCAAAAGAGACATTAGACCCGAAATTTGGCAGAGAAGGTGATAGCCAATCTAGCCTTGACGTTTAGGGGTAAGGCAGTACTTCGTGAAGCTATGCACAAAAGGACCTAATTTGGTTATGATTAGATCAGACTCAGCACGCTGCTACAAAGTTTGCTCGGTTCATATCTGCGAATTAGCTCAAAATCAAGAGATTCGCTCGCCTTATTTCGATAAATGTACGCTTGGCATTAGTGGCATGCGAAATAAAAAAATAGATACCTTTTGGGCCGCTGAGTAGGCGGAAAACCGAATGATATATCTCGACTGCAATGCATCTGCACCAATATCCGATCAAGTGATGGAGGCAGTAGGTCACGCAATGCGTACAACGGGGAATCCGTCCTCGGTCCATTCGGATGGGCGTGCTGCAAGGGCGCTCGTGGAAGGCGCGCGTGGCGCGGTTGCACAAATGGTAGGTGCTGCAGCGCAGAATGTAATTTTTACTAGCGGTGCGACGGAGGCGAACAACCTGGCGATAAGTGGCTCTGGGCGAAAACGTGTTGTCGTCTCGCCAGTTGAGCACCCATCTGTTCTACAAGCTCGATCCGAGACAGAAATGCTGGCGGTGGACGAAAACGGTGTCGTCATACCAGGATCATTGGAAACCCTGCTGGAGGGCAGTGATGAAACTGCTCTTGTGTCTGTAATGCTCGCAAATAATGAGACGGGTGTTGTTCAGCCGATCGCGGACCTCGCGGACATTGCTCATAGATACGGGGCGTTTTTCCATTGTGATGCAGTACAAGCGCCCGGTCGTTTGTCATTTTCTATGTCATCTTTGAGGGTCGATATGCTGACACTTTCCGCTCACAAAATTGGTGGCCCCAGAGGGGTGGGAGCATTGATCCTCGCGCCTGAAGTCGAAGTTGATGGGATGATAAAGGGTGGTGGACAAGAACGTCGTCGTCGCAGCGGCACGGAGAATGTTGGCGCTATCGTCGGCTTTGGTGAGGCTGCAAAGAGAATCTCGAAAACACTTGATGGAGCTACTCGTCTTCGGTCTTTACGAGATGAATTGGAACTACGCGTGCTAGCAACCGTACCCGAAGCAATAATTTATGGTGCTAGAGTAAATCGTTTGCCCAATACTAGTAACATTGGCGTGGTAGGAGTATCTGCGGAGACTCAGGTAATTGCAATGGATATGGCTGGTATCGCTATCAGCGCGGGCTCGGCTTGTTCGTCGGGTAAAGTGACATCTAGTCACGTCTTGAGGGCAATGGGCTTATCGGAGGTCGCCGCACAATCTGCTATTCGTATCAGCTTATGCCCGGAAACGACTAAAAGCGATATTGATCATTTTCTTAATGTATGGCTTTCCCATATAAAGGCTGTAAAGGACCGTACAAAAGCGGCTTAAGGATAATGGCTGAAGATTCGGTGTATCTTGACTATCAGGCTTCCACCCCGCTCGACCCAAGGGTGCGAGAAGCTATGCTCGTATGGTTCGGTGAGAAGTTCGGTAACCCGCATTCGAATGACCATGTGTATGGATGGGCTGCCGAGGAAGCAGTTGAAACCGCGCGTACGCAAGTCGCGTCACTCATAGGTGCTAAGCCACGGGAAATTATTTTTACATCTGGGGCGACCGAATCTAATAATATTGCCGTCAAAGGCGTTGCGCGTGCGCTTCGAGGAAAGCGTAACCACGTTGTGACGATTGTCACTGAGCATAAATGTGTTCTCGAGAGCTGCCGACGGCTGGAACGAGAAGGGACGGAAGTGACCTATTTGCCAGTTGAGCGGAACGGGTTGCTTGACCTTAATCGACTGGACGACGCGCTTGACGAACAGACGGCTTTGGTGTCAATCATGGCTGCCAACAATGAAATCGGTGTTATTCAACCGATGGCTGACATTGCCGCGCTTTGCGAAAAGGTCGGCGCACGGCTGCATTCGGATGCGGCTCAGGCTGTTGCAAAAATTCCTATCAACGTGAATGAGCTAGGCTTGGATTTGCTGAGCATAAGTAGCCATAAGATATATGGGCCAATGGGTGTGGGCGCACTCTATATAAGGCAAAAACCAAAAGTCCCGATTGAACCGTTGATGGACGGCGGCGGACAGGAACGCGGCCTGAGGTCAGGCACTGTTCCAGTCCCTCTTGCGGTTGGGTTTGGAGCTTGTTGTTCTATTGCAGCAGATGAGCTGCCTAACGAATCTAAACGGATTCTCAGTCTACGTACACGTTTTCTGGGCCGCATAAAGAGAGCTATAAATGATACTCACCTTCACGGTGATTTGGAGCAGCGCATACCGGGCAACCTAAATCTTTCTTTTGCAAATATTGATGCTCAGGATTTAATGATGCGTTTATGCCGGGTCTCGGTTTCGACCGGATCAGCGTGTTCAACAGCCACGGTTCAGGCATCTCATGTTTTGCAGTCACTCGGCGTTGAGCAGCATCTGTTGCATAATGCTATCCGTATTGGGTTTGGCCGATTTACGACGGAAGCTGAAGTGGATTTTGCGGTTGAGGAGATAGCTCGTGCGGTGACGTCACTTCGTCAATCTGCGCAAGTATACGAGCGTGTGGGTTGATGGCGAAAGTTGTGTTTATTACTGTCGACGGTAGTCGAAGGGAAGTCAACGCTCCGACTGGTTTCTCGATCCTAGACATTGCTCATCGTAATGATATCAATATTGAAGGCGCCTGCGAGGGGCAGATGGCGTGTTCCACATGCCACGTTGTTGTTGATTCTGACTGGTATTCGAAGCTTCCTGCGCCATCGGAGGAAGAGGAGGATTTACTCGATTTAGTGTTTGGTTTGACCAGAACATCGCGCCTTGGTTGCCAGGTAACGATGACCGAGGCGCTAGATGGCCTTACCGTTAAATTGCCAAGCCGTACGCGGAATTTGCTACTTGAAGATTAGAAATATTCTCAGAGTGGGATTTTCTCAAAGGCTTTGCGTTTTCAATGTTTTGAATTAGGGATCTTAAAAGCCATGATTTGCCGCTCGGTATAAATTACAGCTGCTATATCAATTGATTTGCCGAGTTTAGAAATCGGAGGAGGCGCATTTTATGAGAGAGATAGGTTTGTTCGAAAGGTTAAAAGCATCCTGCGCCGACAGCTGGCAACGTTATATTCGCCATGATTTTATAAGGCAGCTTGGGGCCGGTACGCTGCCGAAAACCGCGTTTCGACATTATTTATCTCAGGATTATATTTTTTTAATTCACTTCTCGCGGGCCTATGCATTAGCGGCCTACAAGTCGGAAAATCTTAGGGAAATTCGTCAAGCCGCTGAGACAGTAACGGCACTAGCGGGTCATGAAATGCAACTCCATATTAGCTATTGTAGTGAGTTGGGTATTAGCGAAGTAGAATTGGAGAAGACGCCCGAGGCGGCGGCTAACTTGGCTTACACCAGGTTTGTGCTTGAGCGAGGCCAGGCTGGTGATTTACTCGATTTACACGTGGCATTATCACCTTGCGTGATTGGTTATGCAGAGATTGGCCAATGGTTAGGACAGAAGGTTCCAGCCACACTGAGCGATCATCCTTATGGAAAATGGATTGAGATGTACTCTGGAGATGAATATCAGGCTGTTGCATCTAGTGCCGTCACGTTTCTGGACCAACTAGATAAAAGGCGGGGAGGTGATGCACGTTTTGATAGCTTAGCAAAGAATTTTAAGACTGCAACAGAGCTTGAGATTGGCTTTTGGCAGATGGGCCTCGACGCAACCTAAATAAATTCTAAATGGCCTATTTCAACTGTCGATAGTATACATCTGGAATTGGCCAATTGGATTGAGTAGCCAAAAGCGCTACTTTCGCTAGAAACGGTTGGTTGCCTATAGAAAATGAACTTACTGCACTTCCTTTATCTTAGGACGAGACGTCAAGTATATTCCTTTGTGGTGAGAGAAACACCTTACCGGTTGTCCCGAACGTAAAGAGATTGGGCAAAAAAATGTTGAGTGCATTCCCTATCGGGATAGTAGTATCGAAAGTACCTCGCCAAAATTCTTTTTTGAGAAACTTCGACTGAAGAGCAGAATTTTGTTAAGCAGTGCCGTTTTTGGTTATTCCTGTGATCCTGCGATTGTCTTTGCGTTCGGAGGGATTATAGTGCCGCTATGGAAAAGCTTGTCACCCATAAAAAACCTGCAGATACGAAAGTGGTAGTTGCCATGTCGGGCGGGGTCGACTCATCTGTTACTGCGGCTCTTTTGGTAGAGGCTGGCTACGATGTAGTGGGGATTACGTTGCAGCTATATGATCATGGTGCAGCTGTGACAAAGAAGGGTGCATGCTGTGCAGGACAAGATATCTACGATGCACGGAATGTGGCGGATCAATTGGGCTTCCCTCATTATGTGCTTGATTACGAAAGTCGTTTTCGAGATTCAGTGATAGAGGAGTTTGCCGATTCTTATCTGGCGGGGGAAACCCCGGTACCGTGTATTCGTTGCAATCAAACGGTTAAATTCCGAGACCTTTTGTTGACGGCAAAAGACCTTAATGCAGATGCCCTGGCTACAGGGCATTACATAAAGCGTATAGAAGGGGAAACCGGGCCCGAGCTCCACCGAGCCGAAGATGCTTCTCGCGACCAAAGCTATTTTCTTTTTGCCACAACAACTGAACAGCTGGAATTTTTACGGTTTCCCCTCGGTAGTTTGCCAAAATCAGACACTCGGGCACATGCAATCCGCTTTGACCTGCCCGTAGCCGAAAAACCAGACAGCCAAGATATTTGCTTTGTGCCGAATGGCTCCTATGCCAACATTGTCGAAAAACTGCGGCCAGGGGCTATAGAAGCTGGAGACATTGTTGACTTAGAAGGAAATGTCATTGGTCATCATGAAGGTATTATTCGGTTTACTATCGGTCAACGTCGCGGTCTCGGTATCGGTGGTCGGGACGAGAATTCTGAGCCTCTGTATGTGATACGCTTGGAACCAAGTCTAAAGCGCGTAGTTGTCGGGCCGCGTGAAGCACTTGCCGTAAATGCCATTTCTTTGAAAGAGGTTAATTGGCTAGGAGAGGAAAGCGAAGCATCTTTGAACTCGGGAATATCAGTAAAATATCGTTCTATGATGGAACCTGTGCCAGCGATAATTTGTCTTGAGGCTGCTGGTAATGCCGCTCAAGTTTCGTTTGATAAACCACAGTACGGCATATCTTCGGGACAAGCTTGTGTGTTTTATAAAGGTGAACGGGTGATGGGTGGAGGATGGATTGGCGGTAATCAACGATTTGTAGATTAGCCAAATTTCAATGCAATCCAAAAGATTAAGACTTATGACAATTACATATTGTTGACCTAAAACATAAATGTTGGCCCATATTAGACCCACTTTTTCTTTTAGTACGGTTTTTGCAGAATGCTTGACAGTACAGATCCCGAGCAGTATCTGCTACGGCCTTGAAGTGTGCGGCGGAGTAGCTCAGTTGGTTAGAGCAGTGGAATCATAATCCATGTGTCCGGGGTTCAAATCCCTGCTCCGCCACCAAAACTCCAAGAAGAATCAGAGCTGAAACACTTGGATAATGTTTGCAGTAATTCAGTTTCCGTAAAAATATGCGGTGTCTTGATGTTGTATTTCATCTATTTTTTCCACCGTTCTCCATCCTTAGTTGAGGCTATTGGCAACATTAATGCAAAAAGGTTGGGTCTAATGAGCTCTCTGAACAGCTATCGAGTTCATAATTGCCAAACTTGGTTAGCCTAGTTTCCGCAGGTATAGCCCTCAAAGCCAACGTCTCTACCTAATATCCTCCTGGCCCATCCATTACTGCCGTGAAAGGGTTATCGAAAAGGAGATGGATTATGCTTCGGAAAGGCGGATACAGCGCTACGGACAATGCGATGACGGAAATCGCGCTGGCATTGGCCATGGGGTTTTTTGCGATCATGGTACTTGCCATAGTGTCGATGGGTGCAGGCGCGACACCGCCAAACGGGGTGGCAGAGATACCTAACAAGAAGCGAATTATGACTTCCGCCTTGGCGCCTGCCTCTTCGCCCGATGCGGCGGGTACGACAACAGTTTCCTCCAAAGATAGGCTCGTAATCTTCTATGATGGACGCTTTTACGACGATACTCTCAAGAAAATTCTCCCTGAAAACTTAGGTCGGGGCGGCCGGGTCATCTTAGCCGTCCCGCCCACTCTTTCCATGTCGGAATCGCTCGGCGCTCGGGCGGAATTAAGTATAAGGGACCTCATCGTGACCACACTTGATCGTGCGTGGATCAAACGGCTGAAGGATTTGCGATAATGATGAAAATAATGATGCGTAGACTTACTGCCGTTTTCACTCTTACGGCGGTGCTGGCTTACTTTGGTGCGGTCCGTGATGCCACGGCGGAACGATCCGAAATGGGACCAAAGCAAATTCAAAGGTTAGTCGCAACGATAGCGGCGAAAAACGGCACCGTGCCACCGGCGCTCGCTCTCGCTGTTGCACAGGTGGAATCAAACTTTCGTGCCGATGCAAAAAGCCCTGTGGGTGCGCAAGGCGTGATGCAAATAATGCCGGCTACAGCAAAAGGGGTTTTCAATATTTCTGCTGACCATCTGCGAGATCCAAAAATAAACGTCCGCATTGGCGTTTCCTATTTGGAACGTCTTTATAGACAGTATGGCGGCCGTTGGGATTTGGCCCTTTCTCATTATAACGGCGGATCGCTGAAGCGCCAAAACGGTCGGTACGTTGCACATAGCTACACGCGAGGCTACGTGGCGAAGGTAATGCGTTACTGGCGCCAATTTCAACGGACATCAACGGCTATTTATCTTGCGCGCGTTGATCAAAAGACGCCTACTATCCGTTTCCTACCTACTGGTGGCAAGATGACAACGCAGCAGGCAAGTGCCATCAGCAATGGTTGGTGGGAGAGGAAACTTAGTTGGCGTCAATATTTAAATATTGCTGATCGGTTATTGAGTCGCGAGCTAACGAAAAGTCCGACTAGCCGGGTTCTAAAACCGCAGATGCGAGAGGTGGTTGGGACCCAAAGCAAAGAGGTGCTGCATAACGACGCGCTTCTACGTTTTCACTCCGAAAGCTCTTTACCCGGTGATTTGTATAAAACTCCGCGATTTATGTAACTACATATAATAGTAGTAACAATGTTAAAGTCATCCAGTTACTCTCGCGATCAAGGGATATAAATAGGGATCATGAAGACTGAACTGTTTAAAGCACAGCAAAGTGATGCGTTGAGAGATGTATTTTCGTATTTGGCCGAGTCCTGTGAATTGGATAGCTCGGGTTACGGGGAACCAAGACGCAAATACGGTCCACGAACACTGCGATTTCTCTCCGCCGCAATTGTCTGTCGCTCCTATGATAAAATACTATACCGGCTATGCCATCTTACGCGTGCAGTAATGCTTGCCGATCGTCAGGGGCAGTACGATAAATTTTTTTTCGGGGCCCGCAGTCCGGGCCGCGTTGACGGTGCAGCAGGATTTTTTCTCGACTATCAATCTGATACGAATAGAAAATCCGGTTTGCTCAGGGCTAATCCCGACGGAATTGTGATTGACTATGACGCTTCCGCGAAATCTGCGTTCGAAATTAGCTATAAACAAATACCACTCCTTGCGGCGATGCTCGAATTTCTCGTCTCCACTGTTGATTATGGTGAAATACACGAAATTTTTACTGGGTTAGATGAAGACAAAGTAACGCAAAAAGAGATCAGCGAAAGGAGTAAGCGATTATCAAAGGCGCTCTACGCTTATTTGGCAAAGCACCTAACGCCCGCCCAAAAACAGACAAAGTTTCAAAATATTTACAGGTACCTTGAAGGTAACTTGGGGTCATCTTTCGAGGAAGGAATGATCGACGATCAGTGCATAATCGATTTTTGGCTGAAAGAGTCGGTTGCGGGACCTACAAATATGTCTGACTTCAAGCAGTTCCGTACCGTATTTCTGGCGTTTCTCCGATTTGTAGATCTTATGCGCGATGCAGAGGACCTAAGCTGTTTTGAGAACACACTTCCATTCGGTACTGACCGCGATGCTGGTGAGTGGGAACCGATCATGGAAGACGAATCCTATATGGCAACGAAGGTGGTGGACGCCCAAGAGGATCCGCTGGACTTGCTTGCAATTGAACCGGCGAATGCGATTAAGTTTCTTAATGATACAGAAGCCAAATTGATAAAACTGCCAATTGAAGAAAAATTTGCCGGACGGTTTGTTCATTCCTACATGCGGTACGAAATTTTTGGTCAGGCGCAGAACCGATTGACGCAGGTCTTGCGCTCCAATGCTAATGATTTGGGTTCATTGCTGAATAACCCGACTTCTGAATCCTATAGCCAACGCATTGAGAAATTACGGCAGCTTGATAAGCATCTCGCTGATCTGTTGCTTGCGATTGCATTTGTTTTGCAGCGTGACTGCCCGCCTGCTGAACAGGTTATCGTAAAGAGCTTAGATTTTAAAACGTTGTCCCAGGGCAAGCAGGTACTCGAAAAACTCAGTCGCAAAGGATTCGATGCTGCCAAGCGGGGTGATCCAGAGGCAACGGTCGCATTCGAGGTGGCATCCTCCCCATTAAGTGTAATTCGGGAGCGACTTCAATCTTTGTTGCAAAGATTTGCAGATGACGATTTTTGGCAGGGCACATTCGAGGCGGATCAGGAAGTTTTTATCGAACAATTCAAGCGTTTGTATGGGTGATTTGGTATGAGTATAACATGGAATAAAATCTCTAAAGAGCGTAAAGAGCGCATGGAACTGGCCTTCGAGCAGTTACACCTTGTTGACCTTATGGTCGACCAGCAATTAAATGCAATCGACGCTGCGGATGAGCGTCCTGTTGGGTTTCAGGACCTCTATTCGGCTGCGGTGCAGCCCGAGGTGGCGATAAATGGCCGTATTGCGGATGCACTTGAGAATAATCCAAAATTGCGGAGGGATTTTGAGACGTTGCTGCAACAGACCGGCATTGCATGGTTTCCCGTTGCGGCCGCTGCAGAGACAGCAACGCTTGACGAGCGTGATGAAGCGTCTTTCCTCATTCGTATCCGTCCTTCCAAGGCGAATGAGGATCAGGTTTATGTTTTGGTTCGCTTAAAGGAACCGTCGGCAGTACAGCCACATGCTATTATCGCCTTGCCGCCAGAGGGTGCTCCGATAAAGAAAACTTTGCCGGTAGCGGTAGATAGCATGTTTCAATTATTGATGCAGCGGGATGAACCTCTGGTGCGTGCGATACAAGACCGCAGATCAAAGCTGTCGCTCCAATAGTATAGTTAGTAGGTAAGATCGCCATGACTGCGGTTCGTGTCCATATTCTGACTACGGAAGGCCCGGCTACGGTCCAAGGGTTGGTGGTAGAGAGCTATGATAATGATGTGTTGGCGACGATCTGTCTTGATGGCACGACCGAACAATTACCGATTTGCCGCGATTACCACATGTTCGTCGATCAGTTCATTCGTCCGCTTACCGGCGAACGGCGTTATCGGATGGATATCGATAATCGGATCGATGGGGGGAAAAGTTGGCACCTTGGCGTTTTAATTGCGCATTTACTTGCCGAAGACGGAAGGTTAGCGACCGATGGGCAGTCGTCGGTATACGCACTATTTGTGACCGGTCGTATTCGGAGGCAGCCCAGTATTGATGAGCGCGTTTACGAGGTATTGCCTGTTGACGGCATCGCGGAAAAAATCGCAGCATCGAGGGCTCATATAGAAGCCGAACAGGAGGCTGGCCGCAAAGTAGTAGTCCTTTTGCCTACTGGGAATATGAGTGCGGAATCGGATCGGCTAAAGGCTTTGCTACCCTCTGGAAACAATGAGGCAGAACTCATTTTTGTTTCTGATGCAGATGAATCATTGAGGGCATTAGACCTTTCGCCTGTAAAAAGTGACCCTTCGTTGCCGCGGGTATCCGCTCGTATGGATAGGGGATCGTGGTTTCGTTACCTCCTGCAGCCGGCCGTTTTGGCAATGATCACGGTTCTTTTCATCGTTGGTTTGGCCGCTGGGTGCTATGCTGCTTGGCAACATTACAGTTCTGATTGGCAACGCTTATGGGACAAAGGTCGTTACGTATCGTTAACACAATCATTGGCATCCTCGCCGGTTCCGGTGTTGGCAGGTTTGTTCCGTTGGCAAGTAAGAGGGCAAAGTGGGCGCGGTGGCCTACCGTTCGTACTGAGTGCAATGCGGCCGGCAGATGGCGGTTCTTGCGCCGGCCGTCGTTTTCGCGGTGGTGGTTTAGTTTCAAAGAAATTTAGTAGCAGTTCGGATGGGGAGCTTATCGCAGAAAACCCCGGGTCGCTGTGCGGTCTCGCTTTCCTTGTGACGAACAAGACTGCGGCGAGTTTGAATGTTCGCTTTGCAGCGGCCAGAAATATAATTCGGAAGGGACGTTCGGGTGACGTGTGGCAGACTGCCGTACTTGCGCCTGGAAAAGTGATGGCCGTGGATATTCCATTGTCGCTCTACGGCCAGGATAATGAGGCTTGGCGTATCATTATTGTTGGATCGCCAGTGCCTTCTGAAGATTTAGATAAATTGGTACGGGCGGAGATTAGAAATTCGAAATCCCCCGCGGGATCGAGTGTATCTATCCCAGAAGACCTTTGGTCGCTCGGTCTCGCGTTCACCGAAGCTATGGTTCGAATTCGCCGTTAGACCCACGATCCAGTGGGCGTTTTTGTTTGCTGGTTATTTAGCGCCACAATTTATCGCCTGATCCTTCCATTACCGTCGATAACGAAAAACTTTTCGACGGAGATTATCATGAAGGTTAATGGAATTGTAAGCGAAGCGGCCAAGTGCTCGGTACTTCGAGTGGTTGGGGTGGCAGGATTAATGTTTGCGCTTGCCGCATGTCAGACAGGTGGTGGTAGCGGGTTTGCAGAGGAAGGCATTGGATACAGAGAAGCCCGGTTCGCAGAGATTACCGCGCTTCGGGGTTATCGTTCCTGTGCCGAGGAGGCACAGGCGCTTGATGTTAAAGCGCGTGAGACACGCTCGCCTGCCCGTTATCTCGCAAGCGCTCGACTGATCGAGCGTTGTGAAACGGAACTTGGAATGGGCGGCGCGGGCCTCGCACCCGAAGAGCGGATGCGAAATTACGCCTTGGCAGTTCATAATTATGTCCGCGGCGGCGATCTCAAAAGAGCTCGTGAAACTTTCGAGCGGTTTCAGACTGCATTCCCAAAACAAGACCTTTATTACACCGATGGTTCGTCTTTCGTCGACACTACGCGGGCCCTACTCGGCCAAGCTAACGATCAGGAAATGGCGCGTTTTTCGATGCTTAATATAAGCAGTGCGTTGAAGGCGGAAATGAACCGTATTTCTCATTGGACAAACAATTGATGGCGGCGGCCAAGCGCCGAAAAGGAGCAAAAACTATGACCAATATATTGAGCCCCGCTTCTCTAACCAGAAGCAATTCCTACCGGACGATACTGGCCGGTGGGTTGGCGTTAGCTTTACTGTCTGTACCTATGACAGGACATGCGGGTGGCAAGGCTAGCTGGAGTCCGCAGGCCAGCGAACGTCTAGTCCGGCTGCCGTCTACTTATATTCAGCGATCGGTCGACCGTGACTTTGCTGGATCGAATCTAGCCGCTGCGATTGGTGACCAGGCCAAACAGATTGCTTCTAAAGAACAGAGTATTCGAGACCTGATGGCCGCTGTCCCGATGTCGGAAGGCAAGGTGCGTACGGAATTGCAACACCAAGTCCTCGTCGAAAAGCGGGCTCTAGTGCAGCTCATGGGCGAGCGGATTGAATTACAGCGACGGGCGACGAAGACCCGAATTGATCTTTATAATAGCCTTCTGTCACGAGTGGTGAGCCAAGGCGATCTGGAAATGCCGAATGAAGCCGCATTAAGCCAGGCTCAGGATAATGCTCGAAAACGCCTTGCCCGCATAGCTACTAAGGTTGATACGACGATTTTTGGAAGCCAAGCGCGTCAAAGTAAATACGCAAAGGAATCTGCCAAATACGAGATGGCAATCCAAAAGCTGGCCCAGAAGATTAACAAGCATCCCATGAACCGGCTACCCAATATCGATGGTGAAAAAGTAGACCGTAAAACATATTTGCGACGCCTGATACAGGATCAGGAAACAGAATTTACCTTCTATACCCAACAAGAAGAGGTGCTGGGTTACATGGGTAAGCTCGTGGCGCTCGATGCGATGGCGCTCAATGAGAAGATCGAACAAGCCGATACGGGACCAGGTGGCGGTGGGGTAAAACCGCCATCCAACGTGGTCGCCGAAGCGGTCAAGCTATTCTTGGATTGAAACTTAAATGCCTGTCCTAACGAAGGGGCAAGCATATGAAAAAAGGAGTTATAATGATGAATAAGACAACTTTAGCCAAGGCGGTAATCCTGGGGGGTGCGCTTTCGTTCCTGTCCATGATGGCCATGGCGGGACCATTAGAAAATTTAGAACGCGAACGTGCGCATTTAGTCCGCGTAATGATAGATCCGTCGCTAGTACCCGCGGAACGCCAAAGTCGATTGGAGCAGGCAACGCGCCGGTTGGTCGATATGGAGCGAATGGTTATCCGCGATAAGGACCTTGCCAAGACAAGCTCACCGGCAGCGGGTAGTGCGCTCACAAATTACGATTTGACATTTCTTGCCCACGCTTCTGTAGAAAAAGGCGTATCGGTGACCGACCATTGGCTAAATGGTGTAGGACTATCCACGCCCGCCTTGATGAGCACGCGGATGGGGAGACGGTGGTGATGCGCTCCCAAGTCATGCAAATGGTTGGTACGGTTTCCCGCTCGGCCAACTACGTGTTCGGGGGCGCAGTAATAGCCCTCGCCATCGCGGTAGCGATATCCGCTGTAGGGCCTATGGATGTTCTTAGCTGGCTTCACGGTACCGTCGGCATGGCGTTTATCCTGTTATTTTCTGTGTTGGCTATAGTAACAATTTTTTGCTGGACGAACATCCTGACTAGGTCCGTTGATACAGAATTTTGGCTCGAAGCCGGGTTGCACGCGGCATCCGGGATAGCCACCGCCGCGCTGACATTTACTTTGCTTGGAATTAGTTTGGGTATAGGCGTACTTGCTGAACAAACGCTTACGCCAGAATCAGTCCAGCCCATCATTTCAGACCTTACGCACCGGTTCAGTCTTGCGTTTTTTACAACGGTCATCGGGCTACCCGTTTCAGCCGCGCTACGTGCATTGCTTCTTATTACCTATGCCCAGAAACAACCAACGCAATCCTAACCTAGCAAATCCGGAGTCACCTCATGAAATATATAGTATTTAATATCATTGTGATTTTCTCGCTAGGGTACCTTTTCCTAGCTCCCTCTAGCATACCGATGGTGGGACAAACCGGTGGCGAAACGGCCTCGGTTGGGCGCTCTGTACAGTCCAATATGCCTGTTTCGGAATCGGCGGTGGCGGCACCGCCAATGCCACAAAAGGCTATCCCCGATGCGTCAGAAAACAAGTTATTGCAACCCGACAGTGGACCCTTGGGAAAAGAAAACAAAGAGGTTTGGGCAAAAGGCGCCCCTGAGACTGCATTGCAGGATGAGCCAGTTCGGCAAGATGCCGACATGCCACCACGGCCAAAGGCAAACCCTGAAACTAGGGACGAGCAGAAACCTATGAATGACCCTGCTCCATCCAATGCAAATCGTAACGTAATCGCCGTTGCGAAGGGCGAACAGTTGATGCGGCCAAACGTGCGTCGCAACGAACTCCACAAGCTTGCGGAAGAGATGGAGTTGTTTTTTCTGAATCGAACAATACGGTAAGGAGAGTGCTTATGTTTAAAGGAGCCGGAACAGCCTATGCAGGCGCCATCCTAGGGTTGCTGTTGATAGCGAGCACGGGAAAGCCCCAACAGAACGAGGTTAGTAAGTCCTCGTCTGAAAAAACGCCTAGTGAGGCACCAACAAAGACGTCCGAGACCCGACAGATGAAGTCGGTACAGGAGAAACCTGTCGCAATGGACAAAATCGTATTACCGCCTCCGCCGATAGCAAGTCCGGAGCTCAAGTCTAGCAAGAAAATTCAGCGCCAGGTCAAGACAAGTAAATTGAATGCTCTACAGCGGCCGGCGATGCCAACGTCGAGTGCAGTTATTCAAGAGATAGAACCTTTGAAAATTAAACCTATGCCGAGCACCGTAGCCCATTCCCATCGCACAATTCAGCCACTAAAGAAAATAGCGCCGAAGCCGGTAGCGAAGAATGGTAGTGCGTCTGTCAAAAACAAGGCTTTGAACAACCTGGAGTTGACAGACTACCGTAAAAAGCGCGTTGCCCAGGAGTCATCAAAGGAAGAACGGGTTGTCAGTAATATCGTTGAACCGAATGAAAATGGGGCCGTAGAACGTAGAGATATTAATGGAAGAGCGCTTGTCCGGATGCTGGAACATGGTTCTGGGCCGAATATTCGCCTTGCTTGGCCGGATGGGCGGCGCAACCGTGAAGATCTATTTCAGATGCTCACTACCTGCTTTGGTATGAAGACGGGTGTGATGGATAGTAATGGCTCAGTTTTCAACGAGGGTACGGCACCTGGTACACCCTGGCCTATAGATCTGGATAAATATAGCGGGTTTTTACGCCATGCTGACGGAGTGCTCGCGCCCAGCGAGGCGAAATTAGTATATCGTATAGTTGGGCGCCATCGTCTCGCGCCACAAAGCAAGGTGGTGAGAATTTTCCCACGGGCCTTTGATGCTTCACTTCTGGCGGGAATTAGTAGAATTGCTAGTCGCAATCTTAAAGAGGGGTCAAATGTCAGGGCACGCTACGAAATGACGGGTGGTGGTCTCAATGTATCCCAAGTTGTGGTGAACGAAAAGTCGATGCCAGGGAAAATAAAGTTCTTCACGCACACAAAATCTTGCTCAATGTCTGGATAGGAAAAATGGGTTCGAATTCAACGATAACGGCTATCGTGATATGTTTTGGTCTCATGGTTGGCGCCTGCTCCACGCAGCACACTGGCTATAAAAATGAAAAAACACCGGAGGACCTATTCCAGCGTCGCATCGAGTCTGAAATTAAGGATGCATTCTATAGGCAGCCACCGAATTGCGTTACGGTGCTTCCCGTCGAGGATTCGGGTGGTAAGAAGTTTGGCGACCCGCTCATTGAAAATGCAATAGCCAGGCATGCACGCGATCGGTTTGATCGAGTGATAGGGCATGCCGAACGTGAGCACTTGGTAAGGCGGCTTGGCTTTGATCTTAATAATTCTATTGATCGTCAGAGGTACGCCGATAAAAGTCAGTGCGGCAATTTCCTCGAATTCGTTCCTTGGGGTGGTCGGTCGGCATATTTGGTAGTTTGGAGCCGCCGTGCTTTCGGTATCGAAGCGCGGTTGATAGATCCTGCGAGAAAGACAATCCTCTGGCGCGCGCGCCATGAGGCGAAGCGAAGTGCAGGTGGATTGGCAATATCCCCACTTGGCGCTGTAATGCAGGTAGTAGACACAACTGCTCAGCAGAGTGATAATGATATAATGGCGTCTTTGGCGGATGATGTGGCAAGGCGCTTGATGACAAGTCTGCCAGACCTTCGGTCATCCAGGATGGCGATACCTGGTATTTCTTCGGCCAATATTGGCTTGCCGCATAAAAAATAATGGGGGGCAGACTTCAATGATCAGCAGGCTTATTTTATCTTTACCTGCCTTTATGGTTGTTGGTTTTATGGCGGTGGCGGCGCACCCAACTGAAATCATTGGTCGCGACATACTAATTGACAAACTTTATCCTATCACGGGTGAACCGATAAAGACGGTCCATTTCGCAATCCCCTTTGTATTCGACTCCGCAAGGTTGGAGCCTGCTGCATACAAACAGCTAGATGAATTAGGTGCTGCGCTAGCGTCCGAGAAGATGGAGGGATTTGTTATCGGGGTCTATGGCCACACGGATGCGTTCGGTCCGTCAGCCCATAATGCTAAACTCTCTTTGGCGCGCGCGAAGAGCGTTGTCAGTTACATGGTTGGGCGGTTTAAGTTGATTGAGAACGAGATTACACTTGCTGGCTATGGCGAAAGCAAGCCGCTTGACCCTGCAGACCCCTATGCGGCGATCAATCGTCGTGTGGAGGTGACAGTGCGGTTGCCAGGGGCAAAATTCCCGAAGCTTGATAATGAAGCTAAGCCGAGTCTTGACGGAACATTTATTATCAATAAATAAGTTCGTATTATTAGAACGAAAGCAACCTGAACAAGCGTCTGAGGTTACTTTCGATGAAACGGTCGAAACCTTGTCTGAGAATACCAATCTGCGGAATTTTATTAATGCACTTGCGCGGTTCTATCCTTCTATTTGTGGCAGTTGCGGTTTTGGTCGGAATTGTCCCATTATCCGCTTGGGCATTCTGGGGGAACGAAAAATCCCACGTTAAAGCGTGTTCTGGGGGGGCAGCGCTTTGTTTGGCCATCGATTTGCTGCGCAATGTAGAAAAGGGAAATCGAGTGGCACTTCGTCCCTTAATACCGCGCGAAACGGGATTGCCTGCTGCGATTGGTAGGCGGTTATATGAGGATATCCTGCAAGCTCTAGCCAAGGTATCGAAGGGCAGACAGGAAATAATCGCGCGCTCCCGTCTAGGCAAGATTTGGGATAGTTGGGAAAATCAATATGAAGCGGACATAGAACGATTCATCAAGGAAACGCGCGCCGATGTAGAAATAATCTGCGAAAGAACCGCAAGACCGGAAGCGGTCGGTTTATCCTGCACCTCAACCGCGCTTTCGAGCGGAAAGCATGTCGGCGAAGGTCGCGCTGTCTTCCCGCAAAAGGATATTGTCACACCGGAAATATTGGATATTGCGGTTACTGCATTGGCAAAAGATTTATTGGTGGATCTGGAAGCTGCTAAGCCTGCCAAATTGGGTGTGCTTTTAGATATGAACTCTGGGTCCTCCAGTGAACTCGCCAATTTTCTTGGGAAACGACTACTGGCTGCGCTTAATCCAATGCTCATTGCCGAACAAAGGACCAAGAGAAAACAAAAGGAATTGGACCAGGCGGTGAAGGGCGATAGTTCAATTCTTGTTTCGTCGGGAGGCGAATTTACGCTCAATTGTGAAATTTCGCCGGAGAAAAACCGTGTGACATTGGACGCCAGGCTATCGGATGGCGCCCGCCGAATATCCTATCGGTCTGTTACGATCGATCCCAAGAGTATTCCTGCTAGGTATCTTAGCTCCCCGGGAAGTCTGGCAAAACAATATGTTGCGACGGGCGTGGCAATTATTTCCAAGAAATTAGACCGGCAAAGCGCAATTCGTGCCGCCCGTAACCTTGCGCGTGCGCGCGTTGTGGCGCAGGCCTTGGCAATCCAAGCGCCGGCCATTCGGGAGGTTCGAACTGAGGCGCATGGCATGCGAGTTTTACAAGGAACTCTAGATAAGGGGGTGCCGTTGCACGAGCAATTTCGCCGTCTTGATGACGGCGGCGCCAACCGATTGACTTATGAGCTTCGGTCTACGGTGAAGCATGTGGGAAGCAAAGCGCATCCAAATATTTCCGCTCACCTCAACAAAAAAGTCTATCGCGCTGGGCTCGACCCTATTTCGATCAGGCTCAGTGCCAAAACCGCAGCACGAATTGCCGTTTTTGGATGGGGCGCCGATAATAAAGTAATCCGCCTATATCCTAATAGGCTTGAACCCGACTTATTTTTGCCTGCGGGAGGCGTCTTGACGTTGCCAAGGAAGGACGAAGCAAAAATTTTGTCTGCGCCGATGCCGGGTAATAATAATCAACAGGATCATGAAGCCTTAATCCTTGTTGCGGCCAATGGAGTGGTACCATTTTCAAAGATCGCGCCACTGGCCGGGGTAAGCGTTGTTGGAACCATGGATGTGGCGATTGATATTGGTACTTTTTTCGAGAGGCTTGCGGAGTACGATTTGGCACAAATGACGATCCGAATTTTACCCTACCAGGTGGTCGATTAGGCTTTAAAGCGTGACCGCCAAATCGCCATCGCGACCTGTGCCGGGATAAATTATCTCTGCTCATCCCATACGACCTGGTTACAGCATTGATGCTGATGGCTGTTCTGTCTTCTTCATATTACTGGTGGATGAGGGCTGAAGAGTGATCAGATGCCCAACAAGGATTATAAACCGCCATTACGCTCTGGTTCTTTACGATCGGCACGAGTTCCTTTTAGGATTTCCATTCAGTTCCAATACGTCACTCTGCCCTAATTATATGGCGAATACCCAGAAGATTTTCGGGACCAGTAATTACCGGGTTCATATGTCTGATCTAGAGACATGAGGTTTGATACAATCCTATCTCTCCAACCGGATTCAACGAATTTAAATTTTATTTCATCTGAGTAGATCATCAATCCAATCGCGACGCAGACTCCTAATAATATTTTTGTCATCACCACATCCTATTTAAGTACTCTATTTGAAGATATGGAAGGAATAGACGAAGAATTGGATTACCCTTGCAGCCGATCCGTCCGTGATTTGGCTTTATGCAGGGCTTGGCGACGTGCGCCAAACAGATGGAACACGCTAATTCTCGATCAAATTCGGTCTCTACCGTTTCAATAGTAAACCAATGACCTGCCTAGATTTTGATCGCTTTTCCAATTTCAAGGCACATCGCTTGGGCATCATATCCATTTTCTGAAATCGTCAGGATGGCGGTGTCACTGTTCGTTAAACGAACACAGAATTCATCATCTGAGGAGCGCTAAGATAAATAATTATTAAGATCTAAGATGACGGTTTTCACAAATGTTGCTTCGTATAAAGGAGATATTATTTCCAACCGTTCCAATCATCAGTAGCGCCGCTTCCGCAATAATCCCAAGAACCTTTAAATTTATTATTTGTATCATTTACCTCACCCCAGAGGTTACCCCAACATTGAGTCTTTACTCCATTTCGCGTGGTTTTGGTGCTTCCACAACCTGGCTCTTCTTGGCCACAATTTCTTGCCCAGTAGCCTTTATAGAAAATTCCATCACTAGAGGACAATGAAACCCAGCCCATCGCCCTATCATTATAACGGGCCGTAAACCTACCATCTGCATCTACCGCTACCACAACCGGGCCCCAAGTGCTTTGCCATACTTCGCCTCCTGACGTATCGCCAACCGTTCCATTTTGAAGTATTGCTATGCGAGCCCGAAGACGCTTCTCAGCTTCTGCTTTCTTTCGCGCTTCGGCTTCAGCTGCACGAAGGCGCTCTATCTCCTCAGCTTCAGCTAGGCGACGTTTTTCTGCCTCTATTTCTGCAGCGCGGCGAAGGCGCTTTTCCTCTTTGGCCCGCCGTGCTTGTATCTCCGCAAGCTCGCGGCGTTTTCGCTCAAGTTCAGGATCTAGAGAACCCATTGACGCCGTAAATTCATATGCTTGGCCAACGCCACACTCCTTTATGTACCCGTTAAATGTTCCGTTTAAGGGTTTTTTAAATGCCACGATTGATCCCCAGCACGATGACGGTTGCCCATCTAATGTCTGGTATTGGGCAGACCAACCATTTTTCTTATAAGTACGGGCCTTCTTTGAGCTCCGACAAGTTTGGTAATCTCTAGTGTTGTCTGTATTGTTGGTCTTACTCCACCACTGATCAAATGCTGTATACCCCCGGCATTTCCTAGCCCAATGCCCAGTATATTTTTTTCCATCTTTCGTCCACATTCTAATGACGCCATTAGCATGTGCAGAAAATTTTGCAGCGAAATGGCTTTTGGCATTCTTATTTCCTGGATTATCGCGCAATACAGCAATTGGACCTAAAGTGGTTTTCCAAATTGGAAAACTTTCTGCGTTTTTTAACACAGAAAATGTTCCTCTTTTAAGCGACCCAAAACTTCCATCAGGCATTTTCTTTTGTGGCTTTAGTCTTTTGATATTGTTTATTGCTGCGTAATCGTGCTGCGGTCGCATTATTGGGCGGCCGCATTCAGTGAAGTAAAATGTATCCCCGTTTTCCTGAATTTGGCACTGAACTTTGATCAGGCCAGGACGATCACCTTTCCAGTAGGATACGAGAACAAGATACTGCTCGTTGCCTAATGATTTCAGATATTCAATTGTGCCGTGCCACCTTCCATTATTGTGATGCACGAAATTATAGATTGGTTTGGATTTCAATTCTAATGACTGAGTGAATGCTGCTTCCTTAATATCCAGTGGACCTTGCTTTTCATGACTAAATAGGCGGTAATCTGGATCTTGGTTTGGGTCACCTTCAGAACCTATTTTTGGCTTTTCAAAGACTGCGTTTCTGCCTACGACTACACGCCAGTCGAAACCATCAATTTTTTGCACCCAGATACAATGCTGACGCATAACAGCGTGTGCCATGCCTTTTATGTTGCCGCCTTCACTATATCGCGGGTGGTGTTTTGCGAAGTCTTTGTTATAAACTTTTGTGCCGGGTTTCCATTTCTCTGGAATAGGTTTGCATGTATTAAAGTCAGATGGGATAAGGCCTGTTGTCGTGGCGATGGTTTCTGGCTTTGCAGATATTTTTTGCTTCGCTGTGCCCGCTCGGACATAACTTAGTGTATTTCCTAGACCAACAAGAGATAAGTTTAATTCAGTTTTAGATAGTTTAACGATTGCCAGACACATCTCCTCATCATCGGGGAAGACCACAAATTTTCCACTTGCGTCAATTTTGCCTCCATGATTCAAACAATTGTTTGCAACAGCAA
The DNA here is from genome assembly GCA_002724395.1 of Rhodospirillaceae bacterium. GTDB lineage: Bacteria > Pseudomonadota > Alphaproteobacteria > UBA8366 > UBA8366. Next base: position 5,751 of record PBOR01000011.1, on the reverse strand, counting down.
AATTATTTGATTCTTGGATTTTATTTTCATACTTACCAATCCACTTTTGTCCAGCTACCGTTAGTGATGCTTTTTGATCATTAACGCTTGTCCAATCACCCTGGAGTTGAGCAACGTTGTCAGCGTTTGCTGTGCCGGCACTGGTCAAAAATAGTAGCGCGAAGGTAGCGCAAAATTTCGTGACACGAAAAATGTCGGTATCTTCCGCGAAGAAACAGAATATTACTCGCGCCATCAAACGGTTCATGTCTGAGCGGCCTTCACTTTTTGCCGGGTCCTTGTTGTCTCTTAACAACTCGACGTCGAGCTTGTCCAGACGGCTGCTCGCATTGATAAAAAACAACTTCCTAACAAGTTTTTTACTAATCATTTGGCTGTCCATAAGTCAGTCATGGGTTGGTAACCATTGTAAATTAATAATCCCTTTGATTTCACCCAGGAATCCATTCTCCAAACAAAAACTTAGCGACTACTAAAGCCACTCTATATATAAAGTATAAAATTCCAATATACAAATAATTGTAAATTAAAAATATCCAATTAAATATTGTTATTAAAAACCGTAAAATATAATAAAATATAAATAAAAGTACGTTATAATAATTTTTATCATTGTTTTGTACGTTATACTCCCAAAGTTTCCTAAACTCGTTTCTATAAGTACCCGAGTATTACATTCTGCCAGATAATTATTCTGCTTCTTGGAGGAGCTTGCGCTATGAAAAAATTATAAATCCCATTTTGCCTATCTCTCTTCATCTTTATCGGGAGTGTAGGGGTAAGTGAAAGTGCTGATTTCAAAAAGGGTTGGACCGCATTCCAAAATAAGGACTACGCAACTGCTGTGCGTGAATGGACACCTCTTGCGGAACAGAGACATTTACTTGCCCAGGCCAATCTGGGTTGGATTTACTATAAAGGAATAGGTGTTTCTCAAAACCATAAGATTGCGATAAAGTTTTACAGACTTATTTTGAAAAATGATGCTGCTAATAAAAAACAAAAAAACCTTGTAAGGGGCTATATCAAAAATAGTGATCAAGAATTAAAAAACTAAAATGTAAATAAAAAAACAATATTACAAAAAAAATTAAATTGTAATTTTGTAAAAGGATAGTAGTTTATGGTTGATACGAAAATGGAAAGAAGTATATTTGGAAAATTAGCAAAATATATTTTTATAATTTTTAATATAATAATGTTTATAGCGTTAATTTCTATTTTTCTATCAATAGATTCATTTGATGTGTTTTCTCCAGGATTATATGAAGATAAAGAGAAAATGTCCGAGTTTATGATGAAAGGTACATTTTTGTGGTTTCTCTTTTTTGCGTGGGCAGTAGGAGATTTGATACTAGGGGTTTGGGTTTTATGCACTCGCCCAAAAAAATAAAAGAGGCGTCATCATGAATTGTCATACTGGTGGCTGAGCAGGGTAGTGCCTTTGCCGATATGTGGGAAAATCTTGGTGGCTCCAATGGGAATGATATAGATGCCAAGGTGTGAGACCTCGCTACCACTCATATAAACCCATCCCAACTGACCCTATTAAACTTGTCAAAATCACCAGTGTTTTAAGAAGGCGTTTCATCAGCCAACCACCCTCTTCATAGCGACTTCGTTTATTTCAATGCATCGCTGGTTCGTCTGCCGCTGTGCCTTGAGCAAACTTTATCTTTAAATCGTTTTCGTCATATCGCTAGTTTATTCACTAGCCTTTGTTTTTGTATTGAGAGAAAACCCCAGCCATCTGCCTCATTGCGACTTTCGCAGGAGCAACGCTTTCGGTCAGGTTCTGACCGCTACTGGTAATGATTTGAATGTCCTTGGCTTCCATAGCCACTACAGCAATCTCTTGGGCTATCACAGATCGCGCAAACCTATTTTTTATAATATTGAAAAAAATGCCCTCGCCGTTCCATTACAACTATTGAAACGAAGGATAGCCTATTTGAAAGGAGTTTTATCCATGTTTAAGAAGAAGTTATTAGTTGTCGCCGCTCTGATGATGTTCATTGTGGGGAAGCCATTGGGGGCTCAAGCTAATGAAGCAGAATTATTTGGCGCCGTAATTGGTGCGGTAACTGGTGGCTTTATTGGTTCCAACATTGGATCGGGGGATGGTCAACTTGCTGCGACTGCGGCAGGTACTTTGGTTGGTGCTATGGCTGGCCATAGTCTTGCTCAAAGGAGTTATTATCTTCCCCAACATGGAAATCACCATTTCTGGAACTCAGATCCAGAACCTATCTATGTGGCGCCAAAACCACGCAGAAAATTTGTAACCCANAATCATCGAGTTATTGTTCACCATGTACATCCAGAACGTTACCATAATCGTCAATTAAGAAAGTGGAGGAAAATGAAACGCAAATGGCATAGATATAGGAAACAGGAGCAAAGAATGAAAAACCGGTGCTTCTATCGACCAAGACGTTGTGAATGGTTCAACTGACACTAATTTTTGTTTTGTGAAAGAATTCCAACCCTCTCTTTAATTAGAGAGGGTTNTCTTTTGTAAAAATTGAACGGTTTACATTGAGCCGACTTTCTAATTTCTGCAAAAGGTAGTTTTGCTCATAGTGCTTAAGTCATTCAGTGATGTTGAAACATGGAAGGTTAACCGCTTCGCTCACCTTATCGATAGATCTTTACTCACGGCAATGCTCGTCAAGGTGAAAAAAATCGTTGTTCCCTCATATTAACGGTGGACCAACTCAAAGGGGNAAGGACACCCTATTTCCTCCCCAATTTTTCATGTTTTATTTCACTTCGCTAAAGGGTGCCGGATGATTTGTTACTCATTTCTTAATTTTATCGGGAAGCGCCCNTTNCTGCGCAGGTATTTAATATNTCTTCGTNTTGCAACAANATATTNCNNNTTACNNCCATGCCATTGGTCCATNAANACTTCNTTTGGAGNCATCTGCATCGCATAGCATTCCTGNCGACCTTTTTTCTCTTTTTNTCGTTTCNGCCACNNTATGCAGACACCTTCGAANGNCTTTCTTCCCATTGTGCGCGTTTTTTTCTCCCCAAAAAATNTTTCCTCGTTCGTAAAAANATCCATNCGANTCCGGCGAANNCNCACTNCNAAAGTAAGNTTTACGGGCTCTNAANACNTCTCCATNATTTANAAANTAAANAAAGCTNTTATAAGTCTCGAGAACGTTATTATTGAGGACNTNTTTAAAATTACNAGNTTNAAGNGGAATTGGTTTCCCCGANAGCTNTNTTGGTTTNGGACAATCAGGTCCNGGTATAGGCCCTGCNCAGGCTCCCGTACCTTGAAAAACATATCTTCTTGGAGTGCCTTNCATACATTTGCTTTCGCCAACNTTGGAATGCACCACCACTTTGCAGCCGTTAACAAGTTCGCGTGCTTCCATGCGACAGCGTGCAGTCATCTTCGGCAAGCATTTCATTTCGAGACAGGATAGGGTATTTTTCTTTCCGCCCTGACACTCTTTCGGCACGTAGCAGGCCTTGGTGCCGTGATTATAAATTTCTCTCTTGGACCATGAGCAAGAAAGGGCAACTTGTTGGTTTTTGCGTTTTCTCTCATTTGCAGCCTTATTTCGGGCCTCTTTTAGTGCTTGCTTAGCTTCTTTGTTCCCACTTCTTGCGCTCTGTTTAAACCAATATATGGCATCCCTTTGGCTCTTTCGGACACCTTCTCCCTTGAGAGCCATCAAACCCATATTATAACTCGCTAAACCCTGCCAGGTACCAGCTCCTTTCTGTACACTCTTCAAAAACATCGAGTAGGCTTTCTTTTGATTCTTTGGGACACCTTCTCCTTTGAGATGCATCAAACCTAGAGTGTAAAACGCTGCACCCCGCCAAAATTTTTTCTTGGCTCCATAACGTCCTTTCCCAGCACGTTCAAACCACTTTATTGCTTTCCCATAGTCCTGTGGAACACCCTGCCCAAGCTGATAAATTTTACCAAGTTTATAAGCAGCNCCACCATATCCCTTTTGTGCAATAGGTTCCCACTCAGCTATAGCAATTGCGTAATCTTTATTTTTGTATGCAGTGAGACCTTTTTGAAAAACAGCGTCGGATTTTTTTGCCGGAGGAACGGGAAGGTGCCAATCAGCGTGAGCTAAAGAAGCAGTGAATAATATAATCACAATAAGTGGCAAAATAATTTTAAGTTTGCTGGATAATTTGTTCATATTCTAAATTCCCAAAAATAGATGTACTGGCACGTTTTTATCGATTGTCTGCATCGGAAAGTTCACTTTAGAACAACCGATCTCTAAATTTGTGTCAGTCAATCATAAAGATTTTCATTAGCCACACTCCTTTGCAGCATTCCCNATGAACATAAGGTATATCCTAATCTNGATCATGAATAATCATGCCGGTGTCCAAGCAGGATAATGCCTCTGCCGATATGTGGGGAAATCTCGGTGCCTTCAGTGGGAATGATGTTGATGCCAAAGTGTGAGACCTCGCTACTACACATATGACCCCGCCCCATTAAACTGGAAACCAAAACCTAATNTATGATATGCAGAACCTCCTCAACTCTAAAATCCAAATACTTATGTTGAGGCCGTTCAATATCGTGTAACTCTTGTGTTTAGAATCAAAGAAACTGAATTTCTTGCAGGAAACAAAGGAATACTTTCATGCTAGCAATATCAAAATTATTAACCATCGCAATCATCAGCGGCATAACATTTGCCAGCGCAGCCGTGGCTGAAACATGGAATAGTGATTGGGGCCCGGTAAGCGTTGAGGCGGATGGGAACGTCTTTGTTGGCCGATATAATGCTCCGGTGGGTGGCATTGTCGTGATGAAACATCAAGGGAATGGCAATTATTCTGGTTATTGGGCGAGGTCATGTACTAATAAAAAGCGGTATCAAATACCCGCGCCTGTTTACAGATCGGAAGGTAGTTGCGGAGAAACGCGCAAAAACGCAAGGGGACGTAGGACCAGATGCTGGGGATTTATATCAGGCAATGCCAATCCCAGTAACACACGTTTCCAAGGCACGTTTTTGACATGTAATAATCGCCGACTGGGAGAATGGAACGGTTGGAAGTAAAACTTTATATTGACGATCCCCTATCTATTTTCTCGCCAGGCCTGTGTGAAACTTCCCTGTAAAAAATACCTATATATATTTTACGGAAGCCGACCCTTACAGAGATTATCTCAGTGCTTCTCTGTTTGGCNGTTGCCTTGCGTCTTGGAAGTACGGGAGGGCGTTGACGGTGTAAATAAAGGTGATGGGAAGAGTGACCACCATATCGGAATTCATTGCTNGCCCTGCGCTGGAAGAGAGCATTGTTACTAATTGCCCAGAATACAAAGAAAAATTTTCAAAGATTATAGAAAAGGCAGATGTTCAAGAGTCGGATACAAAAGATGAACAAGCGATAAAGAAAATCACCTCCACTCTCTCATGGAACTGGTCAGCATTTCTGTTCAGTTATCTCTGGTTAATTTACCGGAGGGAAAATTTACTCGGATGGGGGTTGCTTATCGTTGTCTGGTTCTTTCCATATCTTGCATCGATTTACTCGGTTGAATCGCCAAGCCCTACGCTAGATACCATAAGTTGGGTAGTATCATTGTCTGTCATGGTTATCGTTGGGATATTCGGTAATAGTCTTATTTTGCGCAATGCGGTAAAGGCATATGAAGATACGACTTCATCAGCAGTTCGGAAGCAGCGTTCTCCTATAGCACTTTGGTTGGCAATTCTTCTTAAGATCGGGATGCTGGGAATG